>JBKJQW010000011.1:0-89494 GCA_046593715.1 Luteitalea sp.
CCGGAGATACGGTCGAAGGCGAGATCCGCGCGCCCAAGGATGGCGAACGTTATTTCGCGATCAACAAGCTGATCAGCGTCAATTTCGATGATCCCGAAGCTGTCCGCCACCGTGTCAACTTCGACAATCTCACCCCGCTTTACCCCGACAGCAAGCTGAACCTCGATACCCTCGATCCGACGGTCAAGGACAAATCGGCGCGGGTGATCGACATCATCTCGCCGCAGGGTAAGGGCCAGCGCGCGCTGATCGTTGCGCCGCCGCGCACCGGCAAGACCGTGCTGCTCCAGAACATCGCCAAGGCCATCACCGACAACCACCCAGAGGTGTTCCTGCTGGTCCTGCTGGTCGACGAGCGGCCTGAGGAAGTTACCGACATGCAGCGCTCGGTGAAGGGCGAGGTCATCTCCTCGACTTTCGACGAGCCCGCCACGCGCCACGTCCAGGTCGCCGAGATGGTCATCGAGAAGGCCAAGCGCCTGGTCGAGCACAAAAAGGACGTGGTCATCCTGCTCGACTCCATTACCCGCCTCGCGCGGGCCTACAACACCGTGGTGCCGCCCTCGGGCAAGGTGCTCACGGGCGGCGTCGACTCCAACGCGCTGCAGCGCCCGAAGCGCTTCTTCGGCGCGGCCCGCAACATCGAAGAGGGCGGCTCGCTGACCATCATCGCCACCGCGCTCATCGACACCGGCTCGCGCATGGACGAGGTCATCTTCGAGGAGTTCAAGGGCACCGGCAACATGGAGATTCACCTCGACCGCAAGCTCGCGGATCGGCGTGTGTTCCCCGCCATCGACATCACCAAGAGCGGCACCCGCAAGGAGGAACTCCTCATCCCGAAGGAAGACCTCAACCGCATCTGGGTGCTGCGCAAGGTGATCAACCCGCTCTCGGCAACCGAGGCGATGGAGCTGCTGCTTGGCAAGATGGGCAAGACCAAGGGCAACAGCGAATTCCTCGCAGCCATGTCCGGGGGCAAGTAGCCACTGCACGGTCGTTCGCCGATAGCGCGACACCCGCCACCCGAACGTGGTCTACCATCGCATCATGCAGACGCGACGGTTCGGACGACTCGGGTGGCAAGTGTCGGAAGTCGGATACGGCATGTGGGGTATGGGCGGGTGGAGCGGGAGCGACGACGCACAGTCGCTGGCCTCGCTCGACCGGTCCGTTGCGGCCGGGGTCAACTTCTACGACACGGCGTGGGCGTACGGCGATGGCCACTCCGAGCAACTGCTGGCACAGACGCTGCGGGCGCAAACGGGCCGCAAGCTCTACGTGGCCACCAAGGTGCCCCCAAAGAACCGGAAGTGGCCAGGCACGGCCGAGACGCCGGTCTCGGAGGTCTTTCCGTACGACTACATCGTCGAGATGACCGAGAAGAGCCTGCAGAACCTGGGGGTCGAGCGACTCGACCTGCAGCAACTGCACGTGTGGGACGACTCGTGGGCCGCTGACGAGGGCTGGCAGCGCGCCGCGGAAGATCTGAAGGCGCAGGGCAAGATCGAGGGTTTCGGCATCAGCGTCAATCGCTGGCAGCCGGCCAACGTGCTGCAGGCGCTCGAGACCGGCAAGGTGGACGCCGTGCAGGTCGTCTACAACGTCCTGGACCAGAACCCCGAGGATGCCTTGTTTCCGGCCGCGCAGCGGCTCGACGTCGCGATCATCGCCAGGGTCCCGTTCGACGAAGGCAGCCTCGCCGGCAAGATGACCCGCGACATGACCTTTCCCGCCACCGACTGGCGCAGCCTCTACTTCACACCCGAGAACCTGCGCGAGACGCTGGACCGGGTGGACGTGCTGCAGAAGGACGTGCCGGCCGGCATGACCCTGGCCGAGTTGTCCTTACGATTCATCCTCGCCCACCCCGCCGTGTCGACGACCATTCCCGGCATGCGGAAGGCCGAGCACGTCGCCGAGAACACAGCGGTGTCGGACGGCCGACGCCTTGGCGAGGGACTGATGGCCGACCTCCGGAAGCATCGCTGGGACCGCACCCACGTCATTCCGTAAGCGGCAGGGACGTCGGGTAGGGGCACGTCCCCGACGTGCCCGTACAGGGGCGGCTCGGGGCGCCGCCCCTACCAAAGGCGGCACGGCGGCCGCACGTCTGGTTGGCGCTCCCGGGATACTGGACGGGTCAGCGCTCGGCGTAGGCGCGGCGCAACCGTCGCGACGCGCCGAGCAGGCCGAGGCCGACCAGCAACAGCGCCCCAGGTTCGGGCACATCGGCGTCGTCGGCCGCTGCCAGTGACGAGTCGAAGGCAAGTCCTGCCGCCGTTGGGTCGAAGTACTCTCGGCTGGCCATCGACTGCAACTGTGGCTGTTCGTCGTCGGCGCCCTGTTCGTGGGGCACGGCAAGAGCGACCGCGATTGGGTCCTCGAGCATGACGAAGACAGGCGTCACGGGACGACGCACGTTGGCGAAGTCGCCTCCGTAGGCGGCAAAAGCGGCCAGATCCAGGGCACTCCACTCGAAGGCCTCGAACGGCAGCGCCGACTCGGAATAGATGAAGCCGTCGAGGGAGGCAGCAGTGCCGGCACCGATCGTGTCGGCCCTGGCGACCGTGCCGCTCACCAACGTAACCGTCAACGCAAGCAGGGCGTGTCGAAACATGAGACTCCGGGTGCCCGATGACAGAACGGTCGCTCGATACACAGAAATGTGATCGACGGCGGCGCTCGTGACCGTGATTTCCCGCAGCGTGCGGGCCAACCATTCACAGGGGGCACGTCCTGCCCCAAAGGTATAGCAAGTTCCGGGCCGGTGTTTCTGTCGGCCACACGCCTGAGCCCAACGGCGCAGGGGTCGGGCGGTTGTGCTACGCTTTGGGTTTGGCCGCTGACCAAGGAGCCATGCAATGAAGCCAGCGATTCATCCTGAGTACCACGACGTCGATGCCCGGTGCGCCTGTGGCGCCACCTGGAAAGCGCACTCGACCAAGAAGGAACTGCACCTCGAGATCTGCAGCAGCTGCCATCCGTTCTTCACGGGTCGCCAGAAGCTCGTCGACACCGAGGGTCGGGTCCAACGTTTCACCCGCAAGTACGGTGCGACGACTTTGGCCGCCCGCAAGGCGGCAGCCGACAAGCAGAAGAAGGGCGCGCCAGCCTAACCCGCAGCGCGCGCTGTCCGCATCGCGGTCGGTGCACCCGCCTGGCCAAGGCTTTGGCGGGCACGCACGCTGCGAAGGCGAGACAGCACACCTCCCCTCAATCAGACCAGAGCGTCGTCTCCGGCGTGGCTCGCGCGAGTTTCCGCTCGAGCCGGGCCAGCCGACGCCCGAACTGTTCCCGTTCTCCCCTGCCGATGGCCTGCTCCACGCCCGCCTCGGCATGGCGGCGCGCTTCTTCCAGTTGCCCACCCCTGTGCTCGTGATGGATGGCAAGCGCCTCACGCGCCTCGCGCAGCAGCTGCGGACGCCCGCCCAGGCGCAGGAGCATGTGCCAGGCCTCTGCCGCCTCCTCGAAACGACGCAACCGGCGGAGCAGCCGACCCAGTGAGCGCGCCGCGGCGCGCCGCAGTTCGTGGGTCTGCCAGTGGTCGTCAGCCGCCGCCCTGAAGCACGCCACGGCCGGCTCGAGCCAGCCGCCCCGCTCGTACAGGGCGCCGAGGCCGAACGCGGTGGCGCCAGCCGGCGGTGCGTGGCGTCCCTCGCACACCAGCCGCTGCGCAAGCGCGGTCAGCGCCGCCAGCGACAACAGATCGAGCCGGTTGTGTAGCAGCACCGGTTCCAGCAGGTCGGCACGGCCGCCACGCACGAACTGGAAGAAGCGGGCGGGTATCTCGAATCCGCCGACATCACCCACCCGCCCCACGCCAAGCACCGATTCCTCCAGGTGCGTCAGCTTGCACGACCGATCGCCCTGATCGGACATGCGCCAGAGTCGTCGGGCGGCGTGAAGCATGTCCAGGTGTGGCATGGCACACACCACCTGCGGGACACGCTGCATTTCGCCGCGTAGTTCCATCACGGGTACATCGAAGGTGCGGCCGTTGTACGTCACCAGCACCGCATCGTCGCCGAGGTAGGCGTTGAGGGCGTGCAGCATCGCCCGCTCGGCAGCAAACGAGGGCAACAGGAACTGCGTGGTGCGGAATCCGTCGGGCGTCCATTCCCCGACGCCGGCCAGGAACGCCACCATCCCTGCCCCTCCACTCAGCCCGGTGGTCTCGAGATCGAAGTACACGAGACGCTTTGGCAGGGCGGGCTCTCCCTCAGGTGCTGGCGTGCCACGCAGCGGCCGTCCTGCCAGCAGGTCGAGCGTGTCGTCGAGGCGGACGGCGCCGCACTCGTCGACGCGCCCTCGGCCGTGACTGCGGTCGCCCTCGAAGAGATGGTCCACGACCAGACAGGGGCCGTGGGCGCCGTGCTCGACCCGCGCCCCGGCGATGGCGGACTCGAGCCCGTCGGTGGGTGTCAGGCGCGGGTCGATCGGCAGCCCCTCGTCGTCGACAGGTTCGTAGGACAACTCGGGACGGGCGCCCGCCGGTGTCTGTCCGAATGGCGCCGCGCCGCTGGTGTCCGTGAGCCCGGCTGCGGGGGCGCCAGTGCCCCTGGCGATGTCGCGCAGGCGCGCAAGTGAGGATGACGCCATCGCGCTAGAAAGGCACCTCGTCTGGCACGGACGTCGAGGGCGCCTGCAGTCGCGCCAGCAGGTCGAGCGCCACGCGCTTGGCCCGTGGCCCGATGTCCCCGACCGGGCCCACACAGGAGGGACAGCCAGTCTCGCAGGGGCAACTGGCGATGAGCTGCTGGGTCTGGGCCAGCAACGCCGCGTGCATGCGGAACAGCGGCGCGCTGAAGCCGATGCCACCCGGGTAGTTGTCGTACAGATACACGTGCGCGTCGGCGTCACCCGTGGCCGGAACCGTCGGGGATGCGCCGACGGCGGCCTCACCGGTGCCGCTGTCGACCGACACACCGAGGTCGCGCCTATCGCACATCAGGAGGAGCTGCGCAATCGACACCATCGCGTTGGCGAGTCCACTGACGCCATCGCGTCGATCGTCAGGGGCGTAGGGCACTTCGAGCAGGAGCGCGCGGGGCACCGTGAGCCAGTACGACGTCGTGTGCATCTGTTGTTCGGGCAGGTCGAGGTCGCCGGACCCGACGTTCTCGTTGGTGTAGAAACGGATCTTCTTGAATCCCACCACTCGTGACGCCACGTGCACGTCGCCGTGCGAGCGCATCGACCGCGCCCGCGGCGCGGCGACCGCTTCGCCTGGCGGCGCGACGACGCCCTCATCGGGTGGCGCCGCCGTATCGCCGAGGCTGGTCTCGGCCACCTCCAGCTCGTTCACCTTGGTGTAGGTGATGGCGTCGGTGTAGTAGTCACACTCGACGCTGCGGACGTAGGCCTTGCGCCCCTCGATGTCGAGCCGCTCGACCTGGAACAACGCCCCCTCGAGGATGTAGATCGCCTTCTCGTGCAGCGTCGACAGCGCGCTCGTGAAGTCGGTCTCACCGATCACGCGCGAGCCTTCCGTGATGTCGACGATCACGAAGTTGTCCGATGTGACGGCGCGCAGGCTGACCGCGTCGGCCGGATAGGATTCGTGGGTCCAGTTCCACTGCCCGTCCGCGGCGTGCACGAAGCCCTCCTCGCCGAGCACCTGGAGGATCTCCTCGGTGTTCACGGTAGTCCCGCCGAAGCGCTCGCCCTCCTGGAACGGCAGTTCGAAGGCCGCACACTTGACGTGGTTCAAGAGCACGTGCAGGTTCTCGGGATTGATCAGCGCGTGCTCGGGCGAGGCATCGAAGAAGTAGGTCGGGTGCCGCACGATGAACTGGTCCAGTGGCGCACTCGATGCCACCAGCACCGCGGCCGAGCGACCGGAGCGCCGGCCGGCCCGGCCGGCTCGCTGCCAGGTCGAGGCGATCGTGCCGGGATAACCCGCCATCACACAGACGTCGAGGGCGCCGATGTCGATGCCGAGCTCGAGCGCGTTTGTCGAGACGACCGCCCGGACGTCCCCCTCACGCAGGCCGCGCTCGATTTCGCGGCGACGCAGTGGCAGATAGCCGCCTCGATAGCCGCGCACGGCCTCGGTGCTGCCTGGCGGGCCCTTGTAGGCATCCTTGAGATACGTGGTGAGGATCTCGGTGGCCAGTCGGCTCTGCGCAAAGACAATCAGCTGCAGGTTGCGGCGCATGAATTCGAGCGCCACCCGACGCACCTCCGACAGGTACGACCGCCGGATCCCCAGCGCCTGGTTCACCACCGGTGGGTTGAGCAGCACGAAGAACTTCTCGCCACGCGGGGCGCCACTCTCGCCGACGTGCGCAAACGGCTGCTCGGTCAGCTGCTCGGCGAGCGCCCTGGGGTTGGCGATCGTCGCCGACGTGCAGATGAAGGTCGGATTGGACCCGTAGTGGCGACAGAGGCGCTGCAGGCGTCGCAGGACGTTGGCCAGGTGGCTGCCGAACACGCCCCGATACGCATGCAACTCGTCGATCACGACATAACGCAGGTTTTCGAAGAGGCGGGCCCAGCGCGGATGGTGCGGCAGGACGCCGGCGTGCAGCATGTCCGGGTTGCTGAGGACGACGTTGGCACGCGACCGGATGGCACGACGAGCGTCAGACGGCGTGTCGCCATCGTAAGTGAAGACGCCGATGTCGCGCTGAGCAGCCGCGCCGACGATCTGGGCCAGCCCCTGCAGTTCCGCGAGCTGGTCCTGCGCCAGCGCCTTGGTTGGAAACAGGTACAGCGCACGTGCTCCGGGCTCGCGCAGCACGGTGCTGAGCACGGCGCCGTTGTAGCAGAGCGTCTTGCCCGAGGCGGTCGGGGTCACCACCACCACGTGCCGCCCGGCCAGGGCGTGGCCGATCGCGTCGGCCTGATGCGTGTATGGCTGCTCGATCCCGCGGGCGGCCAGCGCCTCGATCAGGCGTGCGTCGACGTCAGAGGGCCAGGGTGCGTACCTGGCCGACTGGGCGGGAATGTGACGCACGGCCGTGACGATCGTGTCGCCGCTGATCTGGGCGTGGGTGCCCGGCGCAGGTTCGATGCCCGGCAGCGACGACGCCGTGCGGGACTCGGGCGCGAGGTGTCCGAGCGCCTCCTGCAGCGCCTGATCCTTGTTGCTCGAGAGGCGCGCCAGCGTGCCGGTCATGCACGTCGATGCTACGCCGTCGGCGGGGGGCGATCAAGAGACGAAACGTGGCTTGGCGTCCGCGATCGGCGCCCTCGTCTATCTAAGGTTAAGAAAGTAAAATTTGTAAAAATTGTAACGACCGCCGTGCTAGCATTTTTCTTCTTTCCTCAACATCACCGTGCTGCCCCCTCTCACCAGATTGCTGTGGCTCGTGCTGTTCTGCGGCTTGGCCGTGGCATTTTCCTGGCCGCTGCCGCTCCACCTCACGACGCACCTCACGGGCTCGCCGTCCGGTGACACGGGGGTGTACGTCTGGAACCTCTGGGTCTTCCGCCACGAGGTGCTCCAGAGCCAGATGCCACTGCAGACGGGCGCGGTGCTGTCGCTGGCGCCGCGGGTCGACCTGACGCTGCACAACTACACCCTGTTCATGGACATCCTGGCCTACCCGTTGATCGGGCCGCTGGGACTGCTTGGGGCCTTCAACGTCGTCTACCTCGCGATGATGGCGCTCACGGGGTGGTGCACCGCGCGCCTGGCCCACCTGCTGTGCGGCCGCTCGTGGGAATCGTGGCTGGCCGGAGCGGCGTTTGCCTTCTCACCGGTGCTGATGGCCCGGAGCACCGGACACTTCTCCCTGGTGGCTGCAGCCCCGTTGCCGGTGATGCTGCTGATCATGGTCAAGGGGGAGGGCAAGGGTCGCACGAGGGATGCGGTGGCGCTTGGCGCCACCCTGGCGTGGGCAGCCTTCTGCGACATCTATTACGCCGTGTACGGAGCGTTGCTGATTGCCGCGTTCGTGCTGGCCAGCTTCGTCTCCGTGTCGCGCCGCGACGGGCCGGCGCGGTCGGCCTTTGCCGCCCGCGTCTCGCGCGGCCTGGTGATCGTGGCTGCCACCTTTGTCCTCACCATCGCGCTGCACGGCGGCCTGGTCCACGTCTTCGGTGTGGAGATCAGCATGCGTTCGCTCTACACGCCCATGCTGGTGCTGACGCTGCTCGTCCTGGCCCACGGGCTGATCGTGTGGGCCCCGGCCATCCAATGGCGTTATCGCTTCACTCCTGCCCATCCCCGCCTCGTGCTGGTCATGCTGCTCACCGCGACCGTGCTGCTCGGGCCGGTGCTGATGGCCTACGGCGGCAGGATGCTGAGCGGCCAGGTGGCGGGCCCGACCATCTACTGGCGCAGCAGCCCCCCGGGCCTCGACCTGATGGCCTTTGTGATGCCCAATCCGAGTTCGCCGTGGTTTGGCACCCGCGGCCGGGCGTGGATTGAAGCGCAGCGCGTCGACGGCTTTGCCGAACTGACCGGCGCCCTGCCGCTGGTCGCGCTTTCGGTGATCGCCGTTGCCTGGCTGGCCGCCGGCTGGCGGCCGGCGCGCCGCCGCTGGCTCTGGATGCCGGTGGGGTTCGCGCTGCTCGCGCTCGGGCCGTTCGTGCACGTGGCTGGCGTCAACACCTACATCCCCGGTCCGTGGGCGCTGTTGCGCTACGCGCCGATCGTCGGCCAGGCCCGCTCTCCGTCACGCTTCGGAGTCCTGGTTTCGCTCGGCGTCGCGCTGCTCTTCGCCCTGGCGCTCAGTGCCATTGGCCAACGCTGGCCCCGCACGCGGCGCCCGGTGCTGGCGGTGGTCACCGTCCTGTTGCTGGTGGAATTGTCACCCGTGCCACGCCAGCTGTTCTCTGGCACCAGTCCAGCGGTCTTCCATGAGATTGCCGGGGATCCCCGGCAGGACATCCGGGTGTTGTCACTGCCGCTGGGGATTCGGGACGGCACCTCGTCACTCGGGGACTTCAACCCGCTGTCGCAGTACCAGCAGACCGTGCACGCCAAACGGCTCGTCGGCGGCTATCTGTCACGCGTCACCGGTGAGCAGAAGGAGTCGCTGCTGCGGTATCCGGTACTGAGCGCGCTGGTGACCCTCAGTGAGCCGTCGCAGGAGCCCGCCCTCACCGATGCGCAGGCGCACAGCGCCTATCAGTCCCGGGATCGGTTCCTGCGAGCGTCGCGTCTCGCCTATGTGGTCACCGACGATGCGCGGACGTCGCCCGCACTGCGATGCTTCGCCGAGGAACTGCTGGACCTGGAGAAGATCCGCGAGGCCGACGGGTACACGATGTACCGGCCGCGCGTCGACCTGACGGCAGAGGTGCGGTGACCCCAGCGCCCTACCGTGGTTTGTCGGCCGACTGACCGCGGGCGATGCGCGCGGCAAAACCGGAGAGGCCAATCACGCCCACCAGGTTGGGGAAGATCTGCAGGGCGTTCATCAGGTCGCCCCACGCCCATACCACGTCGACGCGGCTGATGGCGCCAAGCGGAATCAGCAGGCAATAGGTCCAGCGGTACCAGTGGGCCACCGGACGGCCGAGCAGGTACTCGAAGAACTGCTCGCCGTAGAATGCCCACCCGATGAGCGTGGTGTAGCCGAACAGGAAGGCGCAGAGCGCCACGACGTAGCCGCCGACGCCGGGCATCGCGGCATCGAAGGCCGAGGCCACCGCCGCAGAGCTCGTGAGACCCGACTGCCACGCGCCCGTCAGCAGAATGGCCATGGCGCTGATCGTCGACGTGACAAACGAGACGATGGCCACTTCCATCACGGCCTGCAGGCCCTGCTGCTCGGGGTGCCGGCTGCGCGCCGTCCCATACGCCACCGAGGCCGTGCCGTAGCCGGCTTCGTTGGCGTACATGCCGCGGGCCAGCCCGTATCGCATCGCCACGACCATGCCGAGGGCGCCGCCAGCAGTCGCCCGCAGCGAGAACGCCTCGCGGAACACCAGCGACAGCACGGCAGGGATGTTGGCGGCAAAGGTGACGATGACGACGAGCCCGCCGCCAAGATACAGCGCCACTTTGAGCGGGGCCAGTTTCTCGGCCGCCTTGCCGATGGTGCCGATGCCACCCACGATCACGAGCCACACCAGCACGGCAATGGCCACGCCCGAGAGCCAGGTGGGCATGCCCAACTGGCTCTCGAGGACCACCGCGATCGAGTTGGGCTGCGTGAATGGTGTGGTGGTGATGGCGGCCACCCCGGCGATCAGCGCGTAGGTCGACGCCAGCCACGGCAGCTTCAGGCCGTCGCGCAGCGCGTACATCGGCCCTGACCGGATGGCCGCGCCGGTTGCCTCCCGCCACGTCACTCCGAGCACGGCCTCGGTGAACTTGATGGTGGTGGCGACAAAGCCGTACGCCCAGATCCAGAAGAGCGCGCCGGGGCCACCCGAAACGATGGCGGTGGCCACACCCGCGATGTTGCCGGTGCCTATCGTCCCCGACAGCGCGGTCATGAAGGCCTGGAATGGCGAGAGGGCGCCGGCGGTGCCGCTCTCGACACTGGACAGCATCGCGCCGAAGGCCTCACGGAAACGACGCACCTGGACGAAGCGGTAGCGAATCGTCAGGAACAGGCCGGTGCCGAACAGCAGCACGATCAGCCACGGCACAAACAGCGCGTCGGCAGCGCGCTGGATGAAGTCGGCAAGAGTGGTCAGCATCGGTTCAGCAATCAACGCGCGCGAAAGCTACGGCAGCCACGACGACACCTGGACGGAATTCCCAATGCTGAATTGGGAATTGGGAATGGCTCTATATGTTGCTGCGCGACTGACATCCATCCACCGTCACGCAGGCACCGCTGATCCATGACGCGCGCGACGAGGCGAGAAACGCCACGACATCGCCGACTTCCTCGGCCCGACCCAACCGCCCGAACGGGAGGTCGCGAGCGACGAACTCGGCAAAGGCCTCGGGATCGGATTGTTGCCGCTGGTGCCACGACCCGCCGTCGAACAGGATGGAGCCCGGCGCAATCGAGTTGACCCGGATGCCGGTGGCCGCCAGTTGCTGGGCCAAGGCCTTGCCCAGGCTGATCTCGGCGGCCTTCACGGCGTTGTAGGTCATGCGGCCGCCTGACTCCCGGCCCCAGATGGAGGCGATCAGCAGGATCACGCCACCGCCGCGGCGCTGCATGTGCGGCACCACCAGCCGCGAGGCACGGATGGCCGGAAACAGCGTCTGGTCGAAGGCCTGCTGCCAGACGTCGTCGGGCGTATCCATCAGGCCGCCGCCCTTGCCGAGTCCGACGTTGTTGACCAGGACATCCACGCCGCCGAGGCGCTCGACCGTGTCCTCGACAAGACGCTGGAGATCCTCTTGGCGCGAGACGTCGGCGCGTACCGCGAGCACGTCTTCGGCGCGGCCGTTAATCGAGACGAGTTGCCGCACCGCGTCGGCCAGGGTCGCCTCGGTGCGCCCGCAGATCGCCACGCGGGCGCCCTCGGCGGCGAGCGCGCGCGCAGCGGCCAGGCCGAGGCCCCTGCTGCCGCCGGTGACGATCGCGACCTTGCCTGCCAGTCCGAGGTCCATGTCAGCGAGGCCCGCCGTCGGTCAGGTCGTTCAGTCGCCAGTCGTAGGTCGAGTAGACGAAGGTGAACGTGTTGCGCCGGAGCCCTCGTGCCTCGCTCGGCAGCACGTGTGGCACCACCATCTGCAGCACGGCGAGTTCGATCGGACTCCGCTTGTCGAAGACCGTCGCATCACCGGACCAGGCTTTGGTGAACTCGGCCTGTCGCCACCCGAAGATCGGCGAGATCTCGACGCGATCGGCGGCCGGATCGTACCGGAAGCATTCGTTGCGCTGGACGCACTCGGCTGCCACGGCGGCCAGCTGCTGCTCGAGGCGATTGGCGGTGAATGCCTCACTGCGTAATCGTCCTCCGCCGAGCGAGCCGCGGCCGAGGGCGAAATACATGCGCGGATCGTCGAAGGTTGGCAGGACCTGCTTCTCGAGCTCCTCCAGCGACAGCAGCCTGCCCCCGATGCGGTGGCGCCTGGCCGCGAAGGCGCCGGGCACGTGCTGGATGCTGTCGGACGGGTACTGCGACGGGCTGCCCTTGATCGGGTAGCTGTTGACGACCGTCCGCAGCACCGTCGCGTTGTAGGCGTTCAACCAGAACGCCGCCTGCTCGGCGCGGGACCAGCCGGCCAGAGCGGCCGCCGGCACATCCAGGTTGCTGATGTAGGCGTCCAGACGACCACGTTCGGCACGCAGGGCCCGGTAGTACACCAGTCCTTCGCGGACGTAGGTATCCAGGATGACGTCGAGCGAGGCATGCATCCCGACATCGGGCGGAGACACGGTCTGCGCCGCGGCCGGTTGCCAGGTGTAGGGCCCGAGCGCCATCGCAGTCGCCATGACCAGGGCAGCACGGCGGAACAGGCAGGGGATCATGGCGCGGGTCACTGTATCACTCGTGAGGAAGTGCGTACGCATCGATGAACGACGGCACACGGGGCAAGGCGCCTATGGCGTGAGCGTGTGCAGCCAGCGCGCGAGGGTGGCATTGAAGGCCGCGGGCTGCTCGACGTTGGCCAGGTGTCCCGCGCCAGGGATGTGGGTCAGCGCCGCCGTGGTGACGCCATCGGCGATCACCGCGGCAAGGGGCGGTGGCGTGATGAGGTCCTCCTCGCCGACGATGACCAGCGTGGGACAGGTGATGGAAGCCAGCGTGACACGACTGTCGGGGCGGGTCCGTAGCGCTTCGAGCGCGTCGACCACGCCGTCGGGCCCATTGGCCATCGCCCACTGGCGTACCTGCACGGCCAGGTGCGGATTGGCTGTACGGCTGGTCGCGCCCAGCAGCCTGGGCAGCATCGCGTCGATTACCGCGGCGGTGCCCTCGCGCACGGCATGACCCTGCATCGCGACCCGCGTGGCCGCCGCGTCGGCGGTGTCGGCGTCGGCGCGGGTGTCGGCCAGCACCAGGCCGCGAATCGACGACGGTCGCCGACGCCAGCATTCCAGGGCGATGTACCCACCCATCGAGAGCCCGGCCAGCACCACGGGGCCGGCGTCGAGCGCCGCCACCAGGGCCAGCACATCTTCGGCGTGGTCCGCGACGTGGCGCGCCGGGACCGGGCCCCGGGATCGTCCGAAGCCGCGCAGGTCCGGCGCCACGCCACGCCACCCGGCAGGCAGCGCCTCGAGTTGCGCGGACCACATGCGGGCCGTCAGCGGGAAGGCGTGCAGGAACACGATCGGCGCGCCCTCGCCGGCCTCGGCAACCGACAACGTGACCGAACCAGCAGCGACCTCACGCACGTGCATCGGACGATTATGAGGCGAGGCGGGTCGGCCCGGGACCGGGGCCTGCGCTGGGGCACAGCCACGTGCCTGCGCGTCCCACGCCACCGGGCGCAGCGTCCGCGTGTGGCAGAGCCAGCACGCGAAGGCAGGTATCATGCTCGGCGTGAGCCGGCACATCTGGGCCCTCTGCCTCGTGGCCTGGCTGGGAGTGGCGCTCTGGCATGCACATCCCGTCCGCGTTGGCGACGGGCACGAGCACGTCGCGGTGGCGCTCGGGCTCGCGAGAGGACAGGGGCCCTCGCTGCCGCCCGACCAGATCCCGGCGCTTGAAGCCGAACTCCGAGCCCTCGGCCCGTCGTTTGCGACGGCCACCCTGGCCCATCCCGATCTGGTTGGACGCGACGGGCGGCAGGACCTCCCCCACTTCTGGCTGTACCCGCTGCTGGCCACGCCGGGCGTCATCGTGGCCAGGATGCTGGGGGCCTCGCCGCTCTGGGGCTTTGTGGCGCTCCACGCCGTACTGCTCGGCGCGCTGGCCGCGCTGATCCTGTCGAGGCCGGCCCCCGTGTGGACGTCCCTGCTGCTGTTGAGTCCGATCGTCTGGTGGATCGACAAGCCTTCGCCCGACGTCCTGCTGGTGGCCTGTCTGGCCGGCGCCATGCTGCTCTGGACGACGCGTCCGGCCGTGTCGATGGTGCTGCTCGGGGTCGGCGCCAGTCAGAACCCGGGACTCATCCTGGTGGCGGCTCTGTTCGCGGCCTGGGGATCGATTGAGCGGCCCGCGCGCCTGATGTGCCCGCGCTGGCAACAGGGCGTGCTGGTCGCGGCACTGCTCATCGCCCTGCCACCGGCGTACTACCTCTGGCGGCTCGGCATTCCCTCGCCACTGACGGCGGCGACGGTCACCCGATGGCCGGGGTTGCTGGACGCCCTGTTTCCGTTCACCGACGTCTCGGTCGGCCTGGTGTTCCGCTATCCCCCCTTCGTGCTGGCGGTGATGATCGCCGCTGGGTGGCTGGCCTGGCGCGAACTGGCGCGGCTGCGCGAGCCCTTCATTGCCACCACGGTGCTCGCGGCGCTCGCCCTGCTGTGGGCGGTTGGCCAGCCGATCAGCCAGAACCACGGGGGGAGCCCGGACCTCAGCCGCTATGCCCTGTGGATCATGCCGCTCGCCCTGCCCCTGCTCCAGCAGGCGGGTACGAGCACCAGCCGGACGATGCAGGTGGCCGGCGTCGGGCTGGCGATGCTGTCTGCGGCGTGGACGTTGCTGGCCTTTCCCCCGTCGCGGCCGGAAGGTCACCTGCAGACCACGGCGTTCGCGCAGTGGCTGTGGACCCACCATCCGATGTGGAACGACCCGCGTCCTGAGGTGTTTGCCGAGCGGGTATCGCATGCCGAGCCGGCCGTGGTGCCGGCGGCGACGCCAGGCTGCCAGAAAGTCCTGCTCTACGAAGGCCAGTGGCCGGTGCACTGCTTGCCGCAGGACACCCCGCCCGACGAGTGCCTGGACGCGCAACGCTTCTGTTACGCGAACCGCACGGCCACGGGCGCGGGGTACCTGTTCATGGTCGAACCGCTGCGACCCGGCTTCCCGATCCATCTGGCAGAAAAGACCTGGACACGCGCCACGCCGGCCGTGGCGACGATGCGGCAATTGGTGCGGGGCCTGGTGGTCGGTGAATCCGATGATGCCCTGGTCTCGCTGCGGGGGTTGTGGAATGCGGCGTGGATCCAGCAATGGAGCCGCCCTGACCGGGCGGTGTTCTACGTCAGGAACACGCGTGCCGATGCGCGGATCGGCGTGCGTGCCCGGCATCGGGTCCTGGTCAGGGTGATCGACCTCAACCGCGCCGTCGAGATCGCGACCTACCCCGTCGAGCCCGACACGCGGCACCCGGAGTTGATCCCGCTCCCGGACGCCGCGTCCGATCTCGCCATCACGTTCGAGCTGCGCTGAGCCCGAGCGCGACAGGCGCTACTTACTGCGACGCTGCGGCCGGATAGGTCGCGCCCGCAGCCACCCATCGCCGCAGCGTGTCGATCTGCTTCTCGCTGAGCGGGTCTTTGTCGAGGGGCATCTGGTCCTCGCCGTCCAGGCCGAGCACGCGTCGCAGCATCAGGCTGTTCTCCGGGTCGCCCGGCTTGACGAGCGCGCCGCTCTTGCCGCCCTTCTGCAGCCCTTCGATGGAGTCCATGCGCAGCCGCGCCTTGACCTTCTCAGGGCCATGACATTCAACGCACGTTTCCTTGATGATCGGCATGACGTCGCGCATGAAGTCCACGGCCTCGGCTGCCTGGGCGTCGGCCACGGGCAGGGTGCCGACCGCACGTGCTGCATGGCCGGCATGTGCTGCCGCGCGTGGGACGAAGTCGTGTGCGTCGATCGCGACCGGCGGGCTGTTGTCCGCGGCGCGCGACATCGGTGCGGCCGCTTCCCTTGGCCCGGCGGCTGGCGTGATGCCGGCCATCGACCCGACCTGAGCGCGCCCCTGATTCCACGGCAGCACACCGGTCAGGTAGTCCTCACCGTAGACCAGGCCACCCCCCAGGTGCCCGGTCGCGCTCACCACGGCCCCCGTGGCCAGTACCAGCCCCACGTATGCCGCCACGGTTCGCACCTGGCGGGCGCGCCGTGCCCTCACCCCCGCCGCCAACGCGGCCATCGCCGCGATCGTCGAAATCCAGCCCATCACCTGATGCCTTTCAAGAGCCGCCGCCGCGTCACCGGTCATCATCTGTTGTCCGGCGTTCAAGGTGCCTAGACCCACCGAGGCCAGGGCGCCCACCACTCCCAGCGCCAGACAGTATGTCCCAGCTTCGGAAGGGACCGGCTTGCGCCTGAACAGGTGCAAGAGCTCGATGAGGGCCGCGGCGCTCAACAGGGCAATCGGGAAGTGCACGACCATCGGATGCAGGCGGCCCAGCAGGACCCATCCCCACCACTGACGCGGGCGCGCCGGGAGCGCCGGCGGGCCCGACTGATCCAACGCGTCGGTCGGGACGAGCCTGGCGGCGCGGCGAGCCGGTGGGGACCGAGTGAAGGGCGCCCGAACGAGTGCAGCAGGCGGTGGCGTCGGGGAGGCATGGCTGGCAGGGGTCGCGGCCAGGACGGCCGCGAGGCAAAGCACGATCAGGCTGGAACGAGCACCGGGTGCGCGAACGGTCATGGGGCCTCAGGGTCCACGGCGGCGGGCAGCGTACCGAGTGTAGGTGGTGGAGTTCAGACGGACAAGCGCGGCAGGTGGCCGGTGCCGGTTCCCGCGATCGCCGCGAGCCGGGCGTTGATACGATCAGGCTTGTGTTCACGCTTGCCCGGACAGCCTGGCTGGTTCTTGTCTACAACCTCGCCGTGATCGGGTGGGGTGCCTACGTGCGCGCCACCGGGTCGGGCGCGGGCTGCGGAGCGCATTGGCCTCTCTGTGATGGCCGCCTCATCCCCAGGAGCCTCGGCGCCGCGACCCTGATCGAGTATTCCCATCGCATCACGAGCGGCATCGCACTGCTGTCGGTCGTCCTGCTGCTCCTCTGGGTGCGCAAAGCCACGCCACTCGGCCACCCGGCCCGGCGCGGGGCCGCGATGGTCGTGGTCTTCATGCTCATGGAGGCTGCCGTTGGCGCTGGCCTCGTGCTGTTCGAGTTGGTGGCCGACAACGCGAGCATGGCGCGTGCGCTGTTCATGGCCGTGCACCTGACCAACACGTTCATCCTCGTGGCCTGGCTGGCGCTGACAGCGTGGTGGCTGTCGGGCGGCGCCGCGGTGGCGCCGCGGGCGGCACCTGGACGCATGGCGCTGCTGGCGGGACTGCTCGCGGCCGTGCTGGTGGTTGGCGTCAGCGGCGCGATCGCCGCGCTCGGCGACACGCTGTTCCCGTCCAGGACGCTGGCCGAGGCGCTGGCCGCCGACCTCTCGCCCACGTCGCACGTGCTGCTGCGATTGCGCATGCTGCACCCCGCCCTCGCCATCGTCACGGCCGTGTTGCTGGCCCTGGTCGCGCCGACGCTGGCGCGGCGCGACGGGACGGCGCTCGCGGCCCGGTTCGCGCGGGCCGTAGCCGGACTCGCGGTGACTCAGCTCATCGCGGGCGTCGTGAACGTGATGCTGCTGGCGCCAGTGTGGATGCAGATGCTACATCTGCTGCTGGCCGATGCGCTGTGGATTGCGCTGGTGCTGCTGGGCGCTGTGCTGCTGCGGCACCCGGATGAAGCGCTTACTTCCTCTTGCGTGCGCGGACGTTCATGAGCGTGACCGGCTGAATACCGAGGTCCTCGAGCACGATGGTGTTGTTGGAGGTGTCCACCTCGATCTTTGCGTAGATCGAGGCCCGTCCCTCGCCCTTGCCGTCGGCGTTGAGCTTGAGTTCGACGACGGTGAACGGGTAATCAACCGTGCGTGGCTGGTTACGGGCTTCCATGAACGACATCAGACGGTCGGTCGCCACCACGATGCGCCGGCCGCCCCCCTCCGCGGGCAACTCGACGGCGTAGCGGATGTCGTATCCGATCCGCCCTGGAGCCGCCAGCCGCCCGATGCTCGGCGCGTCCTGGAACACTTTGAGCAGCGCATCCGGCCCGCGTTCGGAGAGCACCGCGAGGAAGCGGTTTCGCTCCTGTTCAGACGAGTACCGATCGATGATGATGTCGACCGGGCCGATGACGCCGGCGCGGCCGACACCCGACATGTTGTTGGCCGTGGCCTGGAAGCGTTCGCCCTGCGCGACGGCCGGCGGAGCCATCGACAGCGTCAGCAGCGCCATCAGGACGACGCATCGGGTGGGAACCAACTGCTGCAGGTAGTGCATTGGACTCGGACCTCCTCGAAAACGAGTTGCTCGGGAAGGGCGCAGATTAGCTGCCGGCAGCCGCGAACGTATCGCATGCCTTGACCTCGCCGCTTTGCAGGCCACGCCGCAACCACTCCGCGCGTTGCGCCGCAGACCCATGGGTGAAGCTCTCGGGTCGCACCCGTCCAGAGGACTGCTGCTGCATCGCGTCGTCGCCAATGGCCGATGCCGCCCGCAAGCCTTCTTCGGCATCACCAGGCTCGAGGATGCCGCGTTGCGCCGTGGAGTGGCCCCAGACGCCTGCGAAGCAGTCGGCTTGCAGCTCCATCATCACCGACAGCTGATTGGCCTGCCGGGGCGAGCGCTGCTGGAGCCCGCGCACCTGCTGCTCGATGCCGAGCAGGGTCTGCACGTGGTGCCCGACTTCGTGCGCGATGACGTAGGCCTGCGCGAAGTCTCCAGGTGCCCCGAACCGGCGGTCGAGCTGATCGAAGAACTCGAGGTCGAGATAGACCTTCCGATCGCCGGGACAATAAAACGGTCCCATCGCGCTCTGCCCCACGCCGCAGGCCGATTGTGTGGCCCCGCGAAAGAGCACGAGCGTGGAACGCTGGTAGCGATTGCCGAGCAGCCGGCTCCAGGTGAGCTGCAAGTCGTCGAGCACCTCGCCGATCTCGAGCACCTTGGCTTCTTCCTGGGGCGTGGTCTGCAGCGGACCCTCGGCAGACGATTCCTGCGGCGCCTGCGTCTGCTGCAGCACGGGCGATACCAGGTCACGACCGAAGATCAGGCTGAGGACAAACAGGATGACGACCCCGCCGATCCCGATCGTGCCTCGCCCGCCCATGCCAGCGCCACGACGGTCCTCGATATCACTGCTCCTCTGACCACCAGGGCTCCAGCGCACGTCCGCTCCTTTTTGTATCGGCGGGCGGCACGTGCCCCCCGCGCGGATCCAACGTCACTCCCGACGACTGCTTGCAAGCATAACGCGCGCCGACGGGCCGCGCGGGGTGGGGCTTTCATCGATCTACACGCGGTCTGCGTCCACCGCCGTCACGCTGGCGCGCGTACGCGTCGTTGTCGAACCGGCACCTCTGGCGCGATACTCGAGTAGCGGCCAAGGTTCGCGACGCGAGCGCGCCAGACGCGGGCGCGCGGGCCTGCTCCTCGCATTCGGGGAGTCTCCGCCGGGAATTGACCACCATGCAGAGCATCACCGGGTTACACCACGTGACGGCCATTGCCGGACCGGCGCAGGAGAATCTCGATTTCTACGCGGGCATCCTCGGCATGCGCCTCGTCAAGAAGAGCGTCAACCAGGATGACCCAGGCACCTACCATCTCTTCTATGCCGACGCCGCCGGGCATCCGGGCACGGACCTGACGTTCTTTCCGTGGTCACACATGGCGCCATCGCGACTCGGCCATGGACTGAGTACGGAGGTGCAGTTGACGGTGCCCACCGGTGCGCTCGGGTTCTGGAGTGACCGCCTGAGCCGTTACGGCATCACGGTCGGCGCTGTCGAAACCCGTTTCGGCGAACGGGTCCTGCCGCTCGTGGACCCGCATGGCCTGCACGTGGCGCTGGTCGAGGCAGAGGAGACGGCGACGCGCGGCTTCGAACCGTGGCCCCACAGTCCGGTACCGGTCGAGCATCAGGTCCGCGGTTTGCACGGCGCAAGGGCCTGGGAACGTGACCGGGCTGCCACCGGCTGGTTCCTGACCAGCGTGCTCGGCTTCACCGAGCGCGGCACTGAGGGCGAGTGGACGCGGTATGTCCTTGGCGACGGGGGTCCGGGGCGCGTGCTGGACCTCCTCGACACGCCGGACGCGCACCGCGGCGCATGGGGCACGGGCAGTGTCCACCATCTCGCGTGGCGCGTAAACGACGACGCACATGAGTTGCTGGTACGTCAGGCGATCGAGGGTGTGGGCCTGCGGCCGACCCCGGTCATCGACCGCTTCTGGTTCAAGTCGGTCTACTTCAAGGAACCGGGCGGGGTGTTGTTCGAGTTGGCGACCGACGGACCTGGTTTCGCCGTGGACGAGGAGGTGGCCCACCTCGGCGAGTCGCTGGTGCTGCCACCGTGGCTGGAGTCACAGCGGGCGGCCATCGAGCAGACGTTGCCGCCGCTGACGTATCCGCCCGTCGTGACTCCCGCGCAGGTCTGAGCGCGGGCCGCTGCGGTCAGAGCACCGGGCGGGTCCGCCTGGCCGGGCCTGCTGGGGGCGTCAGTGCTTGACGCTGGCCAGGTGCTGGCGCAGCAGGTCGCCGCCGAAGTCGTGCTCCGGATCACGCCACATGCTGTGAATGTGATTGGCGTCGTTCTGGCTGTTGTCGTACTCGATCAAGAGGCTGGGGCCGTGCACGCGGTAGTAGTGCTTCTTGCCGACCTCGAGGCTGCCGGCCCAGGCAAAGTGCACTTTGTCGACACCGCCTTTGTCGAGGCGGGCCAGTTGTGACGTGCGCTGCGCGGCCGGAAACCGCGCGGCGTAGACTTCGATCAGCGCGCGGAGTTGCGCCTTCTGCGGCGCCGTCATGGCGGACACGGCCAGGCCTTCGAACTTGGCGATCTCGGCCCGCGGCTTGTTGGTGGTGACGATGTCGTTGGTCGTCTCCGGGGCGATGACGACGGCGGCCTTCTGCTGCGCGGTGAACAGCGCCATCAGCGCGCGGGCCTCATCCTCCTCGGCCTTCAGGATGCGCAAGCCGGCACGCGGTCCGGTCAGCACCTTGGCTGGATTGGATCCGAAGAACAGCGGCGCGACGACGTCGCCGCCCTTGCCGGTGTGGGTGGCGTTGACCGACAGGTGATGGCCTTCGAAGCGCCATCCCCACCAGCCGTCAGCACCGGGAGTGCCGAACACGGCGGTGTAGTAGAGCCCGGGCTGGCGGCGCATGTAGTTGGCGACGCCCTGCCCCTTCTCGATCTCGCGCAGGATGTCCTCGTGGTCGATGATGGTGCGCGCGGTGGCATAGCCGCTCTCGCTGAGTCCCGACCTGAGCAGCGACAGGGCCTGGGCCTTCTGCCGGTCCGTGAGTTCTTCGAGCGCCACCCCAGCCCGCACCATCGGCACGTAGTTCAACTGCGTGCGTGCCTCGTGGTCGAGCGGCAGCATCGCCTTGTCGCGGGCCGGCCCCATCAGGGAGGCGGCCAGTGCCTGTGCCGCTGCGGTGCTGCTGGTGGCGGCGGCTGCGGCCGGCGCCGTTGCCGGTTGGGCCGTGGAGGGGCGCGAGACGACAGCCACGGCTGCCGCTCCGATGAGCAACGCGGAAATGAGCAGGGCTCGCATGACGGGTGCGCGGATTCTACACCGGGTCGGGAGGTCTGGCCCGACCCGCCACAAAGCAAAACGGCCGGACCGCTTTCGCGATCCGGCCGTTCTATTCCTGCGAGCGCGAGAGCCTAACGGCCCTGGCGGACGACGTTCTCAGCCGCCGGACCCTTGGCGCCTTGTACGATGTCGAACTCCACTCGCTCACCCTCGACAAGAGTCTTGAAACCCGTGCCTGCGATGGCGCTGTGGTGCACGAAGCAATCCTTCTGGCCGCCCTCGGGCGTGATGAAGCCGAAGCCCTTGCTCTCGTTGAACCACTTGACGGTACCGGATGTACGCATGTCGAACTCCTCGTTCGGTAATCGGAGCACCGCCATGCCACACGGACCGACCGACTACTGATTTTCTGTCGTGCATACTCCCCCACGACGGGGGCAATCGCTGCGCTAAGACGGTTGCGGGCAATAAATGCAAAAGGCCTGGCGAACTTCCCAGGCCTTCTACAAACCTTGGACTAGTCACGCCGGTCAGGGCGTGTCGCGCAAGGGGGACTATACACGGGTGCCAGATCCGGCGCAAGCGCGAAATGCACCCGCGTCAATGACGGGCCAGATTCCGGTAGTCCACCATCAGGCACCGGTCCTGGACGACCTGGATGCCGGCTCGCGCCAGCTGCTCGGCCACGACGTCGTTGCTGATGCCCGACTGTAGCCACACGGCACGCGGGGCTCGCGCGAGGATGTCGTCCACGTGCCCCGGCACATCGTCGGATCGGCGAAACACATCGACGAGGTCCAGTTGGCCCGGCACGTCCTGCAGGCGACGGTAAACCGGCTCGCCAAGGATCTGCGTGTCGGGATGGCTGTGGACGACGACTGGCACGATGGTCAGCCCCATCTGCTGCAGCGCCTGCGGCACATAGAAGGCCGCCTTGTGCGCGTGTGAGGCGGGGCGAGCGCCCAGCACGGCGACCCGGCTGATGCTCTGCAGCAGCGCGCGGATGTCGGCGGGGTCGGTGAGCACGAGGCTGCGCCAGTCATCGGCCATGGCCTCACGGTACGACACGCACGGCCTCCAGCCTACTCGGCTGCAGCGACGCGGCCGAGGCCCCCCTGCGCCCGACGGCCGGAGCACGGCTCCGCTGCTCAGAACGTGTCGGCCGCCACGTAGGCGTCGATCAGCTTCTGCTCGCCGTCCTTGCCGGGAAACGCGTTGCCATGCTCCATCCCGAAGATGAAGTCGCGCTTGTCGGCCTGCATCTTGGCGGCCACGTGCTTGAAGATGTTGCGGTAGTTGACCTCGCCCGTGCCAGGCTCCTTGCGCCCCGGGTTGTCGCCAATCTGGAAATACCCGATCTCGGACCACGCCCAGTCGATGTGCGGGATGATGTGCCCCTCGTTCTTCTGCATGTGGTACATGTCGAAGAGGATCTTGCAGGCAGGCGAATCGACGGCGCGACAGATCATGTAGGTCTGATCCGAGGTCCGGAGGAACTGGTCCGGGTTGTCGCTCAGCGGCTCCAGCACCATGACCAGGTTGGCCTTGGCGAGCACCTCGGCGCCCGCGCGCAACGTGTCGATCACGTGGCCGTGCTGCAATCCGATCGGCAGCTTGCGCTCGAAGGCACCAGGAACCACCGTCATCCACTTGGCGTTGCACCGCTTCGCGACCTCGACGGCCGCCCCGCAGGCCTTCACGAACTGCTCGCGGTTCTCGGGCTTGCCGGTCGTGAACCGGTCGCTGTTGTTGCCCCCGGTCTGGATGACGAAGACACCCATCTGGATGCCCAGCTTGGTCATCGCCTCGCCCAACTGCGCCTGGACCTCCGGGGTCCGGCCCATCATCCCGTTGTCCTCGAGCGCGGTGAACCCCTGATCGGCCATGAACGTCAGCTGATCGAAGAGGTCCTTGCCCGCTGAGTTCTCGAACATCCCGAAGTGCGGGGCGTACTTCAACGTGAACGTGCGGACGGGCGCGCCCCGGCTGGTTGCCGGTGCCGCCGGCGCCGCGGCAGGTTGCGCCGCGGCGGTCGAGGAGGTCAAGCCGAACGCGGCCGCGGCCGCAGTGGTCTGGTGCAGAAACGTGCGTCGGTCCATGGCGGGCTCTGGTTGAGTGTGAACGGACCCGGATTGTAGACGATGAGGCACACCTACGGGGTTTCGGGGTGGCGCGTCATCTCCACCGGGACGATCCACGCCTCGTACTGTTCCGCCGTGACTTCACCAGAGGCCAGCGCCGCCTCGCGCAGGGTCAGCCCCTTCTTCTGGGCGTGCTTGGCGATGGCCGCGGCCTTGTCGTACCCGATGTGCCGGTTCAGCGCCGTCACCAGCATCAGGTTGCGACCCAGGTTCTCTTCGATCCGCGTACGGTTGGGCTCGATGCCTCTCGCGCACCCCTGCTCGAACGCCAAGCAGGCGTCGGCGACGAGCGCGATGCTCTCGAGGACGTTGTGCACCATCACCGGCTTGAACACGTTGAGCTGGAAGTTGCCCTGCGTGCCCGCGAACGCCACGGCCGCGTCGTTGCCGAAGACCTGCACGCAGACCATCGTCATGGCCTCGGACTGGGTGGGGTTGACCTTGCCCGGCATGATCGACGAGCCCGGCTCGTTCTCGGGGATGAGCAGTTCGCCGATGCCGCAGCGGGGGCCGCTGGCCAGCCAACGGACGTCATTGGCCATCTTCATCAGCCCGCCGGACAGGGTCCGCAGCGCCGCCGAGGTCTGCACCAGCGCGTCGTGCGCCGAGAGCGCGAAGAACTTGTTGCTGGCCGACTTGAACGGGTGGCCGGTGGCTGTCGCAATGAAGTGGGCCGTGCGGTCGCCGAACTTCGGGTGCGCATTCAGCCCGGTGCCAACGGCGGTGCCCCCGATCGCCAGGTCGTACAGCGCCGGCAGGGACTGCCGCACCGACTCCAGACCGAAGTCGATCTGCGCCACCCAGGCGCCAATCTCCTGGCCGAGCGTGATGGGGGTGGCGTCTTGCAGGTGCGTGCGACCGGTCTTGACCAGATCGGCGAACTGAGCAGACTTGGCGGCCAGGGTGTCGCGCAGCGTACCCACTGACGGAAAGAGCCGATGCTCGAGTTGCTCGACCACGGCGATGTGCATCGCGGTGGGGAACGTGTCGTTGGAGGACTGGCCACGGTTGACGTGGTCGTTGGGATGCACTGCGCGGTCCACCCCGACGGTGCCGCCGGTCAACGCCACCGCGCGGTTGGCGATGACCTCGTTGGCGTTCATGTTGGACTGCGTGCCGGACCCCGTCTGGAACACCACCAGCGGGAACTGCGCGTCGAGATCGCCGGCGATGACCTCGTCGGCGGCGCGCACGATCGAGTCCGCGATGGCCGCGGGAAGTTCGCCGAGTTCGGCGTTGGCCTGGGCGGCGGCCTTCTTGAGGATGCCGAGGGCACGGATGATCGGCCGTCCCCATGTGAAGCGACCGACGCCTATGGGAAAGTTCTGGATGGACCGCTGTGTCTGCGCGCCCCAGTACACATCTGCGGGCACCTCGATGGGGCCCATCGAGTCCTTCTCTGTCCGGGTCTTGGTCATGGCTCTGTTGGCGCGGCGCGAAGCCCGGAAGAGCCGGGGCCGTGCCGCATCCCTCAAGCATATCCGGGCTCGCCGACGCGTAGCGCGACGTGGGCAGCCCCACAATGGGTGGGATGCGCCGCACGCTCATCGCTGCCACGGCGATCTGGCTGGCCGTGATGCTGGCAGGTGCCCGCCCGCGCAGCGTCGGCGACGCCTCCGAGTACGTCGCCATGACTGGGCGGCTGGCCGACCTGCAGCCGCCGACGTTCTCGGCCGCGGACATGGCGGATTTCACGCGGACCTGGGCCGGTACAGACACGGGCTTCGAACTCCAGACCAGACAGGTCGCGCAGCTGGAGGGGCGTGACCAACGGTGGGACATGCCGCACATGTGGCTGTATCCGCTGCTGGGCGTGCCGTGGGTGTGGGTCGCAAGGCTCGCAGGCCTGTCGGACGCGTGGGGTCTGGTGGCGCTCAACGTCGCCCTGGTCGGTGCCCTGTTCGGACTCGCCGTCAGGCGCGGCGCCGGCCCGTGGACGCTGACGCTGTTTGCGAGCCCGATGATCTGGTGGCTCGACAAGCCGCTCGCCGACCTGCTGATCGCATGCGCCCTCGGGGCCGCCACGCTGGTGTGGCCCCACCCAGCGAGCATTGTGCTGCTCGGTGTGGTCGCGGCGCAGAACTCGGCGCTCGCAGTGGTCGCCATCACGTTCACTGTCGGTGCCGTCCTTGCAGACCCATCGAAACTCCGCCGCCCGGCGTGGATCGCCGCCGTGTGCCTGGGCGTCGCATGCGCGGCCGTAGGCCCGGCCTACTACCTCTGGCGCCTAGGGCGCCTCTCGCCGCTCACGCTCTGGACCACCACGGCGTCGTGGCCGTCGCTGGACGCCCTGATCTTTCCGCTGCTCGACGTGAACATGGGCGCCATGCTGCGCTTCCCACCAGGGTTCATGGCGGTGGCCGCCGCGCTGGGGGCACGACGCGGCTGGCGTTGGCCGGGCGCCATCCCCGCCGCCGTGGCGGCAGCACTGCTGCTTGTCGTGGTCAGTCAACAGCCGAACCAGAATCAGGGCGGCAGCCCCGATCTGTCGCGGTACGCGCTCTGGCTCGCGCCGCTCGCCCTGCCCTGGCTGCTGGCGATGGACGGCTCGCCCAGGACGGTGACGCGCGCCCTCGGACTCGCGCTGCTCGCCGCCAGCGCGGCGTGGACCACCGTGGCGTTCCGACCAACTCGACCCGAATCGTACCGATACCCCACGGCGCTGGCGAGCTGGCTCTGGCGCTCGCACCCCGCGTGGACCTCGCCGGCGGTGGAGTCCTTCGCCGAGCGCACGTCACATCGCGAACCCGGGATGGTGCCAACAGCGACGGCCGGCTGCGAGAAAGTACTCCTGCACGCCGGCCAGTGGCCGGCGTCGTGTCCCCCGGCAGTGGATGCGCCAGTGGCGTGCAGGTCGGCGGGCCTGTTCTGCTACGCGAACGCGGGCGGCGGGGGCACGTACACGTTCACGCGCGCCGGGCGACAGTCCGGGCACGACCTGGTGGTGCACGACCGCACGTGGGGCGTCGCCGACGACATCTCGGCCTGGGCAGCGCGTCACACGGCCGGCACGACCAGTGGCGAAGGCAGCGCTGCCGTCGCGCGAGTCCGTGGTGTGTGGGCAATCGGGTGGCACCAGGCGTGGACGCGCCGCGACGGTCAGCTGGTGCTCTACATGCGTGGCGCCGGCAGCGGTGCCAGGATCGCGGTCCGGCATGCCGTGCCTCTACGCATCCGGGTCCTTGTTCCCGCGGGGCCGGTGAGCGAGCGGCGCGCGAGACCTGGAGAGACGCCGACGGTGATGGGATTGCCGCTCGCTGCGCACGTGATGGTGATCTTGCGCAACGACGACGGGCGCCCCTGAACGGGGCGCCCGTCGTCCTGCAACCGTGCGTGCGGCGGCCTGCTGGCGGGCCAGCCTTATCGGATCTTCGAGTAGTCGGCGGCGTCCATGTAGACGCTGCTGACCTTCTCCACGATCTTGCCGTTGACCTCCGACGCGGTGCGCACCTTGACCCACTCGGCATCGGCACCGAACGCGGCCCAGTTCTTCTTGGCCTGTTCGCGGCTGTCGTGCGCAACGATGTAGATGAGCGTGTTGCTGTGGCCAGGCTCGTCCTGCGGCACCCAGTACCCGATGTTGGTCATGCCGTGCTTCTCGAACAGCTTGACCGTGTGGTCGCGGAAGCGCGTCTGCAGGTCGGGAAGTTTGCCCGGCAGTGTGTAGTAGGTACGGAGCTCGTAGACCTTCTGCGCCGGCGCCGTCTGGGCCGCCAGGTCCGCACGCGAAAACTGACCTGTCGCGTAACCAGCGGCGAACAAGAGAACGAGGGCACACAGCGAACGGGTGACGCGCATCGGAAGCTCCTTGGAACGTGGAACGGGTGGTGTCAGAAGGTGAAACGGGCCGCGAGCTGGAACTGCCGCCGCGCGAAGGCCGAGAGCGCCTGCCCGAACGTGGGCCGGTCGACGAAGCCGTCAGGCAGTTGCAGGTTGGTGCGGTTGAACAGGTTGAAGCCCTCGAGCCGGAGTTCGAGATTGCGGCTGCCGCCGAGTGCAAGGCGGCGTGACAGGACGGCGTCGACCGACGCGTAGCCGGGGCCGATGAGCGTGTTGCGGCCCGCATTGCCATAGGTGTGCTGCGGGGCAATCACGAAGGCGCGGCCCTGGTACGACACGACACGGGCGCCTGCCGGCGGCGTCGTGCCGGTGACTTCGTTCGGCCGGTCGTAGGCGAAGGTACCGCCGCCGGTGTTGCCGCTGTTGCTGTTGTCGAAGCTCACCCGGGGCGTGAAGGGACGTCCCGACTGCACCGAGACGACCCCGGCCACCTGCCAGCCACGACCGAGGGCGCCCGCGCCGACGTCGGGGATCGCATATGCGCCGGTGACCACCACCCGGTGACGCACGTCGAAATCCGACAAGCTCCACTCGGCGTCGAGGTTGCGGCTGTCCTGCGGCGTGTTGTCGTTGCCGTCGGTGGCCAGAAACGCCGACTGGTCGTCCATCGACCTGGACCAGGTGTAGGACCCGCGGAACGTGAAGCGGCTGCCGGCGCGGCGCACCGCCCCGACCTGCAGCGCGTGGTAGTCGGAGGTCGCCCCGGACTCCACCATCAGGATGTCGCCATACTGCGGCAGGGGGCGCCGGCTCGCGAAGGGTCCGGGGCCGGGCGTGGCCTGGTTGATGTTCCGCTTGCGCACCAGCTGCCGGCCGAACGACCCGACGTAGCGCACGTTGGCCGTGGTCCTGGACCACGCACGCTCGAGCCCCAGACTTGTCTGGTGCGCGTAGGCGGTCCGAATGTTCTCGTCGAGCGAGTTGTAGGTCGGCTGTGTGCCGATGGCCTGGCCGGGGAACGGGTTGGCCAGCGTCAGCAGGCGCTGGGCGGAGGGGAAATACAAGCCGATCCCGAAATACGGCGGGTTGAAGTACAACGCCGACGTCTCGATCAGCGTGCCGACGTTGTAGAACAACCCGTACCCGCCCTGCAGCATCGTCGTGCCCATGCCGGTGAGGTCGTAGTTGAAACCGACGCGGGGGGCGACGTTGTTGAAGTCGGAGGCGATGCCCGAGCGCGGGACCCCGTTGGTGCCCACCTGGACGATCTGGTTCGTGTCCTGATCGTAGATGCGCATGCGGTCGGCGGCGTCGACCGGGGGCGCGTTGAACTCGTACCGCACCCCCATGTTGACGGTGAGGCGCGAGGAGAGGCGCCAGTCGTCCTGGAGGAAGCCGTTGATCGACCACGTCCGCAACTGCTGGGCGTTGTCGTTGGCGCCCACCAGGGACAGCGTCGGGAGGCCGAGCAGCAGGTCGGCAAACGGCGCACCGGTCAGAGCGCCCGCGAACGTCACCTGCCCGCGGGCGAACAGGTGGTTGAGCCCGTCGGACTGGTAGTGCCGGAACTCGGCGCCGGTCTTCAGATGATGGCGCCCGACCTGGGCGGTGAGCGTGTCGGCGAGATGGATCGTGCGCGTACTGCGCAGCACTGGCAGGTTCGGGTCATCACCGAGCGTCTCGTAGCCGCTGACGACCACGGCCGGGTAGCCCTGATCGACCTCGGGCAGCGACGGGCCCCGGATGCCGAGCGCCGCGAACGCGTCAGTGCCGGCGTTGGTGGGCAGGCTGTCGCGTTTGAGGGCATTCATCCCGACGCGAAGCTCATTGACGACCCGGCTGGAGATCGCCTGATTGAAGCCCGCCGCCAGGTTGTGCCCCTGGTCGAGCACCGACGTCCCGAAACCCGGGAGATTGCGCGCCCGTGCCGGGAACGGCAGGTCGCGGTCCTCGCGGCCGAACGTGTAGCGCACGTGAAAGGGCTTGTCCTGCCACCCGTGCTGATCCGTCTTGACGGTGAACTGCACGGCGTCGCGTCGCCCCTCGGGTGACGACACATGATTGGCGGCACCCCCGCTGCGATTGGCGCGCGGATACAAGGCCGCCGTTGCCAGGCCGGCGGCGCTCATCCGCGATGTCGGGATGAGGTTGCCGGGGAACGGCTGCTGGGTGAACGGGTCGACGATCGGGCGTCCGAGGCCGCTGAAATCACCGGCCCGCTCCGCGTCGGTGGGCACGCGCGCCAGTCGGGTGTCGGCCTGGTTGGCGCGGATGGCCTCGACGTTGACGAAGTAGAACGACGGGAAGCGACCGAGCGGTCCGCCGATCGTGCCACCGAACTGGTGCTTGCCGAGCGAAGGCTTGTCGAGGCCCTCGGGGAGCAACGCGGGGCGAGCATCGAAGGCTTCGTCGCGGAAGTACTCGTAAGCCGATCCGCGCAGCGTGCGCGTGCCCGACTTGATCACCACATTGACCTGGGCGCCGGCGCTGCGGCCATGCTCGGCGTCGTAGGTGCTCTGCAACAGGGAGACCTCCTTGACCGCATCGAGACTCGGGTTGACCACGAGGCGGTTCAGGAACAGGTCGTTGTTGTCCACGCCATCGAGCAGGAAGTTGTTGGCGGCCTCGCGCGAGCCACTGTTGTTGAGGCCGGTATTGCCCTGCGTGGAAAGCCGGGACCCGGGCGAGGGCGGCGCCACGCCGGGCGCCTGGAAGGTGAACTGGATGACGTCGCGTTCCGAGACGGGCAGGGTCACCAGGGTCTCGCCGTCAAACACCTCGCCGACGGCGCCGCTGCCGGCGCGCAGGGTCGTGAGGTCCGCACTGACCACCACCTGCTCGGAGATCTGGCCTGGCACGAGCACGACGGCGACGGTGCCGCGGACGCCAGCCTGGACCGCGATGTCGCGGACGATCTCGGTCTTGAAGCCCTCGCGGGTCGCCTGCAGGGTGTAGGTCCCGGCCGTCAGCAGCGGGATGACCAGCAAGCCGGACGAGGACGTCGTGCCCTCCCGCAGCAGCGCGGTCTGCTGATCGGTCAGGGTCAGGGTGACGTCGGGCAGCCAGGCGCCGCTCTGGTCGCGGACCTCGACAAACAGCGTGGCGGCCATCGTCTGGGCCGGCGCCGGGGCGGCCGGCATCGTGATCAGCGCAGCCAGCACGCAGACGCAGGCGCGCCAGCGCGGCAGGGAGAAGAGTCGGGAGGCCTGGTGATACCAGTTCCTCATTGGTGGAAGGTGTGGGTCGAGCACGGTTACGTTCACACGGACGCCACGCCGACCCGATCCGTCGCCCGGGTCCGCGCCTGGCCATCCTACGGAAGTTAATTGCCGGGAGTACGCCCGAGCGACGCGGAACGAGTCCGTCGGGCATCGGCGACACCCTGCCCGTTGCGCGGGACTGTAGGGCGGTCACCGCCGGCGCCAGGGGCGGCGCGCCGACGGGCTGCGCCACCACTGTGTCTGCAGTCTCCGACACTATCACGCTGGCGACGACGGTCCTCTCGCTCGAGGCCTGCCACGAGGCCCATCACGAGGCACGGGCCGGGCGCTTTGGCGTCCGGCCCGTGGGGGTTACTCCGAAGTCTCCCGGGAGTCGCTCAGCCGCAGCCGCTCGTCGTGCCGCAGTTGGCGCACTTGTAGCAGGCACCGCTGCGCACCATGATCGAGCCGCACGTCGTGCACGGCGGCGCGTCTTCCTGGTTCTGCATCGACGCGAACTCGGCGTGGCCCTTGCCAGCCGTCGCCGCAGCGACGGTGGCTGCCACGGCCGTGTTGGCAGGTCCGTCAACGGCCGCGAGGGATGGATCGGCCATGTTCACGCCGGCGCGATACCGGGCTTCCGGCGACATGAACTTGGTCGCCATCCAGCGGAACACGTAGTCGACGATCGACTTGGCGAACCGCACTTCGGGATTGCGCGTCATGCCCGACGGCTCGAAGCGCGCGTGGCTGAACTTGTCCACGAGCACCTGCAGCGGCACCCCGTACTGGAGCGCGTACGAGATGGCCTGCGCGAACGCGTCGGCAAAGCCCGAGATCGTCGAGCCTTCCTTGGCCATCACCAGGAAAATCTCGCCGGGCTGGCCGTCGTCGAACAGGCCGACGGTGATGTAGCCCTCGTGGCCGGCGATGTCGAAGCGGTGGGTGATCGACGGGCGCTCATCCGGCAGCCGGCGACGAACCGGCTGGGGCACGCCGCTGGCAACCGCCGCACCGGCCAGCTGCTTGTCCTTGGACGTGTTGAGCGGCTGCGTGCGCTTGCTGCCGTCGCGGTAGATCGACACCGCCTTCGCCCCGAGGCGCCAGGACTGCACGTAGGCTTCCTGGATCTCTTCGACGGTCGCGTCCTTGGGCACGTTGACGGTCTTGCTGATCGCGCCCGAGATGAAGGGCTGCGTGGCGCCCATCATCTTGATGTGCCCCATGTAGTGGATCGAGCGATCGCCCTTGAGTGCCTTGAAGGCGCAGTCAAACACCGGCAGGTCGTCGGCCTTGAGGTGCGGCGCGCCTTCGATGGTCTCGTGCTCGTCGATGTAGGCGACGATCTCCTTGATCTGCTGCGCCGAGTAGCCGAGCTTGTCGAGCGCCATCGGCACGGTGCCGTTGACGATCTTCATCAGCCCGCCGCCGACCAGCTTCTTGTACTTGACCAGCGCGATGTCCGGCTCCACGCCGGTCGTGTCGCAGTCCATCATGAAGCCGATGGTGCCGGTCGGCGCGAGCACGGTGGCCTGCGCGTTGCGGAAGCCGTGCTGCTCGCCGATCTCGACGGCGTCGTCCCACGCCGTCCGCGCCGCCTCGTAGAGATCCTTGGGGACGTTGGTGCGATCGATGGCCTTGATCGCGTTGCGGTGCTTGCGCATCACCCGCAGGAACGGCTCGCGGTTCTTCTCGTAGCCCTCGAACGGGCCGCCGTGGTCACGGGCGACGCGCGCCGACTGGCCGTAGGCCTCGCCGGTCATCACCGCGGTGATCGCCGCGGCCATGTCGCGGCCGCCATCGCTGTCGTACGGCAGGCCGCGCGACATCAGCAGCGCGCCGAGGTTCGCGTAGCCAAGCCCGAGCGGGCGGTACGCGAGGCTGTTGCGCTCGATCGCCTTGGTCGGGTAGCTGGCGTTGTCGACGATGATTTCCTGCGCGGTGATCAGCACGCGGCAGGCGGCCCGGAAGCCCTCGACCTGGAATTCGCCGTGCTCGTCGACGAACTTCATCAGGTTGATCGACGCCAGATTGCACGCCGAATCGTCCAGGAACATGTACTCCGAGCACGGGTTGCTGGCGTTGATCCGCGCCGTGTTCGGGCAGGTGTGCCAGTCGTTGACCGTCGTGTCGTACTGCATCCCCGGGTCGCCGCAGATATGCGTCGCCTCGGCGATCTGGTGCATCAGGTCGCGGGCCTTGTAGGTGGCCATCGCCGCCCCGTCGCGGACCGCGTGCGTCGTCCAGTCCCTGTCGTCCAGCACCGCGCGCATGAAGTCGTCGTCGACGCGCACGCTGTTGTTGCTGTTCTGGAAGAACACCGACGCGTAGGCCGGGCCCGTGAACGAGCCGTCGTAGCCGGCATCGATCAGCGCCCAGGCCTTCTTCTCTTCCTCGACCTTGCAGTTGATGAACTCGACGATGTCGGGATGACCGGCGTTGAGGATCACCATCTTGGCGGCACGGCGCGTCTTGCCGCCCGACTTGATGACGCCGGCAAACGCGTCGAAGCCCTTCATGAACGAGACCGGACCTGAGGCCGTGCCACCACCGGCCAGCAACTCCTGCGACGAGCGGATCGACGACAGGTTCGAGCCGGTGCCGGAGCCGTACTTGAACAGCATGCCCTCGGTCTTGGCCAGCGTGAGGATCGACTCCATCGTGTCCTGCACGGCGTTGATGAAGCACGCCGAGCACTGCGGGTGGGGTTCGATGCCGCAGTTGAACCAGACGGGGCTATTGAAGGCGGCCTTCTGGAACACGAGCAGGTGCTTCAGGTCGTCGCTGAAGGCCTGCAGGTCGTCCTCGCTCGCGAAATATTTCTGCGTGCGCGCCCAGCTGGTGATGGTATCCACCACGCGCCCGATCAGTTGACGTACGGAGCGCTCGCGCTCCGGCAGACCGACGGTGCCGCGGAAATACTTGGAGACGACGATGTTGGTCGCCTGCTGTGACCAGGACTTCGGGATCTCCACGTCGCGTTGCTCGAACACGACGTGCCCCTTCTCGTTGCCGATGACCGCCGCGCGGGTCTCCCACTCCACGGCGTCGAACGGATCGATCCCGTCGCGCGTGAAGAACCGAGGAAACTCCAGACCCGGAACCGTCACGACATCCGCGGTGCCAGTCGACTGGCCGAGGACACTCTCGACCGACTGTGCAGACTGCATTCCCTTCCTCCTCATGCCGGACACGAACCCTCCCCCGGGTCGGCGCACGGCGATGTCTATGTCAAGTCGTCGCTGCGAATCGCCAAAGCCTGCCCACTCCCGACGACACGCGCCCGCCCGACTCGATGCGGGCCATGCCGCGTGCGGCATGATCAGGCGCTACCTTCGACCAGTGTGGGAGGCGTGATCCGTCCTGCGACAAACCCTCGTTCATGCTGACTCGGGGGCTCGCCACTCCGAGTGGCTGGGTGCTCTCGGGTAGGGCGGACTTCGACGCTTCGGAGAGTCACTATGCTCCGCCCTCAAGGGGTTGTCAACGGGAATTTACACCACATCTTGTGCGTCCTGTCGTGGTGACACCCAATATACAGGCCAACGCCCAAATTCGCCGCAAGGCCTTTCCGCAGCGCCACTTACAGTCATGCCGCGGCCGATCGTGGCAAGCCACAGACAAACGGTCGTTGTCAGAGCGGCGCTGGGGAGGGAAGGTGAGGGCGGGAAACCGGTGCGTCCGGTTTCCCGCAGGTGGTGCGGAAGATCTGGAGGAGTTTGCCCCTTACGGAGCGAGGTACCCCAAGAGAAAGCAAACGGGATGCCACTCGCCATCTGTCGCGTGCTGCCGTGCGATCACCCAAATCGTGCTGCGTGGCGTCCGCGCACCGGTCCCAACCACGGCGCACGCGCACCGCAAAGATGCCACCTGTAGGACTCGACTACACGTCCGCACTTCGTTAGCGGCTCAGCCCTCTGGCCAACGTCTCGGCCTTGTCGGCCAGCGACGACGCCAGCACCAGATTGCGCTCGACCAAGGCCTGCTGCGCCTGGTTCACGAAACGGCGCGCGGTTTCGAGTTGCTGCCGCGCCTGCTGCCCGAGGGTGGCAAGGTTCACGCGGTCGAGCAGGCTGCTCGCGCGGCCAAGGACGTCCTTGGTCCGGCGTTCCGCGTTGTTCTCGTCGGCGGTCTGCGGGGTGCGCAGCAGCGGGCCTGGCGTGGCCGCAGGCTCCGGAGCCGCAGCCGTGACCTCGGCGTCGGGTTCGACGCGGGCCGTGTCGGCGGGCTTGGACGACTCCTGCCGGGTGGCGGCAACCCGCGACCGCGCCGGGCGGAGCACCGGGGCCGGCCGCTCCACGGTTGTCGACTCGATGGGCGCGACCGGTTCGGGCGGGGTAGAGATCACGCGGTCCGGCGGCGGCGGCACCTCGAGCGCCACCACGACCGGCACCGCGACGGGCCGCGGCCGGGAGCACGCGGTCCCAGCGAGCAGCGACAGGGCGGCGAGGACAACTCCTGGCCGGATGATCCGCCGCGGTGCGGGCAGGCAGGTGGGTCTCACAATCATTCTCCTCATCACGCGCGGGGCAACCGCAGGCGGAACGACGTGCCACGGCCGGGCGTCGACTCCACCTCGATGGTCCCATCGTGCAGTTGCACGGTGCGATACACCATGGAAAGACCCAGTCCGCTCCCCTGCTCGCGCGTCGTGAAATACAAGTCGAAGATGCGGCTCAGATGTTCGGGTTGGATCCCGAGTCCCGTGTCGGTCACATCGATCTGGACCTGCTGATCTTCGATCGACCGGGCCTGCAACGAGAGCGACCCGCCTTCAGGCATGGCGTCGATGGCGTTGAGTGCCAGGTTGAGCAGCGCTTGCCGCACCATCGCCCGATCGACCTGGATTGCCGCGGCGCGATGTGCTGCCAGATCGACGCTGATGCCCTGCTGCTCGGCCTGCGGCCGCACGACGTCCACGATGTCCTGCAGCAGTGCCGAGACAGACACCGGCTCGAGCTGCAGCTCTTCCGGGCGGCTGAACCGCAGAAACCCCTGGACGACCCGGTCGAGGCGACCAATCTCCTCACCGATGATCGACACGTGACTCATCAGCCCGTCACCCGGCGGCGGTCCCCCGCCTCCTGGACCGGCCGTTGTCGCCGCCAGCGCCCGCCGGCCCAGCTTCTGCCGGAGCAGCTCCAGATGGATGGTCATCGCGTTCAGCGGGTTCTTGACCTCGTGCGCCACCCCGGCCAGCAAGCGGTTCAGTGAGGACAGCTTGCGCGAGTAGCGCAGCATGGTCTGCAGCTGCGACAGCGCGCCGACGTTGCGCGCCACGAGCATGACGCCGACAAATCCCCGTGCCTGGTCGGAAATCGGGTGCGCCATCAGTTGCTGCTGGCTGCCCGCTTCCCCAGCCGTGCCGGGCATGTCGGCAATCAGCGGGCCCCGCGACGCCCGGACCGCGAGCGCCTGCTCGACGAGGGTGCGACACGGGTGCGCGGCCGGCACCACGCTTGCCAGCGTGGTGCCCGGTGCAAGGGTCGGCAGCAGCGCCCGCATGGCGGTGTTGACAAAGCCGACGTCGCCGTTGGGACCGACAATCGCCACCGCGTCTTCGAGCCGTTCCACGACCGACTCGGCACGCCGCGCCTGCTCCACCAGCTGCGAGCGAATCGTCGAGACCGACTGGCTCATCGCGTTGAACGATGTGCCGAGGTCCTTGAAGTCCTCGTCCGGCAGATCGAGACGCACGTCCTGCTCGCCCTCGCGCAGCCGGGCGATGCCGCTCTGCAGCACGTGGATGGGCCGGAGGAACCGTCTCGCCATGAGCCACGACAGCCCGATGGCCAGCACCATCGCCGCCCCAGCGATGACGGCAATCGGCTTGAGCGCCGACTTCAGGCCGTCCCAGATCAGCACGGTGGAGACGCCGATCCGGATGGAGCCGAACCGCTCGTCGCCGAGCAGCAGCGGCTGCGTCACTTCGTAGCTGCGTTGCTCCCACAGGCCGCGCAGTTGCGTGAACGGGCCACCCTGCAGCAGGTTGTCGAGCGAGGCCTGGTCAGGCACGACGGTGCCCTCCAGGGTGGGTGAGCTGTGGACGAGCGCGACGTCGCGGACGTCGGTGATGGTCGCGTAGGTGACGTTCTCGGCAAAGCCGATGGCCGAGAGCAGGATGGCGCGCAGGCCGGGATCGGTCTGCAGGTCGGCCGCCGCCGACTCCCGGCTGCGGACCAGGGTGAACGCCCGCTGGTAGGTGGCGTTGGCCAGCATCCGTCCACGCAGTTCGCTCTCCGCCAGCAGGGCATGCGCCTGCGCGGCCAGGTACACCACGCTGAGCGCGACCACCGTCAGCGCGACGATGCCGGTGACGCCCAGCGCCTGCCGGGTCTGGTAGCTGAGACGCATGCGGCGTGCGCGGTCAGTCGAGTGACTGATCGCGGCCCTTCATGCGGTTCAACTTGTTGTGCAGCGTCTTCAGGCTGATGCCGAGCAGCTCGGCGGCCCGCGTCTTGTTCTGGCCCGTGTGCGCCAGCGTGATCTCGATCAGCCTCATCTCGGCCTCATCCACCGTGGTGCCCGGCGTGATGGTGATCTGGTGGCGCTCGCTGGCGCTGGTCGGCGGCAGCGACAGCTCGGGCGGCAGCTGCGCCGCCTCGATGAACTCGCCAGGGGCCAGGATCGTGGCCCGCTCGATGACGTTGCGCAGTTCGCGGACGTTGCCCGGCCAGTGATACTGCTCGAGCAGGGCGAGCGCGTCCTGCGACACGGCCTTGACGTCCTTGCCGTTGCGGCCGCTGAACTCCCCGATGAACGACTGCACCAGCAGTGGGATGTCCTCCCGACGCGCGCGCAGCGGCGGCAGCTCGATCGAGAACACGTTGAGGCGGTAGTAGAGGTCTTCGCGCAGCTTGCCGCGCTGCACGGCCTCGAGCGGATTGACGTTGGTCGCGGCGATGATCCGGACGTCGACGCTTTGCTCGGCGCGGCCGCCAAGGCGACGGAACGTCCGTTCCTGCAGCACCCGCAGCAGCTTGACCTGCGTGACCGGCACCATCTCCGCGATCTCATCGAGGAACAGCGTGCCGCGGTGGGCCAGCTCGAAGCAGCCCAGGCGCCGCTCGACGGCGCCGGTGAAGGCACCCTTCTCGTGGCCGAAGATCTCGCTCTCCAGCAGCGTCTCCGGGATGGCCGCGCAGTTGATGGCAATGTAGGGTTGATTGACCCGGTCGCTGAGCTGGTGGATGGTCTGCGCGACGAGTTCCTTGCCGGTGCCCGATTCGCCCCAGACCAGCACGGAGGCGCCGGTCGGTGCGGCCTGCTCGATGGTGCGATAGAGCCGGCGGATCGCCGGGGTGTTGCCGATGATCCGGCCAAAACTGCCCTGGTCGCGCAACTGCCGACGCAGGACACGGACCTCGCGACGCGTCGCCTGCCGCTCCACGGCCTTGGCCAGCAGGATCTGCAGCCGGTGAGGATCGACCGGCTTGGTGAGGTAGTCGTACGCGCCATCGCGGATCGCCTCGACGGCCGTCTCCACGGTGCCCTGCGCCGTGAGAATGACGATGCAGAGGTCGCTGAGCTGGTCCTGCAACGCCCGCAGTAGTCCCAGTCCGTCCAGGCGCGGCATGACCAGGTCGGTCAGCACGATGCCCGGGCGGAACGTCGTGACCTTCTGTAGCGCCTCCTCGCCGTCGGAGGCGTCCTCGGCGACATAGCCCCAGGCGCGGATCAGTTCGGTCAGACCGATCCGGGCGGCGCGGTCGTCTTCGACCACGAGCACGCGCTCGCCCGAAGGCTGGTCCTGCAAGGGGTCTGGCTGACGCGGGGACTGAAGTGCACTCGACACAGGACGACCTTTCACGAACCAGGGAGGCACAACGGCGCGCGTCAACAGCGTAACATCTACATGGTGAGTGCTCCGGACGTGATAGACACGCCATCCCAGCCATTGGAGGCGCCCCTTCCGGATGCGCCGCGCGTCTCGCGCGCGCTGTCGGTCCTCGAGGTGCTGCTCTGCTCCGGGTTCCCGACGCAGTTGCTAATTGGCGGCCTGCTGATTGGCCTGGGCGTCCGGGTGACATCGGGCGACGCCCTGCCCTTCCGCTTCGTGGTGGCCGTCTCGTTGCTCGACACGCTGGCTGTCGTCGTGCTGGTGGTGCTCTTCCTGCGCCTGCGCGGCGAGTCGGCAGGACAGGTCCTGCTCGGGCGCGGGCCGCGGGCCGTCGAGGTCAGACGCGGCGTGGCGTACGTGCCGCTGGTGTTCGCGCTGGTCATCGTGCTCGGCGCCCTGGTGCAGTGGCTGGCACCGTGGCTGCACAACGTGCCGCAGAACCCGCTGCAGGCGATGCTCACCTCACCGTGGCGGGTGGCGGTGTTCGCCCTCGTGGTGGTCCTGGCCGGAGGCGTGCGCGAGGAAGTGCAGCGCGCCTTCATCCTGCATCGCTTCGATCAGGATCTCGGCGGCGCCCGAGTGGGCTTGGTCCTGTTCAGTGTCGCCTTCGGGCTCGGCCACCTGACGCAGGGCTTCGACGCGGCACTCATCACCGGCGCGCTCGGCCTGCTGTGGGGTGTGATCTACCTGCGGCGGCGCAGCATGCTGGCGCCGGCCGTGTCGCACTCGCTGTTCAACCTCATCGAGATCGCGATTTACCAGTACGCCTCGCAGCACGGTCTGCTGCCCCCCACGTAGCGCCGCCCCGCTCAGCGCGGCTCGTAGTGCCAGGCACCGACGACCACGCCGAGCGTCCGCGCGTCGCCCGGCGCCCGCCAGGTCGGCGAGATGCGCAGGCCGATGGCGTGCCATCGTCCATCCGGGGGCGGCGGCAATCGGTAGTCCAGCGTCACCCAGGGACCCGGCTCCAGATACTGCAGATCGGCCGGGCGGCCGTCGACCGTCACATCCAGCCGCTGGCTCACGGGGGAGAGATTTCGCACCGGGATGGTCACCCGCCGGGCGCCGGCCGGCACGTAGAACAGGGCGTCGCCGGTGGTCCAGCGATAGGTTTCGCCGCGCGACCCGACCTGCTCCGGGTGCAGGCCTTCGTGGGGCGGCACCCCGCGCAGCTGCGGCCCGCCATGCACCCAGCCGGCGCGCACCGGCCAGCTGGCCAGCGCGACGAGCAGCACGATGGCCGCGGCGTAGCGCCACCGCCGGGGCAGCGGCGGCGCCGCGATCGTCGCGAGCGAGGCACAGATCACGCCCACCACGACGTCTTCGCGCAACAGGATGCGGTCACCGGTCAGCATGGTCAGCGCGTAGCCGACCAGTCCACCGACCAGCCCGGTCACGGGCCAGGTGGCGGCCTCCCGGTCTCGCAGGTTGTCTCGCGCGCGCACCCCGATCACGACCGCCCAGAACATCAACAGAAACGCTCCAAGGCCGAGCGCACCCAGTTCGCTGGTCACCAGCAGATACGTGTTGTGCGGCGAGAGCCGGGCGTCGTGCGGCAGCGTCTCGATGCCGAGGTCGGCTCGCATGCGCTCGAACTGGACGGGGGCGGCGCCGATGCCCTGGCCGACCAGCGGATGCTCCCTGATCAATCCACGCGCCACCTCCCACACGGCGATGCGGCCCTTGGCGATGGCGTCGGCGGGTTGGCGCACGTTGAACGTGTAGAGCCACGTGTGCAGGTACGAGGTCTGCTGCTCGTGTCGCACGTTCAACGCGCTGCCGACCGCGACCAGCAGCAGCCACCCGGCGACAAGCGCCACGAGGGTGGCGCGCACCCCCCACCGGAAGTGACGCCGCACGACACGCGTCGCATCGATTTCATCGAGTCCGTGACGCTGGGCGACCCAGGCCATGGCCAGCAGGCCGACCGCCAGGGCGACGAGTCCGGCCCGACCCGCCGTCATCACCACGGCGACCAGCACCAGGGCGAGGCCGACACTCCAGGCGACCCGCCGCCATCCGAGGGCCTGCATGGCCAGTCCGGCCACGACTGGCGCCACCAGCGCGTAAAACGCCGCCAGCGCATTGGGGTCGATGTAGGTGGCATTGATCCGCACGATCCCGGCATCGAACACCATCCAGGCGGTCTGCAGACCGAGGCCGGTGACCGCTTGCCACATGCCAAACAGTGCGGTCACCACGGCAGACACGGCGACGGCGCGCAGCGGCAGGAGGCGCGTCTGGCGATTCACCGCCCATCCGACGATCAGCGCGCACATCAAGCCGTCGACCATCACGGTCCAGACCAGCCAGGCGCTCGATCCCCTCGCGTGATCGGCTTCGAAGATGTAGGAGGGCACGTGGGCCGTGACAAGACGCCAGACATGCGGCAGATCGAGTCCCCGCCACGGCTCAGGCGTGAAACCGACGAGCAGTGACACGGTGCCGACGGCGGCAAACAGCCCCCAGCCGGGCACCATGCTGTTGCCGACGCCGCGGTGACCAAGCAACCGTCGCACCAGCCATGGCACCGCCTGCGTGGCCACCACCAGATGCACGAGCCCGTCGGGCAAGGCGGGGATCAGGGCCGGCCAGATTGGCAGGAGGGGGACCAGCCCGAGCAGGATGGTCGGGGACCAGCGGGGCGCAAGCGCGGCGAGGCCGGCCAGCATCAGCAGCGCCATCCGCAACAGGCCCGGGATGGCCGGCGAGACGAGCACGACCCACGCCGGACCGGCAAGGTAAACGGCAAGCAGCGGGACGATGGCGAGGCGGCGAACGCCCTCGCGGAGCCCGGGCGGCGACCCGTCGATCGCTGGCCCGGTCGCGCCCGTTGGCGGGTTCACCGCGGCCCCGCGATCTGGACCGACGTGCGCTCGCGGATACCCGTCAACCAGTCAGCCACCAACGCCGCCCGGCGCACCTGCACGAGACGACGGCGCGCCTCACGCAACTGGTCGGCCGACGGCGCGCCGCTGCCGTCCTTGCCCGCTTCCTGCGCGACCTCGACGTCGGTCGGCTGGGCCGGCGCCGTGAATCGCTGATCGACGTAGACGTCGATGCGCAGGTCATCGGCGATCCACTCACGAGCCCGCAGTTGCGAGAGTCCGAGAACCTCCAGCGCGCGCGCGAACGCGGCCGTGCCGCCGACCCGCTCGCGAGCCCTGTCGAGGCGCTCATCGACGGCCGCCTCGATCGGCGCGACAACGGCCAGACGCTCCACCTCGAGGTGCATCAGCGCACGGCTGACCAGGCGCTGCACGGCATCGTCGGCCGTGCTGCCGGGCGGAATGGAGCCGAGCAGGTGGGCCGCCTCGACGTCGCGGTGCGTCAGCGCCTGCTCGCCGACGATGGCGACGAGTCGGTCCACCAACACGACCTGGGCCGCCGCCCCGGCTCTGACCACCGAGAGTGCGGGGAGCACCGCGACGGCCAGATATACTGTCGCGGCCGCGCGGCGGCTCATTGCCTTGATGAAACTGACGGTCGTCATTCCGGTCTACAACGAAGTCGACACACTGCTGCACCTGATTGGTCGCGTGCAGGAGGTCGACGTCGACAAGGACATCGTCCTGGTGGACGATTGCTCGACCGACGGGACGCGGGACCTGCTGCGCACCACCGCCTTTCCCGCCAACGTCCGCGTGTTGTACCACGAACGCAACCAGGGCAAGGGTGCCTCGCTGCGGACGGGGTTCGCGGCCGCCACTGGCGACCTGGTCATCATCCAGGACGCCGACCTGGAGTATGACCCGCGGGAGTACCCCAAGCTGATCAAGCCCATCGAAGAGGGACGGGCCGACGTCGTGTTCGGCTCGCGCTTCGCGGGCGGCGAGACCCATCGGGTGTTGTATTTCTGGCACTTCATGGGCAACAAGTTCCTGACGCTGTGCTCCAACGCGTTCACGAACCTCAATCTCACCGACATGGAGACCTGCTACAAGGTCTTCCGGCGTGACGTGCTCCAGCAGATCACCATCGAAGAGGATCGGTTCGGCTTCGAGCCCGAAATCACCGCCAAGATCGCCAAGATGGGCCTGCGCATCTACGAGGTGGGGATCTCCTATGACGGGCGCACTTACGAAGAGGGCAAGAAAATCGGCTGGAAGGACGGCGTCCGCGCCCTCTGGTGCATCGTCAAGTACAACTGGCTCCGCTGATCTGGCCTCGGCAGGCGGCAGGGCCCGAGGCATCCCGAGGCACCTCGCAGCACCTCTCGCCCGTCAGAACGCCTGGCCCACGGTGATGTGGAGCGCCGTACGTCCTTCCCGGCTCCCGCTGGCAAAGGTCTGCTGCGACAGCTTGAAACCCAGGTCGACCCGAATCGGACCGATTGGCGAGAGGTAGCGCACGCCGACGCCGGCCGCGCCGCGAACCGTCCCGACATCCAGGTTGGAGACGCGCAGGAAGACGTTGCCTGCGTCGACAAATCCAGCCACGGTCAGGCCTCGCCACACGGGCACGCGCACCTCGGTGTTGAAGATCAGCAGCGCATTGCCCCCGGTGGGCAGGCCGTTGCGGTCCAGCGTGGCCGGTTCGCCGAGTCGGTCCTGGGCGAAACCCCGCACGGTGTTGTCGCCGCCGGCAAAGAAGCGCTCGGCAGCCGGCAGGTCGGTGACCACGTCGAAGAGCGGTTGCCCGTTCGGGCCGACCAGCGCTTGCCGGTCATCGCCGAGGCGCGAGATTTCCCGAGTCAGCCCGCGGGCCAGGCCAAGCCGGGCGCCGCCAGCGAGGACGATGCGCCGCGGCCCGGGCAGCCTTCTGTACAGGAACCCCTGCAGCAGCGTCTTGGCAAACCCGACCTCGGACCCGATCGACCGGCCCGCCAGTTCGCCGTCAACCGCGACAAATGCACCCTTGCCGGGATCCAGGGGGTCGTCGCGCGTGTCGCGCAGAATCGAGTTGGTGACCGACGAGAGGCGGACCTGCGGAAACAGCCGGTCAACGTTGAGCTGATCGTCCGGGGCGATGCGTGCGTCGTACAGTTCGGTCCGGCCGAAGGCGTACCTGGCGACGACGGTGGTGTGTTGGCCGAGCAGACGTGACCAGTCGACACGGGCCTGCTGCCGGCGGAAGCTGAAGCTCGATCGGATGGCCTGTTCGACAAACGCCGTCACGTCCAGGTTGGCGCTGTCGATGAACGCCCGTGGTTCGCGCCAGGTCCCGAGCACCCGGTACTCGTTGAGCGCCAGGCCGCTGCCATCGCGCTGGGGGTCGCCGGGGTCGTCGCGGGGCCGGACGCTGGCGCGCAGGAACAGGCTCAGCGCCCGGTTCTTGCCCCACAGGTTGCGCCGACCGGCCTCGAAGAAGCCGCGCGCGGCGAACTCGAACTTCTCGGCGACAGCCCCGTCGCTGACCGAGCGCAGCCGCTGGCCGCCCTGCAGTCCGGCGCCGTAGCCCACGGTGGTGACAGGCGCCTCCTCGACGGTGATGATGACGTCATGGCTGTCGACGTTGGCCTGCCCGACATCGACGATCCGGACGCTCCGGAAGAGCCCGAGGGCGGTGAGCCGCCGTTGGCTCTCGAAGACCCGGCTGAGCCCGAACGGCTGGCCGCTGACGATGCGCAGTTCACGCCGGATGGTGTCTTCGCTCGTGCGCCCATTGCCGATCACCAGGATGCGATCGACGATGGTCTGGCGACCTTCGGCGAGCACGAACGTCACGGCGATCGCCCCGGGCGTCACCCCGTTGTCGAGCCGCGCCTCGATCTGGGCCTGGCGATACCCCTCGTCCAGATAGCGACGGAGCACGGCCTCGCGGCTGGCGACCACCGACGACGACGAGAAGGGCTGCCCGACGGCAATCGACAGGACCGATCGCAGAGCGGTTTCGTCCAGCGCCTGCACCCCTTCGAAGGTGATGCCTGACACGGTGGCGCGCGTGCCTTCGGCGATGCGAAGGCGGATCTCGATCGCTCCGGGGTCGTCGAGCGACAGCGATGGCGCGCTGACATCCACCAGCGCCTGCTCGACCCGCGCCGCGGGGAACCCGCTGTTCTGGTACAGCTGGGTGATCGATGCAATGCCCGCCGCGAGCAGCGACGGCGCGAACGGATCGTCGGCTTCGATCGGGACGCGCTCGCGGAGCGTGGACTCGGGCAGGGCCTGGGCGCCTCCGAGGACCAGCGAGCGGACGCGATAGAGCCGGCCGCGGGCGATGGTGAACACCACTTCGAGGCCGGTCTCGGTCTGTCGGCGCGAGTACGACACGCGGGCCCGCCAGTACCCGCGCTCCTGCAGCCAGGCGGTGATCCGGTTGCGTGAGTCTTCCAGCAGGTCTTCGTCGACGCTGGCCTCCTCGCGCACCGGGACCAGCTCGCGACGCACCGCCTCCGGCAACGGGTCGCCCTCGAACATCAGGACGACCAGCGGCCCCCGCGTCACGTCCACGATGAGATCGATGACCGCCGCGGTCTGACCTGGCACCGGAGTGATGCGCACGACCGCCTCGTAGTAGCCGATGGTGCGCAGCCGCGTCGTGTAGCGCCTGACGCGTTGATCCACGTCGCCACGGTCGTAGGGCAGGCCGGCGCGCAAGTCCAGCGCCGCAAGGGCGTCGGCCTGCTCCGAGGGCGGCAGCCCGGTGATGGTGACACGGCCGATCTGCCAACGCGGCCCAGGCTCCCCGGTGATCACCAGCGTCACGACGTCAGGGCGTCCTGTGGCGTCCAGTCGTGTGGCCAACTGCGGTCGCAGGTAGCCGCGCGCGCCCAGTTCGTCCTGCGTTGCGCTGATCGCGTCTGCCGCCCGCGCCGCCAGTGCGCTCGTGCCGAGGCGCTCACGCACCGCGCGAGTGATGGGGTTGCCGAAGCGGCGCAACGCGCCGTCGACACGAACGCCGTCGATGCGTTGGGCGGATGTCAGTTCGACGACGACCACCACCCCGTCCGGCGCCGGTTCAGCCAGGACATCGACCGTCGCGAACCGCCGCAGGTGGACGAGATGATCGATCGACGAGCGCACCTGCGACGCGTCGAGCGGCTGCCCGACCTCGACATCGAGCAGCGGCACCAGCGACGGGTCGTTCGAGAGCGTGCCGTCGAGGAGCACGCGGATCGCCGTCACACGCTGCCCGCGCACCTCTGGCGCGGCCGGTGTCTGAGCCTGCGCCGCGAGCACGGCGCCGCGGCCGAGCGTCACGACAAGGAGGCCCAGCGTGACGACGCGCATCAGAAGATGTGCCTGACGCGGACGTCCACGGCGTAGGTGTCGTCCTCGTTCTGCGAGATGATCCACGACAGCCGGTCGTTCTGCGTGAACTCGAGGAGAATCAGCTGGTCGCGCTGCTCGGAGGTGAGGAGCTGCGCGAAGGTCAGGTACAGACGCTCGCTGATCCGCTTGCCGATCGTCAGGCGTGCCCCCGGACTGAGGCGTGACGACTGCTGCCCGATGTTCACGAGCGAGGGTGTGATCTGCACGGAGTCGACACCGAGCGCCTGCTCGGCGACTCGGCTCACGTTCTGGGAGATGGGACTGGCGAGCAGGCGGGCCGCCCGGGCGGCGATCAGATCCTGTTCGGTCTGATTGGGCGCCCGCAGGGCGCGCAACTCGGCGTTCACCGGGTCGCGCACATCGCCGAACAGCAGCGCCATGATGTCGACGGCGTTCAGCGGCGGGTCCGACGCCAGGTCGAACACGAACCGGTCGGGCGTGCCGGAGACGCGGAACGTGACGTTGTAGATCTGGCCGGGCACCTGCGCCCGGGTCTCGGCCTCGATGTCGAAGAAGGGCTCGATGCGGGTCGGGTTGGCGAAGTCGATGACGCCGCGCCGCACGTTGTAGCGCTTGCCCTCGAAGAAGACCTCGCCGCGCTCGACCTCGGCCCGGCCGAACAGCTGCGGCCGGTCGTAGGTGCCCCGCAACATCAGGTCGGCGCTGGCCACGAGACGCGCGGTGTTGTTCTCGATGCGCAGCGTCGACGGTGCTTCCACCCGCAGGTCGAACAGGAGAGGGTAGCCGGCCTCGGTGCTGGCGGCGCCGCCGGCCGGCAGCCCGCCCGCCGCCAGGCCGAAGACCCCGGTGCCGCTGGTGTCGATGGTCCTGGTCAGCACCGCGTCACGCACGCTGACCGTGCCGCTGAGGGTCGGCTGCGCGACCGGACCGCGCAGGGCCAGCTGCGCATCGATGATCGACCGGAACCCCTCGGGATACCGGATGCGCATCTCGTACCCGGTGGCCGTGACGTTGAACTCGGTGGGTGTCAGGCCGGCAAACGTCACGCGTCCGCCCAAGCGCACCGGACCACCGCCGAGGCGAGCACTCACGCCCTCGAGCGAGGCGCCCCCCGTGTCGAATCGCACCGTCCCGTTGATGGCTTCGAGCGAGTGCGGCAGGCCGCCATAGCGGAGCCGGCCTTCCGAGATCAGCGCGCTGCCGCCGACCACCGGCGAACGCCAGGGGCCGCTGATCTCTGCCGACACTTCAGCAGCGCCTGAGGCGCGCACGTCCTGCAGGACGCCCTGCAGCAGGCCGAGGTTGGCGTCACCGAGCAGGCGGATGCTCATGCGCTCGGTGGTCAGGTTGACGTCGCCTGCGACGTCGAGCCGGGTGCCATCGCCGACCAGGCGCATGCGGTCGATCTGCACCCGGTCCTGGCCGAGCGCCACCCGCACCGGGCCATCGTTGCGAATCTGGTAATCGATCAACCGGAGCTGCACCGAATCGAGCCGGAGGTCGCCTTTGAGCCTGGCCGGGGCGTTCAGTGGGCCGACCAGGTGGAGCATGCCCGTCCCGACCATCGTCGTGAGCGGAGAGAACGTCGGGCTGTACACGCGCAGGTAGGGGTCCAGCGAGGTGTTGACGAAGGTCAGCGTGAGGTCGGTGTCGGCGTCGTCGTCGAATGGCATGTGGCCGGTGCCGGACACGGCGAGGCGCGACGATGCCATCTCGAGGGCATCGATGAACATCTGCTGTTCGCGGATCGACAGCTGCGCCGTGACCTGGCCGATACCTTCGTCGCCGACATAGAGGTCCTCGATGGCTGCCTCGACGCTGTACCTCGGTGCCTGGAACGTGGCGTCACCCTCCGCGACCAGCCGCAGGGTGCCGGTCAACGGCACACCTTCCCACGTCAGGGCGTGGACGCTCGACACGGCGATGTCGCGTCCGTCGACGCGAAAGCGATAGCTGCCCGCCCAGGCGACGTACGCCGACCCGTTTACGTGTCCGCCGCCCTTGGTGATGACGATGTCGTCGAGCGAGACGCCCCGGCCGTCGAAACGCAGCGCCGAGGTCAACGTCTCGAGAGGCTCGTCATAGGCCACGGCGTCGTGCAGCCGAAGTCGGCCGAAGCCGACCGGGCCGCGATAGTCGCCGTGCACCTGGAAGTCGCCCGACAGCGGCCCGTCGACCGGGTAGTCGTCGAGCACGAACGCATGGCGGAGGTCGCGCAGGGGCCATTCGTTGATCTGGATCCGCGCGCGCATCTCCTCACCGCCGTCGCGGCGCGGGAAACCGAGCGAGAAGCGGCCCTGCACCCGCATTCGTGCGTCGCCCTTCTCCATCTCGGCGTCGGCGATGTCCACATAGCTGTCCTCGACGACCAGCGCGGTGCGCACGGTTCCCCAGGTCACGTCCCAGCCACGCAGGTCCTGACCGGCGAACTGCCCCTCGATGCGCGGGGTTCTGAACCGGCCGGTCATCGTGCCGTCGAAGGTGCCAGAGCCGCCGACGGCAATCGGCCGGGTGCGTGCACCGGCCGCCGTCATGATGCCGGCCAAGAGTTTGTCGCTCTCCTGCCAGTCGCGGCTGGTCACGTGGAAATCGAAGCGCGAGGCGTCGAGCGCCTCGGTGCGACCGCTGAACTCGACATACGTGTCCTCGGTGGCCGCATAGCTGCGCGTCACGTCGAAGCGGGCACCGGTGTAGGTGTAGTGCAGGTCGGCGACGATGGGCAGGCGACCGAGCGCGGCATCGCGGTCCAGCGCGTCGGCAGGGCGCGACGCGTCGGCCGCCAGGTCGATGAGCTCGCGGCCCTGCATCCGCTGTCCCTCCGGGGCGCTGACCACCACCTCCCCCTCGCCGGTGCGCAAGTCGAAGCGGCCCGACGGGAAGTCGAGAAGGTGGCGGCCTTCGGCGCGTCCGGCAACCCGCACGCCCTCCAGCCCGACGATGTGCGAGATGCGCTCGACGTCCACTCCGCGGTACCGCGCGTCGAGGCGCTGGTGCGCCGGCGTCGGCGCGCCAAGCGGCGCGAACTGGTAGCCAAGGTCGAGTTGCCCGCCGGCAAACGCCATCCTCGATTCGAGCACCTCGAACTTGTCGCGTGTCCAGCGCAGTGAGCCGCGAGCATCCTCGAAGTCGAAGCGGTCCAGTGTGGTCCGCGGGCTGCGAAAACGTCCCGTCAGCTCGCGGAAGCCCTTACCCAATGCGAACCTGCCGGCAAACTGGCCAGTGCCTTCGAGCCGGAGGTCTCTGTTGGCGAAGAACAGGGCGCGCATACGAGCGAAGTCGATGGTCGAGCGCTCGATATCGTAGACCTGCTCGGGCCAGTTGGAGGCGTTGACGTCACCGCTGATCCGGGAGGTCGAGCCGTCGGCCTGCAGATCGATCCGCGGCAGCAGCAGGTGGCCGCCGTCGATGACGAGGCCGGCCTGCATGTGCGCCCACATCGGCTCGTACGCCATGATCGAGATCACGCCGTCGCGGAACGACGCCCGGCCGCGGTACTTGTCGCTCCTGGCGATGCTGAACTCGAAGTTGCGTGCGTCGAGGCTCCACGGCATGCCGTGATCGACGAAATGCACATGGCCCCGCGTGCCGGTGAACTGCCGCAGCGTCGTGACGAACCGCTTCTTGCCGCCCGCGCGAGGGAGCGTGAGCTTCGGGAAATTGTGGCGTCCGCCGGCAAACTGCTCGATGCGCATCGTCCAGTCGCTCATCGTCACATCCGCGATGACGAGCTCGCCGCGAACGACCGACCACCAGGGCGTGCCGATGGCAATCCGCTGCGCGGTGAAGAAGGGCGCGCTGGCAGGGGTCAGGCCGTCGATCCGCAGCTGCTCGAGGATGAACTCGCCCCGCAGCAGCCGCACCGACAGGCGGCCGATGTGCAGCGGCCGTTGCAGTTGCTTGCTTCCTTCGCGTTCCGCGAGGCCGCGCAGGCTGGGGCCCAGGTCGATGGCGAGCACGGAGACGAGGGCAGCCGCCAGCGTGGCGACCAGCAGCGCGGAGGCGCGCTTGCTCAGGTGCCAGGCCAGGCGCCGGCCGCGGCCGCGAGGGTGGCCGCCTGGCGCCGATTCGACGGGGTCGGACGGCAGGCGGGTAGGCTGGTCGGGCACGGTCACTCCAGGACCACGAGCGGCCGGCCGGCCTCGACCGACATGCCCTCCTGCACGAGGACTTCTCGCACGATGCCGGCTCGACCGGCCGAAAGGGCGTTCTCCATCTTCATGGCTTCGATGACGATCACCGGCTGTCGGGCGTCCACCGTGTCGCCCGGGCGGACCGGCACGCGCACGATCTTGCCGGGCATCGGCGCCAGAATCCGCAGGGGACCGTTCGCCTGGCCGTCCCCGGAGCCGCCCCGCCGGACCTTGGTGGAGGTCACCGTCGGCACCCGGAGGCCCTGCACGTGCACCACGCGGTGTCCCGGGGCCGCTTCGCTTTCGACGACGAGATCGTGCATCGAGCCGTCGGCCAGGCGCAGGCTGAGGCGCCCGTGACCGAGGTCGCGCACTTCGCAGGTCAGCACCGCGTTGTCGAGGTGGATATCCACCGTCCGGGGCTCGGCACCCGAGGACACCGTGACCTCTCTGGTCTGCCCATCCTGCTCGATGTGAAGGCGCATCGCCATTCGGCGATTCTACTTGCGCAGCGCCGCGCGCCTGGCAGCCGCGGCCCAGCCGGAGCGTGTCGTGGACGCACCGGCCACAGCCGCTGCGTGCACGGCCTGCCCGGCCGCGAGCAACGCCGTGGCTGCCGTGGCCAGCAGCGCGGTGTCGCGGTGGCTCGCCGTGGTCGTCAGGAACGGCGTCCCGGCGCGTCGCTCCAGCTCGACGTCGAGCATCGTGGTGTCCAGCTCGCCGCGAATGAAGGCCGGCTGCTGCAGCATCCAGCGGAAGAACGGCAGCGTGGTGGGAATGCCACCGACGTGGTACTCGCCGAGCGCCCGCAGCATGCGCTGGCGGGCCTGCTCCCGGTCGCCGCCCCACGCAATCAGCTTGGAGATCATCGAGTCGTAGTAGATCGGCACATCAAAGCCGACGTCGACACCGCCGTCGTCACGGATGCCAGGGCCGCCTGGGACGCTGAGCGAGGTGATGCGCCCCGGGCGCGGCATGAAGTTCTGGTCCGGGTCCTCGGCGTACACCCGGCATTCAATGGCGTGGCCACGCGGCTGCAGCGCCTCCTCGGGCGCGATGGTGAGACGCTCGCCCCGCGCGATCCGGATCTGCCACTGCACCAGGTCCACACCGGTGACCATCTCGGTCACCGGGTGCTCGACCTGCAGGCGGGTATTCATCTCCAAAAAATAGAACGCATCGTCGGCGTCGACGAGGAACTCGATGGTGCCGGCGTTGGTGTAGCCGGAGGCACGCGCCACCGACGCGGCCGCCGTGGCCATCCGGGAACGCAGCGACCCGGACATGCGCGGCGCCGGCGATTCCTCGATCACCTTCTGATGTCGCCGCTGCACGGAGCACTCGCGTTCGACAAACGGCACGATCGTGCCGTGGTGATCGGCCAGCAGCTGGATCTCGATGTGGCGCGGCCGGTGGACACGGCGCTCGAAGTAGACGGCGGCATCCCCGAAGGCGCCGAGCGCCTCGGACCGCGCCCGGCGCACCGCATCCAGCAGTCCCTCGGCGGCGCGGACTTCGCGCATGCCCTTGCCACCACCGCCAGCCACCGCCTTGACCATCAGCGGATAGCCGACGGCATCGGCCACGCGCTGCACCTGCAGGTCGTCCTGGTCGGCGGCAATCGGCGTCTCGGTGCCCGGCACCACGGGCGCCCCGGCCGCGATGGCGCAGGCGCGCGCGGCCGTCTTGTTCCCCATCCGCGCAATCACCGCGGGGGTCGGTCCGATGAAGGTCAGCCCGGCGTCCACGCAGGCCTGGGCGAAGTGCTCGTTCTCGGCGAGAAACCCGTAGCCCGGATGCACGCCGTCCACACCAGACCGCTGCGCGATCTCGAGGATCTTGTCGATGCGCAGGTAGGAGTCGGCGGGCGCATTGCCGACCAGGGGAAACGCCCTGTCGGCGTACCGCACATGCCGTGCCTCACGATCGACGTCGGAGTAGATGGCCACCGTGCCGATGCCCATCTCACGGCAGGCCCGCATGATCCGGACGGCGATCTCGCCACGGTTGGCAATCAGGATGGTGTTCATCGATGCCCCGGCACGGTCACCGCGCCTCTGCACTCCGAATTCTGCATCTTGAATTCGCTTACAGCGGGATGTTCCCGTGCTTCTTCGGCGGCAGCGTCTCGCGCTTGCTCTGCAGGCGATCGAGCGCCCGACAGATGCGCTGTCGCGTGAGGCGCGGCGCGATGACTTCGTCGACGAAGCCGCGGGTCGCCGCCACGTACGGGTTGGCAAACGCGTCACGGAACTCCTGCGCCTTGGCCCGGCGTGCGTCCGCCGGGTCATCTGCCGCCTCGATCTCGCGTTTGTAGAGGATGTTGACGGCGCCATCGGGGCCCATCACGGCGATCTCGGCGGTGGGCCACGCCAGGTTCACGTCGGTGCGCAGGTGCTTGCTCGACATCACGCAGTACGCGCCACCGTAGGCCTTGCGGGTGATGACCGTGATCTTGGGCACCGTGGCCTCGGCGTATGCGTAGAGCAGCTTGGCCCCGTGTCGGATGATGCCGCCGAACTCCTGCACCGTGCCGGGCAGGAAGCCCGGCACGTCCTCGAAGGTGATCAAGGGCACGTTGAAGGCGTCGCAGAACCGCACGAAGCGCGCGGCCTTGACCGAGGCGTCGATGTCGAGGGTGCCAGCCAGATGGGCCGGCTGGTTGGCGACGATGCCGACGGGGCGCCCGCCCATGCGCGCCAACCCGACGATGATGTTTCTGGCGTAGTGCTGCTGCACCTCGAGGAACGCGCCCTCGTCGACGATGGCGCCGATCACCTGGTGCATGTCGTACGGCTGGTTCGGCGACGCCGGGATGATGGCGTCGAGCTCCGGCACTTCACGATCGGCGGGGTCGGCCGAGGGCACCACGGGCGGGTCGTCGATGTTGTTGGAGGGCAGGTACGAGAGCAGTTCGCGCACCAGGGCCAACGCCGCTTCGTCGTCGTGCACGGCGAAGTGGGCCACGCCGCTGCGCGCATTGTGGGTCATCGCGCCGCCGAGGTCTTCCTTGGTCACGTCCTCGTGGGTCACCGTGCGGATCACGTCGGGCCCGGTCACGAACATGTAGCTCGTGTGCTCGGCCATGATGGTGAAGTCGGTGATGGCCGGCGAATAGACCGCACCGCCAGCGCAGGGTCCGAGGATCGCCGAAATCTGCGGCACGACTCCGGAGGCGAGAGTGTTGCGCAGGAAGATGTCGGCGTACCCGGCCAGCGAAGCCACGCCCTCCTGAATGCGTGCGCCCCCGGAGTCGTTCAGGCCGACGATGGGCGCGCCGACCTTCATGGCCTGGTCCATCACCTTGCAGATCTTGGCGGCGTTGGTCTCCGACAGCGACCCGCCGAAGACCGTGAAGTCCTGCGCGAAGGCGTAGACGACGCGGCCGTCGATGCGGCCGCTGCCGCAGACCACGCCGTCGCCGGGAATCTGCTGCGCCTCCATGCCGAAGTCGCGGCAGCGGTGGACGACCAGCTTGTCCACCTCGTCGAACGTGCCGGGGTCGAACAGCCGCAGCACGCGCTCCCGCGCCGTCAGCTTGCCGGCCGCGTGCTGGCGGGCGATGCGCTCCGCCCCGCCGCCGAGGTCGGCACACTGCTCGAGCGCGGCGAGGCGCGCAGACGGGCTTTCGGGCGACATCGCTTACTTCTGCTGCGCTTTCTCCCAGTCCTTCAGGAACTTCTCCAGGCCCAGGTCGGTCAGCGGATGCTTGAACAGCGCCTCGATGACTGCCGGCGGGCAGGTGCAGATATCGGCCCCGAGCTTGGCCGCCTGCACGATGTGGAGCGGCCCGCGAGTGCTCGCCACCAGCACCTGGGTGGTGAATTCGTAGTTGTCGTAGATCTCGACGATGTCCTCGATCAGATCCATCCCGTCGTGGCCGATGTCGTCGAGACGACCGACAAACGGGCTGACGAAGTACGCGCCGACCTTGGCAGCGATGAGCGCCTGGGCCGCCGAGAACACCAGCGTGACGTTGACCCGCGTGCCTTCCTCGGTGAGCGTCTTGCAAGCCTGCACGCCGGCCTGCGTGAATGGCACCTTGACGACGATGTGTTCGGAGATGCGTCGCAACTCACGCCCCTCGCGGAGCATGCCGTCGAGGTCGGTAGCGACCACCTCGCCGCTGACCGGGCCCTGGACGATGTCGCAGATTTCCCTGAGGATCTCGCGTGAGTCGCGGGTCTCCTTGGCCATCAGCGAGGGATTGGTGGTGACGCCGTCGATGATGCCGAGAGCGTGCAGCCGTGTGATGTCGGTGATGTTGCCAGTGTCGACGAAGAACTTCATGAAGGGCTCCTCCTGACGGAATTGCGCAGCTCCCCTACACCCTGCACACGCACGACGACCTCGTCGCCCGCCTGCAGGGGACCGATACCAGCCGGGGTGCCGGTCGACACGATGTCGCCGGGTAGCAGCGTCATGATCCGAGAGATGTACGCGATCAATGTTGCCACGGGGAAGATGAGCTCGCGAGTACTCGATTGCTGCCGGACCTGGCCATTGACCAGGCCGGTGACCGAGAGGTCGTCGGTGGAAAGGCCGGTCGCGATGCACGGGCCGAGCGGCGCGAACGTGTCGAAGCCCTTGGCACGGGTGTAGCGCGCGTCCTTCTTCTGCAAGTCGCGGGCGGTGACGTCGTTCATGCACGTCAGCCCCAGCACGTGCGACAGCGCCTCGGCCTCGGTGACCTTGGTCGCCCGTCGGCCGATGACCACTGCCAGCTCGGACTCGTAGTCCACGCGCCCGACATCGGCCGGCAGCTCGATGGCCTCGCCGGCCGCGATGATCGCACTCGACGGCTTGAGGAACAGGAGCGGCTCTGCAGGGAGTGGCTTGCCCTGCTCGGCCGCATGGTCCTTGTAGTTGAGGCCGATGCAGACAATCTTGGACGGCAGCACGGGTGCCAGGATGGTCGCTGGCGCCGCCACCTCCGCGCCGGCGCGCCACTGGCCGAAGAGGTCGCCCTCGAGCGCGCGGTGCGCGCCGCCGTCCTCCACCACGTATCCGGTCGGGGTCCTGTAGATCCTGGCCATCAGTCGCTACCGTGCGCTTTCCCTGACCCGGTTGCTCTCGGGACTGGCGTTGGCCGGTGTGGCCGTGTCCACGGCCACGACCGCATAGATGTACATCACGCCTGGCTGGGCGCTGGTGTCGCGGTACGTGGCTTCGGCCACCGGCGTCTCGGTGACCGGCTTGAGCGCTTCGCCTTCGACACCGCGCAGCACCAGGTAACCCGCCAGGTCAGCCGCGGCGACCGGCTCCCAGATCAGGGACACGCCGCCACCGCTGCCAACGGCCACGAGTCCGGTCGGGGCCGGCGGCGGATAGACATCGAGGGCGGTCACGCACGTCGACGGCGAGAGCGGACTCTCGATCGTGATCGCCCCCCGCTTCTCCACCGTGCGCACCGCGTAGCAGCGCGGGACACCGAAGGTCAGGCGCGCATCGGTGAACGTGGTCATCTCGAGCAGCGCCGGTGCAACCGGGGTTGGGGGCCCCTCGGGCGCACCCGGGGCGGGCATCTCGTAGACACGGTAGGTGTGCGGTATCCCGTACGTGACGAGCGGCCGCGCCGGCAGCAGTGCGGCCGCATCCTGGGCAGCCACGGCCGCCGCGTAGGCGGCCTCGGTGACCGTCGGCTGGATAGGCGACTGCACGCCGGAGGGTGGCGCCCAGGTCACCGTGAACGCCGTCGCGTCGTGCGTGACGGCGGGGGCGGCCGGGGCGAGCGGCGCCGGCACCAGCGGGACGGCGAGCGGCGTCGATGCTGCACCCGCTACGCCACGCGTGGAGTACGGAACCGCGATGTACTGTCGGGCGGCCTGTTGCGACGGCTGCGGCCAGAGCAGGGTGCGGCCAGACCCCTCGGTGGACGCCACCGGCGCATCGTCGATCGGGTCGCCGGCGGCGGCGCGGATCCGCGCCACCCTGGCAGCATCCGGATGCTCGAACATCGTGGTCTGATGGGCTTCCGTCAGCGCTTCCTCGATGCGCACGACCGTGCCCTGTGCGACGCGTGCCTCGGCGGGCCCGGCCGGCGGCGCTGGCGTAACGGCAGCGGGCGCCGCCGACTCGTCGCCTTCGGGCGGCGGCGGGGGCTGCACCTCGACCCGGCCGATGCGCGTCAGCAACGTCTCGATCTCGCGAACCGTGAGTGGTCGCCCGAGCGGCCCCTCCAGCTTGCCAGTGGCCGCAAAGACATCCACATACGCCAGGTCGGCCGGACGCGATCCGTCGGCGTTGCCCGTGGGCACCGTGAACTGCACCTGCGTGGTGCCGCTGAGCCTGGTGGCGGTGACGTCGGAGATCAAGGCCGGAGCAGGGCGCAGCGGCGCGAGGGGCGGCCCCTTCTTGCCGCACGCCGTGGCGAGCGGGAGCATACTGACGAGCAGAACACTGAGCAGAAGAGGGTGGACGCAACGCACGGGCCCCCTATCGTACTCTGCGGGCGACGAGGTGAGTCCTGGCGGGGACAGCGTGACACGCGACCCTTCGCGGCGCCGGCCTCCCGTCGCGCATCGTCGCTGGCAGGCTTGTTGCATTTTCCATGTCGGACACACGTCCGAGCGCACCATGAAGAGCACACTGATTACCTCACTCCTTCTGGTCGGCCTGGTCGTCGCGAGCGGGCCCGCTGCTGTGCAGGCCGGTCAGCGCCCCCGTAACCCGGGAGGCGACTCGGGCGGCGGCAGCTCTGGCGGAAGTTCGGGTGGCAGCAGCGGCGGCGGTTCGAACACCGGCAGCGTGGCCGTGCCGCGTGGTGGGGGCAGCACGCCGTGGGATGGCGGCACCGTCTCCCCGAGGCCCAGAGACACCACGTCCACTCCGTCGTCAGCCGGGCGACGTCCAGCGCGCGCCGGTAGGAGCGATGCCACGGGCAACCGCCCGCTCCCACCGTACTCACGAGCGCGCGATGGCGCGCCGGCGACTGGCTACGGCGTGGCGCGCGGCTCTATCGCCACCCTGCCGCCCATCATCTCCGGTCCCATCTACGGCGGCGCCGGCGACTGGTACTTCTACCCCTGGGGTTTCGGTGCCCTCGGCCTTGGATACTTCTGGGATCCCTGGATGTGGAGCGGGATGTACGGCGGCATGAACGGCTGGGGGGGCTATCCCTACATGGATCCGTCCTGGGGAGGCGGCGTCGGTGGGGGCTACGGGAGCTGGGATGGCGGACGCGGCACCCCCGACAGCGACTACGATGAGCCGCTGCCGACGGCAGGCACGGCCAATCCCTTGGACGCGACCGGGCCCACCGGGGGCCTCCGGCTCAAGGTCGAGCCGCGCGACGCGGACGTCCTTGTCGACGGGTTCTTTGCCGGACGTGTGGACGATTTCGACGGCGCCATGCAGAAGCTGAAGATCATCGAGGGCGTGCACCGCATCGAACTGCGGGCTGAGGGGTACCAGACCACGACGTTCAGCGTCACGGTCGTCGCCGGCCAGACCACCACCTACCGGACCGATCTCAAGCCGCGTTGATAGGCTGTGGCGCATGTCGCCACGCCTCGCGTTATATGTCCTGGGCCTCGGCAACCTCGTTGCCGGGGCCCTTGTTGCGTTGGCACCCGCCGTGGTCCTGTCAGCCGCTGACGGACGGCACTCGACCAGCGCTCGTCTCCTCGGTGGCTCGCTCGCCGTCATGCTCGTTGCCGTCGGCAGCGCCGGGTGGCTCCTGCCGCCTGAGGCAAGGCGGGCCTATCTGTGGATTTTCGGCGTAGCGGTCAAGGCGGCAGCGGCGCTGTTGTGGGGCGCGACCGCGCTCGCCACGGGCCTGATCATGCTGGCCGCAGGCGCAGTGGCCGACCTCGCCGTGGCGCTGGCGATTGCCGGCATCCTCCGCGCGTCCCGCGCCTTACCGGGGGAGACGGCGCTGGAAGAGCCAGTAAACCGGGATGCCAGCCGCGAGGATGGCCAGTCCGCCCAGTGAAGGCATCGGCTCACGCCAGATGGCGTTGACCACCATCGCCGCACTGGCGACGACAAACAGACCGGGAGCCACCGGATAGCCGAGCGCTCGGAACGGCCGCGGCGCGTCGGGCTCACGCCGCCGCAGCACAAACAGCGAGAGCACCGCAATGCCGGCAAAGAGGACCACGGCAAAGCCTGTGTAGTTGACCAGCCGTTCGAACGTCCCGCTCAGTACCAGGACCGAGGCCCAGATCCCCTGCGCCGCAATCGCGTACGCCGGCGTGTGGGTACGCGGATGGACCCGGGCGGCAGCCTTGAGGAACAGCCCATCGCGGGCCATCGCGTAATACACGCGGGGGCCTGCAAAGATGTTCGCGCTGATGCTGCCGAGCACGATGAAGATGCTCACGACCGTCAGCACGTCGGCCACGCGAGGCCCGAACAATACCTCCGCGGCGGCATCGACGATGCGCACCCGCACCGAGGACATCGCGGCCACGTCGAGCGCATAGAGGTAGACGACGTTCATCGCCACGTACACGATGACGACCGCGATGGTGCCGATAGCCAGTGCGCGCGGCACGTTGCGGGCGGGGTCCTTCACCTCCTCGGCCAGGTAGGCGGCGGCGTTCCAGCCCGAATAGCTGAACATCACCGGGATCAGGGCCAGCAGCATCCCCGACGGCACCCAGGGGGCCCCACCGGTGAAGTGCGCGGTCGAGCCGTTGCCGATGGACAGGCCCGCCGCGACAAAGACCAGCAGCGCGCACACTTTCACGAGGGCGAGCGCGTTCTGCACCAGACGCCCCGGTCCGATCCCGAGGATGTGCACCAGCGACAGGGCGGCAATAGCGGTCAGGGCGACGAGGCTGTGCGGGGAGACGTTCAGCGTGACGAGCCCGAGCGGCAGGCTCACCCACGGCGTCGTGTCGCCGGCGCCGGGAAAGAAACGACCGAGAAAGCCGGCCAGGCCGATGGCCTGCGCGGCGATAGCTCCCGCAAACCCGGCGACAAAGGAGGTCCAGCCCGTCAGGAAGGCCGCCAGCGGACCGAACGCCTCGCGCAGGTACACGTATTCGCCGCCCGACTTGGGTCGCAGCGCAGCCAGCTCGGCGTACGCCATCGCGCCAGCGAACGCCAGCACGCCGCCTCCCAGCCACACCGCCAGTATCGCGGTGGGGTTGCCGACCATGCCCGCGACGATGGCCGGCATGAAGAGGATGCCGCTGCCGATGACGTTGGACACCACGACCGCTGCGGCGTCGTAGGCCGACAGGCGCCGCTCGAGTTGAGGGGCCGTCGAGGAGTCGGACTGGGGGGGCGCAGACGTGTGGGGCGGCGTCAAGGCGTGGCCGCCGGGGTCGGCGCGATCGCCAGCAGTTGTCGCTCGACGACCAGGTCGTCGAGCTTCACCCACTGGTTGCCCCCCTGCTTGGCAAACAGCTGCACCTGAACGTCCTGGAAGCTGGCGTGCTGGAACATCTCGACGCGGGCCTGCTCGCCGGAGTACCCGAACATCGAACGCAGCGTGAACGGCCCGACGGTCTGGCCGGCACTCAGACCAGAGTGGTCGATGCCCAGGATCAATTGCGCACCGAGTTCCTCGGGATCGCCGATGACGCGGAAGACGGCGTTGAACTGCACGCTGTGGATATCGCGGCTGGCCTTGTTGCGCACCTTGAAGGCGATCGTCGGCAGCAGCCGGTTCTGCCCGGACGCGCGCCCGCCGTCGTCGTACCCGGTTTTGACGTCGTACAACTCGACGGCCTCGGGAACACTGGCCGACCGCCCACAGCCGGCGGTGAGCAGCAGCGTCATTGCAAGCACGAACCCGCGGCGGTGGAGGCGCAACATGCGGCGAATTCTAGCGCAGAACGCTAGAACTCCTTCAGCACCACGCGCGTCCGGGCCTGCTCACGCGTCAGCCGTTGCGCACGGAACTCGACCAGGTCGGCCACCCGGACGCTGAGGGTCACGGTCACCATGTCGGAGACCGCGTCGGGAAAGGCCATGTAGCCGGCATCCCGGGCGGCCACTGTCACCCACTCGATGTCAGGCAGCGGCAGGGAGCCGGCGTAATCGAGCATCGCATCGACCAGGGCGTGCTTCACCTCGTCCTCGTACGCCGCGCTGGGATCGGCAAAAGACCCGGTCGCTAATTCGGGGGCCGGCGTGGGCACCGGACCGGCTGACACCGGCGACGCGTCCGCTGCGACCACGGTGGTCGCGCTGCCTTCGGCTGTCGAGGACGACGCGGCAACCGACGCCCGTCGCTGCGCGCTGCTCGGCGCTCGCGGCACCAGAGATAGCTGCAGCTGCACCGTCCGGATGGCCCGCTCGAGGTCTGCGCGAAGAACGGGATCCTGCTCGCTGGCAATGACGGTCTGCAACGACGCGAGGACGCGCTCGTCCCGGTCCTGGCTGAGCACGCGCAAGGCCCAGTTGACCGTCTCGCTGAGCCGAGGCACCTCTACCGAGAAAAACAGGCCGTAGCCGTCGATGCGAAAGCCCTGCGCTCTAGGGGTGCCAGCCAGCGCGAGCACATCGGGCGTCACTGCCTGGAGCCGGCGACGCATCATGTCGGCGGCGTGCTCCACCGCGCGCTCGAGCACGTGCTCCATCTGTCGGACGTGATACCGGGCGCTGATGGCCGCCCCGCGCGAGGCCTCGGCGCCGCGCGCCGCCGGCGAATCGCCCACCGCTGCGGCCGGAGCTCGAGGTACCGACGTGGAGGGGGGCTGCGCTGCCGCTGGTGCCGCACCCGCGGAGACCAGACATACCCCCAGCGCCAGCGCGCTGCGCGCAGGCCACGACGACTTCACGGTTGGCACGGAGGTAAGACGTCAGGATCAGGGGCGTGGCTGGGTCGCGACCACGCGGCGCAGCAGATCACCGCGCTGCTGCTCGATTCGCTGGAGCGTCTGCTCCACCTGGACGATGTCGCTCTGCCGCGCGAGCTCGAACTGCCGGCCGAGCTCGGTGACGCGCAGCGCCAGATTCGATTGCTGGCGAATCTCGCTCTGGTCGAGCAGGTCCTGCACGCGCTTCAACAGCTCGGCATCGCTCATCGAGCGCACCGGCCCGGCTGCGCTGATCGGCGCGGCCACGCGCACGGTCACCGGGGAGGCCGGTTGCTGGGCGTCCTGCACGATGCGGACGAGGTCGCCGCGAAGCTGCGTGGCGAGCAGATCGAGATCGGCCCGCCACGGCGGCTCACCCGCCGACGCCTTGCTCACCCATGTGCCCTCGGCCGCGGCCTGGGTGAGGGCAGCGGAGGACTCCGGGATCGCGCCAACCACGCTGAGGGAGGCGGCCCGCTCCCTGGCGCTCAGCGTGGCCACGCGGTCGCCGCCCGTGCGAATGCGCAGCCCCTCCTCGTCGTACCGGAGGTCCACCTGCGCGAGGGAGGCCGCGGCGGCCAGGACGAGCACCGCGGCGGCGGCCAGACCAGAGCTCCACATGACCGTGCGCATCGCTGAGCGCTGTTGGCGAACCAGGGCAAAGCCGAGGGGGAGCCGTGGAGCGTGCCACGCACCCAGGGCCCCCCGCGCCTCGTCGAGCGAACTCAGGATCCCGGCGCAGTCCAGGCATCCGTCGACGTGGGCCTGCAGGGCGGCCCGTTCGGCGGGCACTCCCTCGTCGTCGTACAGCAGGACCAGCAGGGCATCGGGTTCAGGACAGCGCATCACATCGGTCATTTACGTGGCCATCAGCGACGACGGGCCTCCAGCCCGGACGCCGGCCGTGCGTGCGGCAGCACCACGTCAGCCGTGATGCCTTGCCGCTCCAGCTCGCGCCGGAGCACGACCAGTCCCTGGTAGAGACGGGTCTTCACCGTACTCAAGGGGCAGTCCAGCAGATCGGCGATCTCCTGGAAGGTGAGCCCCTGGTATTCCTTGAGGACGATGGCCTTGCGCTGATCTTCGGTCAACACATCCATCGCCCGGTTGACGACTTCCCCCAGCGTGCGCCGCGCCACCAGGTCCTCGACAGACTCGACGGGCCCGTGCTCGCCGGCCAGTTCAATGACGTCGACGCCTTCGGGTGACTCGACAAACGGCGCCCTCTTCTGCCGGCGGATCCAGTCGCGGCAGAGGTTGAGCGTAATCCGATACAGCCAGGACGAGAACTTGGCGTCGCCACGAAAACCGCCGAGCGACCGGTAGGCGCGCAGGAACGCTTCCTGAACGACGTCGCGCGCCTCTTCCTCGCGTCCGATCACCCTGTACGCCAAGGCATAGATCGGCCTCTCCCAGCGAACCACGAGCTGGTTGAAGCTGTCGGTGTCGCCGCCCGCGGAACGGGCGACGAGTTCCTCGTCGCTGGATGTCATCTGCGCAGCAGGGCCAGGGGCATCTCCTCCCCGTGTCCTGTTCTTCTGACGCACGGGGGCAGAAATGGTCGGCTCAGACACCTCGAGGGGTCGGAGCTGGTCTCCGGTGAGGACAGATACGGACATTGGCACGCTCCTGCATGGTCGTGGTGCAAGGGCCCGGCCAAACCGGGGGCGTTTCCGTCCGGTCACAGTTCTTTCACATGCTGAACGAATGGGCGCACCGACGTGCCGTCGAGCTGCCCGATGCCGGCCGGGCATTTACGCGCGGTGAAAGTGGCGACGGACTTCGACGCACGCAACCCAGCTGCTACGATCCCCGGCGTGTTGCAGTTGGTTGAACTCCGCAAAGCCTTTGCCGACCGCGTCCTGCTCGACGACGTGACGTGGCAGTTGAACGCCAGGGATCGAGTCGGCCTGTGTGGCCCCAACGGCGCTGGCAAGACGACGCTGCTGAAGATTCTGGCGCGCCTGGACGAGCCGGATGCCGGGCAGGTGGTCACCCCGTCAGACCTGACCATCGGCTATCTCCCCCAGGACGGGCTCGCCTATGGTGGGCGTACCCTCGCCGACGAGGCGCGGCAGGCCTTCGGCCCCCTGCTGGCGTTGAAAGAAGAACTGCATCACCTCGAGGCACGGCTGGCCGACGGCAGCCTCGACGACGCCTCCCACGACGCCGTGCTGGTGCGCTACAGCGAAGGCCAGGAGGATTTCCGGCGACTGGACGGCTACACCATGGACCTCCGCGTGGCCACCGTGCTGCGCGGTCTCGGGTTCGAGGAAGCCGACATGGACCAGCCGACCGAGACCTTCTCGGGCGGCTGGCAGATGCGCATCGCGCTCGCCAAATTGCTGCTGCAGCGGCCCCGTCTGCTGCTGCTCGACGAACCGACCAACCACCTCGACCTCGATGCGCGCAACTGGCTGGAGGAATATCTCGGCGATTACCCCGGCGCCGTGATGCTGGTCTCGCACGACCGTTACTTCCTGGATGCCGTGGTCACCCGTATCGCGGACCTCAGCCTCCGGACCATCACCGACTACCAGGGCAACTACTCGTACTACCTGCGCGAGCACCAGGCACGTATGGAGCGCCTGAGGACGATGAAGCGCGAGCAGGACGAAGAGGTGGCGCGCATCAAGTTGTTCGTCGACCGGTTCCGCTACCAGGCCACAAAGGCCGCACAGGTCCAGAGCCGCATCAAGGCCCTCGACAAGGTGGTGCCGATCGATGTCCCGCCTGAACGCAAGCAGGTGCACTTCACCTTCCCGGCGTGCAGCAAGAGCGGCCGCACGGTGCTCGAGTTGGCGCACGTCGGCAAGCGCTACGGCGGCAAGGTGATCTTCAAGGACCTGTCGCTGCTCATCGAGCGCGGCGATCGGGTGGCCCTGGTCGGGCCCAACGGCGCCGGCAAGTCGACGCTGATGCGCATGTTGTCGGGCGCTGAGGCCCCCGACACCGGCACGCGTACCGAGGGGCACCAGGTGGTGACGCAGTACTTCGCCCAGGACGAAGCGAACCGGCTGGAGCCCTCGCGCACGGTCTTCGAGACACTGGCCGACGGGTCGCCGATGCAGATGATGCCGGCCATTCGCAACATCCTCGGCGGCTTCCTGTTTGCGGGCGACGACGTCTACAAGAAGGCAGGGGTCCTGTCCGGCGGCGAACGGACCCGTCTCGCCGTGGCCCGCATGCTGCTCCGCCCGGCCAACCTGCTGCTGCTCGACGAACCCACCAACCACCTCGACCTCGACTCCAAGGACGTCCTGCTCGAATCGCTGGAGGGCTTCACGGGCACGCTGATCCTGGTATCGCACGACAGGTACTTCGTCGATCGCCTGGCGACCAAGATCATCGCCGTCGGCCACGGCGAAGCGCTGGTCTATCCGGGCACGTACGAGGAGTTCCGCTGGAGCCAGGCCCAGCGCGCGTCGGTGGCACCGCCATCCGCCGTGGCCAAGCCGGCAGTGCCCGTTGCCGCAAAGCCAACCGGCGCCCGAGGCCCGGTCCCCAGTCATCCCCCGGCGGCGGCCCCGACGCTGCCTGCTAGGGCTGCCACGGCGGCCGCAGCATCTGGGCCGGCGGCCGCAGCGGCGCCGGTCGACCGCGAGCAACGCAAGCGTCTCGAGGCCGAGCAGCGGAGGGCGTCACGTGCGTGGGACGCCCATCAGGAGCGCGTGGTGCGCGTCGAACGCCGCATCGCGGAGTGCGAGCGGGAGATCACGGCCCTCGAGGACACGATGGGCAAGCCCGGGTTCTACGACGATGTGGCGGCCTCCAAGCCTGTGATCGACAGACACCAGTCGCTGATGTGGGAAGTGGGCACGCGCATGGCCGAGTGGGAAGCGCTGTTGGAGGCCGCCCCCCCGGCCCCGTGAACGCTGCGAGGTCGCCACGGCGACGTCGAGTGACGGAAATGCCTCTCACATACAAAGATCGTCGTCATCGATATCCAAATATATGGACTAATGGAGGCTACGGGTGATCATTTTTCGTTGAGACTGGCTTTTTTGTAAGCGGCATGCACCTTGAATGTAATTCGGCGTGCACCTTACTGGGTCGTACTACCCGAAAGCGTCGCTCGCGGCTGAAGTCGCAGGGCCGGGGGCCGTGCCGGCGGGAGTGTCTGATGACGAACTCGTGCCAGAGCGCTTCTACCGGGACCTGATCTCCGGGATGCGCAACGGCGTCATCGTCATTCGGCGCGATGGCACGCTGGTGGCCGTCAACGACGCCGCGTACGGCTCCCTGGACATGCTCCCGGGTTCTCACGACATCGGCCGACCGATTGCCGACGTGCTGGCCGACGTGCCGGAAATGGTCCGTGTGCTCGACGGCGCGTTCGGAGGGGACCCCCTGCCGAACCGGGCCGAGGTCAAGCTGGCCCGGACGGGCCGGTCGATTGGCTTCACGCTGTCGCTGGTCCGCGATGGTCTCGGCGTCGTCTCGGGCGCCGCGCTGTTTTTCCGCGACCTGACGCGGGTCGAACAACTCGAAGAGCGGGAGCGGCTGCGCGACCGTCTTGCCGCTCTTGGCGAGATGGCCGCCGCCATCGCCCACGAGGTCAAGAACCCGCTGGCTGGCATCGAGGTCATGGCCGGACTGCTGAAGCGGCGGCTCAGCGACAGTCCGGAGTCCCAGGCGATGCTGGCCGACATCATCGGCGAGGCCAAGATGGCCAACGCCATCGTGATGGAGGTGCTCGACTTCGTGCGGCCGGTACGTCTGCAGGTCGAAGACGTCGCCGTGGCCGCGCTGGTGCAGGACTCGCTCCACATGGCCGAGAGCACCGTCGGGCGCGGTCATACCGCGGTGAGCGTGGACGTGCCTGAAGACCTGCCACCCGTGCAGGGCGACGGACATCAACTGCGACAGGTGTTCACCAACCTGCTGATCAATGCCTTTGAAGCCTTGAACGGCGAGGGACGGCTGATCGTGCAGGCGACGGCCCTGGATCGGCTGCCGTTCCCGACCACGCCGGACCAGCCGCAGGGCCCGGGCGTGGAGATCACCGTGGTCGACGATGGGCCGGGCATTCCGGAGTCGATGCGCGACCGTATCTTCAGTCCCTTTTTCACCACCAAGCCGCGCGGCTCCGGCCTCGGCCTCGCCATCGTCCGCAAAGTGGTCGATGCGCACGAGGGCCGTATCGAGGTGCAGCCCGGCCCCGATGGGTCAGGCACGTGCGTCCGCCTCCTGCTGCCGCTGGCGCCATCGCTCGAACACACGCCCATGCGGCTGCCTGATGAAGGCGCCCCCGGGGGCCCGAGACCCCGGTGATCACTCCTGCTGGAGGCCTCATGGCTGGCGGTCGGTGCGCGCCGGAGGTATCGCCTCCGGCGGCGGCGTCCCTCTCTCGCTCGTTTCGCTCCCCCTCGTTTCCCGACGTTCCGACGTCCTGATCTGGATCCACTCATGGGCCGCATCCTCGTTGCCGACGACCACGACTCTCTCCGCCGCGCCCTCGCCCGTGCCCTCAGCGAGGCTGGCCACGAGATCACCGAGGCCAACAACGGCAATGTCGCCATCGAGCGGCTGCACGAAACCAACTTCGACGTCGTGCTGAGCGACTTGAAGATGGGCGGCAGCGACGGCCTCGACGTGCTCCGTACCGCCAAGGCCCTGCAGCCGCAGACGGCGGTCATCCTGATGACTGCCTTCGGGTCGGTGCACACCGCCGTCGAAGCGATGAAAATCGGCGCCTTCGACTACGTGCCCAAGCCGTTCGAGATCGAGGAGATGGAGGTCAAGATCGACAAGGCGCTCGAGCATCGACGCCTGCGCAACGAGGTCGATTACCTGCGTCACGAACAGGGCGGCATCTACCAGTTCGACAACATCATCGGTGCGAGCGGGGCGCTCCAGCGGGTGCTCGACGTGGTCAAGAAGGTGGCCAAGAGCAACACCACGGTGCTGATCAACGGCGAGACCGGTACCGGTAAGGAGCTCATTGCCGGAGCGATTCACCACAACTCGCTGCGGGCGGCCCGCAACTTCGTCAAGGTCAACTGTGCGGCACTGCAGGAGAACCTGCTCGAGTCCGAGCTCTTCGGCCACGAGCGGGGCGCCTTCACCGGCGCCGACAAGCAGCGTATCGGGCGCTTCGAGCAGGCCGACGGCGGCACCCTGTTCCTCGACGAGATCGGCGACATGAGCGCCAACACGCAGGCCAAGATCCTGCGTGTCCTGCAGGAGCACGAGTTCGAGCGTCTCGGTGGCACCCGCACCATCCGCGTCGACGTGCGGCTGATCGCCGCGACCAACCGCAACCTGGCGACGATGGTCGAGACGGGCGGCTTTCGCGAAGACCTGTACTACCGCCTGAACGTGGTGCAGATCGAGATGCCCCCGGTCCGCGACCGCAAAGAAGACATCCCTGCCCTCACCAATTTCTTCATCAAGCGCTTCGCCGTCGAACTGAAGAAGCGCATCGAGGGCGTGACCCCCGAGGCGCTGAAGTTGCTGATGCGCTACAACTGGCCGGGCAACATCCGGGAACTGGAGAACACCATCGAGCGGGCTGCGCTGTTGAGCGACGAACGCCTGATCGGGGGAGACGACCTGCGCATCGGGGGCACCGGCACCACGTCCGACCCGGACGGCACGCAGACGGTGGTGAAGATTCCGCCGCAGGGCGTGCCGCTCGAGGAGATCGAGCGGCAGGCGGTGGTCGAAGCGCTGAAGATGTCCAACTGGGTGCAGAAAGACGCCGCCGAACTGCTGTCGATCAGCCCCCGAGTCATGAACTACAAGATCAAGACGTTGGGTATCGATTTCCCTCGCAGCCGTCGCCCGGCGATCGGCACACCGATGGTGATGTGAGCCACCGTGTCGCGGTCCCCGGGCCCCTGACCGTGGCGGGCGGCGCGGCGACCTACTGACGCGCCTTGGGGTGCGCGGCGCGGTACACGTCCAGCAGGTGCTGTACGTTGACCTGCGTGTAGCGCTGGGTGGTCGAGAGCTCGACGTGCCCGAGCAGTTCCTGGATGGCGCGCAGGTCGGCGCCGCGCTCGAGCAGATGCGTGGCAAACGAGTGTCGCAGCGCGTGCGGGCTGATGCCATACCGGGTGGTACACAGGCCGACATGGCGCGCCACCAGGCGATGGACGCTCCGGGGCGTGAGGCGCGTGCCCCGATAATTGACAAACAGCGGGTCCTCGCGCCCGCCACGGCGCCCTGAAGGCCGCGACGACGGCTCGGCCGGCTCGACCAGTCCCACCCGGTCCTTCAACCAGGCCAGCACTGCGTCTGCCGCGCGCTGGTGGCACGGCACCAGGCGTTCCTTCCTGCCCTTGCCCATGACCCGGACCATGCGGGTCGTCAGGTTGACGTCTCCGACATCGAGCGCCACCAGTTCGGACAGCCGCAGCCCTGACGCGTAGAACAGCTCGAGGATGGCCCGGTCCCGCCGACCGAGTGGCGTGGCGGTGTCCGGCGTCTCGATCAGCGCGGTGACCTCATCCACCGTCAGCACCTGCGGCACCCGCTGCTCGCGGCGCGGGTTGCCCACCAGGGCGGCCGGGTCGTCGTCAATCAGCCCTTCCCGGCGAAGATAGCGCGCAAAGCTGCGGATCGCGGAGATGCGGCGGGCGGTCGAGGCACGGCTGTTACCCCGGGCGTGCAGTTGCCCCAGGAACCCACGAATCGCGTCGCCGGAGACGTGGGTGGGGGTGAGCGCGTGGCGCGGCGTGCCGGTCGAGGCGCCCAGGAAGTAGAGAAACTGCACCAGGTCCGCCTCGTAGTTGCGAACGGTGTGCTCGGAGGCGTTCTGGTTGAGTGCGAGGTGATCGTGGAAGGCACGAATGGCGTCGCGCAGCGGCGATGCCGCGTCCAGGTCGCGCTCCGGCGGCGATGGGACGACCCGGCCCGGCCGGCCCCGCGGCGCGCGTGTCACACGGGCGCCCCGGCGGCCAGCTGGCCCTGCCAGTCGCCAAGCGCCTGCAGCGCCCGCTGCGCCAGCGCGTCCTTGCGCTGCGCCTTCTTGCTCGGCCCGCCGGCCGCACGGCGCGGCCGCACCAGCGGCTCGTCGGCCGGCGGCATGATGCCGAAGGTGATGTTGCTCGGCTGATAGTGCCTGGCGTCGGCGTGCGACACGTAGTACGCCAGCGCGCCGATGGCGGTCTCGCGGGGCGCTTCGGTGGGCTCGACGCCACGCGCCTGCCGGGCGGCGTTGATCCCGGCAAGCAGACCCGACGCCGCCGACTCGACGTACCCCTCGACACCGGAGATCTGGCCGGCGAAGAAGAGGTCGGCCCGAAAGCGGGTCTGCCAGGTCGGCAGCAGCACCGTCGGCCCGTTGAGGTACGTGTTGCGATGGACCATGCCGAAGCGGACGAATTCGGCGGCCTGCAGGCCGGGAATCATCCGCAGCACGCGGGCCTGATCGCCCCATTTGATCTGGGTCTGGAATCCGACCAGGCTGAAGTGATCGGCCGCCAGCGTGTCCTGCCGCAGTTGCACCACCGCGAACGGCGTGCGGCCAGTGCGCGGGTCAGGCAGGCCCACCGGCTTCATCGGCCCGAAGCGCAGCGTCTCGCGGCCGCGATGGGCCATGACTTCGATGGGCAGACAGCCCTCGAAGAACTGTGCGCTGTCGAAGTCGTGCACGGTCGCCGACTCGGCAGCGACCAGCGCATCGTAGAACGCCCGATACTCGTCCTCGTTCATCGGGCAGTTCAGGTAATCCCCTTCCCCATCGTCCACACCGCAGGCAGGGCCTGCACTGGGAGCCGCGGCCGTCGGACCCAGGTCGGCGGCGTCGGCCGTCAGCGGCGCACCCGGCTCGGACCCTGGACCTGACTCGGCCTGTCGGCCGCGCAGACTCCGCCCCCACCGCGAGGCACGGAAGACGATCGCGTGATCGATCGAGTCGGCAAGCACGATGGGGCTGATGGCGTCGTAGAAGGCGAGGTGCTCCGCGCCGACCAGGCGGGCGATGTCCTGCGACAGCGTGTCGGAGGTGAGCGGCCCGGTCGCGACGATGACGGGGCCACCACTGCTGCCGGGACCCGGGATGGCCGGGACCTCCCCGCGTACCACGTCGATGAGCGGGTGGGATGAAATGGCGGCGGTGACGGCCTCGGCGAAACGTCCGCGGTCCACCGCGAGGGCCGCTCCGGCCGGAACCCGAGTGGCATCAGCGCAGCGCAGGATGAGCGAGCCGAGACGGCGCATCTCTTCTTTGAGGACGCCGACGGCGTTGTCGAGTTTGTCGCCGCGAAAGCTGTTGCTGCAGACCAGTTCCGCCAACTGGTCCCCCTGATGCACGAGCGTGGGCCGCACCGGTCGCATCTCGTGCAGGCGCACCTGCACCCCCCGCGAGGCGACCTGCCAGGCCGCCTCGCAGCCGGCGAGACCGCCGCCGATGACGGTGACCACGGGAGTGGCTGGTGTCACGCTGAGCGCTTCGCGGGGCGCTTGCGGGCCGCGGGCGCAGAGCGACCGGTCGCGCGGGCCGGCGCGCGACCCCGGCCCTTCTTGGTCGGCACACCTTCGCGGGCCTTCAGCAGTCCGACCGCCTCCTCGAGCGTGAGCGAATCGACGACCACGTCCTTGGGCACCGAGGCGTTGGTCGTGCCGTCAGTGACGTAGGGACCGTAGCGACCTTCGAGGACCTCGATCTTGGCCTGCGACGCCGGGTGCAGGCCCACCTCGCGGAGCACGGTCCGCGTGGCGGTGCGTCGCCCACCCTTCTTCTCCTGCTTGAACAGCGCGATGGCCTGTTCGAGCGTCACCCCGAACACCTCCGGGTCTGCAGCGAGGGACCGGAATTCGTCCCCGCGCTTGACGTACGGACCGAAGCGACCGAAGTTGGCGATGATGTCCTGGCCGGCTTCGGCGTCGTGTCCGACGTGCCGCGGCAGCGACAGCAGCTCGAGGGCGCGCTCGAGCGTGAGCGCATCGGCCGTGTCGTTCTTGGTGAGTGATGCGCGACGCGGCTTTTCCTTGCTGCCCTTCTCGGGGACCTCACCCAGCTGCACATACGGACCGAAGCGACCCGTGAGGACGTACACCGGGAGTGCCGTCTTCGGGTCGGTGCCGAGGCTCTGCGGACCCTCCGTGCGGTCCTTCAGCAGCTTGAGCGCTTGCTCCACGGTGAAGTCGGCCGGCATGACATCGTCGGGGATCGAGGCGTTGGCGTCGCCCAGTTGCGCGTAGGCGCCGTAGCGGCCGATGCGGACCACGACCGGCTGCCCGGTCGTCGGGTCGGTGCCGAGTTCGATGACCGGGTACTCGATGCGGTCCTCGTTGGTCACGAGGTGGCGCAGGCCGGCCCAGCCGGCCTGGCCGTTGTAGAACTGCTCGAGGAACTGCGTGCGGTCGAGGTCGCCATTGGAGACCTGGTCCAGGTCTTCCTCGACGCGGCCGGTGAAGCCGAGTTCCACCAGTTGGCCGAAATGGTCCTTGAGCAGGCGGGTGACGGCAAAGGCGGTGTAGCTCGGGATCAGGGCCTTGCCCTGGCGCCAGACATAGCCTCGACGCTCGATCGTCTGGATGATCGACGCGTACGTGGACGGACGGCCGATGCCGTCTTCTTCCAGCCGCTTCACGAGCGACGCGTCGGTGTACCGGGGCGGCGGCAGCGTCTCGTGCGCCTTCGGCTCGAGACCGCCGAGCGTCAGCGGACCTTCGCCGGGCGCCGTCACGCGATCACCGACGGCAAGCTTTGGCAGCAGGACCTCCTGGTCGCCGAGTTCGCTCGCCGGGTCGTCACTGCCCTCGACGTAGGCCCGCAGATAGCCGGCAAACTGGATCGCCTTGCCGCTGGCCGTGAACACGTGGGCGCGGCCGTCCTCGCCGGTGGCGCTGATCTCCAGGGTGGTCCGCAGCAGACGCGCATCCGCCATCTGGGACGCCACGGTGCGCTTCCAGATCAGTTCGTAGAGACGGGCTTCATCGGGCGGAAGCGACAGCGACTGTGGGCGCTGGCCGAAATCGGTCGGACGGATGGCCTCGTGGGCCTCCTGCGCGTTCTTGACCTTGGTCTGGTACTGCCGCGCGCCGCCGTAGAAGGCATCGCCGTACATGTCCTTGATCGCCTGCGCCGATTCGCGTAACGCCCGATCGCTCAGCGTGGTGGAGTCGGTACGGTGATAGGAGATGACGCCGTCCTGGAACAGCCGCTGCGCCGCGCTCATCGTGCGGTCGGCCGAGAACCCGAGCTTGCGATTGGCTTCCTGCTGCAGCGTCGAGGTGGTGAACGGCGCCGAGGGCCGCTGCGCCGTCGGCTTCTCCTCGACAGCCGTCACCGCCCAGGGCAACCGGCCAGCGAGGGTGTCGCGCATCGATGTGGCCGACGCCTGGTCGAGCAGGCGCACGTTGCGGCCGACGAGGTTGCCGGTGGTGGCGTCGAAGTCCTTGCCGGTGGCCAGCCGCTCGTCGCCGACCCGGACCAGGGTCGCGGTGAACTGCGTCTCGCCGGCGCGAATCCTCGCGTCGAGGTCCCAGTAGCTGCTGCGGTGGAAGGCGCGCCGTTCTTCCTCACGTTCGACGATCAAGCGCACGGCGACGCTCTGGACACGACCGGCGCTCAGGCCTGTCTGCACCTTCTTCCAGAGGACCGGCGACAACATGTAGCCATACAGGCGGTCGAGGATGCGCCGGCTCTCCTGAGCGTCGACCAGCTTGAGGTCGATATCGCGGGCCTGGTCGATGGCTTCGCGGACGGCTTCCTCGGTGATCTCGTGGAAGACGATGCGCTTGACCGAGCCCTTGGGCTTGAGGACCTCGCGCAGGTGCCAGCTGATCGACTCACCCTCGCGGTCCGGGTCGGTGGCCAGCAGGACTTCGGACGCGTCCTTGACAGCGGCCTTCAACTCCCGGATTCGCGACTTCCGGTCCGAAGACACGACGTAGTACGGCTTGAAGCCGTTGTCTACATCGACGCCCATCCGCCCCCACGGTTCCTTCTTGATCGCCTCGGGCACCTCGCTGGCGTTCTCGGGCAGATCGCGCACGTGTCCCACGCTCGCCTCGACCCGGAACTGGTTGCCTAGGAACCGGGCCAGAGTCTTGGCCTTGGCGGGTGATTCGACGATGACGAGGGGCTTTGACATTGGGTGCGAACTTTACGTTACCACTTCCGTTGCACGGTCGAGAATCGGCCGGCGGCGTCGCGCCGGACCCGTCCCGACAGCTCCAGATCGAGCAACTCGCCGAGCAAATCCGCGCATGCTCGGCCTGTCTGGTGCGCCAGATGGTCCAGGCTGACGCCATCCTCGAGGGCCAGGAGCGCCACCAGTGCGCTTTCGGGTCCCGCGGCCGCACTGCCTGGCATTGCCGCCCCGCCGTGTGCCGCCACGGGCGTCCAGCCGAGTTCATCGAGCACGTCGGCGGCGTGTTCGACGAGCCGGGCGCCGTCCCTGAGCAGCGCGTGACTGCCGGCGTAGGCGCCGCCGCGGACGTCACCTGGCACGGCCATCACGTCGCGGCCCTGCTCGAGGGCCATGCGCGCCGTGATCAGCGACCCGCTGCGTTGCGCCGCCTGCACGACGACCACGGCGCGGCAGATGCCGCTCAAGGTGCGGTTGCGGAGGGGGAAATGGTGCGCGCGGGGCGGCGCGCCCGGAGGAAATTCGCTGACCAGGACGCCGGACGCGGCCAGCGCCCGGCCGAGCGGGCCATGGTCGCTCGGATACGGCTGGTCGAGTCCGCACCCGAGGACCGCCAGGGAGCGGCCGGTCGAGAGCGCACCGCGATGGGCAGCCGCGTCGACGCCTCGGGCAAAACCGCTGGCCACGACGACACCAGCCGAGGCGAGGTCGGCGCCGAGCTGGTAGGCGACCTCTCGCGCGGCGGCTGTGGACTGCCGCGAACCAATGACGGCAACGGCGGGCGCGGCCAGGACGTCAGCCTCGCCCCGCACCCACAGCAACAACGGCGGATCGACGATGGTGGCCAGCAGCGCGGGGTAGTCGGGATGGGCCGGCCAGCAGACGACATAGGCCAGCCGGGAGGCGTGCTCCAGCGCTCGTCCGGCCTGGTCACGCCAGTGGCCGCGCGCGCGCGGCCCGTGCAGCCCGAGCGCCTCGAGGCCCTGGTCCAGCGGCAGGTCCGGCCACGTGGCGCACGCCGCCTTGAGGGTGGCGGCGGCGCGTGCGGGCTGCCCGCCAGCTGCCAGGGCCAGGGCGACGGCATCGAGGCGGGCCGCGTCGGTCATCGGCCGCTGCGTGTGCAAGTCGGCCGCCAGTGGCAACTGAAACGCCAGTTGAAGCGTCCATTACCCTGTGGGTCGGCGGTGGCAGAAACGGCCACGAAAGGCCTCCAGGCAGAGGTGTATAGTGGCAAACACTCCCATGATCACCACCCGTTCCCTGATGCTCGCGCTGACGTTGGTGGTCAGCGCGTCTGCGGTAGCGACGGCGCAGGATGCGCGCAAGCAGGCGCGACCGCAGGTCGAGTTCGGCATCACCGTCGCCCAGCGCGGTCTGTGGCAGGAGGCGGTCTTTCGCTGGGAGCGCGCCGCCGAGATCGATCCCACCTATGCCGCCGCCTTCAACAACCTCGGCATTGCCTACGAGCAGCTCGGCAAGTTCGAGCAGGCAGGCAAGGCGTACGAGAAGGCGCTGGAGCTCGAGCCGCAGAATCTGTCCATCCAGCAGAATTTCGATCTGTTCAAGGAAATCAATGACCGCGCCAAACGGAATACGAGCTCTTCGGGGAGTTAGCCTGGCGCTCGCCGGCGCGACGCTGGCCGCGGCCGCGGCCTGCACCTCGATCTATGAGGTGCCGATCGACACGCCCATCCAGGCCAAGCTCGACGTCACCCCGTTTTCGCGGGTGCACGTGGTCGGCTTCATTTCGGGCGGTGCCGAGGACGTGGACGCAAACATGGAAACGGTGCGGCTGCTTCGCAGTCAGCTCCGCACGAAAAGTCGTCTGCGCGTCATCGAGGCCGACCCGCTGCCGCTGCAGCAAGTGGCGCGCGACCAGGCGAAGGGCCCAGCCACTCCGGGCCGCGACACCGCCCCGGCGCAGGCGGACGTGCCCGCAGGGATGGCGTTCCCCGAGAAAATCCTGGACGAAAAGGACCTCGAGGCCTATGAGCCCCTGTTTGCCAACGCCGCCTACTGGAAAAAGATCGGCGAGGAGTTTCAACAGCCGCTGATTGTCACCGGGACGGTCATCTTCCGGCCGCACCAGGCCTCCGGCATCGTCACGCAGGAGCGCGAGGTGTACGACAACTTCGGGCGCCGGACGGTCGTCCCGATGCGTGTGTACATGGAGCGCAAGGGCTACATCCTGCGTCCCAAGCTGGTCTTCATCGATGGCCGGACCGGCGCGGTGCTCTACCAGGAGAGCTATCGCGAGGAACGGCTGTACCCGACTCAGCAGAACGTCCCGGCCCTGTCGTCGTTCTTCGAGCAGATGGACGCGGTGCTGCCCTCGTTCCTGAACACACTGAGCACGACACGTGTCCGCGGCTCGCGCACCATGCTCAAGTAGACCCAAGCCCCCCAACCGCGTCGGAAGCCGGGCCGGTGGCCGGCCGCAGTTTCAGCGTTCTCAGCAGCACTCGCCTTGTGCTATGCTCGCTGTCTTTGCCGGGACCGCGCCGCGGTCCCATGTAGTGCAGCGTGCAGGAGCAACGACCGTGTTTGCCATCATTCAAAGCGGCGGCCGCCAGGTGAAAGTCACCCCGGGCGAGATCGTCACCGTCGACCGCGTCCACGTCGAACAGGGCCAGGAAGTCACCGTCGAGCAGGTGCTGCTCGTGGGGACCGACGGGGGCGAGGTGCTCGTCGGCGCGCCTTTCGTGACCGGTGCCCGCGTCATCGGCACCATCGCGGGCGAGTCGCGCGGGCCGAAGATTCGCGTCTTCAAGAAAAAGCGCCGTAAAGGCATGCGCCGGACCAAGGGTCATCGCGCCACCTACACGCGCATCCAGGTCAAGGACATCCTGGTCTGATCCAGGCCAGGGCGCGTGCGTCTCGGACGCGCCCCTTCCGCGCCAGCCTGCAGAGCGCTGGCGCTGGGAACGTAAGTCATGGCTACAAAAAAAGGTCAGGGCAGTTCGCGCAATGGGCGCGACAGCAACGCGCAGCGGTTGGGCGTCAAGAAGCACGACGGCAACATCGTGACGGGCGGGTCGATTCTCGTTCGCCAGCGCGGCCGCCGGTTCAATGCAGGCATCAACGTCGGGCTCGGCAAGGACGACACGCTGTTTGCGAAGGTCGATGGGATGGTCAAGTTCGAGGACCACGGCGACCGCGGCCGTTTCATCAGCATCCACCCGGTCGCCGCAGAATAGCTCCCCTCGGGATCGCTCCCGGACCCGCGCATGTTTGTTGACGAAGTCGACATCGACATCAGCGCCGGACACGGTGGTCGGGGCGCGATCAGCTTCCGTCGCGAGAAGTTCATCCCGCGCGGCGGGCCCGATGGCGGCGACGGCGGTGCTGGCGGCTCGGTGTACCTGCTCTCCAGCCCGCACCACAACACCCTCGTTCAATACCGGTTCCATCCCGACTTTGCCGCACCGAGCGGCAATAGCGGGGAGGGGTCCCTGCGCACTGGCAAATCGGGCAAGGACATCCAGCTGCCTGTGCCACCCGGCACGGTGGCCTACCGCATCGACGAATTCGGCCACGCGCACCAGTTTGCAGACCTGGTAGCCATCGGCGATCGGGTGCTGGCCGCCAAGGGCGGCCGCGGCGGGCGCGGCAACGCCCGCTTCACGTCTTCCACCAATCGCACCCCGCGGCGGGCGGATACCGGCGACCCCGGCGAAGCCTTCAAGCTGCGTCTCCGGATGAAGCTGCTCGCCGACGTCGGCATCGTCGGATATCCCAACGTCGGCAAGTCGACGCTCATCGCACGCGTCTCAGCGGCCAAGCCGAAGATCGCCGATTATCCGTTCACGACCCTGGTCCCCAACCTCGGGGTCGTCGCGCTCAGTGACGACCGCAGCTTCGTGATGGCCGACGTCCCTGGTCTGATCGAGGGCGCGCATGAAGGCAGGGGCCTCGGCCACCGCTTCCTGGGGCATGTCGAGCGCACCAAGGTGCTGCTCCATATCGTCGACATCAGCGAGGCCTCGGGGCGCGATCCCGTGGAGGAGCTTGAGGTCATCAGGCGCGAACTCGACCGATACGTGCCCAACGCCGACACGCTCGACCCGGACGCGCTGCCCCTGGCCGCGCGCCCGCAGGTGGTGGCGGCCAACCGCATCGACATCCTCGGGCAGCCGGAGCGCCTCGAGGCGCTGCGCGAGCACGTGGCATCACTCGGGCTGATATTTCACGCCATTTCGGCCGTGACCGGCGAAGGCGTGCCTGCCCTGCTCGAAACGCTGTGGCCCTACGTGGCGCACGTGAGCGCCGAGCGGGCATTGGAACGCAGCCGCGAGTTGGCGCGACGAACGCCCACCCTGCCAGATGAGCACGTCGAGGCGGCGCCGGACGCCGACGCGGACGCGGAGCCTGTCGAGCCAGTTGACCCCGACGCATGACCCAGGTGCCCTTGCGCCTCGGGGTGCTCGGTGGCACCCTCGACCCGGTGCATGCTGGTCACCTGGCCGCCGCTCACGCCGCGGCCCGGGTCCTCTCGCTCGACACCGTGTGGCTGATGCCATCGCACGTGCCGGCGCACAAGGCGGCGCCCCATGCCTCGGCGTGGCATCGCTTCGCGATGACGGCACTGGCCGCCTCGGAGGACGACCTTTTGGTCGCCAGCGACCTCGAACTGGCGCGGCCCGGCCCGACCTACACCTGGGACACGTTGCACGGGCTCGCTGACGAAGGCTTTACGCCATCGCAGATTTTCTTCATCACCGGGTCTGACGCGTTTGCAGGAATCGAGACGTGGCACCGCTTCCCCGAGGTGCTCGACGCGGCCAACTTCGCCGTCGTCACGCGCGCCGGGCGGGGGCTGCCCGCCGACGTGCGGACGCATCCCGCGATCGCGGCGAGGCTCGTGCCGGCTGCCGAGGGCGCGTCTGGACAAGCCGAACTTCTGGCGGATCGCACTGGAATCTGGCTTGTCGAGGCGGAGACGCCCGACGTGTCGTCCAGGGTGATTCGTGAGCGTATTCTTGCTGGGGAGGAGGTGGGCGCGGACGTGCCCGCCTCCGTGGCCGCGCATATCCGCCGGCATGGCCTGTACACCCACTCACCGGCGGCGAGATGCTTGCATGGCGAAGACTGACGCGCAGCGGGCCGAACACGAGCCCGCCCCTGTTCCCGATGATGTTCGAGCCGTGGTCGATGCGGCCGTGGACCGCAAGTCCACGCGAGTCACCTTGATGGACCTGCGAAGCGTCGGGGCATTCACCGACTTCTTCGTGATCTGTACCGGCACCAACAGCCGACAGGTCCAGGCCATCGCCGACGCCGTCGAGGAGAAGCTCAAGGGCCAGGGGCTCCGCCCGGCGCATGTCGAGGGCTACGACCGTGGCGAGTGGATCCTGCTCGACTACTTCGACTTCATCGTCCACGTGTTCATGCCGGACACGCGCGAGTTCTACTCGCTCGACCGACTCTGGGGAACTGCTGCCCGCACCGAGATGGCTGCCGAGGTTCTCTGAGCCTCCCGGCCCATCGCTGCTCGATACGACCGTCGCGTTCCTGATCGCGGCGCGCTGCGTGGCCTGCCAGCAGGTGCTGCCCTGTCCGACGCGCGGGCCCGTCTGCCAGGGGTGCTGGGACGCGGTGCCCTGGTACGCCGGTACGCTTTGTGGCACCTGCGGGATCGAAGCCTTGCCGGGACTCGCCTGCCGCTGCGACGCACGACCGCCCCACCTCTCCGCCATCGTCTGCGCAGCACGCTACGACGGGCCGATGCGCGCCATCGTGCAGGCGTTCAAGTACGGCGGGCATCAGACCCTTGGGGGGGCGCTGGCTGCGCGCCTGAGCGACCACCCTCATCTCCGACTGGCGGAGGTGGATATCGTGGTGCCCGTCCCACTGCATCCCTGGCGGCGACTGACGCGAGGTTTCAACCAGGCCGATCGCCTCGCGCGTTCGCTCGGGCTTCCGGTCCTGCGGGCGCTGTCACGACAGCACTGGACCGCGTCGCAAGCCGGCCTTCCGGCCGCCTCGCGCCGCGACAACGTGCGCGCCGCATTTGTCATCACCGCGGGTCTCCTCGCCGGCCGGGCGTCGGTGCATGAGCGGCTTTCCGGCGCGCGGGTGTTGCTCGTGGATGACGTGGTGACCACCGGCGCTACCCTGTCGGCATGTGCGCAGGCGCTGCGTACCGCCGGCGTCCGGGATGTCCGTGCCGCGACGATCGCCCGCACGCCCAGGTAGCGCGCCGCTCACCTGGACAGGGCCAGCACATCGACGGTGACGTCGTCGCGGTGGCGCGCAGCGTCCACCACATGCCATCCGGACGTCAGCGAGGCCTGCCGCAGGTAGCTGGCGCGCACCCGCGCCAGCAGCGCCAGGTCCTGCTCGAACGCGTCGCGCTGCTGCTGCTTGCGTTGCGCCGCGACCGCCGGGGCGATGTCGAGCAGCACCGTCATGTCAGCGGGCGGGAGACCCCGCTGGATGACGGCGAGCCATTCCGGATCCAGACCCTGCGCCTCCCCATACGCAATCGACGAGGCCAGGTAGCGGTCGCAGACGACCCACGCGCCAGCGGCCAGCGCCGCCTCGATCGCGGGACGATGCTCGCAGCGGTTGGCGACGTACAGCAGTTGCAGGCAGTCGGGGGGGAAGGCCCGTTCCCCGCCGAGGGCGGCGCCGATCTCGCGGCCGATCGGCGTCGCGTAGTCGGGGAAGTCGAAGCTCACCACCCGCAGGCCGCTGGTTTGCAGCGCCTCGCGCAGCCGCAGCGCCTGGGTCTGCTTGCCGCTCTGGTCGAGTCCCTCAAAGGCGATGAGCCTGCCGCGAGTCATGCCTGTTCGAGCGCGAGCATGTCGTCGAGCGTCTGGCGGCGACGGATGACACGCCAGCGGCCATCGGCCGCGACGAGCACTTCGGGAGGCAGGGGGCGGCGGTTGTACGAGTTGGACATCACGGCACCGTAGGCGCCGGCGTCCATGATCGCCATCAGGTCGCCGACCAGCGGCACCGGCAACTCGCGAACCCGTCCGAACGTGTCGCTGCTCTCGCAGACCGGCCCGACCACGTCACACGGGACCAGATCGCGATCGCTGGCGCGCACCGGCACGATGCGGTGGAAGGCGCCGTACAGGGCCGGGCGCATCAGCTCGGTCATGCCGGCGTCGAGCACCACGAAGCGTCCCCCGCCGGCGTGCGGCTTGACGTCGATGACGCGAGCGAGCAGGACGCCGGCCGGGCCGACCAGCGTACGGCCGGGTTCGACGATCAACGCCAGTCCCGTGGGCCGGGCGACACCGACCAGCGCCTGGGCGAAGGCGTCGTAGGTCGGCACGTCGCCGCCATGCTCGTAGACGATGCCGAGGCCGCCGCCGAGATCGAGGTGCGACAGCGCAAAGCCCTCGCTGCGCAGCGCCACCGCCAGGTCGGCCACCTTGCGCGCCGCGGCGCAGAGGGGACCAAGCGAGGTGATCTGCGACCCGACGTGCACGTGCAGGCCGACGATCTCGAGGCCGGGCGCGTGCCGACGAGCCCGCAGCATCTCTGCGGCGTCGGCCAGCGGCACGCCGAATTTGCTGCTCTTGAGCCCGGTGCTGATGTGGGGGTGACTTTGCGCATCGACATCCGGGTTGACCCGTAAGGCCACACGAACGCGTCTGCCCTGCGACTGGGCCAGCGCGTCGAGGCGGTCCAGTTCGCCCGCCGATTCGGCGTTGATCGTCTTGAGGTCGAGGGCGACGGCCCGCTCCAGTTCCTGCGGCGACTTGCCCACCCCGGTGAAGACGATCTGCCCGGGCTGGAACCCGGCGCGCAGCGCCAGCTCGATCTCACCGATCGAGTTGGCGTCGGCACCGGCGCCGCCGTCCCTGATCAGCCGCGCAATGGCGAGCGACGAGTTGGCCTTGAGGGCGTAATGCACGGCATGGGGCCAGTGGCAGGCGGCCAGCGCCTGCTGCAGCGCCTCCAGGCGACGCGCCACCACCGGGGCGCTGTACACGTAACATGGCGTGCCCTCGGCCGCTGCGATGGACTCGAGCGGGACCTGATCGAGGGCGAAGACGGGAGCCTGCGTGGTGTCGAGTGCCGCCACCCGAGGATCATACGCTGGAGGTGGACTCCCCTGATATCATGCCACTCGCCCCTCATCCATGACGCTCGACCCCACCCAACCCCCCTCGGAGATCGATGCCCTCATCGAGGACTGCCTGGCCGGGGACCAGGATGCCTGGGCCCGCATCGTCGGCAAGCACTGGCGCAAGGTCTTCAACGTCGCCTATAAGTTCACGGGCAAGCATGACGAAGCCGAGGATCTGACGCAGGACATCTTCGTCAAGATCTTCAAGTCACTGCACACGTTCGACCGGCGCGCCAACTTTCAGACCTGGCTCATCAGCATCAGCCGCAATCTGTGCATCGATCACTACCGGAGTGTGCGCAAGGAGCGCGAGACGATTTCGCGGGATATCGATTCACGGGAGATGGGCACGGCGACCAGGGCTGAACCGGGTCCGCTTGCCGGCATCGAGCGCGAGGACCAGCGGGCATTGCTGCGCCTGGGGCTGAACCAGCTCGCGCCCACGCTGCGGTCGGCGGTGCTGCTGCGCGACATCAAGGAACTGTCCTACCAGGAAATCGCCGTGATGCTCGATCTGCCCGAAGGTACGGTCAAATCGCGCATCAACCGGGGACGCACGGAACTTGCCCGGCAGATCCGCCGTCTGCAGGATTCGGGCCTCTCCACGCCGCGTCGCGCCACGGCCGCGCGCCGCGAGTAGCGCGGGAACGGAGTCAGAGCAGAGATGAACCTCACGACCGAGCAGCACGAGGACGTGGCCGTCGTCCGGGTCCAGGAGACCCGGATGCTGTACCCGATCCTCGCGGACTTCGCGAGCACCGTGAACGAGCTCGTGCAGCAGGGCCAGCGGAAGGTGCTGATCGACCTGACACCAGTCACGTACCTGGACAGCGCGACCATCGGGTGCCTGATGGACCTGTACCGGCAGATCACTGTCGCTGGTGGTCAGGTGAAGCTCTCTGGCGTGCAGAAGCGCGTCGAGACCATGCTGACCATGACCGGCACGCAGAACTTCATCGAGGTGCACCCCGACGCCGCGAGTGCGTTGGCGAGTTTCGGAGCCTGAACCCATGCGCGCCATCAAGACCAGCCACGGCGTCGACATCCCGCTCGATGGCGACCTGCTCGCTGTGGTCGAGACCCTCTTCCAGGAAGTGACGGTGCGCCATGAACTGGGGCGTACGTTCGAGGACATGATGCGCGAGATCCAGCACCTGGTGGACCAGCTGTCGGCCGAGGAACTGCGCGCCTATTTCATCGAGAGCCTGTTCCTCAACACGGTGACCTACGAGAACGAACGGCTCGGGGCACTCCTGAACAAGTTACCCGCCGAGGAGTAGGGGACGTGTCCGAGAACCACCTCGCCACCCGCTTCACCTGTTCCTGGCCCTGGAACACTGCCGTCCTGCTGTGTGACGGACGTGTCGTCTGCGGCTGCGCCGACCCCTACGGCAAGCGGGTCCTCGGTGATGCCCGCGTCGGGACCATTGGCGATGTCTGGAACGGCCCGACCGCCACGCAGCTGCGCCAGGACCTCAATGGCGGCGGATCGAGCTTCTGCGGCGACTGCCCGCTCAAGCTGCCACTCGACGCTGACCAACCCGCGCCGCAGCGGTCGCTCGTGGTGTCGCCACTGCCGTCGCGGATGTACGTCGAGTGCACTGCCGCGTGCAACGTCTCGTGCCTGGACTCCTGCTGCGCACCAGAGACCGGGATCACCAAGACGCGGCAGGCCGGCATGCTCGACGTCGAGCTCTTTCAGCGAGTGCTGGCCGAAGTGGGCCCGACCCTGGAGCGCATCGACTTCTTCAACTACGGCGAGGCCTTCCTGCACAAGCGTGCCGTCGAGATGTGCGAGCTGGTCAAGCGCGATTACCCGCACATCTACCTGTACACGTCCACCAATGGCGGCGCCCTGAACGAGGACTCGGCGCGGCGATTGGCGCGATCGGGTATCGACGAAGTGACCTTCTCGGTGGACGGCGCCTCGCAGGACGTCTACGCCACGTATCGGCAGCGCGGCCGGTTCGACCACGTGATGAAGAACCTGCGCGCCGTGATCGACGAGAAGCGCGCCCTCGGCCGTGACGTGCCGTTCGTGAACTGGCGGTACATCCTGTTCAGGTGGAACGACAACGACGCCGAGATGCAGCGCGCCCGCTCGCTGGCAGCAGACATGGGTGTGGATCGCCTCTGCTGGGAGATTACCGACCACCCGGAGCACGCGTTCTCGCGGCGATTCGCGCCGGGGACGGCTGACTGGGAGCGGATCCGGCACGAGGTCTGGGACGACAATCATCTCGGCAGCGCGATTCCGGGGACCACGCCGCGCGCGCGAATCGAGGTCCGCGCGCCGTCGCGTGAGACAACGCTGACGCATCGGGCCGGCACCCCGCTGGCGCTCGACCTGCGGGTCCGCAACCTGAGCCAGCGCGCCTTCCCGCACACCGCCACCTACGGGCGACGACTCGTGCGGGTCGGCGCGCAATTGCTGGACGCCGATCGGAGCCTCCAGGATCGCGACTTCGCGCGGGCGTCGCTGCCGCGCACCGTGAACGCCGGCGGCTGGCAGGATCTCCGCATGGAGATCCCGCCGCTGGCACCGGGGCTGTACCACCTCAAGCTGGATCTGGTGAGCGAGGGCATCGACTGGTTCGAGTCCTGCGGCTCGGAGATCACACTGCGCGAACTGCACGTCGTGGGGTAAAAGCGCCTCGGGGAGGCGCGGGGTGAGGGCGCCTCGGGGAGGCGCGGGTCAGGGCGCCTCGGGGAGGCGCCCCTACCAATCTCCCGCGCGTCAGTTGCTGAAGTGCGTCGCCAGGTTGCGCGCCACGAGGGCGTCAGCCCTGGCCATCGCCCTGGCCTTCTCCAGGTGCGCCGCATGCTGCGCCCTGGTGTCGGGCGATCCGGTGATCAGCGCCGCCGCAAACTGCAGCCCGGCGTCCTGCGGCATGAGCGCCACCGCCGCCTTGACCAGCGCATAGCCGTCCACGCTGCTGACCGTGGCCATCGCGGCCACGCCTCGCTGTCCGAGCTGGCGATAGGTTTCGACCAGGTAGCCGTAGTCAAACGATGCCAAGCCCTCGGCCGCCGTCCGCGGCGCCGTCGCCACCCGATCCTCGAGCGCCGCGAGGAGCCGCGTCGCGAGAGTCGCGTCGTCGGCAGAGTAGGCTGAAGCCCGACGCAGCGTTTCCATCCGGACGACGACCGGCGTCATCGGAGTCAGCAGCCCCAGCGTGTCGGCCACCAGCTTCGAGCGATCGTAGGACGGCACGGTCGCCTGCCAGGCCGCTAATCCCTGGCTGGTGCTGCCAAACGGCAGCGACCGGGCCGTGCCGATGTCAAAGGGATGGCAGATGAGCGGCGGGCCCGCGATTGCGGGCTTGGCCGCGGTGATCAACAGCGCCAACGAGCCCAGGACCTGGGCGACAGACGTCACTCTCGACATGTGAACCTCCTGCACGCAATGGGTGACCGATGCTGGGAGGACGAGACCGGGAGGCGACCGTTAACGCGACGGGTTCCACTTCTGGCGCCAGGTCCGCCACCAGTCCGCGGTGCCGAGACCGAGAGCAGACCACCAGGTGTCCAGCATGGCGCGGTCGCCAGCGAGGAGGCCCGCACGGGCGACGCCCGGGGGCATCGGCACCAGCGTTGACAGCCGATCGACCACGAGCGGGCGGAGTGTCACATCGACGCGGACGACGAGGTGCCAGAGCGTCAACGCGTCCTGGCGGCGCGCCTCACGCAAGACGATGTCGAGGGCGTCTGCCTGCGAACCGGACGTACCCGCTTGGTCGAGCACGTCGACGGCGGCCCGCAGCGCTGGCGTGGCGTCGGCGTAGGTCGGGGTGCCGGGTCCCCGGCCGGGGTACGTGCGGCCGGTGGCGCCGGCGGGGATGAACGCCTCGCGCCCCTCGTGCTCGAAGCCCACCCAGCCGCCTTCCACGGTAATCAGGCCGACGCCGTGTTGGTCGACGGTCAGCGTGTATGCGCAGCCGAGATCGATCGCCGTCGCCGAGGGCGTGTCGAGGACGAACTGCCCGGGCGGCGCCCAGATCTGGGCCGAGATCGTGCCGCGCTCCAATTCGGCGCGATGGTCTCCCGGGGAAGCCGTGACCAGGCGCAGCCGCGACCCGGGGGCCACTTCGAGGCGGCCAATCCGGCCCACGAACATCACCGCTGTCGACGAGGCGTCGGTCTCCAGCCAGCGGCCGGGCACGACCCGGGAATGTCGCGTCAGTGGCGCAGCAGCCATCGTCGGGGCGCCCTCCACCCTCGCCACCCGCCACGGTTCTCCGGGCGTGTCCGCTCGCGGGCCCAGCCAGGCCGCCCCCACCGACAGCAGCAACAGCGCGGCGGCGGCCAGCCACGTCACCCCTGGGACGCGCGCCTCGGCGGCCGGGCGCACCGCGGGCAGCGCCAGTGGTGGCCACTGTTCTGCCGGTGCGGCGGCAAAACGCCCCAGCAACGCTTCCAGACGTGCCACGTCTTCGGCGGGGGGGCCAATCCGTCTCCAGAGATACTCGTCGTCCATGTCGTCCATGTCATCCATCACCGGGTCCTCGCCGCAGGGCTGGTGAGCACCTGCCGCAGCAGCTTCATGCCGCGGCAGAGGTTGACGCGCACCGAGTCGGGCCCGAGTCCGGTCCGGCTGGCAATCTCAGGTCCCGTCAGGCCCTCCACCAGGCGGAGCGTCAGGGTGTCCCGGTAGGCCGCTGGCAGCTCCCGGATGGCAGCGAGGGCACGTTGCGCCTCGAGCCGGTGCAGTGCGTCGGCGTCGGTCTGTGGCTCAGGGCTGGCCTCCAGGGACTGCTGGGGCCGCTGCCGACGTCCGTGATCGATGCGCAGGTGCCGGGCGATGGTGAGCACCCATCCGCCGAATGCCGCCGGGTCGCGCAAGGTGGCCAGCTGCCGCCAGGCCGTGAGGAAGACCTCCTGCACCAGGTCCTCGACGTCTTCGCGTGTCGCCCGCCCGATGAGCACGCCATGGACGATGCGCGCATGGCGACGGTAGAGGAGGTCGAACGACACGGGATCGCCCGTCTGGGCCGCCCTGACAAGCAGCACGTCGTCTTGTGGCGTCCACGGCACCTGGCGTGTCGCCTCACGAGTGGGGGCCTGGAAAGACACGTGCTGCAGGAGAGGACGGACGAGAAGCGCGGCCGTTAACAGCCAACGCCGGAGGGCCGAAACGAAAAGGCGGCTCCGCGGAGCCGCCTTTTCGCGCCGTGACGGCAGCTGCCGTCCGATCTGGCTGGTCTAGCTGGCGACCGTGACGGGCACGCCGACCATGTCGGTGGCCGACTGCGGGGCCTCGACGTAGGTCCAGGCGTCACGCTGCTCGAGCAACGCCGTGCCGAGCGCGGTGTGCAGCGCATGTCCGCCGCGGTGCGCCACCACATGACCGATGATCGGCGAGCCCACCAGGGCGAGGTCGCCGATGGTGTCGAGGATCTTGTGTCGGACGAACTCGTCTTCGAAGCGCAGGGTGTTGTTGAGCACACCAGTCTCGCCGAGGACGACGGCGTTGTCGAGCGAGCCGCCGAGTGTCAGGCCCTGCTGCCGCAGCATCTCCAGATCCTTCAGGAACCCGAACGTCCGGGCGGGCGCGAGTTCTTCGGCAAAGGTGTCGGGCGTGATCACCACCGACCGGCTCTGGTGGCGAAGCAGCGGGTGGTCGAAGCTGATGGTGTAGCTGATACGGAAATCGTCGGCCGGGTAGATGGCGATGTGCTTGTCACCACGCGACAGGCTGACCGGACGCAAGACCTTCAGGAAGCGGCGACGGGCGCTCAGCTTCTTGATGCCGGCCTCCTGGAGCAAATACACGAACGGCGCCGCGCTGCCGTCCATGATCGGCACTTCAGGGGTGGTGAGCTCGATGGCGACGTTGTCGACGCCCTGGCTGACGAGTGCGGCAAGCAGGTGCTCGACGGTTTCGACGCTGGCGCCGGCAAACGAGAGGCCGGTGGCGTAGTTGAGGCTGGCGACGTGCTCGACGCGGGCGGGAATCTCGAGGCCGCCGAGGTCAGCGCGGCGGAAGCGGATGCCGTAGTCGGCGGGAGCGGGACGAAGCGTCATGGTGACGCGCTGGCCTGAGTGCAGGCCAATCCCGGCGCAGGTGATGGAACGACGAAGAGTCCGCTGCGATGTCATTCAGCTCTCAGATCCAAGGGCACCGACTGATGCCGGCCACCTAGAAGCAAGACTGATACCGCCCCGACGCAATTCGCCACATTTCTCTGAAACCATTGATTCACTTGTACTTATGGACGCCCGAACGACCCAACGTCGAGTTCGGTCGGAGGTCACTGTTGCGCTCGTGACACGCTCAAGGGTGCGAGACTGTGGCTATGCAACCACACTGACGTCTCGGCTCCTCCTGCCCCGTCCTGTAGGGGCGAGCGCTGATTCGGCAAGAAAGGCCCCGGTATGGGACCCCTTCACCCGTGCCACCTGCTCCGGGGTGCCTTGAGCCACGACGCGGCCACCTCCGCGGCCGCCCTCCGGCCCCAGGTCGATGACGTGGTCGGCCGAGCGAACCACATCGAGGTTGTGTTCGATCACGACGATGGTGTTGCCCTGCTCGACGAGCTGGTGCAGCACATCGAGCAGCCGAGCCACGTCCTCGAAGTGCAGACCGGTGGTTGGCTCGTCAAGAATGTACAGCGTCCGGCCCGTTCCACGTCGTGACAGTTCCTTGGCCAGCTTGACTCGCTGCGCCTCGCCGCCACTGAGCGTGGTGGCCGACTGGCCGAGCGTCAGGTATCCGAGGCCCACCAGCTGCAGCGTCCGCAGCTTGTTGGCAATCGAGGGAAAGCTCTCGAGCAGCGGGTGCGCCTGGTCCACCGTGAGTTCGAGCAGGTCGGCGATCGACTTGCCGCGATAGCGCACTTCCAGGGTCTCGCGGTTGTAGCGACGCCCCTTGCATTGCTCGCACGTCACGTAGACGTCGGGCAGGAAGTGCATCTCGATGGCCATCACGCCGTCGCCCTGGCAGCCCTCGCACCGGCCGCCCTTGACGTTGAAGGAGAACCGGCCGGGCTTGTAGCCGCGCTGTCGCGACTCGGGCAGCATGGCAAACAGATCACGGATGAACGTGAACAGGCCGATGTAGGTGGCCGGGTTGCTGCGCGGCGTACGGCCGATCGGCGACTGGTCGATCTGGATGACCTTGTCGATGTGCTGCAGGCCGTCGATGCGGTCATGTGCGCCGGGCTGGTCGGTGGCGCGGTACAGCTCCTTGGCGAGGCGCCTGTACAGGATGTCGTTGACCAGTGTGCTCTTGCCAGACCCGCTGACGCCGGTGATCGCGATGAACAACCCGAGCGGAAAGCTGACGTCGAGGTTCTGCAGGTTGTGCTCACGGGCGCCGGTGATCCGCAGCGCCGCCTTGCCGGGCAGACGACGGGCGCGCTGGTGCACGAGGGTCTTCTCGCCGCGGAGGTACTCACCCGTGACGCTGCCTGGCGCCCCAGCCAGCAGCTCCGCGGGCGTGCCCTGGAACAGCAGCTGCCCGCCATGCTCGCCGGCACCCGGACCGAGATCGACGACGTAGTCGGCCGTCCGGATCGTCTCTTCGTCGTGTTCCACCACGAGGACGGTGTTGCCGAGGTCGCGCAGGCGTTCCAGCGTCTGCAGCAGTCGCCGGTTGTCGCGCTGGTGCAGGCCAATCGACGGCTCGTCGAGCACGTAGAGCACGCCGCTCAGACTCGACCCGATCTGTGTCGCCAGCCGGATGCGCTGGCCTTCCCCGCCCGACAGCGTCACCGCCGATCGCGCCAACGTGAGATACCCGACGCCGACATCGTCCAGGAAATGCAGTCGCTCGCGGATTTCCTTGAGGATGCGCCCGGCCACGAGTTCCTCCCGCGGCGCGAGTTCGAGCGCGTCGAAGACCTGTGACGACTCGCTGACGGGCAGGGCGGTCAACTCGACGATCGTGTGGCCCTTGACGCGCACCGCGCGGCTCTCCGCCTTCAGTCGCGCCCCCTCGCAGGAGGGACAGGTGGACAGGGCACGGTACGGCTCGAGCGCCTCGCGCTCGCTCCACGAGCCGGCCTCGTAGCGGCGACGGAGATTGGGCAGCAGGCCCTCGAAGTCGGCGCCGAAGGGGTCGGCAGGCGCCTTCTTGCGCTTGCTCGTCACCGCCTGCGCGTTGGCCGCGCCAAACAGCAGCACCTCGCGCTGCCGCTTGGTCAGCGTGCGCACCGGCGCCGAGGGATCGATCCCGTGCACCTCGTGCAACCGCGCCAGCGCGTCGCCGAGCGACTTGACGTCGCCTTTCGCCCACGGGTGGACGGCGCCTGCAGACAGCGAGAGGCCGGGGTCGGGCATCACCCGCGCGACGTCGAAGTCAAACACCGAGCCGAGGCCCTGGCACTGCCCGCAGGCCCCATGCGGCGAGTTGAACGAAAACGCCCGCGGCGTCAGTTCCGGCACGCTGATGCCGCAGTCGGCACACGCCAGCCGGCGCGAGTAGAGGCGGTCGCCGCCGTCCCACGTGTTGATGATCACGAGGTCGCTGGCCAGAGCCAGAGCGATTTCGATCGACTCGCCGAGGCGGCGTTCCATCCCAGGCTTGACGATCAGGCGATCGACCACCACGTCGAGCGTATGGTTCTTGCGCTTGTCGAGGACGATGTCCTCTTCGAGCGTCCGAAGGTCGCCATCGACCCGGATGCGGGTGAAGCCACGCTGGCGCCAGGCCGCGAGTTCCTTCTTGAACTCGCCCTTGCGGCCGCGCACGACCGGGGCCAGCACGTTGATCCGCTCGTCGCCGGGAAACTGGCGCGCCAGATCGAGGATGCGATCGACCGACTGGCTGGCGATGGCCTGGCCGCAGCGCGGGCAGTGCGGCTGCCCGAGGTTGGCAAACAGCAGGCGCAGGTAGTCGTAGATCTCGGTGACGGTGCCGACCGTGGACCGCGGGTTGGACGCCGTGGTCTTCTGCTCGATCGAGATGGCCGGCGAGAGCCCGTCGATCAGGTCGACGTCGGGCTTCTCCATCTGCTCCAGGAACTGACGCGCGTACGCCGACATGGATTCGACGTACCGACGCTGCCCTTCCGCGTAGATCGTGTCGAAGGCCAGCGAAGACTTACCGGACCCGGACAGGCCCGTGATCACGACGAGACGGTCC
>JBKJQW010000005.1:0-182167 GCA_046593715.1 Luteitalea sp.
GTAGGGGCAGCTCCCCCAAGGGTGGTAGGGGCAGCTCCCCGAGCTGCCCTGATCGGCCGCCTCGGGGAGGCGGCCCTACCATCAATGGCGAACAAAAAACGAAACACAGAGCGCCGAAAAAGGCCCCGTGCGCGGGGCCGATGCTGGTCACGATAGCGCGGCGAAGAAAAGGCGTAAAGGGACGAAATTACACGGAGTGACTGCTGCTTATGACGTCGAGGAAGGCGGGCCCCACATCTTCGGCCTTGCGCTGGCCGACCCCATAGATGTCGCGTAATGCCTCAGCCGAGGTGGGTCGCACCCGGGCCATCTCGCGAAGGGTGGTGTCGTGGAAGATGACGTAGGGGGGCACTCCCCTCGCTCTGGCCAGCGCGAGTCGCACCTCGCGCAGACGCTCGAACAGAGCACGGTCCACGCCTTCCCACGACTCGGTTTCGATGCGCGATCGTCGCGGACCCGCATCCTTGGCCCGGCGCTTCTGCCGGAACAAGGCCAGCGGCGGGTCGCTCGTGCCCTCGCGCATCAACGTGCGGCCTTCCGGCGAGAGCACCAGCACCGGATACTCACCCGAGGTCTGCCGCAGGTGGCCGAGCGCGGTCAACTGCTCGATGTAGCCGCGCACCTCGGTCACTGGCACGCCGGTGAAGAGGCCGAAGGTGCTCAGCTGCGCATGGCCACGGGCCGTGACCGCTTCTGACATCTTGCCCACCAGCACGTTGGCCACGTGGGCCGCGCCGAACCGCTGCTCGACCCGCGCCACGCACGACAGCACCTTGCGGCCGATCGTCACCGCGTCGGCCACGATCTCCAGCTCGCCGAGGCAGACGTCGCAGGCGCCGCAATCCTCGCGCTCGTAGGTGTCGCCGAAGTACTGCACGAGGTGCCGGTGCCGGCACCGTGTGCTTGCCGTATAGCGTTCGATGTCGCGCAGCAGTCCCTGCGCCGACTCGGTGAACTCGCCGTTCTTCTCGAGCATCATCCGCCACTTGAGGAAGTCGGCACCCGAGGTGATGAGCACGCACTCGGCCTCGAGTCCATCGCGGCCGGCCCGGCCCGACTCCTGCTGATAGTGCTCGAGCGACTGTGGTGCACCGGTATGCACCACAAACCGCACGTTCGATCGATGGATGCCCATCCCGAACGCCACCGTGGCCACGACGACCTCGGCCTGCTCGGTCAGGAACGCGTCCTGGTTGCGGCTGCGCTGGTCGGAGGTCAAGCCGGCGTGGTAGGCCACCGCGCGCCACCCTTCCTCGACCAGCCACGCTGCCAACGCTTCGACTTCCTTGCGTGACGGGCAATACAGGATCCCGGCCTCGCCACGATGGCGGGCCAGCACGTCCAGCACCTGCTTTTTCAGCTGATCGCGCAGCAGCACGCGATACACCAGGTTGGGGCGATCAAACGAGCCGACCTCTTCGAGCGCATCACGCAGCCCGAGTTGCGCGACGATGTCGCGACGGACGCGGCCGGTGGCGGTGGCGGTGAAGGCGTGGATGCTGGCCTGCGGCAGCAGCGCGCGCATCTGCCCAAGCCGCCGGTACTCGGGCCGGAAATCATGTCCCCACTGGCTGATGCAATGGGCTTCATCGACCGCGATGAAGCTGACGCCGACCTCGGCCAGCCAGCGCACGAACCGATCGCCGCCCTCACCCACCAGCCGTTCGGGAGCCACGTAGAGCAGCCGGGTCTGGCCGTCGCGGACGGCCCGCATCACGTCCCGCTTCTGGTGCTCGTCGAGGGCGCTGTTGTAGCAGGCGGCGGGCACACCGTTGGCGTTGAGGCCGTCCACCTGATCCTTCATCAACGAAATCAGGGGAGACACCACCACCGCCAGCCCCGGCTTGATCAGCGCCGGCGCCTGGAAGCACAGCGACTTGCCGGCGCCGGTCGGCATCACCAGCAGCGAGTCGCGGCCGCGGAGAATCGCGTCCATGACTTCGCGCTGGTGCGGCCGGAACTGCGCATATCCCCAGTACTTGGTCAGGACGTCTTCAAGCGTGGCGGGAACAGCGTCGGTGGAGAGCACGCAGGAGGATCGTATCAGGAGGCCCTGGAAGGGGACACCGACACCCTGTCAGACCGCCAGGCGGCGGCGCGTCCCGTAGCGTTCAATCGATCTCGCCCTCCACCCACCACTGCTCCGTCTTGCGGTCCTGGAAGACGCGGTAGGCCGCGCCGCTCTCGAGCGCGATGTCCCATTCATCGCGGTCCCATGCGCCATCGACCTCGGTACTCGGCTGCCACCAGGCCCCCGAGGATCGCCATGGACCCGCGGCCTGCGCGACCGGGCCATCACGAAACGCCGTCTCGCGCGCTCGGACACCAAACCGGATGGCGGCAGGGATGCGCCTGGCGCCCAGCACCACCACGATCGGCCACGGCTGTCGCAAGCGGCGCACGTGGTAACCGGCCGTGTCCAGCCACCCTTCGCGCGCCGGTTCGCGGGCGTCCTCACGCGCCCCGCCGGCCTCACGCGTCGCGGCGATCCCGAGCGCCGACAACAGCGCCGAGGCACCGCCCTCCTGCGGGTCGGTGCCTGAGGGCACGAAGGGCGCGATTGCAACATCGCCAGGGCGATACGAATCGACCAGGGCCGGGGCCCCGCAGCGATTGGCGCCCATCAGCGCCGTCAGCCGCGCTTGCAAGGCCGCGAGCTGGTCGTCGGAGGGCAGTGCCTTGCGCAGGAGCGAGAACTGGACGATGCGCCCCGGCACGGGATCGACGGCGATGGTGAGGCCATCGATGGCGGCATGCGGTGGGTGCGCCTCGAGATCGAGCAGCAGCAGCGTGCGCAAGACGCGCGCGTCGCGCACCGGTACCGGCAGCTCGATCGCGCGTACGTGCACCTGCTTGTCGGTGAGTCGCAGTGACAGCCTGACGAGGGCGGCAGCGCGGTCGCGACGCTCGAGGAGGGCGCAGAGCGGGTCGAGGACTCTCCCGAGCACGAACGACAAGGGCTCCAGACCGTCGATGGGCCATTCAAGCGTCAGCGAGTGCGAGAAGTCGTCCTCGGGCGGCTGCACGCGCAACGGCCGCGGGTCGAGCCCCACCGACAGCCGCTGCAACCACAGACCGCGTTCCCCAAGCCGCGCCTGCAGTTGCGCGGCGGGCAGTCGCGCCAGCGTGCCGCACGTGGTGATGCCCCAGCGGTGCAACGTGGCGAGCACATCAGGCCATGCACGGCCCGACGGCATCCGGATCGGCGCATCGTCTGCAAGCGAGGATTCCGGTTCCGGCGTCGCTGCGGCGTCAGGCCCGCCGATGAGACCGAGCCCGGCCGACAGCCGGTAGTTCCGGGCGCCGCCGAGCCGCCGTACGCGTACCGCTCCGACCAGCGCGAGGTCCACCCCAGGCACCGCGGCCAGCGCGTCCACGGGCAGCGGTGCAAGGGCCAGAGCCGACTCGCTCGGCGCCACGACAGCCTCGACGCCTGCCGAGGCCAGCACCAACGCCGCCATCCAGGTTGGGGCTATGGCAAGGTGCGCCTCGAGATCTCGCTCCCGCGCCAGCGCGCGAGCGGCCGCAGCGATCGCCTCGGGCCCGCCGAGGATGCGCTGCAGTCCAGACACGTCCAGCACCAGGGTGCGCGCGGTGAGCCGCTCCCACCGCGGCGTCATGTCGGCAGCCACGGCCGACAGACGCGTCAGGATGTCTTCACGTGTCAGGTCGGCAGGACACGAGTGGATGTGGAGGGCAGCGAACATCTACCCCGCCAATGCGACCTGGACCTCGCGCGTCGTGCCGGCCGCCGCCCGGCTGCTGACCACGCGCATCGCGCAGTCCATGCCGGCCAGCCGGCACGAACGGGCGGTCTCGCCTTCCCAGCGGGGACGGCCCTGGACGCGCACGGACACGCCGCCGGCGCTGCGCGTGATGGGCTCGGCGCCAAGCAGCACCAGCGAGGTCTCGCGGCCCTCGACGGCACGGTGCAGACGCAGCCAGGTGGACGAAGGAATCTGCCGCAGCACCCACGACGGGATGTCACACAGGTCGAGCGCGATCACGCCGAACCCGCCGGCCTGCGCCACCAGGTGGGCGGCCTTGATGGCGCGCTGCACCACGGTGTGCGTCAGATCGGGGTCCCCGCGACGCGGCCGCAACGCCAGCACCCCAGGCGACAGCGGCATGCCCCGCACCCAGAGGACCTGCGACAGCCGCACGCCGGCAGCCGCCGCGCCAGCCGGATCCCCTCGATCGACCGTGTCGATCCAGGCGGCGACGTCGCCGCGCCCAGTGGCCGAGGCCAGTGTGGACACGAGCACGCGCGTGCGGCCAGAGGAGGCCGGCCCGACGATCTCGGAGACATGGCCCCGCGGCCAGCCCCCGCCGAGCGTGGTATCCAGTGCTGGCAATCCTGTCGAGAGCACGCCGGTAGCCGGCACTCGACCCGCCAGAGTGCCGTCGAGACGGCGGGCCTGCAGCAGCCCTTCAAGGTGGGCACGCGAGCGCGGAAGAGACATTCGTTTTTGTTTCGCCTCTCCCGCAGAGTACCACCCTGCCTGATCGTCGGCAACGTCTGTCGTGGGCATGGCCCCCTGACGTTCGTGCCGACGCGGGTCTGACGCCGGAATCACAGGGCAGCTCGGGGAGCTGCCCCTACCAGCGCACTGCCACAGCTCGGGGAGCTGCCCCTACCCGCGCACTGCCACAGCTCGGGGAGCTGCCCCTACCAGCGCATCGGCAGAAGGCGGTCAGGCGACGCAGGCGGCGGTCACACACCGGCAGAAGGGGTCAGACGACCGGGTGGATGAGGATGACGACCGGGGTCCAGATGGCATGCGCGATCAGGCCCGGCACCACACGGCCCGTGTACATGCGCAGCCCCGTCCAGATCGCACCGCAGGTGCAGGCCAGCAGCGCGACGATGATCGATCCGCTACCGAGTTGCGTGATCGCAAAGGCGACTACGCTCGATACCGCTGCTGCCGTGGCGCCCCATCGGGGTGTCCAGACGTCGATCCAGGCGCTGCGCCAGAGCAGTTCCTCACCGGTGAGGATGACCATCGTCCAGGCCAGCGCGATGGCCGGTGTCTGGGGGCTGGCCGCACGGTACAGTCGCGCCACGTGCGTGGACAGGCCGGGCACGAGGCTTCCTGCGGCTTCGTAGGCGGGATAAGTCGCCAGCGTCATGATCACGCCCACGCCCGCGCCGAGCAGGATGTCGCGGCCGCGAGGCGCGACGATCTCGCGTAACGACGCCCCACGTAGCGCGAGGACCACCGCGATCACCAGCAGGGCATGCAGCCCGACCGCCCAATAGATGTCGCCGCGCCCGAAGCGCGCCATCACCAGCGCCCAGCTGACATTGAGCGCCACCAGCAGCACACCCTGTCGAAGTGAGGCCGTCCGGAGCGGGCCCGGGCCTGTCGTCATGACGGTGGGGTGGTGCGATCGTCCTTCGGTGTGAGCCACTCTGCGGCATCCTCGACGAGCACAGCCGCCCGCGACAGTTCCTCGGCTTCCCCCACCAGCGCCACCCGCACTGCCTCGTCGAACGACTGCCGGCGGTGCCCCGGCACCAGCTCCCAGAACCCGTCGTCGGGGGCCAGGATATCGCTGCGCAAGCCCTCCACCAGTTCAGCCGCGACGCGCGGATCGGAGCGCGTGACCAGCCGGATCCAGTGCGTCGACAGCCATGGCGTCACGAGCGGCACCTCGATCGTGTACGGTCGGCGGCCGAGCAGACTGGCGGTTCGCTCGATGATCTCGCGCGCCGTCAGAATCTCGGGACCAGGCAGCGGATACGCCCGGCTCTCGCTGCCCTCCATCCGGAGGGCCACGGCGATCGCATGCACGACGTCGGCAATGCCAATCGGCTGCGTGCGGCTGCGCAGCCATTTCGGCAGCAGCATGCCCGGCAGCCGCGCCGACAGGTCCCGGACCATGCGGAAGCTTTCACTGCCGCTGCCGATCACCATCGTCGCCTGCAGTTCGATGGTCGGCACCCGGCCAGCCCGCAGGCATTCACCCGTCGCCAGACGGCTGCGCAGATGACGAGACGGCGTCCCGGCCGGCCGCATGCCCCCGAGGTAGACGATGCGCCCCACGCCGGCATCGGCGGCGGCGGCCCGGAAGGTCGTCGCGGCGGCCAGTTCGGCACGCTCGTACTCCTGCTGTTGCTTGCCCATGCCGTGGACGAGGTACACGGCGTGGGTGCATCCCTGCAGTGCCGCGCGGACGGTATCGGGTTGCTGGAGATCGAAGACGACGAACTCCTGCTGCGGCTTCTTGCGGCGGGCCCGCTCCACGTCGCGGGTGCCCCCCAGCACCTGTGCACCGCCGCGCGCCAGGACCGGCACCAGATGCGATCCGACGAACCCGGTCGCGCCGGCGACGAGCACGCGCGTGCCCGACCCGGAGGAGGCAGAGTGAAGGGTGGACGTGTCCATGGCGTCAAATGTACAGGAGCCGCAGCAGGCGACACGGCCGAGCCGGCCTCAACTTTGACGCGCGCGCAACGGCGCGAGGTCCACTAGGATGGAGGGAGATGACTTGCCGCCCGGACGGTCCGGGCGAGTTTGGAAAGGGACACTCAGGATGCGTCTTCAGATTGGCCTCACGTTCGGCACCGCGGCTCTCTTCACTCTCGGCATGGTGGGCGCCGCGCAAGCACCCAAGCCCCTGCATGTGAACCTGCAGGATGGCAAAGGCCAGGCGGTGGGCCACGCGATGATCTCGCCGGCCAAGGAGGGCGTGGCCATTGCCTTGTCGCTCAAGAACCTGCCGGCAGGCGACCACGCCATCCACGTGCACGGCGTGGCCAAGTGCGAGGGGCCGGCATTCACCTCGGCGGGGCCGCACTTCAACCCCGCGACCAAGCAGCATGGGCTCGAGAACCCCAACGGCCACCACGCGGGCGACATGCCCAACATCACCGTCGGCGCCAACGGCACGCTCGAGAAGACGATCACCAACGCCGCGGTGACGCTCGGCACCGGGCCCACGTCGCTGCTGGCCAACGGCGGCACGGCGCTCGTCGTGCACGCCAAGGCCGACGACCTCAAGAGCGATCCCGCTGGGAACGCCGGTGACCGCATCGCCTGCGGCGTGATCGCCAGCGCCGCCCACTGAGACCCGTGGTTGGACGGCGACGGTCGCGCTCGCGTGCGATCGTCGTCCGTCGGCGTGATTCCGGTGGCGGGCCCACGTGCAGGTCTGGCAGGCCCGTGGCCGCTGGCCAGGCTCGGGGCGGCCGACCTATCTTCTGGTAGACGGGCGACGGTCGAACGCGAGAGCATGCGCCTGTGACAGAAGACCTTCGGCTTGCAGCGCTGGTCGAGGGTCCTGGCCCATGGCGGGTCAGGTTGCTCGGGCTGCTCCTGCGTTTCAGCCTCGTTGCCGGCCTGGTGGTCTACCTTCCCGGTCTGTACGCCGCCCTCTCTGCACCCCTGCCCGGCATGGCGGTGGCCAACACCTTCGCCATGGCCGTGTTGCTCGCGCTGACGCTGGCCACGAGCCCGTCGTTCCAGTGGCGTGCGGGGCTCTACTGCCTCAGCTTCTACGTGCTGGCGGTCGCGCTGCTGATCTGGGTAGGGCCGGTAGGCCAGTTCTATCTATTCGGCGTCACCACGCTCACCACCGTCCTGCTCGGGCTGCGGACAGGCGTGCTCTCGTCAATCATCTGCACGCTCACGCTCCTTGGCGTGGGCCTGGGCGGTTGGGCCACGGCCGGCATGCCCATGGCGGGCTGGACGAGCGATCTGACGGCCTGGACGGTGCTGACGCTGAACTTCGCGCTGGTCAACCTCCTGTTGACCATGGCCGTCGGCGTGTTGCTCGCCACCCTGGATCAGGCACTGGGCCGCGAGGTGGCGGCCGCCGCGTCGTTCGAACGCGAACGCACGGTGTTGCGCACCCTCATCGACGCGTTGCCCGACATCATCTTCACCAAGGACACGCAGGGCCGCTACGTCCTGGCCAACACCGCCACGCTGGCACAGGTCGGCATAGAGCGCGAGGCTGACCTGATCGGCAAGGACGATCTCGAGGTCTTCTCAGCCGAGCAGGCGCGTGAGCACGCCGACGCCGACCGTCGCGTGTTCGCAGGGGAGGTGCTGCGCAACGTCGAGGAGGCGGCCGTCGGGCCCGATGGCCGCACCACGTGGTATCTCACGACCAAGGTGCCGTTTCGCGACCCGTCGGGCGCACTTGCCGGCCTCATCGGCATCTGCCGGGAGATCACGGACTTGAAGCGGGCCGCCGCCGATCGCGGCCAGCTGCTGTTGCGCCTGCAGCTGCAGATCGAGCGCATGCCGCTCGGCTACCTGACCACCGACGCAGAGCTGCGTTACACACGTTGGAATCCGGCGGCCGAGCTGATGTTCGGCTTCCGCGAGGCCGAGGTCCTCGGCCGCCATCCGTTCGACCTCATTGTCGCCGACAGCTCGCGTGCTCATGTCGCGCAGATCTTCGAGCGGCTGGCCGCGGGCAGCATGGACGCCCACGGCGAGGCGGAGAATCTCACCAGGGACGGTCGGTCGATCATCTGCGAGTGGCACAACACGCCGATGTTCGAAGAGGACGGCACATTTGCCGGCGTGCTGTCGTTGGTCCAGGACGTCACCGAACGTCGCAACCTCGAGCAGCAGCTGCGACAATCGCAGAAGTTGGAGGCGGTCGGCCGACTGGCCGGCGGCGTGGCGCACGACTTCAACAATCTGCTGACGCTGATCAACGGCTACAGCGAAGTGCTGCTGGCCGATCGGCAGCTCGGCGCTGGCGCCGAAGCGGCGGCCCAGGCCATTCGCGACGCCGGTGAACGAGCCGCGGCGCTGACCCGGCAGCTGCTCGGGTTCAGCCGGAAGTCGCTGCTGCAGCCGGTGGTGGTCGACCTGCACGCCGTCATCGCCGACACCAGCGTGATGTTGCGGCGGATCATCGGCGAGGACATCTCGCTCACCATCGAGCTGGCGCCCCTGCTCCATCGCATCAAGATCGACCCGACCCAGCTCAATCAAGTGCTGATGAACCTGGTGGTCAACGCACGCGATGCCATGCCCGCGGGCGGCACGCTGACCATCGAGACGGCCAACGTGATGCGGTCAGCTGGTGATCAGCACCCCGCGGTGGGACGGCCGACGCCGCACGCCATGCTGGCCCTCACCGATACGGGAGGTGGCATGACCGCCGACGTAGTGGCGCGCATCTTCGAGCCCTTCTACACCACCAAACCGCCCGGCGTCGGTACCGGGCTCGGCCTTGCGATGGTCTTCGGCGTCGTCCGCCAGAGTGGCGGCACCCTCGACGTCGAGAGCACGCCGGGCCAGGGGTCGCGGTTCATGCTCTACTTCCCCGCCGTCCCGGATCCGCTGCCGGTCAGACCCGTGCCTGCGGTGTTGACCGTCATGCACGGCGCCGAGACCATTCTGATCGTCGAGGACGAGCAAAGTGTGCGCGACCTGCTGCTGCGCAGCCTCGCGCGATACGGCTACACGCTGCTTGCCGCCCGCGACGGTGAGGACGGGCTGCGCGTGGCGCAGGAGTACTCCGGCGTCATCGACCTCGTGCTGACCGACGTGGTGATGCCACGGATGGGCGGGCCCGAGCTGGTCGCCGCACTGCGGGTCCGGCTGCCGGCGCTCAAGGCGCTGTTCATGAGCGGCTACACCGACGATGCGGTGGTGCGTCATGGGCTGCTGGAGGCCGACGTCGCGTTCATCCAGAAACCATGCACGCCACAGGAGTTGGCACGCAAGATTCGAAGCGTGCTCGACGAGCCGACCTCCGCACACGGGTCGTCCTGACCGTGCCTGCAGATTCGACTGGCCACCGCGGCGCGACGCGATCGGGTCTCGCACTCGGCCTGGCCTCGCACGCCCTCGCCGGCCTCTCGCCGTTCATCGTGGCAGCGGTCATCGCGCGGACGTCCCTGCTGACCGGGACGGCCCTGGTCTACCTGCTGGGGACGGCAGGATTGCTGGCGCTGCTGGCGGTACGCCCAGCGCGCCGTCGGCTCTGGCAATCGACCCGCATCCTCGCCGCGCCACGATGGCGCGCGGCAGCGGCGTCAAGTCTCGCCGGATTTCTCGTCGCGGGCATCGCGTTCTACGTCGGACTCGCCTCGAGCCCACGTGTGGCCGAATATGTCTTTCTCACCAGGCTCGACTGGATTGTCCAGGCACCGGTGGCCATCCTGGTGTTGCGTGAGCCGTGGTCCTGGCGAGGGCTCGGCGGAGCGGCCATGGCGCTGGCCGGCGGCATGCTCATCGTCTGGACCGGGGCAGTCGGCAGCAGCGGCCTCGCCGCGGCCCTGGTCTACGTGGGCGCGTCGCTGGCGGCCTATCTCGGTGCGAGCCGTATCACCAAGGCCCAGGGTCTGCCCGGCGCGGCCACCCTCACGGTATGGCGGCACGTGGTCAACACGGTTGGATTCGTCGTCCTGGCCACGGTGCTGCGCCCGGCCGGCCCCCTGCGCCTTGACGCGACCACGCTGGCATTGGGCACGGTGAGTGCGGTGGTGCTGCTCGGGCTGTTCCTGTGCCGATTCGTGGCCTTGTCGCGCGTGCCGCTCTGGGTGCTCTCGGCGCAGGCGCCCGTGCAGGCGGTGGTCGCGCTGCTGGTCTCGCGGTTCACCGAGGGCGCACCTGCCCCAGCCACACTCGTCGCCGTGGCGATGATCGTCTGCGGGGAAGCCGTGGTGGCCAGCTCGCAGGCCTCAGGCGCTAGGGGGTGAGCGCCACCGTCTGCCCGCTCCTCGCCGCCTCGTAGATGGCCATCATCGCGCGGAGGTCCCGGAGGCCCTCCTCACCGGGCGTGCGGGGCTCGGTATTGCCCTTGACGCACTCGGCCATGTGGTCCATCTCGAGCGCGAACTGATTACGCTCCGGCAGCGAGCGCAGCTCGACGACCCCACCGCGTATCACCTGCATCCGCAGGTCGCTGTAGCTGAGGGCCGGCTCGAGTTGAAACGCGGCCTTCTCGGCGTGCACCCGAAACCGGTTCAAGCCGACGCCGTAGCTGGACACGCAGTTGGCGAGGATGCCGCTCGGGAACCGCAGCTGGAAGTTGATCGTCTCTTCGACCCCTGCTGAGAAACGCGGGTCGCCAGGCGTCGTGTACGAGAACGCGTTGACCGCCGTCGGCTCCTCGCCCGACAGGTAGCGCGCGGCGTTCAGGGCGTAGATGCCGATGTCCATCAGGGATCCGCCGCCAGCGAGCGTCTTGTTCAGCCGCCACTGCTTCGGGTCGCCGATGCTGAAGCCGGCCTCGCACAGGATGACCTTCGTCTTGCCGAACTCCGCCTTGCGCACCATGTCGATCATCGCCATGTTGTACGGCTCGTACCGCAGGCGATACCCGATCATCAGCTTCTTGCCCGCGGCACCGGCGGCCGCAATCATCGTCTCGCAGTCTTGCGGCGTGTTGGCCATCGGCTTCTCGCACAGCACGTGCTTGCCGGCCCTGTGCGCCCGCACCGTGTACTCCGGATGCATGCTGTTGGGCAGCACCACGTAGACGATGTCGACGTCGGGGTTGTCGCCGAGCCGGTCGTAACTGTCGTAGCTGTAGAGGCCGGACGCCGGCACACCGTATGCCGTCGCCAGGGTCTTGGCCTTGGCGGCATCGCCGCTCACCAGTGCCGTGACGCGCGCGTGACGACAGTGCGCAAACGCCGGCAGGATCTGGTTGATCGCAAGACTGCCGAGTCCGACGATGGCGAAGCCGAGCTTGTTCTCGGGCGGCCCGGGCAGGCGTGGCTGCGCGCCGACGCGGCTGCCCACGAGCGAGGCCGCCGCAAGCGACAGGCCGGTGGCTCCGAGAAACTGTCGACGGGTGGTCGCTGGCTTACGCATCAATTGAGACTCCTTGCGGCTCGACGTCCGCGTGCAGGCGCCAGAGGCCGCCAATCGCCGCGCTGACAGGCGGCCAGGCCGGCAGCTAGACGTCGGGGGTGACCGCCAACCTCGCCGTGATGGCGTCCACATCGTACACACAGCCGCCCCACGTGCCGCCGCTCGCGGCCTGCAGCGCGGCCCACAGACGCGTCGCGTCGGGCAGCAGCGGGTGCGGCGCCAGCGCGGGATGCGGCGTCCGCGCCGCCAGGGTCACGGTGTCTGGCAGCAACTGACCTGTCGTCGCGTCCTCGGCGACGAGATCGACGCGACCGGTCAGCAGCCGCGTGTCGATCTCGACGCGCAGGAGGTCGCCATCGCGCAGTCGCCCGAGCGGGCCGCCGGCCAGGGCCTCCGGGCCGATATGACCGACGCACGGTCCGGTGGACACCCCCGAGAACCTCGCGTCGGTGAGCAGGGGCGTACTGCGGAGTCGCGGCAGGTGCTTCAACGCCGACGTGACCTGGTACACCTCTTCCATCCCAGTGCCCATCGGGCCGATGCCCGCCACGACGACGACTTCGCCTGGCTGCAGCGCGGTGCTGTCGTGTCCCTTGATCGCGCGGATGGCGTCGGCCTCACTCGTGAACACGCGAGCCGGGCCGACATGCCGGTACACGCCATCAGGCCCGAGCAGGTCGCGCGCGATGGCCGTGCTCTTCACAATGGCTCCATCTGGCGCAAGGTTGCCGCCGACAAAGCACACCGTGCTCGTGAGCCCCGTGGCCGCCGCCACGCGCGGGGGCAGGATCACCGCGTCGGGCTCCACCTTGTCGCGCTGCCGCAGGACCTCGCGGCACCGCACCCGCCGCTCGCTCTGCTCCCACCAGTCGAGCGCCTGGTCGAGGGTCACGCCACTGGCGGTCGGCACGTCCGTCTCCAGCAGGCCAAGCGCACGCAGGTGCAGCAGGACTTCCGGCACACCGCCAGCCAGGTGCACGCGCACGGTGGGATGGGGCCCCGCAGGCAGGGCGTCGACCAGGCGAGGCACGGCACGGTTGACGGCCATCCAGTCGGCCAGTCCCGGCCGCGTCAGGCCGGCGGCGTGGGCAATGGCCGGCACGTGCAGCAGCAGGTTGGTCGATCCGCCGAACGCCGCGTGGGTGACCATGGCATTCCGAATGGCGGCGTCGGTGACGATGGCGCGGGCCGACCAGCCAAGCGCCTGCTGCGCCTGGATGCCGTGCACCGTCCGGATCGCGCCGTCCAGCCAGATCGGCTGGCCCGACGGGGCGAGCGCCGTGTGCGGGACGGCAAGCCCGAGCGCTTCGGCCACGACCTGAGCCGACGCGGCCGTGCCGAGAAACTGACAACCGCCCCCCGGCGAGGCACAGGCGCGGCAGCCCATCGCGGCGGCTTCCTCGAGCGAGATCAACCCGTGCGCGAAGCGCGCGCCGATGGTCTGCACGGTGCCGGCATCCTCCCCGTCGGTGGCGGGCAGCGTCACGCCGCCGGGCACGATGCCGACCGGCAAGTCACCTGCGCCGGCCACGGCCATCAGCATCGCCGGCAGGCCCTTGTCACAGGTGGCCACGCCCAGCACCGCCGCACGCGTCGGGAGCGACCGAATGAGCCGACCGAGGACGATCGCGGCGTCATTGCGGTACGGGAGGCTGTCGAACATGCCAGGGGTCCCCTGCGACCGTCCGTCGCAGGGATCGGTGCAGAAGCCGGCAAACGGCGTCCACCCGGTGGCGCGACACGTCAGCGCGGCCTCACGCATGAGCAGGCCGACTTCCCAGTGTCCCGTGTGGTAGCCGAGGGCGAGCGGCGTGCCGTCGGGTTCGCGCATGCCGCCGAGGGTGCTCAGCAGCAGCATCTGGGGCTGGCGCACCGCGCTGGGTGCCCAGCCCATCCCGACGTCGAGCGACCAGCCGAACACGTCGCCACTCGGCTTGTGCAGGAGGTCGTCGGCCGTCAGGGGCAGCTGCCCCGCGGGGCCGGGGGCAGCTGTGGTGATCTCGAAGATGGCCGCGTCACCGCGGTCCAGGGCCAACGAAACGGAAGGAGCCATGTGTGCGCCTTCCGCGTTGGCTATCTGGCTTGGTTGGCCGCAGCGGCGGTGCCGCTGGCCGTCGCCGGCACGAGGCGCGCGATCCGGTCGGGCTGATTGAAAGCGATGTAGATGGCGCCATCGGGGCCCATCACCACATCGCGCAGGCGCCCGACGTTCTTGAACAGCACTTCCTGCGTCACACCAGCGGGGGTCACCTCGAGCCGCCGCAGTTCCTGCGCTGCCAGCGAACCCAGGAACAGGCTGCCCTTCCAGGCCGGGAACTTGCTGCCGTTGTAGAAGCCAGTGGAGGAGACGGCAATCGACGGGACCCAGTACGTGAGCGGCTGCTCCATGCCCGGCGCAGCCGTCTTGTCGGTCATTGGCGTGCCGTTGTAGTTCATGCCGTAGGTGATGACTGGCCAGCCGTAGTTCTTGCCCTTTTCGACGAGGTTGAGCTCGTCACCGCCGCGCGGTCCGTGCTCGACGTCGTAGAGCGCGCCCGTGGTCGGGTGCATCGTCAATCCCTGCGGGTTGCGATGACCGTACGACCAGATGCTCTCGACCGCGCCAGCCTTGCCGACAAACGGGTTGTCCTTGGGGATGGACCCGTCCTCGTTGATGCGGTGGACCTTGCCGTTCGGGCGAGTGACATCCTGGGCGTCGTCCTGCTGGCCACGGTCGCCGATCGTGAAGAAGAGATGGCCCTTGCCGTCGAACACGAAGCGCGAGCCGAAATGCGGGTTGCCGGTGCGATAGGTGGCTGCGGCGGCCTTGAACAGCTGCTGCGCCTCGACCAGCGTGTTGCCCTGCAGCTTGGCGCGCACCACCGCGGTCATCGCCGAGTCATTGGCGCCGGGGTCGCTGTAGGACAGGTAGATCCAGCCGTTGCTGGCATAGTCGGGATGCACGGCCACGTCGAGCAATCCGCCCTGGCCCTTGGCAGTCACCGTGGGCACGCCCTGCACCGGCTCGGGGGCCAGCATTCCCTTGGCGTCGGTGATGCGCAGCGCGCCGCCCTTCTCGGTGATCAGCATCCGACCGTCGGGCAGGAAATCGAGGCCCCACGGGGCGGTCATCCCCTCGACCACGGTTTCAATCTTGAAGGCGTGCTTCTGGCTGGCCACGACGACGTTGGCGGCCGGTGCGGCATAGGTCGCGCCGGCGGTCCTGGCCTTGCCCGCGGTCTCGCGGATGTAGACGACCATGGCGCGGATTTCCTGGTCGTTCAGCATGGCGCCAAACGCCGGCATGCCTGTCGCCACACGGCCGTTCTTGATCGCCGCTGCCAGAGACGCGTCGTCGCCCTTGCCCGACACCCACACATCGTCGAGCATGCTGGGCGCCAACGCACCCTGCATGGTGGCGCCGTGACAACTGGCGCAAACATCGGTCCAGACCTTGGCGACGTCTTTCTTGGGCACGGGGGCCTGGGCGAGCAGCAACGGACCGGCGACGAGCGCGGCAAGACCCAGGGTGATGGCGGACACTCGAAGCAGCATGCGCATAAGATTACCATCGCGGCCACTGCCGCGGATGCGGGCCGTCTTACCCCGTCGGCGTGGACGCAACCTCCCGACGCCGGCGGGCTGCACCTCGGCGGTTAGACCGACTCCTCCGGATACCACTTGCGCAGTGGCGCGTAGCTGACGCCGAGGTGGTCGAGGGCCTCCTTGGGCGCACCGGTCCAGACGGGCACGAAGGTGTTCCCCTTGTAGTCGAGGTCGGCGATGCCGATCTTGCTGGTGAAGAAGCCGGTGGCCGTCAGGTCGCGCACCGCGCTGAAGAAACGCACGCCGTGCGAGTGCTCGGGCCTGGCTTTGGCTGGATACGCGAGCGCGTCACACAGCTCGGCCTGCTGGGCGGCCGTGCCCTTGAGGAACGTCTGCCCGTAGCGCTTCCGGCACTCGCTGTCCATCCAGCGGATGCCGCCCCGCATCAACAGCTGACGGTCCGGCTGATCGACCATCATGAAGTCGATGAACTCCGGCACACCGGCCTCACTGGCGCCCCCGGACCGGTCGTCCTTGGGGATGATGAGGTTGGTCAACGCCGTGATGGTGGCCATCTCGTGCGCCGTGAAGAACTTCGGCTTGTAGGCGATCTTGGCGGCCACCGCTGACCGGCGTGCCTGCTGCGCATGCTGGTGCGCCTGCTGCGCCTCGGCGTCGGTCCATGCGATGGCGGCGAGGGCCGGAGCGGCACCGAGCACCTGCAGGGCCTGTCGTCGATTCAATGTGTCCATGTGTCGTGTCCTCAAACGGGCAGCTCCGGGAGCTGCCCCTACCGGGCTGAAGCGGGCAGCTCGGGGAGCTGCCCCTACCTAACTAAATCGCGAGAGCCTTGCGCTGCTCGGCGATGTAATCGCAGGTGCGCCAGGCCAGGGCCATGATCGTCCACGTCAGGTTCTTGTCGGCCTGCGACACGAACGGTCCTGCGTCGGCGACAAACAGGTTCTTCACCTCGTGCGCCTGGCAGTGCTTGTTCAAGGCCGAGGCATTCGGGTCGTCGCCCATGCGCACGACGCCGGCTTCGTGGATGATCCGGCCCCCCGCCGCCAGGCCGTAGTCCTCGTCGGCCCCGGGGATCTTGCCGAGCACGGTGCCGCCCATCTCCTCGATGAGGCCCTTGAAGGTCTCCATCATGTGGCGGGCCTGGTACCGCTCCGCGTCGCCGAACTTCCAGTGGAAGCGCGGCACCGGAATGCCCCACTTGTCGACCACGTTGGGGTCGATGTCCATGTAGGTGTCCTTGTTGGCCACCATCTCGCCCCGGCCTGCGAAACCGATCGTCGCGCCCCACAGCCGACGGTACTCGTCCTTCAGCCCCTTGCCGTACCCACCGCCGGATCCGCCCGGATGACGATCGATGCCGCCCATGAAGCCGAACCCCGGCATGCGGCGGCCGCCACCCGGCTCGATGTGGTACCCGCGCGGAAATGGCAGCTTGTCCTTGACGTTGTGCAGCCACCACGGCATGTACAGGTGCATGCCCCCGGTGCCGTCCTCGTTGTGGTTGGGCATGCCGACCATCTTCGGGATGAACCCGGAGAGGCTGGCGCCGGTCGAGTCGGTCAGGTGCTTGCCGACCACGCCGCTGCCGTTGGCCAGGCCGTGTGGAAAGCGCGCCGACTTGGAGTTGAGCAGCAGGCGCGCCGACTCGCAGGCGCTGGCCGCCAGGACGACGATGCGGCCCTGCACCGTGCGCTCCTCGCCCGTGGCCGTATCCACGTAGGAGATGCCGGTGGCCTTGCCCTCGGCGTTGCTCAACACCTCGCGCGCCATGGCCCCGGTCACGATCGTCAACTTGCCGGTCTTCATCGCCGGCGGCAGCAGGACGGTGGGCGACTGGAAATTGGAGTGCGTGGTGCAGCCGCGGCCGCACTGCGCGCAGTAATGGCACGCGGCACGTCCGTTCAGCGGTCTGGTCAGAATCGACAGCCGCGACGGCACGCAGGCGATCTTCAGCCGGTCGGCCGCCTGCTTGAAGTAGAGCTCGTAGGCACGCGGCAGCGGCGGCGGCTGGAACTTGCCATCCGGCTCGTTGTGCAGGCCTGTTTCGGCCGCGTGATTGGAGCCAAAGATGCCGACAAACTCATCCAGCTTGTCGTAGTAGGGCTTGATGTCGTCGTAGGTGAAGGGCCAGTCATCGCCGAGGCTGTCCACGCTCTTGCGGCGGAAATCGTCGGGGCCCCAGCGCAGCGAGATACGGCCCCAGTGGTTGGTGCGGCCGCCGAGCATGCGCGCCCGGAACCAATCAAACTGCGAGCCAGGCGCCGATGTGTAGGGCTCCCCCGCCAGCTCCCAGCCGCCCCAGGCCGCGTCGAACTCGCCGAACGGGCGCTCGGTGGGGGCTCCGCGGCGGGGCGACTCGTAGGGCCAGCCCAGCATCTTGCCATCGCGGGCCTGGTCCCATTGGGGACCGGCCTCAAGCATGCAGACCTCGGCGCCAGCTTCGGTGAGGACCTTGGCGGCGATCCCGCCGCCGGCGCCCGATCCGACGACGACGACGTCGTAGACCTTCGGAGAACGGATGACTTGCACGTCGAACGACCTCGCTGTGAAACCAAGAACGAAAGAGTTCTGGCAGTGTACATCGCGGATCGGGGATCGCGGATCGGGGACCGGGGTGAGGGCGCCGACGGTAGGGGCAGCTCCCCGAGCTGCCCTCATCGCTATCTGCTCGCCGGCTGCTGCTGCGTCACGCAGTGAATCGAACCCATGCCCCAGACGAGCGGCTCGCACGGGATGGCCACGACCCGGTGCGAGGGAAACAGCTCCTGCAGGATCGTGAGGGCGGGCTGGTCGTTGGCGTGGCCGTAGATGGGCGCCAACACCACACGGTTGGCGATGTAGAAATTCGCGTAACTGGCGGGCAACCGATCGCCGTCGGCCATCAGGTGCCCCGGCATCGGCAGGGTGACGATGCGCCAGGGACGGCCGTCGGGTTGCCGGGCGGCCTGCAGCCGCGCGAGGTTGTCGCGCAGCGGCTCGTGGTTGGCGTCGGCGGGGTCGTCCTCGACGGCGGTCACGATGGTGTCGGCAGCGACAAAGCGGGTGATGTCATCCACATGCCCGTCGGTGTCGTCCCCCTCGATGCCCTCGCCCAGCCAGAGCACCTGCTGCACGCCGAGATGACGCCGCAGCGCCGCCTCGAGGTCGGCCTTGCCGACACCGGGGTTGCGGTTGGGGTGCAGCAGACACTGCTCGGTGGTCAGCACCGTGCCCGCGCCGTTGACGTCGACCGAACCGCCTTCAAGCACCAGTCCCGGCACGAACCTGGTGACACCGGCCAGCAGGTCGAGCCGTGCCGGCACCGACGCGTCACGCATCAGCGACTCGTACTTGCCGCCCCAGGCATTGAAACCCCAGTGGTTGAATGCCAACTGGCCCGCAGGCCCGAGCAGGAAATTGGGGCCGTAGTCGCGAATCCACGAGTCGACCGTCACGACCTCGATCAGGTCCAGATTGGCGAGTACCGCTGCCCGCCCGCGGCAACGACCGCGCACGTCATCGGCGACGTCGGCGTTGTCCACCAGGAGACGCACGCGCTCGTGCGGGGTCAGCGCGTCGATGAACTGCAGGAAGATCTCCTGGACGTCGGGCACCCGGTCGGGCCAGGTCACCGGGTCCTTGGGCCAGGTCAGCCACGTGGCCTCGTGCTGATGCCATTCCGCGGGCATGCGGTAGCCCAACGCCGCGGGAGTCTGGTCGGCGCTCACGGTTCGATCAGCCGCTGCGTGATCGGCGCGTACGCGTCGATGCGACGGTCACGCAAGAATGGCCAGTTCTGCCGCGTCTGCTCGATGAGCGACAGGTCGCACTCGACAATGAGCGTCTCTTCGGCATCTGCCGAGGCCTTGGCGAGGATGCGGCCGAAGGGATCGGCGACAAAGGACTGCCCCCAGAACTGCAACTGCCCCTCGAGACCAACCCGATTCACCGCCACGACGAAGACGCCGTTGGCGATGGCATGGGCGCGTTGCGTCGTCTCCCACGCCGAGTGCTGCGCGAGGTTCATCTCCTGCTGCTCACCCGGCAGCCAGCCGATGGCCGTCGGGTAGAACAGGAACTCCGCACCCTGCAGCGCCGTGAGTCGAGCGGCCTCGGGAAACCACTGATCCCAGCACACGAGCACGCCGCAGTTGCCGCGCGTCGTCTGGTGCACCTTGAAGCCGAGGTCGCCCGGGGTGAAGTAGAACTTCTCGTAGTACAGCGGGTCGTCGGGGATGTGCATCTTCCGGTAGGTGCCGACCACGCTGCCGTCCGCATCGAAGATCACGGCCGTGTTGTGGTAGACGCCAGCCGCCCGTCGTTCAAACAGCGACGAGATCAACACGACCTTGTGCTGTCGGGCCACCCTGGCCAGCGTCTCGGTGGTGGTGCCGGGGATGGGTTCGGCCAGTTTGAAGAGATCGGTATCCTCGGTCTGGCAGAAGTACTGCGACTTGAACAGCTCCTGCAGGCAGACGATCGTCGCCCCACGCTTGGCGGCCTCGCCGATGCGGCTGATCGCCTTTTTCAGGTTCTTGGCCGGATCGGGCGAGCAGGTCATCTGCACGAGCCCGACCACCGGATTTGCCGTTTTGGTCTTCGCCATCGTCTCTCGCTGGGCGACAGGGCGCCTCGGGGAGGCGCCCCTACCGTCCGTAGCCTCTCGCTGGGCGACAGGGCGCCTCGGGGAAGCGCCCCTACCGTCCGTAGTCTCTCGCTGGGCGACAGGGTGCCTCGGGGAGGCGCCCCTACCGTCCGTAGTCTCTCGCTGGGCGGCAGGGTGCCTCGGGGAGGCGGCCCTACCTAGGCGTAGTATTGCGCCCGTTTGCGCTTGAGGAACTCGGCTGAGCGGACCAGCTCGTCGAGCCCATTCACGCCGTCCTCGATCGAGATCCACCCGTCGTAGCCCACCTCGGCCAGCATCCGGAAGATCGTGTCGTAGTCGTTGAGGCCCTTGCCGGTCTCACCGTGCCTGAGCGCCGAGCTGTAGCCTGTGCTGCCATCGGCCTGCTGCAGGTCCTCGAGCGTGGCGCCGTCCTCGAGATACCGGTCCGAGGCATGCATGCTCACCACGCGGTGCCGGACCTTGCCGAGAAACGCCAGGGGGTCGTACCCGCCGACAATCGCATTGGACGGGTCGTACTGCACGCCGAAGTTCGGGTGATCGATCTGCCCGATGACCTCGAGAAAGACATCCTCGGCCTGCGCAAATTCCGGGTACGTCCAGTTGCCGTCCTTGTAGTGGTTTTCCATGCACAGCACGATGTCGCGTTCACCGGCATAGTCCAGTGACGCCCGGATGCCCTCGGCCGTCCGCTGCACGCCCTCGGCGCGGGTCATGCCGGGCAGCCGCTGGCCGCTGAGCGTGCGGCAGTGCCGCAGGCCCAGCGCGACCGACATGTCGATGGCGTCCTTCTGCCGCTGCACCTGGCGCGCCCGCTCGTCGCGGTCCGGGTGCGTGAAGTCGGGCGAGAAGCACAGCAGCGAGGACACCTGCCCCGTCTCCTCCATCACGTCGCGGACACGCTTTGCCGCGTCACCTCCGAGCGGCGTCAGGAAGCCGTCGTAGTGCTCGATGCCTTCACCACCCAGTGCGCGGGCGTCACGCAGCCACTGCAGGTAGTCCATGCGCCCGGCACACAGGTCGTCGAAGTAGCACTTGGGGAAGACGGAGATTCGGGGCAGCATCACGAATAATGCGAAATTGGGAATTGGAAATGAAGAATCGTCGGCCGCATCTACCAGGCCGGCGGCGCGCCGACAGGATACTGCTCGAGATCCATCACCGACCCGGTGACGCACGCGGCGGCATCCGAGACATAGTACGCGACGGCATACGCGGTGTCGGCAGGCTCCAGCAGGCGGCCGAAGGGACGGGTCTCGACCGCCTCGGCGATCCACTCCTCGCCCTTGCCTTCCTGCTCGCGCTTGACCTTCTCTTCACCCTCGGTGAGGGTCCAGCCGACGTTGATCTGGTTGACGCGAATCTTGACCGCGTTCAGCTGCGCGGCGGCGTTCCTGGTGAGCGTCATCAGCCCACCCTTGGCTGCCGAATAGGCCGTCAGCTTCGGCTCGCCGATGTAGGCGTTGACCGACCCGATGTTCAGCACCGCGCCGCCACCACGGCGCTCGAGGTGCGGCACCGCCGCCTGCATCACCAGGAACGGCGCCCGCAGGTTGATGGCGTGGATGCGGTCCCACTCCGCGATCGTCGTGCTCCGGACATCGCCACGCGAGGTGTCGGCGGCGTTGTTGACCACGATGTCGAGCCCGCCGAAGTGGGTCGCCGCGCGGTCCACCAGTTCGCGGCATTGCACGGCATCGGTGAGATCGCAGGCTTCGAACACCGCGCGTGCGCCGCTCGCGGTGATGGCCGCGACGACCTCGGCACCGCGCGCCTCCGACCGCCCGTTGACGATCACCGCGGCGCCAAGGGCCGCCAGCTGCAGCGCGATCCCCTTGCCGATCCCGGACGTGGACCCGGTGACGAGCGCGACACGCCCGGTGAGGTCGAGTGCGCGGGAGATGTTGGGAAGGGTGGTCTCAGCCATGGGAACTGGAAGTGGGAATTGGCAAGTGGGAATTGGCAAGTGGGAATGCCGTCAATCGACCGGGTCGTATATCCGGCGGATGGGTTTGCGACTCCCCACACCGCCGCCGACCTCGATCTCCACCGACAGCCCTCGCGGTGACGTGAGCACGAACGTCTCCTCGATGGTCACCCCATCGTCGAGGTTGGTCTCGCGCACCAGCTTGCCCTTCTTCCAGCGGGTCTCGGTCTCGACGACGCCGTTGATGGCCTGATGCTTCTCGGTCCTGCCGTCGGTGCGGTAGCGCACGGTGCGCCCCTGCTCGTACACGAACGACACGGCCGTCCCATCCTGCGTGATCTCGAATCGCCGCACGGGCTCGAGCAACTCGCGCAACAGCGCCCGCTGCTGCTTGCGGGTTTGCGGGTCCGTACGGACGTCCGGCGCCCCCATCCCACCCGGCGCCCCGTAGCCACCGAGCGGCTGGCGGCCCGGCATGCCGAAGCCGCCCATCGGCACGCGGTTGCCCGCGGGCGCGTCCCCGTCCTCACCGCCAGAGCCGCCGACGTCGCTGGCATCGGCATTGAGTCGCCACGCGCCTGAGAGGTCGGGCGGTGACTGGGCGCCTGGCCCGGCAGAGGCCAGCAGGACGACGATGGCAGTACACAGGTGGCGTGCGCGCATGCCAATCAGACGCTGCCCGACGCCGGTGGCCGCAGAGGCTCGCAACACGTCAGCGCCGGGGGCCGTCCGGGCCGTGCGGCAGCAGCACCGACTTGATCACCTGGCCGCTGTGCATGCCCTCGAACGCCTCGTGCCAATGCTCCAGATCGGTCCGCAGGCCGACGACCTTCTCGGCACCGGTCCGGCCGGCCGCGAGCAAGCTGATCACGCGCTCCCACACCGGGTAGTTGTGACTGAACGACCCGTGCAGCTTCACGGCTTTCTGCACCAGGGGATTGAGATTGATCGGCACCAGGTCTGGCGACCACCCCACCTTGACGACGGTGCCGTCGGGCTTGCAGATCTGCAGGGCGGCATCGAGTGGCCGGCTGGCGCCGGAGGCGTCGCAGACCACATCGGCGCCCAGCGGGTCGAGCGATCGCACGACCTCCTCGAGCGACTGGTTGTCGACATCGACGACATGCGTGGCGCCGAGTTCCCTCGCGACGTCGAGGCGGCCGCGGTCGGCCGCCCGACCGGCGACCACCAGCGGGTACGCGCCGCTCAGGGCAGCCATCTTCGCGCAGAGCAGGCCAATCGGCCCCGGGCCGAGCACCACCACCAGGTCGCCCGGTTTGACGTTGGCGTTGACGCACATCGACTGGTAGGCGACGCAGTGCGGCTCTGTCAGGCAGGCGATGTCGAAGGGCAGCGCATCCGGGATGTGGTGCAGGCAGCGCGCCGGCACGCGCACGTACTGGGCCATCGCCCCATCGATGCCGTAGCCGAAGCCCTTGCGGGTCGGACACAGGTTGTACCGACCGGTCCGGCACAGCAGGCACTCGCCGCAGATGTAGGCCGCGGTCTCGCTGACGACGCGGTCGCCTTCCTTGAAGGCCTTGACCTCGCTGCCGACCTGGGCCACCACGCCGCCGAACTCGTGGCCGAGCGTCACCGGCGCGTTGACCGGCCAGGAGTGGGTCAGATAGGCCTGGTGCACATCCGATCCGCAGACCGACGCGGCGCCAACGGCCAGCAGCACGTCGCTCGGGCCAATCTCGGGGATGGGCACGTCGCGCAGCGCCACCTGCAGAGGCTGATCGAGCCCGAACTGCACGACTGCCGGTTGCATCGCACCCATCTAGTTGGCCTCCTGCGGGAGCCGCGTGCCATCGGCTGCCCATCGCTTCAGCGGTGTTTTGCGAATCTCGGTGCTGATCTCGCGCAAGACGGTATGCAGGTCGTTGCTCGAGGTCTTGAACTCGTTGGCGTCGATGACCAGCGGGGCGCCGAGCACCACCAGCGGCGCGCCATGCGCCGGGCATTCGATGGCCTGTGGAATGGTGAGTCCGCCCACGGCCTGCACCGGCACGTTCACGGCGGCGACGACGGCATCGAGTTCGTCCATCGGGCTCAGGCCCTTGACCAGTGCCCGCTCGTCGAACCCGATGTGGTGAATGATGTAGTCGCAGCCCAGCGACTCCAGCCACCGCGCATTCTTCACGCGATCGTCGGCGACCATGTTGTCGCCCATCACCTTGATGCCATAGTGGCGGGCCGCATCGACCACGCGGCGTACCGTCGCCTCGTGCGCGCGTCCCATCACCACCACGAAGTCGGCGCCGGCCTTGGCCATCATCTCCGCCTCCAGGTAGCCGCCGTCCATGGTTTTGAGGTCGGCGACGATCGGGTGGTCGGGAAACTTCGCGCGCAGCCGCTCGACGGCGTGCAGGCCCTCGGCCAGCAGCAGCGGCGTGCCGGCCTCGAGCCAGTCCACGCCGGCCTCCACGGCAATCGCCGCGGTGTCGAGCGCTTCCTCGATATTGGTGAGGTCAAGCGAAATCTGGACGATCGGGAACGTCAGCGAGGAAAGACGGGACACAGCGGAGATTCTATCGAAATGCCGGTGCCCCGCGCCTGCCGAAATGTCGGGCCCACCGCCTTGGACACCCCGCCAGGCGTTTTCTCGTCACATTGTGAATTGCCAACAATTCTGAATTCGAATTATCCGATTCGCTCCGCCCGGTACCCGCCCTTGCCCTTGTCGGCCAGGTAGATGGCGCCAAAGACAACGATCAGCAGCAGCGGCAGCGCCGACCAGATCGTCAGCACCCGGGCGGTGCCGTACGTCGTGCTGATCCAGCCCATGATTGGGCCGGAGAGCGCCGTGGCAAAGCTGCCGGTGGCGCCGATGACGGCGAGCCCGAGCGCACCCGAGCGCGGGAAGCGTTCCGAGGTGATGCCCAGCATCGTCGGCCACCAGAAGGCGATCCCCACCGCGAACACCCCCGCCCAGAGGAAGGCCGCGGTCACCGTCGCCGCCTGGCTGAACATGTACAACCCGGCTGCCGCGACGAGGGCGCTCATCGCGATGAGGGCCGTGGGCGCGATCTTGTGCGACACGTTGTGGCCGAACTGGCGCATCAGATACATCACCATGTTGATCCACACCACCTGCAGGATGCCCGCTTGCGTGGCGCTCTGCGTGACGCGATTAAAGATCGTCGGAATCCAGCTGCCGGCGCCGAGTTCGGTGCCTGCCGTGAGGATCATGCAGAACCACACCAGCAGGAACAGCGGCCGGGCCAGCTCGGTGAACATGTCGCCAAACGGCACGCCCGCGGCTTCCCGCTCGGTGGCGGGGAACTTCTGCCCCATGAACAGCACGAAGTAGAGGATCGACGGGACCAGCAACGTCAGGATCTTGGCCTTCCAGCCGAACCCGGCCTGGGTCATCGCAAACGCCAGCACACCGCCGATGACGATCCCACCCGGAAACCAGGCGTGCAGTGTCGTCAGCTTGACGGTCTTGTTCTCGGCGTAGATTGTCGCGATCAGCGGGTTGATGGCCGCCTCGACCAGCCCGTTGGCGATGCCGACGACCACCGTCGACAGAAAGAAGACGGTGAAGTTGGTCGAGACGATGGTGAGGATGGCACCGACGATGTGGCCGACAGCGGCCAGGCGCATGATCGTGCCCATACCCAGCAGATCGCAGAGCGGCCCGCCAAACAGGATCGACAAACCAAAGCCCCAGAAGGCCGCGCCGAGAATCCAGCCGACCTGCACATCGGTGAGACTGAGCTCCAGCTGGACCTGACCCATGATGTCGCCGCGAATCGCGAACGACATCGCCGTGGCAATCAAGGCGACACAACTGGCTACGAAGAGACGGCGTGGGTTCATGGCGATGCGCGAAGCCCCTTGAGCGGAGAGCCGGACTGGGAGGGCCGCGGTGCCTCGGTGGCAGGTGCAGCGGCCGGTGATTGTTGGTTTTCGCGGCACAGCATACATCCAGAACAATTCCTGGTGCATTGCCCGTGGTAGGGGCAGCTCCCCGAGCTGCCCTGCGGCAGCCCCCGGGTCGTGACAGGGCGCCTCGGGGAGGCGCCCCTACCTTTCCCAGGCGACAGGCGCTTCGGGGAGGCGCCCCTGCCATGTTCAATGGGACGCGTGGTCTACACTCCACCCATGTCCTGGATTGATGACTATGTGAAGTCCGGCAAGGCGCTCGACGTGACCGTCACACTCAGCGAGCGCCTCGCGCCGTGGCCAGGCCAGGAGGTCTGGCAGTTCAGCCCGCTGCTGCGGATGGACAAGGGCGACATCTGCAACGTGTCGATGTACCGCGTGTCGTGTCATGCGGGCACCCACGTCGACTCACCGTGGCACTTCGGCATGAGCCCGAAGACGCTCGAAGCCATCCCGCTCGAGCAGATGATCACCCCGGCGCGGCTGCTCGACCTGACGCACGTACAGACAGCCATCACGAAGGCGGACCTGGTCGGCAGGATCGAGGGCGCGCGGGCCGTGCTCTGCAAGACCAGCAACTCCGGGACGCTCGAGAGCGGCGCGCCCTTCAACACCGAGTTCGTCTACATCGCCGAGGACGCCGCGCAGTACATCGTCGAGTGCGGCGTACGGACGATAGGCGTCGATTACCTGTCGGTGGAAGGTTTCCACGCGCCCGAGCCCGTCACCCACCGCGCCCTGCTCGGCAACGACGTCTTCATCGTCGAAGGCCTCGACCTGACCAAGGCGGTGCCCGGTGAGTACCTCTTCGTGGTGCTCCCCCTGAAGGTGGAGGGCGCCGACGGCTCGCCCGCGCGTGCGGTCTTGTTGTCGTAAGGGGTACCGCTGGTAGGGGCAGCTCCCCGAGCTGCCCTTGTCAGATATGCGCCGCTGCGTTCGAGGGTCGCTCGCGTGGGTACATCAGGATGGCGGCCACATAACACAGCGCAATGACCACAAGCAGGAGCCGGTAGCCCGTGACGAGCGCCAGATACTCCGCGACGCCGCCCAGCATCGCGCCCAGCAGGTTGGCGCCATAGGCGAATGCCACGTTGTCGGTCTGCTTGAGGCTGCCGCTGAACAGCAGTCCGGCCAGCAACACCGGGCTGAACGTCAGCACCGAGTAGAACGCCGTCTCAGCGGCGAGCGAATCGAAGCTGATGCTGCCGATCGGCAGCAGATAGGCCAGCAGCAGCAGGCCCAGCAGCGGCACCCCGACCAACCACGGCCGGATGCGCGTGAGGCGGCCGGCGAGCCACGCGCCCAGCGCCGCCATGGTCAGCACCGAGGCGATGGTGGCCGACGCCACCACCCAGGTCGATCCCCAGATCAGCGCGAACTGGGTAATCGCCTTGGTCTCGAGCACCATGAAGCCGGCACCCAGCACGAAGAACGGCAGGAGTGGCATGACGCGCAGCCGGCCGGCGCCGGTGCCCACGAGGCGCAAGGTTGCCCCGATTCCGAGCACGGAGACGCCAAGAAGCCCCAGCAGCGCCCACGCGTAATGCGAAGGCAGGTGCGGCTCGCGCATGTAGAGAAACGGCCAGTCGTCGGTGGCTGGACGGATCGTCGCGTCTCGGTCGAGCGGTACCCCGGGGCTCACCACGTCGGGGTGGTTGTAGGCTGCGACTTTTTCCGGCGGTGCCGGCCAGTTACTGATGGTGCGCGTGCCCGGGCCGGCAATCATCACACCGAGATAGCCGTGTTCCTTGTGGATGTGCACCTTCGGCTCCTCGCCGAAGACGTTCCGCGCCGAATTGGCCAGACGATCGACGAGCCACTTCTCACGGAAGTAGTTGTAGACCACCAGGACGCCGTTGGGTTTGAGCCGCTGGCTGGCCGCCCTGAAGGCCTCCTCGGTGAACATGAAGCTTTCGAGGCGCACGGCCGAGAACGACGACTGCAGCGTCAGCGAGTCGATGAGCGCAAACACCACGAGGTCGTACTTCTTCTCTGTCGTGCGCAGATAGTGCCTCGCGTCGTCGGTGACGACGTGGACGCGGGGATCCTTGTACGGCCCATCTGGATGGTGTTCACGGCCGAGGCGGACAATCACCGGGTCGATTTCGACCGCGTCGACGCGTCTGGCGCCATGCTGGAGCGCCGAGGCGACGTCGGTACCCGACCCGGCGCCGAGGATCAGCACGTCGTCGAAGCGATCGCCGAAGACCTGATACGGCCACTGGTAGAAGTACTCCTTCTCGCGCACCGGCGCCATCGACTGGTGGAAGATGTTGTTCACCTCCACCACCGTCTCTTCGCCCTGCGTGTGTGCGGTGATCTTGTAGTACGGCGACCACATCGTGTCGCCCGACAGGCGGTGCGTCACGCCGAGTGACACGGCCAGCAGCGCCAGCCCACTGGCGGCCCACACGCGCGGCTGCTCGAGCAGGAACGGCACCGCGGCGGCAAACCCGATGCCGAACCATGCGACGGGCGGCAACTGCAGCGCTGACACGGCGCCAAAGGCCACGACCCCCGCCAGGCTGCCGGCCAGGTTGACCAGATAGGCCCGCAGCGGTGGATGCTCGTTCATCTCTCGCCCGAGCCGCTGCGCGAGGGTCACAAACAGCAGGGCCACCGCAATGCAGAGCAGCGGCAGGAACCACGTGCTCTCCACCGGCACGACCGCATCGGTCGTCCCGCTCGAGAAGTAGATGCTCTCCGACGTCTGCGGCACCGCGATGTCGATGCGCCCCGCCGCCACGGCCACGATCAGCAGCACCTGGACGAGCGGGAACCACCGCAGCAGGTTGCCGCGCAGCGGCGCGAGCAGGCAGCCGACGCCAATCCCGAGAAAACTCGCCAGCAGGATGAAGTTCGAGAAGTACGCGAGCAGACGGATGTACGCCGGCATCCACCGGATCAGCGCGACTTCGAGGAACAGCACCAGGAAAGAAATCAGGAAGAGGGGCCAGGCCGCCCCCCGCTTGGTCTCTACCATCCGAGGATGCGCGCGAACATGAGGGGCGCAACGATGGTCGCGTCCGATTCGATGATGAACTTCGGCGTGTCGACGCCGAGCTTGCCCCAGGTGATCTTCTCGTTCGGCACGGCGCCCGAATACGAGCCGTAACTGGTCGTCGAGTCACTGATCTGGCAGAAGTACCCCCAGAGCGGCACTTCGGGGCGCTGGAGATCCTGGTGCAGCATCGGCACGACGCAGATCGGGAAGTCGCCGGCGATGCCGCCGCCGATCTGGAAGAAGCCGATCGAGGAGGTCGGCGCCAGCTGCTGGTACCAGTCGGCGAGCCGCATCATGTACTCGATGCCGGTCCGCACCGTGTGGACGTTCTTGACGTCGCCCGAGATGCAGTGGCCGGCATACATGTTGCCGAGCGTCGAGTCCTCCCAGCCGGGGACGATCATCGGCAGGTTGCACTCCGCCGCGGCAATCATCCAGGAGTCCTTCGGGTCGATCTGGTAGGACTCCTTCAGCACGCCGCTGAGCAGGATCTCGTACATGAACTCATGCGGGAAGCGCTGCGTGCCAGCCGTGTCGTGCTGCACCCAGCGGTCGAGCACGGCCGTCTCGATGCGGCGCATCGCCTCGTGCTCGGGAATGCACGTGTCGGTGACGCGATTGAGGTGCTTCTCGAGCAGTGCCTGCTCGTCGGCCGGGGTCAGATCGCGATAGTCGGGCAGCCGCACGTAGTGGTCGTGCGCCACGAGGTTGAAGACATCCTCCTCGAGGTTGGCGCCGGTGCAGCAGATGCCGCTGACCTTGCCCTGACGAATCATCTCGGCCAGCGAGCAGCCGAGTTCGGCCGTACTCATGGCGCCGGCCAGCGTCACCAGCATCGACCCGCCAGCGTCGAGGTGGGCGCTGTACGCGTCAGCGGCATCCTTGAGTGCCGCTGCGTTGAAATGCCGGTAGTGACGATCGATGAACTGGGAAATCGGTCCGGACATGCCTATGTCAGCTTCTCGGATTTGGTGTCAAAGCCCACGACCTTGCCCTTGCGGTACGCCGTGACGCCGCCGGCGATGGCGGCCATGGCCCGATAGCCGAGGTCGGCATCGAGGTTGGGCTTCTGACGGGTGCGCATCGCCTCGAGGAAGTTGTCCATGTGCGGGTGCTGGCCACGGACGAAGGGCTGCACCGCAACGGTCAGCTGCTCGACCCCGGTCTTCTTGACGAACTCGTCCCTGTAATCGCGGTCCGGGATGACCAGCATCTCGGTGTTCTGGAAGCTCTCGCTGTCCTCGGCCACCATGATCGTGCCCTGCGAGCCATGCAGCACGAGGGGCGCGCCCTTGCCGCTGGTCACCGAGCACGCCAGCTGCATCGTCCAGGACGGGTAATCCACGTTCATGAAGAAGGTGTCGGGGACTTCGCGGTCCTTCTGCACGTAGATGCCACCGGCGGCGGTCACCCGGACCGGGAACTCCGGGCCGACGGCCATCAGGATCGGCGACACCGTGTGGTAGAAGAGGTCGGTCGCGATACCGCCCGAGTAGTCCCAGTACTTGCGCCAGCGGAAGTAGCGCGCGGGGTCCCAGTCACGCTTGGGCGCGTTGCCGAGAAAGGCCTTCCAGTCGAGGTTGGACGGATTGGCGTCCGGGTCGATCTTGTAGTTCCACTCGTTGCCGCGCTTGGTGCTGTTGCGCCCGAATCCGCCGGAGGCCCACACCACGTCGCCAATCAAGCCGTCATCGATCGCCTTCTTGGCCTTGTGGAAGTGGTCGAGCGAGGTGTACTGGCTGCCGACCTGCAGGACGCGGCCGCTCGACTTGACGTACTCGGCGATCTTGCGCGCCTCGTCCACCGTGTAGGTCATCGGCTTCTCGAGGTACACGTCCTTGCCGGCTTCGAGCGCCGCCATCGTGTGGGCGTAGTGCCAGTGATCGGGTGACCCGATGACCACCGCATCGATGTCGGGCCGCACGACCAGTTCCCGATAGTCGTGATAGACGGCAGCGGCCTCGACGCCCGTCTTCTCCTGCGCGAGTTTCTTGCGCGTCTCCCAGATGTCGTTGACCGCGATGGCCTGCACGTCGCCCTTGGCCTTGTTGCGGCCCATCACGTGGGTGATGTGCGTGTTCATGCGGCCGCCGCAGCCCACAAAGCCGACGTTGATCCGGTCGTTGGCGCCGAGCACGCGACCTTTGGCAGGCGCGGATACGGGCCGTGGCGCGGCAGCGGCGGGAGTGGCGATGGTGCCGGCGGCGGCAACCGTGCCAGCACCCACCGTACGGATGAAGTCGCGTCGAGTGGTCGATAGGGTCACGTCAGGAGGTCCTCTCTCGTGCGCCGTAGCCCCGGCCGCACCTGTGCGCCGTAGCCGTGGCCGCGCTTGTGCGCCGTAGCCTTCTCGGCACTTGTGCGCCGTACTCTTGGCCGCACGTGTGCGCCGTAGCCCCGGCCGCACGTGTGCGCCGTAGCCTTGGCGAAGGCGCATTGTATCCTCTTCGGGCTTGTCCACCTCCCCATCGTCGCCCGCGCCAGACAGTGCACCCGAGGCGCCCCGGCAGGGGCTGCCCGGCGCGCTCCGACGGCTCGGCGCGGCGCTCTGGTGGCGAGATTTCCGCATCCTGTGGCTCGGCGCCTTCACCTCCACCATCGGCACGTGGATGCAGAGGATCGCGCAGAGCTGGCTCGTCCTGTCGCTGACCGGGTCGGCCTGGTACCTCGGCCTGGATTCGTTCCTCGGCGAATTGCCGATCCTCCTGTTCACGCTGGTCGGCGGCGTCGTCGCCGACCGGCACAACCGCCGCGTCCTGCTGATCAGCTCGCAGGTCGTGCAGCTGTGCTCCGCGACGCTGCTCGCCCTGCTCGTCTGGTTCGACGTCGTGCGGATCTGGCACGTGCTCCTGTTGTCGTGCCTGACCGGCCTGGCGCAGGCCTTCGGCGGACCGGCGTATCAGTCGTTGATGCCGTCGCTGGTGCCCAAGAAGGACCTGCCCAACGCCATCGCGCTCAACTCGATCCAGTTCAACCTCTCGCGGGTGATCGGGCCGGCGCTGGCCGGTCTTGCCGTCGCCACGGTCGGCCTCGCCGCCTGCTTCGGCCTCAACGCCCTGTCCTTTCTCGCCGTCATCGCGGCGCTCACCGCGCTGCGCGTGCCGCATGTGCGGTTGGTATCGGGCAAGACGATGCTGACCGAGATGAAGGGCGGCCTGCACTACGTGCGCCACGAGCCGACGCTGGTCGCGCTCATCGTCGTTGCCGCCGCGTCGACCTTTCTCGGCCTGCCGATGCAGACGTTCCTGCCGGTGCTGACCCAGCAGGTGTTCGGTGCGGGCGTTGACACGTATAGCCGGCTGATGTCGTTTGCCGGTGCTGGGGCGGTGACCGGCGCGCTGATGGTCGCCTGGCTCGGGCGGTTCGAGGGCATGGGCAAGGTGCTGCTCGGTCTGCAGGCCGTCTTCAGCCTCCTGGTCATCGCCATCGCGTGGTCGCGAGCGCTGCACCTGACCTACCTGCTGTTGTTTGCCGCCGGCCTGTCGACGATCATCACCTCGTCGCTGCTGACGTCGCTGGTGCAAATGGTCGCCCCCGATGACATGCGCGGCCGCGTGATGAGCATCTACATGGTGGCGTTCCGTGGCGGCGTGCCGCTCGGCAGCCTGGTCAGCGGGGGCCTGGTCTCCGTTCTCGGCCTGCCGATCGCGCTGACGGTCAATGGGACGCTGCTCTTTCTTGCCGCGGTGTACTTCCTGACCAGGAAACAAGGAGTGGTGCGTGTCTGATCGTGCTCGGCTCGTGCGTCTTGGGGCCATCGCCATGGCCTTCGGCGTGGCACTCGGGGCATTCGGCGCGCACGGGCTGAAAACCCGACTGTCGCCCGACCTGCTCGCCATCTACGAAACGGGCGTCCATTACCACCTCGTGCACGGCCTCGCGCTGTTTGTGGCGGCGTGGCTGGCGGGCGAAGATCAGGGGCGGGCCGCGCGCCTGGCTGGGCTGCTCATGGTGGTCGGCATCCTGCTCTTCTCAGGCAGCCTGTACCTGTTGGCCCTTACCGGCGTCCGCGCGCTCGGCGCCATCACCCCGCTTGGAGGTGTGGCCTGGATCGCCGCGTGGACCATCCTCGCCTTCAAGGTCAGGCTACGCTGACGCGGCGACCGGACCGGACATGAGAGGAAGGAGGTCGCATGGCCCCGCTGATTATCCTCGTGACCACGGCGGCTTTGGCCCGCCTTCTGGGCTACGCAAGCGAGCGGATGCCCGCGGACTGGCGAGCGGCGGCTCGGCTGGGCCTGGCGGTGATGTTCGCGTTTGCCGGCGTTACGCACTTCACCGAGATGAAACATGACTACGCCGCGATGGTGCCGCCACCCTTCACAGGGCAACTGTGGGTCATCTCACTGACGGGCGTCCTGGAAATCGCCGGCGCGGTGGCCCTGCTGCTACCCCAGACCAGACGCCTGGCCGGCATGTGCCTGCTTCTTCTTCTACTGGCACTGTTCCCAGCCAATGTGTATGCGGCGGTGCAGGGCATCCAGTTCCGTGGTGCGCCGCCCACGGATATCTGGCTGCGCGGCCTGATTCAGGCGGTGTTGCTCTTCACCGTGTGGTGGAGCACCATCGCCAGCGGCGGGCGATGGCAGGACGCCGCCCCACCCGCGGCCGCCGACCGCTGACAGTGACGCCGGCACGCTGCCGGTCGCCGATCTGCGCCTGGCTGCTGCGGATGGTGATCGCCGCATCGTGCAGGTCCGTGATCGCACGCTCACCTGCCACGACAGACCCACCACTCGCCCACCTTACGACTGGCATCTCCGGCGCCGCACGGCTCCGAGCCCACGATGACGGCATCGCCCCCGGCACGGAGCGCCTGGCGTGCGTAGTCGCTGATGCGGATGGCCGACGTCGGCGAGAGCTGGACGCGCTCCTGCGACAGGAAGTTGACGTGATAGGACACCCAGTAGGAGGCCCACCCGTAGCGATCCCCGTGGGCCACCAGATCGTCGGCCAGTTCGCGATAGGCATTGGGCGGAGGGATGGTGCGGTACTCGTGAAGCAGCTGCACGTGCGACCACACCATCGCCGCCGACCACACGCCGATGCCGAACGCCATCAACGCGCGAAGGCGGGGACCGCCGCGGCCCGACACAAAGGCCAGCGACGTGAGGCCCACCGGTGCCAGCGCCAGCATCAGGTGGTACCGGATGGTGATCAGGTGGCGCACGTCACAGCCGGTCGCGACGCCGATCAGACTGAGCACACCGGCGCACGTCAGCATGAGTGGCAGCAGGCCGCGCGGGTCTGGTGGCGGCGCCAGCCGCGGCAGCCATCGTCTCCAGCCGCGCAGGGCCAGGCCGACGAGGATCACGACAGCCGCGCCGAGCGGGACAGCCGCCCACGGCTGGCCGGTCGGCTGTCTCGAGTGAATCAAGGCGCCGGCCGGTTGCGCCTGCACGCCGAAGAAGGTCGGCACGTTGTGGGTGGCGAGCCACCACACGTTGCCGGCGAAATGCGCGGGCGCGAGGCACACGCTCCTGGCCACGAGGTCCACGTTGGTCACGCCGTCGGCCAGGCGCGGCGGCGGCGCATCGGGCCCGAACATCGACGCGGTGTGACGCAGCATCGTCACGCCCTGACGCGCGCCGGTGAAGACGAGCACGACCAGCAACCAGTGTGCGGCCCGGCGCCGCGTGAACAACTCGCCGGTCGCGACTTCGACGATGAGAATCGCGGCCACGCCAAACAGCGTGAACTCGCGATGCAGGAAGCCGAAGGCGAAGAGCAGCCCGAAGGCCACGGGTCGCGCCCGCAACAGCCACAGCAGCAGCGCGTAGAGCAGCGGTTCGATGGTCCCGCCCTGGGCTTGCACCATGCGACTCGCGGTCACCGGCGGCAGCACCGTGAACCACGCCGAGGCGACCAGCGCCTGCCACGCGCGCAGGCCGGCCTCGCGCACCAGCAGCCACACGAGCAGCGCCGCAGTGACGATGTTGACCAGCAGCAGCGGCAGCTTGAGGGCCAGGACCGTGGGCCCGGTCAGCAGGAAGACCAGGGCGGCCATCCACGCCTGCACGCCCATCATGTAGAGCTGGCCGTAGAAAAACAGCGGCCACGCCCGACCTTCCGCCAGATGCGTGGCCATCAGGCCGACGATGGCCTGGTCGGCATCGAAGTCAGCCTGCTCGTACTGGAGAAAGACGAACGAACGAAGGACAATCAGCCCGGCCGCGAGCAGCGCGGCCGACCAGACCACAAGCGATGACGAGGCGCGGGCAGGCGTGATCACGAGGAAAGCAGCACCGGGCGTCGAGCGCGTCAGCAACGCCGCGCCGGCCTCGCGCATTGTACGCATCGCCGCAGCCACATGGCCGCTGCTGGCGGTGGCGACGGTGCTCGGGACGGTGGCGCTGGCCCTTCCACACGAGGCGTGGCTGCCCCTGTCCCATGGGCAGGCGACCGCTGACGACTGGACGCGCGTGCACGATGGCGCGGCGGCATGGCTGGGCCGGGCGCAGATCGACGGCGGCGGTCGCCTGCTGCCGGGCGACGCCATCGGGGGCGCCATCGCGGTGGCGGCTCTGTGCGGCGCTGCCGCCGCGTGGTGGCAAGCCAGGGCGATGCACGCGGCGGGGTTGCCGCCGACGCTGGCGGGATTGCTCGCCATGGTCGCCGCCCTGGCCCCGCTCGCGACCTGGCAGAGTGCTTCTCCGCTTGGCGCGGCGCCGGTCTCGGCAGCAAGCGCGGCGGCGCTGTGGTGGCTCGCACGTCGATCGTGCCGGGTCGCGCCCCAGGACCCGGCCCCCCACCCGGCCCCCGACCCGGCCGGTGCAGCACACGCGAGGCAGCGCGATCGCACGATGTGGCGGGCCGCAGTGGTGCTGACAGCCTCGAGCGTGCTCGCGCCATGGCTCTGGCACGCGGGCTCGTCTGCGGCGTGCTGGTCCGCAGCTGGCACGGCCGCCCGGCAGCTCGTCACCGAACTGGGCGCCGTCGGCGTGGTGTTGCTGCTGCCCTCGCTCGCCCGCCGCACGTCGGGTGGCCTGCCGGGTCGGGTCTGGTTGACCCTGACGGCCATCTGGCTGCTGAGCATGCCTGTGGCGCCGCACGTGCGAGTCGCGGCGATGCTGCCGTGGGCGTGGTGGCTGACGGGTGCCGGCCTCGCCGAGCTGCTCGCGTGGCGACAGCGGGGCACCTCGCGGTGGGCCGCCGTTGCGCTCGCCGCCTGGGCTGCGCTCCAGGTCGCGGCGACGCCGTGGGGGCATCAGTGGCAGCAGGCCGCCCTGGTGCGCGGGTGGGCCGAGGGCATCGCGGCGCGCATCGATGACTCGCATGTGCTCGTGCACGAGGCCTCGGCACGCGGCCTCGTGCTGGCCACGCTCGCACGCGAGGGCCGCCTCACGACCGACTCCCCCCCCATCGTCGTGGAACCTCGAAACGCGTATGCGGTGGCGCAAGGGGGACGCCGGGTCGTGGTCACCACGGCTGCCGCCTTCGAGGCGCTCCGATGGGGCGGGCTGGCGCTGGACCGCTGGCCCGAGGACCGCGGCGTGTCGATCGACCGACTGCTCGACTTCTTGCCGGATGGCACCGTCGTGCTCGCGGCCGTCAGCGGCGAAGCGGCCGCGACGCTGACGCCTCTCCAGTGGCAGGCGCTTGCCCGCGCCGGGCTGAGGCGTGCCGACGGGGGCACCGGGCGGGCCCACGTCCTTGCCGGTGTGACAGGGGCGCGGGTGGAGGCGCTCGAAGCGGCGCAGGTCGGTTCGGTGCAACTCGACGTCCAGCCTGGCGACCCGCTCGGTCGCACCGGGGTCCGCTCGCCGGTCGACGTACGACTCGACGCTGACGCGACGGGCGCCCGCATTGCGCTTCGCGGCGAGCCCATCCCCACAGGTGAGGCGGCCATCGTCGTGGTCTTGCTGAACAGACGTGGTGATGTGCTTGCCTGGCGGTCCGGACCTGATGCGGCTCACCTCGATGGATCAGCCGCCGGCATGGCAGTTGGCACGCGGGCCGTGAGCGTGGCGGCCCTGCCCTGCGTCGAACTCGCAGCCGCGCGGACCGCCGATATCGGACCGCTGATGGGCGCAGGGGCGATTGGCATCTCCTGGCAGGCACCCGCCACGGTCGAAGTTTCGTTGACCAGGCCCGCAGGTACGACAGGGCAGGGCGTGCGACTGGCCGGTCCCGCAACGCACGGTGCGCCGGTGCTGACCCCGTCCAAGGAGCCAGACGCGTTCGTGGTGGACGCCTCCCGCTCAGCGGCAGCGGGCATCTATCTGCGTGGGCCGGTCACCGAGGGCCGCGCCCGAGCGGATGGTCCGGTTCGCCTGTGCGCCGCCTGGCCAATGGCCGAGGCCGTCGATGCCTCGCGGCGTTCCGTAGACTTCGGCATGAGGCCCGAGGAGCCCCACCTCGGCTTCGGCTGGCATGACAGCGAGTTCGAATCGGGCAGCGGCTTTTTCCGCTGGATGGCCGGGCCGCGCGCCGAACTGCTGGTTGCGCTGCGCACGAGCGCCCCGCTGACGCTGGCTCTCGATGCGCAGGCGCCCGGCGTGCCCACGCCCTCAGATCAGGTCAGGCTCCTGGTCAACGGGCGGGACCTCGGGCCGCGCCCCCTGCTGCCGACCCGCGGCCTCTACACATGGGCGATCGACGCCGCCGATCTTCGCGCTGGCGTGAACACTCTGGCCATCCTCACGACGCAAACCGCGCGACCCGCGGACGGGCGGCCTGGCGGTGACGCGCGCACACTTGGCTTGCTCGTCAGGGGTTGGACGGTTGGGCCGGCAACGGCTCAGCCTCGCCTTTAAGTTTGGCGCAGGCGTCCAAGACTCCTATAGTTAACGGCAACTCCGCGCCCTTGGTGTGTGGCGCCCGATGACGATTCGGCGCGGACTTCCCATTACGAGGTTTTGCATGCTTGTAGCCGTGAGAATGGCGACGGTGGCCCTGTGCGCCGCGGTCGCGTTGCTAAATTCGACCCCAGCCCACGCAGGCGCCGGTCCCGATTACACGACGTGGCTGTTCGCGGAAGGCTCGACCAGCGGCGTGCTCGGTTTCGAGGAGGAACTGCTGCTCGCCAACCCGCACGTCACTCCGGTTGACGTGACGATCTCCGTCTACACGCAGGACGGTGACGGCCCCTACGACCTGAGACTTGCGCTCGAACCGCAAAGCCGAACGGGCGTGAACGTGCGCGCGATCCCCAACGTCGGCGACCGTGCCGGCATCGCCCTGCGCGTCACGGCCAGCGCGCCGATCATCGCTGAGCGAACGATGTACTGGGGCGGTGGGCAGTTCCGCGGAGGCAAATCGTGGGCGGCGCCGGTCAATGACCTGCGCGGCGGCCACAACGAAAAGGGCGTCAACGCCGGCGCCAGGACCTGGTACTTCGCCGAGGGCGAAGGCAAGTTCTTCAACACGTTCATCTCGGTGGCCAACGCCAATGGCTCGCCGGCGGCGGTGACGGCCTCGTACCGCAACGATGCGGGCCAGGAGTTCACCGAGACCGCCGTGGTGCCGGCCAACGGCCGCCGCACTTTCTGGCCGACGGCGATGCTGTCGAGTCGCCTGCCGGCCGGCCGGGCCGGGTTTGCCACCGTCATCACCTCGGACATCGACGTCGTGGCCGAGCGGCAGATGTACTGGGGACCCGGCGCGCCGTTCGGCATTGGCGGTGGGCATGCGGCGACGGGTGTCACCACGCCCGCGGCCCGGTGGCTGTTTGCCGAAGGCGTGCAGGGCGGCGCGGGCGGCTTCGACACGTACCTCCTGCTGTTCAACCAGCAGACGACCCCGACCACGGTGACCGCCAGGTTCTTTGGCGACGGCGGTGTCCAGTTGGCTGAAGTGACGCGGACAATGGCGCCGGGTACGCGAGACAACGTGCCGGCCTCCATCTTCCCGGCCCTGGCCAACGCGGCCTTTGCCATCCAGGTGGATGCGAGCCAGCCGATGGTGGCCGAGCGGGCGGTCTACTGGCGAGGCTTCAGCGAGGGCTCCGCTACCGCCGGGGCCACCGAGGCACGGCTGAAGTGGGGCTTTGCCGAGGGACAGCAGGGCGGCTTCCTGATGTATCAGGATTCGCGCGACTCGGACAAGCGGCGCTTCAACACGTTCTTCCCGATCTACAACCCGGGGACCACGCCAGCCAACGTGACGATGCACTTCTACACCGAAGGCGGCAACACGGGCGTGACCAAGAACATCGTGGTGCCCGCGCAGTCGCGCCAGACCGTCTGGACCCTGCAATACGACGAGTTGGCGAACCAGAAGTTCGCCACGTTCTTTGCATCCGACCAACCCGTCGTGGTCGAACGGGCCGTCTACTGGGGCGCCAACAACAGGGCCGGCCATGCGTCGGTGGGCGCGCCGTTGCCCGACGACTTCCTGCTTCTCCCGCCCACGCTGCTGCCCAACTCGCCGTCAGGCGCCCTCTTTGTGAGCCCGAACCGCGGCAACCCTTCGGGCGGCACCGTGGTCGAGATCGAGGCCAGTGGCTTTGGCAGCACGGAAATCGGCACGCAGGTGTTGTTTGGCGGCAAGCCGGCCGCGTCGTTCGAGGTCGAGAACCGGAACACGATCCGGGCCATCACGCCCCCGGGTGTGACGGGCATCGTCGACGTCACCGTGGTCACCCGCAGCCAGACCCTGACGTCGCCGGCGTCGTTCACCTACTTCGACCCCAACGTTGCCGGTCCGCGGGTCAGCTTTGGCGACCTGTTCGGCCTGGTACAGGAAGTAGCCAACGCGCGCCCGAACGACCTCTTCAACTCGTGCACGGAACACGCAGGCAACAACAACTTCATGTTCGAAGTCGTTGCCGCCCTGCGGAAACGATTCCAGAGCAACCGCTGGGGGCTGAACTGGAAACGAGGCAACGTCGGTGACCTCTCGCAGGACATCGTCAATTACTACAATGGCCCCGAGGGCAGTACGATGCGCAACAGCACCAACGTGCGCATCTACGACATCATCGGTGGCCACTGCGGTAACAGACCCGGCCCGTTCTGGGTGGACCAGACGGGGCCGACGGTGTCGGCGGGCTCGGTGGGCCGGTGGACCACGGATCCGATGTGCCGCAGCGCTCGCTACCGCGACGCCAAGTTCGACAACGGCGAGTGGATGTTCCCCGAGTGCCGCTGACACGCGCTCGAGGCGCGTAAGTACCGAAGGGCGCCCTCCCGCAGGGGGGGGGCGCCCTTCTTCTTGCCCAAGAGCGTGGGCGCGTCAGCGCGCCTCCACCCTGACTTCTCCTGTGTTGACCTGCATTCTGCATTCCCAATTCCGAATTGGTTTACCCTCCCCCCTGTGATCGTTCGCCCCGACGGCGACTGCTGGCTCCTCATCCGACAGGCCGACCATGCGGCCATGGCCGCGGACCTGTTGTCGTCATGGACGGCCGACGGGGTGCCGGCCCGTCCCTCGCGTGACGCGCTGCTGGCGGCGACGCGCGAGCACGATTGCGGATGGGCCGAGGAAGACGACGCCCCGACGGTCAACCCCGAGACCGGTGGCCCGTGCGATTTCATGCACCTGCCGGTGGCGCGGCGCCAGTCGGTCTGGACGCGCGCGGTGCGGCACCTCGCCGAGCGGCCGTTGGTCGCGGCACTCGTCGCGCATCACGCGCTCACGGCGTACGCGCGATTCGACGGCGATCCGGTGTGGCGTGATTTCTTCCGCACCATGGGTCGGGAACGTGATGCGCGGGTGGCCGCGCTGGCCGCATCGCCGAGCGCTGGCGCGTTCGACCATTTCCTTGCTGACTATGCCTCGTTGCGGGCGGTTGATCTGATCTCGCTGGCGCTCTGTCACGGATGGCAGGACCGGTTCGAAGTCGACTACTACAAGGGCGTGCCGGACGGGTCGGACCTCACCCTGACGCCGGACCCGTTCGACGGCGCGGCGGTGTCATGGCGGGTACCGGCACGCCGGCTCGCACGCCGCACCTACGCATCGGACCACGAGCTGCAGGCGGCCGTCGCGGCCGCTCCAGTCGAGTGGCTGGCTGGCGTGGTGCAGGGTCGCCCGGAGCCGCTTCCCTCGTGAGCCGCCTCCTTGTCGTGGAGGACGACCCGGACATCGCCGACCTGTTGAGACTGTTCCTCGAACGGGCCGGCCACGAGGTCCACGTGCTCACGCAGGGCCAGGACACGCTGCCGTACCTCCGCGAGCGGGCGGCCGACCTGCTGATCCTCGATCGCATGCTGCCGGGAATGGATGGACTGGAGATCTGCCGGCTGCTGCGCGCCTCGTCGGCGTTCGCCGATCTGCCGATCATGATGGTGACCGCCCGCGCCGAAGAGAGCGACCGCATCGTCGGGCTCGAGCTGGGCGCCGACGACTACATCACCAAGCCGTTCAGCGCCAAGGAAGTGGTTGCGCGCGTGCACGCCTTGTTGCGCCGGTCGTCACGCGCGACGGCCGGGCTGCCGGCACGCCCGGCCGGACGGATTCTGCAGTACGGCGTCATCGGCATGGACCTTGAACAGCACCTGGTCACCGTTGACGAGCGCGACGTCCGGCTGACGGCCAAGGAGTTCCTGCTGCTGCAGTACTTCATGGAGCACCGCGGCCGGGTGTTGTCGCGCGACCTGATGTTGACCGACGTGTGGGGCTACCAGTACACGGGCGGCTCGCGCACGGTGGATGTGCACGTGCGTCGGCTCCGGGAGAAGATTCCGCCGCTGGCCGAGGCGATCGAGACCGTGAAGCAGTTCGGCTATAAATTGCGCTAGCCGCAGCCTCGCGTCCGGCACAACGGCTCGCTCGTCATGAAGAAGTTGCACAGGCGGCATACGCTGCCGGGTGCGGGCCTGCGTCACTGACCCCGGGGCCCAACCGATACACTCCTGTCATGGGCCCCGTGCGCCTCCCTACCTTCGTCCTCCTGACGGCGCTCCAGACGGCGCTGTTCACGCCGCTGTTCATGCTCGGCGTGGCCTGGGTGACGCAGCAGCCGCTCGAGACCTCGCCTGGATTCCTGCTGCGCGTCGGCCTGGTCGGCGTGGTCACCGCCGCGATCTCCTCGGTGATCACGGGGTGGATGGCGGCCACAGTGGTGGACGACCGCATCGGCGAGGCCGTCTCGGCCATCCGTGCCCTGGGCTCCGGGGAGCCGCGCAACGTGCTGCCCGAACCGCGCGGCGACGCCCTCGGCCGGGTGGCGCGGGCCGTGAACGCGGCAGGGCACGCGCTGGAAGTGCGGCTCGGTGACCTGACCCGGGACCGGGCCCGACTGGAGGCCGTGCTCTCCGGCATGGTCGAGGGCGTCATCGTGGTCAACGAGCAGGGGCAGGTGCAGATCGCCAATGACGCGGCCCGGCAACTGCTGCGTCTCGACGCCTCCCCCATCGGTCGGCGTTACGTTGAACTCATCCGCCACCCGGACATCGCCATGCAGATCACCCAGGCGCTGCAGGGTGACCGCCCAGGCGGGCTCGAACTCGCGATCGGCCGCGACCCCGGCCAAACGTTCATCGCCCGCTGCTCGCCCGCCATCACCCCAGGCAGTCGCGGCGCCGTCCTTGTCCTGCACGACATCACCGACCTGCGTCGCGCCGACCGCATCCGGCGCGACTTCGTGGCCAATGTCTCCCACGAGCTCCGCACCCCCCTGACCGCAATCCGCGGCTACGTCGAGGCCCTCCTCGATGAGCCCGACCACGAGCCCGAGACGACGAGATTCCTCGAGATCATCGCGCGCCACTCGGCCCGCATGGAGCGCCTGGTCAAGGACCTGCTGCGACTGGCGCGACTGGACGCCGGACAGGAGCCACTCGAACTCGCCGACGTGGCCTGCGATGGTCTACTCAGCTCGGTCGCGGGCGACCTGCAGCCGATGCTCGATGCGCGGCGACAGTCGGTCAGCGTGCTGGTCACGCCACCGGCCCTGACACTGCGCTGTGATCCAGCCAAGATGCACGACGTGCTGCGCAATCTCGTGGAGAACGCCTGCGCGTACACGCCGGAGGGCAGCCGCATCGAGATGACGGCGGAAACCGACCGGACGCATGTGCGCCTGACCGTGGCTGATACGGGACATGGCATCCCGGAGGCCGAACTGCCACGGATTTTCGAGCGCTTCTACCGCGTGGACAAGGCGCGTTCGCGCGACTCGGGTGGCACCGGCCTCGGGCTCTCCATCGTCCGGCACCTCGTGCAGCTGCACGGCGGGACGGTCGGCGCGGCCAACCGCGTCCAGGGCGGTGCCATGTTCACCGTGACCCTGCCGCGGGGCTGAGCCCACACCGGCGAGTGACGCTCAGGCGCGCGCGATGACCGCGAACTGCGAGGCGTGCGAGCGCAGCAGCGGCGTGGCGATCCACGCTCTGTCAAACAGCGCCACGGCGTGCCACAGCGCAGGGGACCCATGGCGGAGGACCCATGGCAGCGGCCCGAGCAGCACATCGGTGTAGTCCACCTCCGGGTGCGTGAACCCTGCCCCTTGCACATCGCCCAGCATCGTCGCCGGGTCGAGCGCCGCCTCGTTGGGGCTGTGAAACTCGTCGCGCCGCGCCCGCGCGCCGGCGATACGGCGCAGCAGGCCGCGTGCGTTGGGATCGCGCGCATAGAGCCAGCCGCCGCCGACCAACTGCTGCCGCAGCCAGTGCAGGGCCTGCCGGCGGTCCCTGTCGCCGAGGTGATGCAGCACGCCGAAGGCCAGCACCACGTCGAAGGGGACAGGCCCGAGATCGACGGCACCGATGGCGCCGACCACGAAGCGGGCGTTGGTCATGCCCTCGGCGCGCGCGCGAGAGGCCGCAGATTCGACCGCGACCGGCGACAAGTCCAACCCAACCACCTCACCGACCTCACGTGCGAGCGCGACTTCGTACTCGCCCGATCCGCACCCAATCGACAGCATTCGCAGCCGCGGATGCAGCGGCACCTTGCGCCGCAGGGCCGCAAGATTGGCCTGCTGCAGGCGACGGAAGCCCTGACGCTCGAAGAAGCCTTCCTCGGTCACGCGGCGGTACCACGCGTCTTCGTGCGACCGCTCGGCGTCGAGGTGCTGGCTCACGCGACGCTCGTGCGTGGGCCCTCTTCGACAGCGAAGGTGGGCGGCGTGCTGTGGCGCATCGCGCGCACCAGGTCGAGATAGAACGAGGAGAACAGGATCTGCAGACCAAGGACGGTCAACGTGAGCGCGAGAATCGCGTACCGGATCATCTCGACCGGCCCGGTGAAGCCGGCGGTGAGCCACTGCACGAGGATCGCCAGGTTGGTGACCATCCCGACGCCGAAGATCAGCCCACCGGTCACCAGGCCACGCTCGAGCGTGAACCACGATGGCAACCGTTGCCAGCTGGTGGCAAACACGCCAAGCATGAGGATCTGGGCGCCGAGGTTGGCCAGGAGGCCGCCGACAAACATGAAATGGAAGTCGATGAACCGCCCCAGGACCTCAATCGGTCCGCGCAGGAGCACGACCTGGATGAGCAGCCCGCCAAGGACGGCCAACGTGCCCGGCAGGAGGAACAAGTGCGTGGGGCTGTACAGCAGCAGCAAACGCAGGTGACGCCAGCCGTCCCGAAACGTGCGCAGCTTCGAGTCGCCCGCCCTGGCGTGATAGGTGATCGGGACCTCGGCCAGGCGCCAGCCCGCACGCGCGGCGACGATGAGCATCTCCGAGGCGAACTCCATCCCCGATGTCCGCAGTCCGAGGTCGAGCAGGGCCTGACGGTCGAAGGCGCGAAAACCGCTGTGCGTATCCGAGATGTGCGTCCTGTAGAACAGGTTCAGCATCGCCGACAAGGCGGGGTTGCCCACGTACCGGTGCAGCCAGGGCATGGCGCCAGGGTTGATGGCCCCGCGCAGGCGTGACCCGAGCACCATGTCTGCGCCCTCGGCAAGGGGCGCCAACAACTCGTCCAGTTTCGAGAAGTCGTAGGTGTCGTCCGAGTCGCCCATGACCACGAGACGGCCCCTCGCTGCGGCGAAGCCGCCACGATAGGCGTTGCCGTAGCCGCGCTCCTGCACGTGCACAAGACGCACGCCCGCGTCGCGCGCGATCTGGAGCGAGCCATCGGTGGAGCCGTTGTCGGCCACGACCACTTCGCCAGTCAGGCCCGCGTGTCGAATGCCTTCGCGCGCACGCGCAATAGAGGGACCGAGGGTTTCGGCCTCGTTGAGACAGGGCATCACCACCGAGACATCGAGCGCGGCACTCACGGTGCCTGTCACCTTAGCCGATCTTGCTCATCGTCCCAAGGTGCTCGCCGAGACGATGGCCGGTCACGCATTTAACCGCGCCGAAACGCGTCCGTCGCCCGCCGTTCATCGCGGCTTCGTAGGGTGGTGTCGGCCGCACCCGGAAACGAGTCCGGGGCACCCGCCCCTCGGAGAGGACCTCAATGAGATTGCTTCGTCACGCGCTCGCCCTCGCCCTGACCGCGCTGTGGTTCGCGCCGGTCACAGCGCACGCCCAACAGACCGAATCACGGCTCATCGGGACCGTCGCTGATGCCAGCCAGTTCCTCATGCCGGGCGTGACCGTCACGGTCACCTCGCGGGACACGGGGGCCCAGCGTGTCGCCGTCAGCGACGCGGACGGCCGCTTCACCGTGACCAACCTGCAGCGGGGCACGTACCTCCTCGCTGCCGCGCTCGACGGATTCCGTACCGTGGAGCAGCTCGTGACCCTCGGTGTCGGCGAGGTCAAGACCCTCGATGTGTCGTTGAGCGTGGCGTCGCTCTCCGAGACGGTCACGGTGACCGCCGACACCGGTGTCCTGGACGCGTCCTCGGCCAAGATCGGGGTCAACGTGACCCCCGAAGAGGTCAACAACCTGCCCGTCAACGGACGGAATTTCGCCAACCTCATGACCCTGTCGCCCGGCGCGACCAGTGATGGCAACGGCGGCTGGAGCAGCATCCGGTTCAACGGCAAGTCGAACCAGCAGAACTACCTGAACTACGACGGCGTGGACGGCACGTACGTCTGGGACGCCAGCCCCGGTTACCTCAGTGCCACCGGCTCGCAGTTCCGCCTGCAGACCTCCATGGAGGCGGTGGCCGAGTTCCGCGTCAATGCCGGACTCGCTCCCGCGGAAAGCGGGCTCGGCACCGGCGGCAACATCACGGTGGTTTCCAAGAGCGGCGCCAACAAAATCGCCGGCTCGATATTCGAATATCGCCGCGACGACGCGCTCGATGCCACCAACAGGTACGACAACGTCAAGCAGCCGCTGCGCCTGGACCAGTTCGGCGGCTCGATCGGCGGGCCGATCGTCAGCAACGGCCTGTTCTTCTTCGGCAGTTACGAAGGGCTGCGGCAGGAGACTGGCCTCAGCTTCATCGAGTCGGTCCCGAGCGACCTGGCGCGTGCCCAGATGCTGGCCGGGATGCCGACGACCAGCGGGGGTGGCCGCACGCCGCAGCGCACGCAAGCCGCCGCGGCGCTGCTGGCCGGCTTCCCCACCGAGAGCCTGGGGTCGTCCAACCCGCTGGTGGGCCGTGCCGCCAACACGACCGTGGCCACGCAGCGCGAAGACTCGGTGACAGGTCGGTTGGACTGGCGCGCCTCCAACAGCCAGAGCATGTACGTCCGCTACATGTACAGCGACGGCGCGATCGACACGCCGGATCAGACCGTGACGCCACGTCGGGTGCGCGCCACGCAGACACCGCAGAACGTCGTCGCCAACTGGCAGGCGATCCTCCGATCGACCGTGGTCAACGAGTTGAAGTTCGGGTACAACCGTCCGGAGACAGCGGCCCTCGCGTTCGGCCCGGCCGGATATCCAACGCAGCAGGTCTCGCTGTCGGGCGCGGTCGGATCGTCATCGATTGACGGGCGCGGCACGACGGGCATCGCACGATCGGGTCTGCAATTGCGCGCCACCAGCGCCGCGCAAGGCGCCGGTTCGCTGTTTGAGCCGACCTCGATCTCCCTGGGCAATGCGCTTACGATGACCAGAGGCCAGCACACCTTCAAGGCGGGCGGCGAGTTCCGGTCGATCGCGGTCGGCTTCCAGTTCCTGGGCGGCGACACCTACGAGTTCAACAGCATCGCCGACTTCATCGACAACCGGCCGAATCGTGTCCAGCGGGCGATCGACTCGCCGCGGTTCGATGCGCAGCAGTTCTACGCCATCGGCTACTTGCAGGACTCGTGGCGGCCGACCGCCAGACTGACCCTCGATCTGGGACTGCGCTACGAGTTCTACTCGGTCGTGCGCGAGCGGAGCCAGCTGGCCCTCCCGTTCTTTGTCGAGGACAACGACTTTGCCAGCGATCCGAACGACTTCTACGAGCCCGACTACAACAACATCGGGCCCCGACTGTCGGCCACCTATCTGCTCGGCGACAAGACGGTGCTGCGAGGCGGACTCGGGTGGTACTACGGTCCGGGCCAGTTCGAAGACCGTATCCAGCCCATCGAAAACTACATCACCCGGTATTCGGTGAGTGCGGCCGACGTGGCCGGCAACGGGCTGCAGTACCCGGTCAGTGACGACGTGTTCCGCACGTCGCTCAACGTGCGCGGCTACACACACGAGCGGCCCGACGAGTACAACGTGCAGTACGGGGTCAGCCTGCAGCGCGAACTTCCGTGGGCGACCAACCTGAGCGTCGGCTACACGGGCAGCCAGGGGTACGACCTGTTCCAGCGCGGTGTCGCCAATCTGATCGACCCGCTCACGCTGCGGCGGCCGCGGCCAGAACTGGGGCAGGTCGACTTCAAGACCTCCGGCGGCCGCAGCCAGTTCGACGCGCTGCAGATTGGTCTGACGCGTCGGTTCCGGGGCGGGCTGACAGGCGGCCTGCAGTATCAGTACGCGCACAACACCGGCACGACGCAGGGCTCGAACGAGGCCGCGACGGCCCAGAACACCTACGACTTCTCGAGCGAACAGGGCGCCAACCCGACAGATATCCGGCACACGACCAACGCGAGCCTGGTGTACATGTTTCCCGGACAGGGCGTCTGGACCGGCGGCTGGCGGGTCGGCGGCATCGTCAACGCGCGCAGCGGCGTGCCGGTCAACGTGACCATCGCGCGGCCGGACAATCTGGCGATTGGCGGCGTGACCGTCGCCAACATTCCTGGCGGCAACTCCCGCGGCACGCAGCGGCCCGACCTCATCCCCGGCGTCGATCCGTACCTCCGCGAGGGCGACATCCGCTGGCTCAATCCGGCGGCCTTCGCCACCCCCCAGCCAGGCACGTTCGGCAACCTGCCGCGCAACTTCCTGCACGGGCCTGGCTTCTGGCAGGTGGACTTGATGGTGAGCAAGGACTTCCGCTTCGGTACCCGACAGGGGGTGCAGCTGCGAATGGAGACCTTCAACATCAGCAACGCGTTGAACTACCAGCAGCCGGCGGCCTCCCTCCCCAACGGCGCGCCTGGCGTGGCCTTCAACGACACCACCGCTGGCGCGACGTTCGGCTACCTGCTCGGCCCGCTGAATCGCACCATCGGCCTCGGCACGCAGCGTCAGATGCAGGTGTCGGTGCGATACAGCTTCTGAGGCCCATCGACGCAACGGCGCCCCTCCGCGAGTCCCACGTCACGAGTTGACGTGGGGAGCCGGAGGCGATGGGCCGTGATGCGGACCGTCATCAGGCCGTCGGGGGTTTGCGCGCCCGCACGAAGCCGCTGAAAAACCGACCATCGGCCCCCGTGAGGTCGCCGCACACCTGGCCGGCGTCCGTGAAGTACGCCTCCGCGTCGGCCGCCGCGTACTCACGCCACGACTCGATCGCGACGTCCTCGAAGCCCGCCGCGCGCAGACCGTCGACGTACTCGTCATCGCGCAGGGCTCCTGCGATGCAGCCGACCCACAACTCCATGCTGCGGCGCACGTCGGCGGGCACGTCGCCGCGCACGAGCACGTCGGACACGGCCAGGCGACCCCCAGGCTTGAGAACCCGAAAGGCCTCACGCAACACCTGTGGCTTGTCGGAGGAGAGATTGATCACGCAGTTGGAGATGATCACGTCGACAGACGCGTCCGGGAGCGGAATCGCCTCGATGGTGCCCTTCAGGAACTCGACGTTGTCGAGGCCAGCGCGGCGTTGGTTCTCGCGCGCGAGCGACAGCATCTGGTCGGTCATGTCGAGACCGTAGGCCTTGCCCGCCGGGCCGACCCGCCGGGCCGACAGCAGCACGTCGATGCCGCCGCCCGACCCGAGGTCGAGCACGATGTGCCCGGCCTCGAGGCCAATGAGTGCGGTGGGATTGCCGCAGCCGAGCGAGGCCGTCACGGCCTCGGCCGGCAGCGCGCCGACTTCGTCAGCCGAGTAAAGTCCGCTCGTGATCGGGTCGCCGCAGGCGCCATCGCCGCAACACGGCTGACGCGGCCCACCGACAGCCACCGCCGCCGCAAACGCGCCGTACTTCTCCGCCACCACTGTCTTGATATCGGTCACGTCGCCTCCTGCGTGCCGCGGCGCGATGGGATGCGGAATTGCTGCACCGTCGCCGCTACATTCGCTAATGCGAATATATTCCCAAGCCGAGGGCAAGTCCATGTATATTTGGACAGGCTCATATATCGAGAAAGCACCATGGCCTCCGCCGATGCAGTCACCGCCGTGTCCGACATTGCCAGGGTGTGCGCCGCCCTTGCCGACCCCACGCGCCTGCGGATCCTGGCGCTCCTGGCTGATGGCGAAATCTGCGTCTGCCATATCCACGAGAGCCTTGCTGTCCCGCAGCCGACGGCGTCGCGGCACCTGGCGTATCTCAGGCGCGCGGGCCTGGTCGACACGCGACGCGAAGGCCTCTGGGTGCACTACCGTGTGGCAACCGCGCTGGCACCGCACGTGCGGCACGCCGTAGACGGCGTCGTTCACGCGGTGCGGCACTGCCCGGAGCCGAGCGTCGACCACCGTCACCTGGCTCGGGCCACCGGCCAGCGGGTGCGCCGTCCCGTCGCGCTCGTGCCGGGTTGCTGCTCGCAACCCGACAGGCACAAGCCATGACACCGTCCGCCCCGGCCCGCGTGCTATTCGCGTGCGTTCACAATGCCGGCCGCTCGCAGATGGCCGCGGCGCTCTTCAATGCCGCAGCGGACCCGGCCCGCGCGCAGGCCCTTTCCGCGGGCACGTGTCCGGGAACCCAGGTGCACCCGGTGGTCGTCGCGAGCATGCGGGAGCTAGGGATGGACCTGACGCAGTCCCGCCCGCAGTTGCTCACCGACGCGTTGGCCAGCGGCGCGACGATGCTGATCACGATGGGCTGCGGCGACGCCTGCCCGCACGTGCCAGGGGTGGTCCGCGACGACTGGCCACTCGACGACCCCAAGGACCGTACGGCCGCGCAAGTTCGTGCCATTCGCGACGACATCGCACGACGGGTCAGCGCGCTGCTCGAGCGGCGGGGCTGGCAAGCGGCGAGCGGACCCGCCAGCTGAGCCAAGCCTGGTGAGCGTCGCACCGCCGTCGAACTCGTCAGGGAACGATGATGTCGTGGTCCTGCTCGTGCGCCCCTGCTGGGTCGGGGGACAGCACAAGCGTCTGGCGGGGGTCGCCGGCAGGCTCGACCGGGGGGAGATTGTCGGCAAAGGCGAGCCCGAACAGCCCCCATGCCGCTTGGAAGAGCGCCGCGATGATCGGTCCGATGATGAAGCCGACGACACCGAAGACGACGATCCCGCCTAGCGTCGAGAACAGGATCATGAGGTCGTGCATCTGGGTGTCGCGCCCCACCAGGCGGGGCCGCAGGACGTTGTCGATCGACCCCACCACCAGGCCGCAGAACGCGGCCAGCGATACCGCCTTCACCCAGTGACCGGTGAGGGCCAGCACGATGCACATCGGCACCCACACGATTGCCCCGCCAAGCATCGGGATGACCGACAGGACGACCATGATCGCGCCCCAGAAGATGGCGTGGTCGATACCGGCGACCCAGAACGCCAGCCCCGCGAGGGTGCCCTGCGCGGCGCCAATCACCAGCGTGCCCTTCAACGTGGCTCGGGTCACCGACACGAACTTGTCGAGCAGCAGGTCGCGCTCGCCCTGTCGCAATGGCAGGAACTTGCGCACCGACTGCAGGATCTCGGGGCCATCGAGCAGCAGGAAGAAGACCGTGTACGCCAGGATGAACAAGGTGAACAGTGCCTGCACGGTGCCGAGCGTCGTGTTGGAGAGCGAAGACACGATGATGCGTCCGAGACTGCTGCCCCACTCGCCCACCTTCTCCAGCAGCTGCTCGCGGTAGGGCAACAGATGATTGGCAAAGGGGAGGCGGTCCAACAACGGCGCAAGCGAGGTCGGCTGCTGCGAGACCTGCGTCAGCCACGGGCGGACGTTCTGGGTGAGGCGGATGGCTTCGAGCGTGACCATGTAGCCCACCAGCGCCAATGGCGCCGCCAGCGCGAAGAATCCGATCAGCAGCGTCGCCAGGGCTGCCAGGGGACGCCGGCCGCGGAAGGTCGTGACCAGGCGCAGAAACAGCGGGTAGCCCAGCCCGGCAAAGATGGCCGCGAGCAGGATGGTCAACAGGAAGCTGCGAATCAGGCCCAGGAACAGGACCGTGATGCCGAGGACGAAGACGAGCAGGAATGCGCGCCGGAAGCGGTTCTCCCGCACGGGAAGAGGCTGCCCAAACGGGTCGGTCAGAATCGGCACAGTGCTGTCCATCATAGCCGTCCGCGCCAGTGGCGAGCGCCCGGTCAGCGCAGGTCGCGCACCGCCGGCCAGCCCTCGAGTCCGGTCGCCTGCTCGACGCCGCGCAGAATCGCCAGCGCCGCTGCCTCGGCAGCCACCGCACCAAGCGCGGTGAGCGAGACCGAGGGCGCAATCTGGTTGGTGGACACGGTCAGCACCTGGTCGCCGTCGCCATTGGTGTGGTAGGGGTTGATGACCCGAGCCGCACCGGTGTTGGTCATCATCGCGAGCTTGCTCAGGCTCGTTTTGTCGAGCCCGACGTTGGTGGCGATGATGGTCAGCGTGGTTGCTCTGAAGGGATGGTCGTCGAGCCGCCGATCGGCGCGCGGGGCGCTCGTGTCGAGGTCGCGACGCAATTGCGCCGCGCTGTTGAGAAAGGACGTGCCGTCCGTGGCACGGGCGCCGGCGACGATGCGGCCGCTACGCCAGTCGACGATATCGCCGGCGGCATTGACCACACTCAGCGCGGCGACGATCACATCGCCCGACCGGAGCGCCACGCTGCCGACTCCGCCCTTCATGCCGCCCATGCCACGCGAGCGAAACATCTTGCCCACGGTAGCGCCGGCCCCGACGCCGACGCAGCCTTCGCCCACCGGTGCGGCGCTGGCCACTTCGCAGGCCCGAAGCGCGAGGGCCGCATCCGGGCGGATGCGCCCGTCGCCGAGCGCCAGGTCGTCCACGACGGCCCCGACGACAATCGGGATGCGAACATTGGGTACCCCCCAGTCGTAGCCGACCTTCCTGGCTTCGAGGTACCGGACGACGCCGCCCACGGCGTCGAGCGCCATCGGGCCCCCGCCAGTGAGCAGGATGCCGTGAATGCGCTCCAGGGGACTGACAGGCTGGAGCATCACCCCCAACGACTCGCCCGGTGCCGAGCCGTCGTAGTCGGCGCCGGCGGTGACCGCCTCGTCAAACAGGATGACGGTGCAGCCGGTGGGACGTCGCGGGTCTGTGGCATGCCCGACGCGGATACCTGGCACATCGGTGAGCGAGCCCGCCTCTTGGGGAGCCTGCGCGGCCGAGGACCGACCTGCACCAAACGGGCCTGCGGCCAGACCAACGACGAGCGAACCGCACTGGCGGGCAAAACGACGACGTGTGGCCATGGGGCGTGTGCAGCACTATACGCCGGCACCCACATCAGACGGCGCGGGCGCTCGTTACGCAGATTTAACGCGTGTGACACGACCGGGAAATGCGCACGCCGTACAGTCGCCAGGACGCTGCGAGTGTGGCCGGCGTCATCGGACCGCCCGTTCAAGGGAGCACTGCGTGACGCTGGCTCATTTGCCCACGACCCCCGCCATGGCCTGGCCTGCGCCGGGCACGGCTGCCACCACCACCCGCATCCTGGTCGTCGAGGACGAACACGACATCGCCGCCCTGATCAAGCACACCCTGGAGCGAGACGCAGGCACGCGGGTCGCCATGGTCAACAGCGGCGACGCCGCGTTGACGGCGGTGGCCGAACAGACGCCCGACCTCATCGTCCTCGATCTCAACCTGCCCGTGCTGTCGGGATTCGACGTGTGCCGCATCCTCCGCTCACGACCCGCCACCAGGCACGTGCCGATCATCATGTTGACCGCGCGGAGCACCGAAAGCGATCGCGTCTGCGGACTGGACCTGGGTGCCGACGACTACGTCGTCAAGCCCTTCAGCCCGCGTGAGCTGGCCGCCCGCGTGCGGGCGGTGCTGCGGCGGCCGGCGATCGGCACGAGGGAGCCCGTCGCGCCAGCGGCGTACCAGGGCATGCATCTGCGAGCCGACTTCGACGCCGTGGCCATCCACGTCGATGGCGCTCCGGTCAAGCTGACGCGGCGGGAGTTCGAGTTGCTGCAGTGCCTGGTGGAGAACCGGAGCCGAGTGCTGTCGCGCGACCGGCTGCTCGAGCGGGTGTGGGGCTACGATCGGTCGATTGAGACCCGTTCGGTGGACGTGCACATCGGGCGGCTACGGGCCAAACTTGGGGCGGCTGGCGAGCAAATCGAGACGGTGGTTGGACTCGGCTACCGCTTCGTCGAGCCCTAGACCGGACCAGACCGCACCGATCCACGTGCGCCAGGCCGCGGCAGGCGACGGCGTCCACGAGACGCCGTCAGGGGGTGGTCAGTGCGCGCCGAGCGCCGCTAGCAGCAGGTACGTCGTTGCTCCGACAAAGGCTGCCGCCGGGATGGTCAGCACCCAGGCCCAGACGATGCGGCCGGCCACGCCCCACCGCACGGCCGACAGGCGGCGCGTCGCACCGACGCCGACGATCGAGCCGGTGATCGTGTGGGTGGTGCTGATCCCCACGCCCATCAGCGTGGCGATGAGGATCGCGACGGCCGCGCCGGTCTCGGCGGCAAAGCCGCCCACCGGAGCCAGCTTGGTGATCTTGGTGCCCATCGTCCGGACAATGCGCCAGCCGCCCGAGAGGGTGCCGAGGCCGATGGCCGCGTGGGCGGAGATGACGACCCAGAACGGCACGTCGAAGGTCGAGATGTAACCGGCGGTGAACAGGATGCCGGTGATGATGCCCATCGTCTTCTGGGCATCGTTGGCCCCGTGCATCAGGCTGAACAGGGCCGCTGACAGCAGTTGCAGTTTCCGGAACAGCTGATTCACCCGAGCCGGTGCCGACCGACGGAAGATCCAGAATGTGGCGGTCATCGTGGCCAGGCCGACGAACAAGCCGATCATGGGCGCGACGACGATGAAGACCAGCGTCTTGGTCCATCCCGACCACAGGATGGCTGGCATGCCGGCCTTGGCGACCGCCGCACCGCCGTAGCCTCCAAACAGCGCGTGCGACGAACTGGTGGGCAGCCCGTAGTACCAGGTGATCAGGTTCCAGACAATCGCCCCGGTGAGCCCTGCGCCGATCACCGAGAACGTAACGACGTTGAGATCGACCATGCCGGAGCCGACGGTCTTGGCCACGGCCGTGCCGAACGCGAAGGCGGCCACGAAATTGAAGAAGGCGGCCCAGACGACGGCCTGCCCAGGGGTGAGCACGCGCGTGGAGACCACCGTGGCGATGGAATTGGCGGCGTCGTGGAAGCCGTTGATGTAATCGAATGCCAGCGCGAGCAGAACCAGCGCGATGACGACCAGCAGGGAAGCATCCATGAGGTCAGGCCGACTCTAGGCGTACTTGACGACGACGCCTTCGATCTCGTTGGCCACGTCCTCGCATTCGTCGGTGGCGCGCTCGAGGAGATCGAGGATTTCCTTCCACTTGATGACCTCGATGGCGTTCTGTTCCTCGGAAAACAGCCGGCCGATCGCCTCGCGGTGGATCTGGTCGGCCTCGTTCTCGAGGCGATTGATCTCGACGACATGCTCGTCAACCCCGCGGCGTTGCTCGAGCTTCTGCGTGGCCAGCAGGATCTGCTCAGCCGATCGCAGAATGACGTTGGCCAGTTCACGGGCGCCGTAGCGCAGGTTCTGCACGCGGTAGAGCCTGATGCAGCCGCCGGCAGCGTCCATCATGTCCATCACGTTGTCCAGGTACAGGATCAGCGTGTGGATGTCCTCTCGGTCCAGCGGCGTGACGAAGGTCTGGTTCAGCCGGTGCAGCGCGTCATGCGCCACCTGGTCGCACTGGTGCTCCAGCGCCTTGAGTTCGTCGGCCGCATCCCAGCGGGGCACGTCCCCCGCGAGCATGTCGACCAGGACGATGGCGCCCTTGCGGATCTCCTGTGCGAGCTGGATGAAGTCGTCGAAGAAACGACCATCTTTAGGGATCAGGCTGAATCGTGCCACACCACTCTCCTAGACGAGCTGACGATCGCGGTCCATGCGGCGCGACGGCCGTTTGCTGCGAACTGCCGTGAGAACGTCGACGCATGGACGAGGACCGCCGCGCACGAACCTCCGCGCCGGGCGAAGGACCGCCATCATATCCCTGAGGTTGGCACGCGTCCTGTAAATTCCACGTAAACAAACGCCGTGCGCCGGCCACCTCGTCCTGTCGCGGTCCCGGCGGGCGGCGCTTGCCATCCACCGGCTGCGAGCACTAAGGTGTGCTCACGATGCATTCGGTCCTGACCCTCATCCTGGGTGGTGGTCGAGGCAACCGCCTCTTCCCACTCACGTGGACACGCTCCAAGCCGGCCGTGCCGATTGGAGGCAAGTATCGGCTCATCGATGTACCGGTGAGCAATTGCCTGCATGCCAATCTGCGGCGCATTTTCGTGCTGACCCAGTTCAACTCGGCGTCGCTGAATCGCCACGTCGCACAGAGCTATCGGCTCGATCATTTCTCGCAGGGCTTTGTCGACATCCTGGCTGCCGAGCAGACCCCCGACAGCACGTCGTGGTTCCAGGGAACGGCCGACGCCGTGCGCCAGGCCTGGCGGCATTTCCACTCGATGCAGGCTGACCACATCCTGATCCTCGCCGGCGATCACCTGTATCGGATGAACCTCGGCGAGTTGATCACCGATCACATCGAGCAGGACGCCGACGTGACGATCGCTGCCCAGCCCTGCGACCCGGAGACGTCCACGCAGATGGGCATCTTCCTGTTCGATGGCGCGGGCCGGATCTCGGGCTTCGAGGAGAAGCCAAACCTCGAGCGGCTCGGCGCAATCGGGCAGAGCGTGCCGAGCGACAGCCGCGTCGCCTCGTGGATTTCGCCGCAGAAGCCCTTCATCGCGTCGATGGGCATTTACGTCTTCTCCAAGCAGGTACTGCTGGACGCGCTCGAGCAGTACGCCGATGCGGTCGACTTCGGCAAGGAGATCATCCCGGCGGTGATCCAGACCCACAAGGTGCGGGCGTACCTGTACCGCGGCTACTGGGAGGACGTCGGGACGATTGGCTCGTTCTTCGAAGCCAACCTGAAGCTCACCGACGTCACCCCGTCGTTCACGTTCCACGAACCGGCGTGCCCCGTCTACACGCGTCCCCGGTTCCTGGCTGGCTCCACAGTGCAGGATTCCCATGTCAACCGCACCGTGGTCGCGGAAGGCTGTGTGCTGGACCGTTGCAAGATCGACCGTGCGGTGGTCGGCATCCGCACCCAGGTCCGCCAGGGGACGACGATCACCAATTCGGTGCTGCTCGGCGCGGACTACTATCACCGGGACGGCGAAGACGCAGGGGTGCCGCTCGGCATCGGCAAGGACGTCGTGCTCGACCGGGTAATCGTGGACAAGAACGCCCGGGTCGGCGACGGCGCCCGCCTGGTCAACACGGCAGGCGTGCAGGAGGCCGACGGCAACGGCTACTTCATCCGTGAGGGAATCATCATCGTGCCCAAGGGAGCCACCATCGCCCCCGGGACGACGGTGTGAGCGAACCCGGTCAGCACTAGGCCGATGCGCGCATCGGGCCGTCCAAGTTCTGCCCGTCATGACCAGCGTCCACGAAGGCACCCGTGGACCGGTCCCACACCGTGACCTTGGCCCGCTTCAGGTCGAAGAACCATCCGTAGAGCCGGAGTCGGCCGTCTGCGACGGCTCGCTGCACCGACGGGTAGGTCTGCAGTCGCGTGATCTGCTCTACGACGTTGGTCCGGGCCAGCGCGTTGTGTGCCGACGCCGAGGATGGCTGGGCCGGCGCGTCGGCGTGGCGCGTGAGCGAGGACGTCCCGTAGTCGAGCCAGCGTCCGAGCGAGCCGCCCAGGGCCTGGTGGCCACCCAGCAGCGCCTTCATCGCGCCGCACTCCGAGTGTCCACATACGACCACGCTGTGAACCTTCAGCACGTCGACGGCAAACTCGATCGCCGCCCCGACCGAGTCGTCCGAGCCCGGCTCGTCTGACCAACTCGGGACGATGTTGCCGATGTTGCGCAGCACGAAGATGTCGCCCGGGTCGGCGTTGACCAGGTCGGCCGGCACAATCCGCGAATCCGCGCAGGTGATGAACAGTGCCTGCGGCGTCTGCCCGACGTCGGCCAGGTGACTGAGCAAGGGCTTGACTTCGCGCGACGTCGTCGCGTTGAACGCCACAGCGCCCTGCAGCAGCGGCTCGGTGGTCAACGACGTCGTGGCCATCGAGGTCTCCTTGCGTGTGCGGCGCCGCAACGCCCCCAGCAGCCCGTCCAGACGCGACTTCGCGAAATGGGGTGTCCCCTTGGCGGCGTTGGCGTACCACGCCTCGTGCAGTTCGTCGATGTCGACGCGGCCGCCCAACCGTTCGTGGCTGACGCGCCAGTCGTGCAGCGCATCGAAGGCCGCGTGGTCCATGAAGTCCACCATCAGGTCCACGTCCACGTGCGTCCCCGCTGGGACGGACTCCAGCGCCGCCGTCAGCTTCGGAATCCCGACAAAGGTCATCGACCCGCCAATGCGCACGTGGTACGTGCCGTCGGCGCTCTCCACCTGCACGTCGGTCTGCGACAGGCGCCGCAGGAGCAGCACCATCGCCAGCGCCAGGCCGAGGCCGATGCCCGGAAGCAGTCCGAGCACGACCACGCCCGCCACTGTGACCATGTAGACCACGGCCTCGCCAAACGTCACGAGACGGCGGATGTGGTGCGCATTCACCAGACGCACGCCCACGTGCACCAGCAGGCCGGCCAGCACCGAGAGCGGAATCATCTCGATGCCGACGCCGAGAAACAGGACAAAGAGCAGGATCCAGACGCTGTGCAGCATGGACGACAACTGCGTCTGCGCGCCGGCCGCGATATTGACCGACGAACGGACGATGACCCCGGTGACAGGCAATCCGCCGAGCAGGCCGGACACGGTGTTGGCCAGCCCCTGCCCCACCAGTTCGCGGTCGAGGTTGGCGCGCGGCCCACTGTGCAGCCGGTCCGTGGCCACGGCGCACAACAGCGATTCGACGCTGGCCACCGCCGCGATGGTGATACCGCCGACCAGGACCGCCCCCCATGCCTCACCAGGCCAGGCGGCAAGGGCCAGCCCACTGGCAAATCCACCCTGCAGGTCCACCCGCTCGACATCCAGCCCCAGCAGGACAGAGGCCCCGGTGGCTGTTGCCACCGCCACCAGCGAGGCCGGCACCCTGGACAGGGGCCGTGGCACCCACTGCCAGGCGAGCAGCAGCGCCAGCGTGGCCAGTCCGAGGAAGGCAGCTGGCGCGTGCAGCGTCATCAGCTGCGATGGCAGCGCGACCAGGTTCTTGAGCGTCTGGCCCTCGGGGGCGCCACCGAGGATGATGTGCAGTTGCGCCAGCGCGATGGTGATGCCGATGCCGGCCAGCATGCCGTGCACGACCGCCGGCGAGACCGCAAGACCGAGCCGGGCAATGCGGGACGCGCCCAGGCCCACCTGCACGAGGCCGCCGACCACCACGGCCGCGGCCACCAGACGCCAGTCGCCCAGTTGCTCGACGAGACCGAAGACGACGGCGGTCAACCCGGCGGCCGGGCCCGTCACCTGCAGCGGCGCGCCTGCGACAAAACCCGCCACCAGGCCGCCGACGATACCGGCGACCAGCCCGGCCATGATCGGGGCACCCGAGGCCAGGGCTATGCCGAGCGACAGCGGGACCGCCACCAGGAAGACGACGAGCGACGCGAGCACGTCCTGTTGCGGTGCGGCGAGGAGCGCCGGGCGACCCACCCGGGCCGCGGGCGATGGAACGTGGGGCATAGGCATGTGACGCAGCTACTATGACGTCACCGTACGCACGTGGCGTGACGGAAGTCACTGGATTGACGTGATGTTTCGATGATGAATCGCGAAGTCGTTGCCTATCAGTTCGATGACGTCGTCGTCGAACTTCGTGCGGGTCGCGTCAGACGGGCAGGAACGACCGTCCCGCTGGAACCCAAAGCGTACGATCTGCTGGTGCTGCTGCTCTCGAGGCGCGGCGAGCTGGTCACGCGGCAGGACGTGCTCGACCAGGTCTGGTCGGGGGTCTACGTCACCGACAACGCCGTGGCGCGGGTCATTGCCCAGGTGCGGCGCGGGCTTGGCGACTCTGCCCGCAGTTCCCGGTACATCGAGACCGTGCCGACACGCGGCTACCGCTTCGTCGGGCCAGCAGAGCCACGGTACGACCAGTCCCCCGCCTCGGGGATCGATCATGGCGGGCAGGCCGTCGCGCCCCAGGCGCTGTCGCCTGTCGGGTCGCCGACGGCGGCGAGCGGGTCGGATCGGGACGGTCGCAGCGCACCCCTCCCGGGCGAGGCAGCCACGCCGGAGCCGCGCGCCCATCCGCTCTGGGCGGCGGCGCTGGCGACGCTGGCGCTCGTGGCACTCTTTCTGGCCTGGCGCTCCCAGTCGGCGGTGCTGCCCGCTTCGTCCACGCTGGTGGCGGCCAGCCGCACGCAGGTCACCTCGGCGGCCTCGCTCGACGCCTTTCCGGCCTGGTCACCGGATGGTCGATCGCTGGCGTACGCCAGCGATCGGCGCGGCCGGTTCGAGATCTTCGTGCTCGACCTGGCCGCCGGCGGCCAGCGCTTCGCGCTGACCAGCGACCGGCAGCACAACGTGCAGCCCGCCTGGTCGCCCGACGGCACGCGTGTGGCGTACCACTCGTCGGGCCGCGGCGGCGTCTGGGTGGTGGGACGACACGGCGGCACACCGATACAGATCACCCAGTTCGGTTCGCGCCCGGCCTGGTCGCCGGACGGCAGCCGGATCGCATTCCAGGGTGCCCCGTACACCGAGCCCAGCACGGCCGCGTTCGAGTCGTTCGGGCCCTCCAGCCTCTGGGTCGTGGACAGCGCAGGAGGCCAGCCGCGCCTGGCCACGCGAGGGTGGCGTCCCGAAGGCAGCCACGTCCGCCCGACGTGGTTTCCCGACGGACGACGGCTCTTCTTCGCCAGCCAGCGGGTGGACACCACCGCGTTCTGGACGGTCGACCTCGATTCCGGTGTCCTGACGCCCGTCCTCGAGGCGGGGGGACGGGCCGTCGACGCGACGCTGACGCCGGACGGGCGCGCCGCCTATTACGTCCGCCTGCACGATCACTTCGACATGTGGAAGCTCCCGCTCACTGAAGCCGGCGGCGCGGCGGGAGCGCCGCAACTGGTCATGCCGCCGAGTGAGCTCGACGTGCGGCACCTCGCGATCAGCCCGAGCGGTGACCGGCTGGCGTACGTGGGCATGGCCACCGTCACCGGCTTGCGCAGCCTGCCGCTGCGTCGCGGCGGGAGCCCGGCCGGGCCGTCGGTGCGTCTCGCCGAAGACGCCGTACGGAGCGCGCGTAGACCCTCGTTCAGTCCTGACGCGCGTCAGGTTGCCCTCGAACGGCAGGCGGCCGGTGCACCGCCGAGTCTGTGGCTGCTCGACCTGGCGGGTGGCTCGGAGCGGCCGCTGACCGCGGCCCTCGTCAACGCACGCGATCCGTCGTGGAGTCGCGATGGCCACCTCGTGTACTTCGAATCGGGGCACGGCGGCGACGCCACGTTGCGAGCCGTGCGCGTGGAGGACGGGCGCGTCGAACTGGTGACCCGGCTGGCTGACGGGCCTCATCCCCTGCTGCGGCCGCGCATGTCTCCTGACGGCACCCGGCTGGCGTACACCCGCTCCGCGGAAGGGCAACTCGAGGTCTGGGTGCGAGCGCTCGCCGATGGCAGCGATACCCGTGTCGCTCGTCTGGGCGATGGCACCGCGTTTCCCGTATGGTCGCCGGATGGCCGGGCTCTGGCGGTCGACGTCTGGCGCAACGGCCACGCGCAGGCGTTTGTCGTGGACCTGGTGAGCGGTGGGCTCACCCAGATTTCGCGAGACGTCGACCAGGCGTGGGTGCGCAGCTGGTCACCCGATGGCTCCCGCGTGGCATTTGCCGGCGCCAGAGACGGGCGCTGGAACGTATGGTCGGCGGGCCGCGACGGCAGCGCGCTCCTGCAGATGACCGACTATGGGGACGAGCACCACTACGTACGCAATCCGGAGTGGTCCCCCACTGGCGATCGCCTCGTCTACGAATTCGCCAGCTTCTCGGGCAACGTGTGGACGGTGCACCTGCGCTGACCACCGCAGGCGGCTGGGTCAGTCCTTGCCGGCGAGTTCGCGCATGACGCGGGGTGTGAGGAACCACTCCAGTCGGGACGGGCCGCGTGTCCCCAGCCCCTGCGTGATCAGCAGCATGGCTGCCCCCTTGCGGAACTCGAGCGGCCCCTGCAGGTGCAGGAGCAACGCAGCCAGTTCGGACAGCATCGGCTCGTGACCGACCATCGCGACCGTTCCTTTCGGCGCCCGGGTCCGCAGCGCGGTCACGAGCGCGCCTGGCCGGGTGTCTGGCCGCAGCGCGTCGAACATCTGGACCTTTGGCGACGGCGTCAGCGCACGCGCCAGAATTTCTGCCGTCTGGAAACACCGCGTCAGGGGACTGGTCACCAACAGGTCGACCGACGGCACGATGCGGGCGAGCCCGCGCGCCGCCCGCTTCCACTTGCGGATGCCGTCACGGCTCAACGGGCGCTGGTCATCGTCGGGCCACGCGGCGCCACGTTCTTCGGCGATGGCGTGCCGAATCAGGAGCAGGTGCAGGTCAACGGCCATCGGGTGCCGGATCCTTGTGCGGAGCGTCGATCGCAAGCACGCGGGGGACCACGACCTGCGCCGTTGCATCGGCCACGCGCAGGAGCGATGGCGCGGCACGCAGGTAGCGGGCGTGCAGCCGACGCGAGTCCCCTTCGATCCCCGCCACGGCCGCGGCCGCGGCATGCTGCAACGTCCGGCCAGGCGCCGCGTCGGGTAGTGAGTGCAGGAACGTGAGCAGCACATCGAGGTCGTGAAGGCGCCCGAGCGCCTCCTGTGCCGTCTTCAACGTGCGGAGCGAGCCGGCCAGCCGTGCCAACCCCGTCTCGTCAGTGATTTCCAGGACATACCGCAGCTTCTTGGCGGCGATGCGCACCTCGTGCAGGGGCCCGGGTTGGTAACGGGTGCCGGTGCGCTCGACGTGTGCACGCAACGTCTGGGCACGCAAGGCGAGGCGCCGCGCCAGCGCCGTGCGCCAGGCGGCATCATCGGACGAGGCGCGCGCGGCAGCAAACGCGTCGAGTTCGCCGTCCAGCGCTCGACGGTTGGACCAGGACACGGCCTTGCGCATGGCGCGGACCGGCCGGCGACGCAAGTCGTCGAGGTGATCGCGCCACGCCTCGGCCAGCTGCGCCGAATCTGCGGTGTCGAGCGACAACTCGTCAATCATCGCGCGGGCGACATCGAGTTCGCGGACCGGACCCAGGGCGCGAGTCAGGCCTCGGAGATGGCGCCGCAGCCGCTTGAGCTTCACGTCGGACAGCCCGTGGCCAAGGACCGGAACCACTTCGCGTAGGCGCCGGGACGCCACGCGCGCCTGGTGGACGCCTCCAGGCTGCCCGTCGCGCGCCAGCGGCGCCTGTGCCCGCAGGGCATCATGCCGACGCGTGACCAGGCTCGCCAGATCCTGCCCCGCCTTGCGTTGCCCGCCGCCCCCAGCCATCTGCCTCACTCTAGCATCCGGACCTTGCGAGCGACCTCCGCGAAACAGCGGTGAAACGCACGGCAGGTAGTCTCGCCGGATGCGTGCGTGCCTCCTGCCGTTTGCCTGTGGCCTGGCCCTGCTGTCGGCTCTGCCGCTGGTCGGGGCGTGCGCCCGCGCGACTGGGCCGCTTCGCGCGGTGGTCAGCGTCGACGGGTCGAGCACCGTCTATCCCCTCACCGAGGCGATGGCTGAGCAGTTCCAGCGGGTCGCGCCTGGCGCGCGGGTGACCATCGGCATCGCTGGCACCGGCGGCGGGCTGCGGCGCCTATGCCGAGGCGGTCTCGACCTGGCGGCCGCGTCCCGGCCGATCACCGGTGGCGAGGCGGACGCGTGCGCCAGCGCCGACGTCTCGTTCATCGAGCTGCCCATCGCCCTGGATGGCATCACGGTCGCCGTACATCCTTCGAACCACTGGGTCCAGCACCTGACGGTCGATGACCTGCGAAGGCTGTGGCGGCACCAAGCCGAGGGGCGCGTGATGCGCTGGTCGCAGCTCCGGGCCGAGTACCCTGACCGCGAGATCCACCTGTTCGGGGCGGGCGTCGGTTCGGGTACGTTCGACTACTTCACCAGCGTGGTGACCGGCACCCCCCGCGACAGCCGCGGTGACTACACCTCGAGCGAGGACGACAACACCCTGGTGCAGGGTGTGGCGGGTGACCCGGACGCCTTGGGCTACTTCGGGTTCGCATACTACGAGGCGCATCAGGAGCACCTGCGCGCAGTGCCGATCCAGGCCGGTGACGGCACGCCTGCGGTGCTGCCGACGCGCGAGACGATCCGGTCAGGCATGTATCGTCCGCTGGCCCGGCCGGTGTTTCTGTACGTCAATGCACGATCGCTCGACCGTGACGACGTCCGGCGCTTTGTGGACTACTACACCACGCACGTCGGCGACCTGGCCAATGATGTCGGCTACGTACCGCTGGACGGTCGCGTCCTGGCCGCAGTGCGGGGACGGCTTGCCGCACGACGCACCGGCTCGCTCTACGACGGTCACGACGGTGCGGCCACGTTGACGCTTGCGGCGCGGCTCGGCGTGGAGTCGCGATGACCGCCCGGACACGGCAGTTGGCCGAGCCGATGATCGAGCACGCGTTGTGGGCGTGTGCCGGGCTCTCCATCCTGGTCACCATCGGCATCGTCGGCGTGCTCGCCTGGGAGACAGCGGCGTTCCTGCGTGAGGTCTCGCCGGTGGCGTTCCTGACGGGACGGACGTGGACGCCGCTGTTCCACAACCAGTCCTTCGGGGTGCTGCCGATCGTGGCTGGCACCGTGCTGGTGGCCACCATTGCGATGCTCGTGGCGGTACCCGCCGGGTTGACCGGCGCGCTGTACCTCAGTGAGTACGCGTCGCCGCAGGTGCGACGCGTGGCCAAGCCGGCCCTCGAGCTCCTGGCCGGCGTGCCCACCGTGGTCTATGGCTACTTCGCGCTGCTCGTGGTCACGCCCTGGCTGCGGACATGGATTCCCGGGCTGGCCGGTTTCAACGCGCTGGCCCCTGGCCTGGTGATGGGCCTCATGATTTTGCCCCTGGTCGCTTCGCTGAGCGACGACGCCTGCACGGCCGTACCGCGCAGCCTGCGTGAAGGCGCCTTCGCGCTCGGCGCCACGCGGTGGCAGGCGGCCAGGGGGGTGGTGTTGCCCGCGGCCCTGTCTGGGATCTCGGCGGCGGTGGTGCTGGCGATCTCGCGGGCCATCGGCGAGACCATGATCGTGGCGATCGCCGCCGGCCAGCAGCCCCGACTGACAGCCAACCCGCTCGTGCCGATCGAGACGATGACCACGTACATCGTGCAGGTCAGTCTCGGCGACGTCCCGACCGGAACCCTCGAGTACCGCACGATCTTCGCGGTCGGCATGCTGCTGTTTGTGGGGACGTTCACGCTGAACGTCGGCAGCGACTGGCTCCGACGACGCATGCCCGGCGGCCGGCGATGACCCGCGCCGCCTGGATGGACCGGGCGTTTCACGCGCTCGGACTCGCGGTGCTGGCGGTGGCGCTCTCGGCACTGATGTTCCTGCTGGCCGACGTCTGGCGGGATGGTGCCAGCCGGTTGTCCTGGGCATTCGTGACCGGTTACCCGTCGCGGCAGGCGTCCAGCGCTGGCCTGTTGCCGGCTGTGGCAGGCAGCCTGTGGCTGGTCGTCCTGGCATCGGCCATGGCCATGCCGGTCGGCGTCGGCGCGGCGATCGCGCTCGAGGAGTACGCGGGGCGCCGCCGCTGGGCCCGTCTGGTGGAGATCAACATCGCCAACCTGGCGGCCGTGCCGTCGATCATCTACGGGCTGCTCGGCCTCGGGCTGTTCGTGCAGGCGCTGCAGCTGGAGCGGACGCTGATCGCCGGGGCCGCGACGTTGGCGCTGCTGATGCTGCCTGTGGTCATCCTGACGGCACGCGAGGCGCTGAGGGCCGTCCCGCTCGCGCAACGCGAGGCAGCTCTGGCCCTTGGCTCCACCAAGTGGCAGACCATCTGGCATCACGTCCTGCCCACCGCGATGCCTGGCCTGCTGACGGGTCTGATCCTGGCAGTCTCCCGCGTGATTGGCGAGACGGCGCCCCTCATCGTGATCGGCGCGTTGGCATACGTCCCGTTCGTGCCCGATGGGCCGTCTTCGCCATTCACGGCCTTGCCGATTCAGATCTTCGGGTGGATCTCGCGACCCGGCACGACATTCCGCGCCAACGCCGCCGCCGCGATCCTGTTGCTCCTCGGGGTACTGCTGGTCACCAATGGCATCGCGATTGGCGTGCGCGATCGCGCCGCCCGGCGGCGGGTGGCGTGATGGAACCCGTGGCCGCGAAGATCGACCTGCGGGCATTGAGCGTCTTCTACGGCGAGACCGCGGCCTTGCGCGAGGTGACCATGCCGATGCGGGCGCAGCAGGTGACGGCGCTCATCGGGCCATCCGGGTGCGGCAAGACCACGTTGCTGCGGACCTTGAACCGGATGAACGACATCATCCCGCACTCGCGTGTCGCAGGTGACGTGCGGCTCGACGGGCACTCGATTCTTTCGCCGTCCACAGACGTCGTGGCGCTGCGTCGCCGGGTCGGCATGGTCTTCCAGAAGTCCAACCCCTTCCCGATGTCGGTCTTCGACAATGTCGCGTATGGCTTGCGCATCAACGGTGTCCGCGATCGCCGGGAGATCGCCGAGCGCGTCGAAGAGAGCCTGCGGGCGGCAGCGATCTGGAGCGAGGTCCAGGATCGCCTGCACGCGCCTGCCCTGACGCTCTCGGGCGGCCAGCAGCAACGCCTCTGTATCGCGCGGGCCCTGGCGATCCAGCCGGAGGTGCTGCTGATGGACGAGCCGGCCTCGGCACTGGATCCGATCGCCACGCAACGCATCGAGGAACTGATCCTGGCCCTGAAACGGACCTACACCATCGTCATCGTCACGCACAACATGCAGCAGGCGGCACGCGTCTCCGACGTCACCGCGTTCCTCTGGATGGGACAGCTGATTGAACAGGGCCGCACCGAAGACGTGTTCACGGCACCGCGCGAGCGGTTGACCGAGGCCTACGTCACCGGGCGGTTCGGATAGGTGAAGACGGTGGAGCCGATCACGCGCATGGTGCCGCAGGTTGAGGCACACCTGGACACCCTCAAGGAACGACTGCTGGTGATGGGGGGCATGGCCGAGGAGCAGGTGCGGCTGGTGATCGCCGCCCTCGTCGAGCGAGACACGCAACTGGCGGCCCGCGTGCAGAGGAGCGACCAGCCCATCAACGACCTGCACGTCGAGATCGACCAGCGCTGCGTGAGGCTGATCGCCCTGCACCAACCGGTCGCGATAGACCTGCGCGCGGTGCTCGCGGCGGTCAAGATCGACACCGACCTCGAGCGGGTTGGCGACCTGGCCGTGAACATCGCCGAGGCGGTGCAGCGCTACCTGCACCATCCACCGCTCCAGGCGCTGCACTACATCCCCAGGATGGCCGACCTGGCCCAGCAGATGCTGCGCGACGCCCTCGACGCCTACGTGCGGCACGACATCCCGCTGGCCGAGCAGGTGCTCAGCGCCGACGACGTGGTCGATGCCCTCAAGGCACAGGCCTCGGTCGACCTGATTCCGCTCATGCAGGGGTCGCCGGCCACGATCGAGCCGGCGTTGGACCTCATTCTGATCGCGCGACACCTGGAGCGCATCGCCGACCACGCAACCAACATCGCCGAAGGGGTCATCTACATGGTGTCGGCCCGCGACGTGCGGCACCATGGCCAGCCCGGCTAGCCATCGGAACGGGGCTGCCCCTGGCCAGGCCATCCTGGCCGCACCGTTGCCGCAACGCGTGTGGATCGTCCCCGCCACAGCCCGGCACGCTGATAGGATCCAGGCCGTGCCCGACGCTGCCCCCTGTGTATACTGTCGCCAACAGCCAGAGGACCCGCGCTGGCGGCCGTTCTGCAGTGAACGCTGCCATTTGCTGGACCTTTCGCACTGGCTCGACGGCGACTACCGCGTCGAGGGTTCGGCGGCTGACGAGCCGTCACAGATGGATCCGGACGACCCCGAGGCGACCGACCAATAGGCGCCTCCCCCCTGATGCGACGCGATGGCTGACACGCTTACGATTACCGACAACCGCACCGGCAAGCAGTACGACGTGCCGATCACCGACGGCACCATCAAGGCCATCGACCTGCGCAAGATCAAGGTCGCAGACGACGACTTCGGGTTGATGACGTACGACCCGGCCTTCACCAACACCGCCTCGTGCCGGAGCGCCATCACCTACATCGATGGCGACGAGGGCGTGCTCGAATACCGCGGCTACCCCATCGAGCAGCTGGCCGAGAAGAGCACCTATCTCGAGGTGGCGTACCTGTTGATGTTCGGCGAACTCCCCACGGCAGCGCAGTTGCAGGACTGGGAGAACGGCATCCTCAAGCACACCATGCTGCACGAGAACCTGAAGCACCTGATGCGCGGCTTCCGGTACGACGCGCATCCGATGGGTGTCTTCCTGAGCACTGTGGGCGCGCTCTCGACGTTCTATCCCGACGCCAAGGACGTCAGCAACGCCGACATCCGCCTGGAGCACATCAAGCGTCTGATCGCCAAGTCGCCGACGATCGCGGCCTACGCGTATCGGCACAGCAAGGGCCTGTTCTACGTCTATCCGGACAACAACCTGAGCTTTGCCGGCAACTTCCTGAACATGCTGTTCAAGATGACCGAGGCGACGTTCGAGGTGAACCCGACCCTCGAGCGGGCACTGGACATCCTGTTCATCCTGCACGCCGACCACGAGCAGAACTGCGGCACCAACGCGATGCGCGCGATCGGCAGTTCCGAGGTGGATCCGTATTCGGCGATGGCCGGAGCGGCGGCCGCACTCTATGGCCCCCTCCATGGCGGCGCCAACGAGGCGGTGCTGACGATGCTGAGACAGATCGGCAGCAAGGCCAACGTGCCCGACTTCATCGCCAAGGTGAAGAACGGCGACGGCCGGCTCATGGGATTCGGCCACCGCGTCTACAAGTCGTACGACCCGCGGGCCCGGATCATCAAGAAGGCGGCCTACGACGTCTTCGCCGTCACGGGCACCAACCCGCTGCTCGACCTGGCCCTCGAACTCGAGAGGATCGCCCTCGAAGACGAGTACTTCGTCAAGCGCAAGCTCTACCCGAATGTCGATTTCTACTCGGGGCTGATCTACCAGGCGCTCGGCTTCTCACCGGAGATGTTCACGGTGCTGTTTGCCATTCCCCGCACCGCCGGCTGGGTGGCGCAATGGGACGAGTTGCACCGCGACGCCGATCAGAAGATCGCACGTCCCCGTCAGATCTACACCGGACACCGCACCCGCGACTACGTCGGCATCGACGCTCGTTGATAGGGGCAGCTCCCCGAGCTGCCCTGACACGATAGCCTCGGGGCGCGGCCCCCACCCGCTCAATCGTCCAGCAACGTCCCGTCCCGCGGGGCGTCGCTCGTTGCGGTGCCTCGCCCTCCGATCCACACCGAAGCCACCCCCAGCACCAGGACCACCACGGCCCATCGGGTCGCTTCGACCGCGCCGTTGTGAATCGTGCCGCGCATCCGCTCGGGCAGCGACGCCTCCGGACCGAGTTGCAGTTCGTGCCTGGCCTGGTCGAGCAGGTACTGTTTCTCGCCACGGCTGATCAGCAGGCCGAACACCCCGTTCCACACGAGCAGCGCCGTGAAGAGGCACAGGCCATAGGCCACCAGACGGGCCCGGCGCCTGCTCATGGCCGGATGCGGCCGCCGCCGCGCCGCCGCTGCAGGAATCGCCACCCCAGCACCACTGCCCCCAGGACCATGACGGTGTAGCGCACCCACTCGGGCACGGTCTGCGTCTGGACCTGGCCCAGGAAGAACGCCGACAGGATCAGGATGACCATCGCGACCACAAGGATCAGCTGACGCCCCTTGGCTGGCCGCGGTGCGGGCGCGCGCTTGGCCACGAACGTGGCCTGGCCACAGCGAAAGCAGATGAGCGCCTTGGCGGCAATCTCGGTACCACAGTTGGAGCAGTTCATACCAACCTCCGAGTCTACAATGACGCGGTGATTCCCCTCCGTGACGTCATCCCGTCCCGGACCACGCCGTACGTCACGATCGCCCTCATCGTGCTGAACGTGCTGGTGTTTCTTCTGATGCCGCCGTCTCGCACGAGTGCGTTTGGCGAGGTCGCCGGCGCCTGGGGCGTGACGCCGGCCACTTTCACCCTGCCGAGTGTCGCCACCGCGATGTTCCTGCACGCCGGTGTGCCGCACCTGTTCAGCACCCTGCTGTTTCTGTGGATCTTCGGCGACAACGTCGAAGACCGGCTGGGACACGGCCGCTACCTGCTCTTCTACGGGATGTGCGGGCTGGCCGCGGCGCTGCTGCAGGTGTGGGCCGAGGCGGGGTCGCGCGTGCCGATGGTCGGGGCGAGCGGAGCGGTGGCTGGCGTCCTGGGCGCCTACTTCGTGCTCTTTCCGGCGTCGCGCGTGCTGACCTTTGCCTTGGTCACCGTCGTGGAGGTGCCCGCAGCGCTGCTGATCGGCATCTGGTTCGCGGGCCAGTTACTCAGCGGTCTGGACCTGCTGGCGGTGATTGGGCCGGAAGACATGGGCGGGGTCGCGTTCGCGGCCCTCGCTGCAGGCTTTGTCGCCGGGGCGGTGCTGGTCCGGCTCTTGCGCCGACCAGAACGCATGCGGGTCGAGTGGTGGGACGTCCTGACTTGAGCCTCCGCGGCCGAGCACGAACCGTTCAGCTCTTGATGCGGCGACGAATGTCGCGCGAGACACGCGCGATGTCCACGACGACGCGCTCGAGTTCGCGTGTGTAGTCAGCCTCGGGCATGAAGCCCTTCTTCCGACGCAGTTCGTCGAGTTCGGTCTCCAGCGTATTGCGGCGGCCGATCAGGAGGGTGACGCTGGGATCGCCTGAGGCGGTCGCCGGATCCGGGTCGAGAAAGAGCCGGCTGGCAAGCAGCCCGTCGTCGCCCTGCTTGGCGACGTCCCGACCCACGCCATCCCCCGAGTCGTCGAGCAGCGCCCGCTCTACCGACAACTGCCCGCGCTGCTGGTAGTACCGCTTCGAGGCCTCGGCCGCGTGAGCGAAGGCTTCCCACATGGAGATCCGACCGTCCTTGTCGAGGTCGGCTTCGGCCGCCTCCGGGGTGAAGGCGGCCACGAAGTGTTCGCCAAAGACCGTGTCGTACTTCTGCTGCGGTGAGTCGGTGGCCGTCATCACCACCCGATTGGGCGCCGCCAGGGCAGCAAGAAACGGAAAGCTGGCGCTGGCGGTCTGCACGAAGACGATGCGGCCGGCAATGCCGGCCAGCGCGTCACGCCACTCGTGCGACGTCAGGTCCGGTCCGACCAAATTGAACTTGGCGTCCACGCCGTCGAACGTCCCGTGCCCGAACAGCACCACGAGCAACGTGTCGGCAGGGCCCTGCGACGCCCGGATCGCTGCCAGCGCGTGGCGAAGATTGACAGCCGTCGCCGTCTGGAGCCCATCGCCGGCCTGCTCGGCAAGCACCACGGTGCGCGAGGCGGGCACGGCTAACCGCGACGACAACTGCGCCACCAGCGTGTCGCGCCACTTCTTCTGCCGCTCGGCGTACTCCTCGCTGCCGGCCGCGCCAGAGACAATCAGCACCCGCGTCTGCGGCGGGGCCACCGGATCCTGGGCACGCGCCGACGCCGCGCCGAGCAGCACGCCCAGCGCCAGCGCGCCTGTCATCCAGGATCGTCGGCTCATCGCAGTCCCCATCGTCGCCGCCACGCCCATTCAAGGCCGAGCAGGGCGCAGATGATCCCCAAGCTCCAGCCATTGTGCCAGACGTCGCGTTCCACGAGCCGCGCGGTCGGTGAGGCTGCGGCTCGGCGGAGGCGATCGGGCAATCGGTCCAGGTCGCTGGCGTCCAGCAGCGCGCCGCCGGTCATCTGCCCGAGGCGACCGAGTATCGCGTCGTTGCGGCGGGGGTCGACAAACTCGGGGTCGCTGCCGCCAGCCAGCACCTGCACGCTGGTGCGGCCCAGCACGGCGCCCCCCCGGCTCGCGGCAACATCGATCCGGTGGACCCCGGATGCCAGCGTGAGGACGCTGGCGCGATAGAGTCCTGGCTCGGCCGAGTCCAACGACGCCGTCAGCGTGCGACTGGCACCACCGGGCTCCTCGAACCGCACCTCCACGCCGGCGTCGCTCACGGGCTCGAAGGCTGGCGTGACGACGCGCACCGTGATCGGCACCGCCACTCCCAGGGCGAGGGGTTCGATGTCCACCGCGACGGGCGGCGGCGCCTGTACGGCAAGCCAGCGGAGCGCCTGTCGCCAGAACGTCTCGTAGGCCAGGTTGCCCGACGCGAGCCCCATGCGCCAGCGCCAGGCCCCTTCGCCCGTGAACACCATGGTCCGGCCGCGGCCGGCCCGCTGGACGGCCACGAGCGGCTGGGGTTCGCCCGCCGGACCGGAGACCATCGCCAGTATCTCTGCTCCCGGACGGGTGCGGCCGACGGCCGCCGCCGCGGCCAGTGACGGCAAGGTACTCCACGGCGAGGGGCCGGCCGCCGCGCCGGCCGCCAGTTGCATGACCGGATGCTGCTGCCCCGCCGACGTCAGGTCGATGCGAGTGCCCTGGCGGGAACTGGCGGCGGCGGCGGCGTTGATCGCACCCGCACCACGTGCCTCGACGGCCAGGACGCGCCCGAGTTCGGTGCCGATGACCCCGCGCTCGCCGAACGAGCGGGCGCCGATGATCGCCAGGCCGCCGCCGCGCTGTTCGACGAAAGCCAGCAGCATCGCCAGCTGATCACGGGAGAGGAAGTCGGCCTCGATGTTGCCGAGCACGACGGCTGTGTACCGGAACAGCTGCTCTCGAGTGACAGGGAACCCACTCACGAGTGCTCCCGTTCGGGAGGCCGCCCCCTGGACGTAGAAGGTCGGCTCGCCGCGGTCGCTGCGCCCCTTGCGCACGATGACGTCGACGTCCAGGCCGGTGTCATTCTTGAGCGTGCGGGTGAGGAAACTGTGCTCGAACCCCGGGGCCCCTTCGAGGACCAGCACCGGATGCGGCGGCCCTGGCGCCGGAACAAACACCGTGCCGCGGTTGTTGGCCGTGGTCAGCTCGCCCGCTGCCTCCGGGATGTCCACCGAGTAGACGGTGGCTGCCGACCGCGATGGCGAGACGCGAAAGCGTTCGCGTACGGGTTGGCTGTTGCCGGGCAGGCGCACTTGTCGGACGTCAATCGGACGGCCATTCTCGAGCAGGCGGACGTCGACGGTGTCGCGAGCGCCGTGCGACACCACGTTGGCCGTGACCTCGGCAAACGAGTCGACGACCGAGACATCGCTGACCGACACGTCGCCAATCTCGCGATCGACCGCGCCGCTCGCGGCGCCGACCCCGATGGCAAACACCGGGATCGTGGTCGGAAGCGAGGACACGGGCGTGGATGCCGCGCCGTCACTGATCAGGACCATGCCCACGAACTCGCCAGCCGCGGCACGCTCGGCCATGGCGGTCACGGCCCCGGCGAGGTCGGACCCGCGGCCACTCCCGGTGAGCGCGTCCTCGGACTGCACCTCGCGCACGCTGTCGGACACCGCAAAGAGACGCAGATCGAAGTCGCCCGACAGCAGCGGCCGCAGCCGCCCGGCGACCAGTTGCCTGGCGCGCTGGAGCCGGGTCTCGGCGCCCTGGCCTCCCGCCAGCTGCATGCTGCGGGAGTCGTCGATCACCACCGCCACGGCCCGGCCGGTGGCAGCCGTCGCGGGCTCCAGGCGTATCGGCCTCAAGAGGATCAGCGCCACGGCGGCCAGGGTCAGCGCCCGCAAGCCGACCAGCATCGCCCACCGCGAGGTGAGGAGGGTCGGGCGCGCGCCCCGGTACGCGGCCAGGGCGAGCAGCACAACCGCCGCACCGCCCAGGACCCAGGCCCAGGCCGGCGGCGCGTACGCGAACCGGATGTCCAAGGTCAGCGAGGCTCCGGTCGGCGCCCCAGGGACTGGTAGTAACGCACGACGGACTCGGTGTAGCGGTCAGGTACCTTGTCGCGTAGCGGCGCCTGTACGCGCTCGGCTTCCTCGCGCGAGGCGAGCCGTTGGGCAAGCGCGGCTTCGTACCGGTCCATGGCGTGGCCGACCCCTTTGCGCAACGAGTCCCAGCGCGCGAAATCCTGCTTGAAGGCCTCGGTGCCTGGCGCCGACCGGCTGAACTCGTGTCCCTCCGGCGTCGCCATGCGACCACCGCGGTCGGCGCCGCCGGCGTCGCTGCCCTGCACCATCCGCGAGGCGTCCTGCAGCTCGCGCGCGTATTCCTGCTGCAGCGCCTGCAGTTGGTCCATGGCGCTCCCACGCCCGTCACCCTCACCTTGGCCCTGCGCCGAACCGCGGCTGCCGGGCTGCGACGCGCGCTGGTCGCCGCCCGGCGCACGCGGTGCAGGCGACGACGTGCCGCTCTTGCCGTCAGGGCCACTGGCCTTGCCCTGCTGTTGCCCACCGGCACTGGCGCCACGCGCCTCGCGCTCGGCCTGCTGGGCGAGCGAGGCGATGCGGTCCTCCAGTGACGTCAGCCGGTCGCGCAGGTCACGCGTATCGGACAGTCGTGCCGAAAGCGCCTGCGCATCACCCGCGCCGCGGCCACTGGCCTGTCCGGCCAGCGCCGACACCCGATCGAGCACGCGCGCCGCATCACGCTGCTGCCGCGCAATGTCGGTGCCCTGGGGCGTGCCGCCGTCGCGCAGGTGTCGCGACGCCTGCTGCAACTGCTCAGCGGTCTTGCCGCGTTGCAGCTCACGGGCCGCCTGGCCGAGTGGGTCGCGCACCGGGTCGGCCCCGCGCGCGAGCTCGCGCACCTGACGCTCGAGCGAGCTGACACGGTCGGCAATGCGGCCCTGTTCACCGGCCATCTGCCGGCGCCGCTCGTTGCTCGCGGCACCACTCTGCGGCTGCGCGATGTCGCCGGCCTGGGCCGCCAGCTGTCGCTGCGCCTCGGCCAGCTCACGCGCTTCGAGCTGGACGTCGCCCGCCGCTCGCTGGCGCTCCCCCGGGGTCCCGGCCTGCAGCGCCCGCTCGGCATCGCGCAGCGCCTGTGCCGACCGCGAGCCGCGCTGCGCCGCCTGGTCCGGTGACTGTTGCTGCAACTGCGACGTCGCTTCGCCCATCTGCTGCGCGGCCTCGCGCAGGCGATCGCGTGACGCCGCCGACGCGCCACCCTGCGATTGCCCGCCGCCAGCCTGCTGCCCGGACTGGCCTGGCTGCCCACCCTTGGCCTGCTGGCCCTGACTCTGCTCGCCTTGCTGGCCCTGCTGACCCTCGCCCTGCGCCTTGCCCTGCTGGCCCTGCTGGCCGGGCTGCATCTGCTGCGCCAGTTGCTGCGCCTCCTGCTGGAGCCGCTGCTGCTCGCGGGTCAGCCGGTCGAGTCGTCGCTTGGCCTCCTCGGTGCTCAGCTGCGAGCGTTCGCGCGCCAGTTGCTGCTGCTCGCGAGCGAGATCGTCCTGCCGCCGGGCCAGGTCTCGAATCTTGTCCAGCGCCGACGCCCCCTTGCTGGCGTCCTGACGCGACTCGACGCTGTTCTGCTGCTGGTAATTGGTCTGCTGCCGCATCAACTCCTGGTCGAAGAGCGCCGACAAGTCCTCGTTCCCGCTGCGGCCACGGCCGCCTCCCTGACCAGACTGCTGCTGGCGCGCCAGCTGTCGCCGACGAATCTCCGCCTCGGCCTTCAACAGCTGATTGAGCGCCTCCATCTCATGGGTGATGGCGCTGCGGGTGTCGAGCTTCTCGAGTTGGGTGACGGCGCGGTCCATCGCCTCGCTGGCCGCCTGCAACGGCACGGGCGGAGCCTCGGCCTCGGTCGGTTCCACCCCGCGACGGCGACGCGGACTTGGCGAGGGCGCCGCGCCAGCGGCCGACTGCTGTCTGACCTTGTCGCGGACCTCCGCCTGCGCGCGGCCGACGGCGCGAATGTCGGACGGAGACCGTCCGCCGCCGGATCGGCGTTCAAGCTTCCAGGTCGCCGACACGACGTCCTTCTGGGCCGCCACGAGGTCGTCCATCTCCCCACCCCCACCACCGCCGGCCATCGCACTGCTCTGCGCCGCGGTGAACTCCTGCGCGGTCGGCTTGATCTCGAGGAAGAAGATGTCGCTGCGCGCCTCGGTCGATCGCTTGCCGCGGCCGATGTCGCGGGCCCGTGCGTAATAGCTCACAAAGTCCCCCGGCGTGACGTCGAGGTCCTCGAGGTACACCGTGTGACGGCCGCTGACCGCGGTCGACTGGCCGTTGCCTCCGAGTGCGATCACCTTCTCGGCGCCGCCGCGCACCGCGTACACCAACTCCAGCTGCGCGATGCCGTAATCGTCCTCGGCCCGGGCTTCCAGGGTGACCTCCTCGAGACGTGTCGCGCCACGGTCGCCGGCTGGACGGATGATGCGGACATCGGGCGGGCGGTCATCCATCACCCGGACGAAGTACTCGGTCTCCTCGCCGTTGCCGATGGCGTCTGTGTCGGTGAGGGCGATGCGATAGGCGCCGTCGCGGGCGACCGTGAATGCCACTTCGCCCTGCTTCTCGGCCACGACGGTCAAGGGCAGCGACCGGGCGCCCTGTCCATCGGTCGCACGCAACTGCGCCGACCGCAATGGCTTGCTCGTCCTCACCGTCACCGTCACGGTCGTCCCGGCCGGTGCGTAGATGTCGCCCGTGTCGCTCTCGGTGCGCGGCCCGAGTCCCGAGAATGACGGGTAGACATACGCCAGGTCGATGCCCTCGACACGGGGACGGTCGAGCGCATCGACGCGGTACGCCGCCGACCGCAGCGCGCCAGCGCGCACGCGATAGGTAAAACTGCGGTCCACGGACGGGATCGTCACCTGATAGGCACCGCTCGCGGTGCGGAGCAGTGCGCCCACCGCGCGCGCGCCTTCGCCCTCGACCAGCAGTTGGGGGGGGGGGACATCGAGGTCCCCGGGTGCGCCCTCGATGACGGCGCTGATCGCCAGCGGGGTGCCCTTCACGACGCGCCGGTCACCCGGCGTCACGCGGAGCGTCAACGCCGGCGGCGCCACCAGAAAGCGGGCCGTGCGGGCCGCACGCACCGCCGTCGGCGCCGCGAGGCCGGCGGTCACCAGCACCGCGGCCAGCGCCGCGCCCGCCCACAGCATGGCCCGTCGTCGGTCGTCTGGATCGACGATACGGGCCTCATCGAGACGCGCCAGCGCGTCTGCGGCATCGGCCTGCACGATTGCGCCGAAGGGGCTGCCGTGCACGGCCGGATCGAGGGCGCTGCGAAGCGTCGCCTCCAGCTCCGGGCACTGCTCCTCGACCAGGCACGCCATGCGGTCGATCGGCGGATAACCACGGCGGCGGCGGTGCACCCACCAGGCCGACCCGGCGACCACCAACGCCACGCCAGCGCCCGACACCAGCAGCGGCCAGCGGCCCAGGGGGCGCCACCTGTCGGCAATCGTCCAGGCCAGCAGGGCACCGGCCACGACCGCCGCCGTACGCGCGAGCACCCACGTCCACCGGACGCGCCACCAGGCGCGCGCGAGATCGTGGAGCGACTGCCGGACGGGATCGGGCACAGGACTCACGACACCACCTCCGCAGCGGGTGTCCGCCGCGCGATGAGACTCTCGGCCACCAACGCCACCGCAAGCAGCGCCATGCCGTACCGCCACCACCCCTGGTCCCGTTCGAGCCGTGTGGCGCGCACGCGCGCCACACGGGCCTCGTCAGCGGGCGGCCGGGCAATCGCCTGGCGGAACTCGTCAGCCGTCATGACCGACTGATCCGACTCGGCGACATCGACGTTGACGACCGCGCGCTGGGCACGCGGTCCAACCGGCCACACGCCGGGCCGCTGATAGCGAGCGTCTTCGACGCTGGCGAGGGCGACCCGGGCGCCAGCGGCATCGCCGAGCATGTGCCGCGCGAGTTCGCCCATCACGGGCACGAATGCGGCCTGCACCGGCAGGTTGTTCCATCGCCGGCCCAGGTCGCTTGCCAGCACCATCAGGTGGCCCGCGCCCACCCGCGCTTCGGCCAGCGCCGGGCGGCCATCGCCAAAGCGAGCCACCGTTGACGCGCTGCCCGCGACGCCCATATCACAGGCCTCTGAGACCGTGGCGCGCGCCAGGTCCTGACGTGCCTGGCCAAGGCCGGCCAGCACCGGGTGACGCGGATCCTCGGCGACCAGGCCGCCGAGCGATGCCGACGGCGTGCCGCCACCCGACAGGGTGATGCCGAACGGCCGCGTCACGACGTCAGCCACCCGAGGATCCAGCGTCGGGCCACAGGCCACCACCAGGCGGCCTCCATCGCGGACCCACTGCTCGAGTGTCGCGACGGCCCTACGGTCCACGCCGGTGGCCGAGAGCCAGAACACGAGATCGGCGTCGGCCAGAGCCGCTGAGGCCAGGGCAGGCGCGCCCGCCGCGATCTGGACGGCGTAGGCGCCGTCGGCTTCGGTGCCGAGCGCCGCGAAGGCCCGCTCGACAAACAGCGCCAGCGGTCGCTCTACCGCGTCGCCGACAAGCACCTGAATCGTGGTGGCGGCCTGGTCGCGCAGCAGCGCGTGCCGTTGGTTGTCGCCAGGGAAGCCGGCCTCATCCGAGACCTGCGCCGTATACGCGCCGCCGCCATGCGGACCGGCGAAGACGACGTCGCGACTGACGCCACCGTCGAGGGTGAACGTCTGGGTGGCTGCCGGTCCTCGCTCATGGCTCAGTGTGACCGTACCGCGGGCCGGCACCTGCCCGGCATTGCTGACCACGACGCGGGCCTGGTCGCGGGTCACGATGAGGTCGCGCACCAGCACATTGTCGATACGCGCACCCACGCCAAGCACGTCCAGCTCGACGTTGTCGGGCAGGCTGGTGGTGCCCCGGGCCCAGCCTCGCGCCTGCAGATCGGTGACCACCACCACGCGACCCGGCCGGCCATCCAGCAGCCCCCGCGCCGCTTCGAGCGGACCGGCGTACCGGGTCGTGCCGTGCCCAGCCTGCACCGCCGCCAGCTGCACGCGCACCGCGCCATGATCGGTGGTCGTCTCGGCGAGCACCGACACCCGGTCGGCAAACGCCACGAGGCTGACCGGTGTGTCGGCGGGCAGTTGCGCCAGGACCGCTGTGGCGGCCGCGCGAGCCGCGGCGAGACGGCCGGGCGCGCCCATGCTGTACGACACGTCGATGGCCAGCACGACGGGCGGCCTGGTCGTCGACTCGGTGCGCACGTAGGGCCGCGCGAACGCCAGCGCCAGCAGTGACAGGGCCGCCACGCGGAGCAGCAGCAGCCACGGATCCTGGATGCGGCGACGCTCCTGCCGTTCGATCGTCCGCTTCTGCAGGAATCGCACGGCCGTGAACGGCACCGGGGGGGCAATCTCGCGGCGGAACAGGTGCAGCAGAACCGGCACGGCCACGGCGGCCAGGCCCGCCAGGAAGATCGGCGCGAGGAATCCCATGGCTAGAGCGTCCTCCCCCGCGACCCCAGCCACCCGAGCAGCGTCAAGTCGAGTGGCTCGCCGGTGCGCGCAAGCTGGTAGTCGACGCCGGCGGCGCGGAGCTCAGTCACGTAGGTCGCGCGCCAGGCCCCGACGGCGTCGAGGTAGGCCTGTCGCGCCGAGGGTCCATGCGTCAGCACCTGCTCACCCGTCTCGACGTCGCGGAACGTGGCCGCCTGGGCGAAGGGAAAGGTCAGCTCGGCCTCGTCGAGTACGTGGAAGACCACCACCTCCATGCCTCGCGCGCGGAGCAGCCGCAGTCCCTCGACGACCCGGGCCTGGTCGTCGAGCAGATCGGAGCAGACCACGACCAGGCCACGGCGACGAAGCCGATCGCGCACCTGCTGGAGGGCGGTGGCGGTGTCGGAGGCCACACCCGGCGCGGCGTGATCGAGGGCGATGAGCAACCGCGTCAACTGCCCGGCCTTCACCGCCGCTGGTACGTAATTGCGCAACTGGTCGTCGTACAGGCCGAGACCCACGGCATCGCGCTGCCCGGTCAGCAGATAGGCCAGCGCTGCCGTCAGGCACTGCGCGTACTGCAGCTTGGTCATGCCCGGGCCGCTCCCGTAGGCCATCGAGGCGCTGATGTCGACCAGGAGCTGCACCTCGACGTTGGTGTCGTGCTCGAACTTCTTGACGTAGTGCCGGTCGCTGCGCGCGTACACCTTCCAGTCCACCGAGGCCGGGTCGTCTCCGGGCATGTACTGCCGGTACTCGGCGAACTCGACGCTGGATCCCCGAAACGGGCTGCGATGCAGTCCGAGCAGCAGGCCCTCGACGATGGTCCGCGCCTTGAGCTCGAGCGTACCGAGGCCGGCCACGACCTCGGGCGACAAGAATCGCGATGGGCCCGGCACGGCGAGCGACATCGTCAGGACAGCCCGCTGGCGGGGGGCGCGATGCGCTCGAGCAGCCTGGCGACGACCTCGTCAGTGGTCACCCCTTCGGACTCGGCCTGGAAGTTGATCAGGACTCGGTGGCGGAACACCGGGGCGGCCAGGGTCCTGATGTCATCCGGGGTGACAAAAGCGCGGCCAAGCGTCAACGCCCGCGCCTTCGAGCCCAGCACCAGCGCCTGCGAGGCGCGCAGGCCAGCGCCCCACTTGACATATTTCTTCACGAAATCTGGAACATCGGGCTGAGTCGGCCGCGTTGCCGCCGACAGCCGCACGGCGTACCGGGCCACGTCCTCGGCCACCACCACATGTCGCACCAGTTGCTGGATCTGGAGGATGTCCTCGCGCGACAGCACCCGGTCCGGGACCTCGCTGCGGACCCCGGTGGTCTGCGTCACGACCTTCACCTCGTCGTCTTCGGGGAGGTAGGTCATGACGATGTTGAAGAGGAAACGATCCAGCTGCGCCTCCGGCAGCGGATAGGTGCCCTCGAGCTCGATCGGGTTCTGTGTCGCCAGGACGAAGAACGGCGGCTCGAGCGCGTAGCTGCGACCGGCTGCGGTGACGTGCCCCTCCTGCATCGCTTCGAGCAGCGCGGCCTGCGTCTTGGGCGGCGTCCGGTTGATCTCGTCGGCCAGCAGCAGTTGCGTGAACACCGGGCCGCGGACGAAGCGGAGCGCACGGATGCCGTCGGTCTCGTCGAGGACCTCAGTGCCGGTGATGTCGGACGGCATCAGATCGGGGGTGAACTGGATGCGGCGGAAGCCGAGGTCCAGGATCTGCGCGAGGGTACGCACGAGCAGGGTCTTGGCCAGGCCGGGCACACCGGTCAACAGGCAGTGCCCACCGGAGAACAAGGCCGCCAGGACGAGGTCGACCGAGGCCTCCTGCCCGATGATCACCTTGCGCAACTCGGTGAGGACACGCTTACGACTATCGGCCACCCGGGCGACCAGCGCGCGCGCCTCGTCTGTGCTGAGCGACTGCGGGTTGTGCTGCGCGATCTCGTTCACTCGTTCCTCGTCATGGTCGGCCGGCGACAGTGGCAGCGTCTCGCAGGAGCCGGGTCAGCCCGCTCCCGCGGGCCGCCTCGTCCTCACGGTGAAGCGACTGGACGGCGCGGAGCCGTCCCTCGCCGATCAGTGTGTCAGGGTGTAGATGACCTCGTTGATCATCATGCGGTACGCCTGCGCAGTGTGTTGTATGTACCCGGGGTACTGCTCGGCGTTGGACCACTCCCAGCCATCGCCCATGTCGGTATTCCAGTTCATGAGCACCATCGCCCGGCCGTGGTCGTCCTCGATGGCCCGCAGTTCGGCGGTGATTCCGCCCTTTTCCCACGTCCGACCCGAAAAGAAGGAGCCGAGGCCTGGCACCTGCGGATATGCGTCGATCTGGTAGAAGCACGAGAAAATCGGGTGCGAGGTCGGCAGGGTGGTCATCCTGCGCTCAGGGAAGACCCGCTTCATCTCGGCAGTCACGTTCTCCATTTCGGCGTCGCCGTGGAAGTCGTCCATGACCGCCGTCCCGCCCCGCAGCAGGAACTCGCGGAGGATCGGCACCTCGCTCTCCTTCAGTCGCAGCGTACCGGGCTCGACGAAGTAGATCCACGGATGGTTGAACAGCTCGGGGTCCTCGAGGCGTACTACCACCGGCTCGCCCACGTCGATGGCCGTCACCGACCGGATGCGACGCGACAGGTTCTGCTCGGCCGCCGGCCCGTCGATGGCCCAGGAGTCGCTCCAGTAGCGGGCTCGGAACGAGGCGGCATTGTGCGCATCGTATCGAATGCGCGTGAACTGCCACCGCAGCCCGGCGAAGCGCGGATCGACGTCCTGCGCCAGCTGCGCCCAGACCCGCGGCACAGACGCGCTCACCAGGAGCGCCAGGGCGACCAGCAGCATCACGAGGCCCAGGGCCCGACCGGAGGTGCGGTGGCCCACACGCGATCTCATCGCGGCTGGCCCCCGCCCGCGCTGCCTTCGACGATCTGCAACAGCAGCTCCTGCGCGCGTTCGTGACGCGGCGTAGTCTCGAGCGCCTTGATCAGGTGCCGCTTGGCCTGGTCCCGCTGGCCGGTCATCATCGTGGCCTCGGCCAGCGAGGTCAGGGCCTCGGCCGGGTTTGGCGGTCCCGCGTCCACCGCCGCCTGCAGTTCCCGCAACGCCACGGGGATGTCCTGCCGCGCGAGCGCCAACTCCCCGAGTGCCGTGTGCGCGGCCGCGTCAAACGGGTCGATCTCGATCAGCCGCTGCGCCGCGCGCTGCCGGAGCGCGCGGTCGTCAGGGGCGGTCGCCTGAGCCACCAACTGGCGCAGCGGCTGCAGCGCCGTGTGGTCGCTTTCGAGCACCTTCACCATGTGACGGCGGGCCTCCGCCTGGTTGCCCTGTTTCATGGCCGTGGTCACCAGCAGGCGCCAGGGGCTCGCCTCCCCGGTCGCAAACGGCACGAGCACGGCCGCGCGCTCGAGCACCCGGCGCGCCGCCTCGAGGTCGCCAAGCCGCAGCAGGGGCGTTGCCGAGACCATCTGCATGCGGAAGCTGCCCGCGTGCCTGTCGGCAAACGCCACCCAGTCGGCGGCCGTGGCGCTCCGACCGGGGGGCGCGACATCGATGTCGGTGAGGGCCGGCAGTACGGCGTCGTACTTCTGCTTCACGTACGCGTCGAACTCGGGCTGCAAGGTGGTCCAGGTGCGACCGTAGGCTCGGGTCAACGCCGCGGCGTCGTCCAGGCCCTCGCCAAAGCTGCGCACAAACGCGCGCAGCTTCTCGTCGCCATGCGTCTCGACCAGGTACGCCACCAGCACGGACGCCTCCTGGTACGCGAGGTTGATGGTCTCGACCTTGGCAAAGCCGCTGTTCAGATCGACAAGCGGCAGGAGTCGTCCAGACGCATGCGCCTGCGCGAACAGCAGCTCCGACTCACGCCCCCATTCCGGGCGGGCGCGCGTCTCTTCAAACGTCGAGATGCCCTCGCTGAGCCAGCGTGGCAGCCGGTTCGCCGACATCTGCAATGTGATGACGTGGGCAAGCTCGTGCCACAGCGTCGCTGCCCAGTTGAACGTCCCCGGTGGGCGCGCCCGGGGAGAATCCATGGTGACCACGCGCCCGAAGCAGGCCCCCAACGCGCCGATCATCCCCGGCAGGCCGGCCGTACGCACCGCGAAGTCATCGTGGCGCGGGAACACCTCCACCAGAATCGGGCCCGCAGGCGTGAACTGGTAGCGGGCCGCCAACTCCGACAGCGCCTGTTCGGCCAACGGCACGAGGTAGGGCTGCAACACCGCGGCCTCCTGCTCGTGCAGGCGAATCGTGAGGTTCCGGCCGGGCACGGTCACGAACTTGTCGAGCGTGTCCATCAGGCTCAACAGGTTGTACGTGACCGTGTCGAACGAATCGGTGGCAAAGGCGGCGTCGAGTGCCTTCCTGGCCTCCGCTTCGTCGCCGGTGCGCAGCAGGTGCAGGCCGAGCGAGGCCTGCGCCCGACTGTTCTGTGGATCCAGCGCGACGGCGTCCTTCAGGAAGCGGACCGCCTCGTCGAAGCGGTACATCCGCGCCACCCGCTCGCCGATGATGCGGGGGACGTCGGCATTGCGCGGATTCAGCGCCAGCGCCTGGAGCGTGAACCGCGTCACATCGTCGGCTCGGTCTTCGATCTGTGCCAGCGCGGCCGACAGCGCCAGCGCTTCGACCTGTCGCGGGTTGACGGCCAGCACCTGCTCCAGCGCCGCCCGCGCCTCGGCGCGCTTGCTCGCATCCATCGCCTCCGAGGCCAGGAGCAGCCAGGCGTCGGGCTGCTCGGCATCGATGGCGATCGCCTGCCGGGCGGCGGCCTCCGCCGCGCTTGGATTACTGTCGGCGAGCGATCGCGCGAGGCCCACGAGCGCCGGGACGTACCGCGGGTCGGCCTTGAGGGCCGTCTCGTAGGACGACCGCGCCTCGGCCTCGTTGAACTTCTCGAGGAAGAGGTCGCCCCACCGCGTGTGCACCTGCGCGTCGTCGGGCGAGAGATTCGCGGCCATCTGGAAATAGGAGTTCGCCAGACGAACCTGCGCCAGCGCCTGCGCGGCGCGCGCCGCGCGGCTCATGGCGCCGCCGGTCCGCTGCGTTTGCGCGGCCCGTGCGACCGCCTGCCAGACGATCGACGCCTCCTCGCGCCTGCCCATCCGGGTCAACAGGTCAGCGAGCGCGACTGCCGGCTCGCCGGTGGGCTGAGTGACCGCGGCCTCGCGATACAGCCCTTCGGCATCCTCGTACCGGCCGCGACGCTCCGCAGCACGCCCGTTGATGTAGGCCTGCGCCCATGGCGTATCGGAGGCTGTCGCCAGCGCAGCCTCGAACTGTCCCCCGACCAGCGGCGCGCGCCACGCCGGCACGACCTCAGCCTGCGGCTCGGCCTGCAGCGTCACCGGTGCGCTGCCAGGGGGCGTGATGATGCGGGGAACGGTGAAGACGGGCGTCTGGGCGCCGAGGAGGGCGGCGTGCAGGCACACCCCCGCGAGAGGGACTGCGATGCGGACGTGGAATCGCACCGCGCGGCGGGCTGATGAGGCGCCCGTGGCAAGCCACTGCGTCATTTGCGCCTGGGCCCGCATTATATGCACACGTCCCCTACCCGTTCCGGAGACCGGCCGACGCACCATGCAGCGGCGGGGCATGATGACTTGGACGAGTCGGCCGCGCGTTCGGGTGGCGGTCTGGGCTCAGAACACTTGCCGCCACGTGAAATGCATCACGGCAAGGGCGACCTGAAGCCCGAAGCTGGCGATAAGGACGTGCTGGAGCGCGGTGCGGCGCAACTTCCAGCCCATGTAGATGAACACCGGAAACAGTGTCGAAGTGACGCGCCCCATCGAGAGGAACCCGCCCATGAACAGGGGCGGCAGCACGGTGACCAGGAGAAACGCCGACCATGCCCATCCCAGGCGCCGGCCGATCGGCACACTGACGCCCACCACCAGCAGCGTGGCGGCCATGTTGAGGATCTCGATGGTGTTGGCCACCGTGTAGCCGTACAGCCCGAGCGCCTGCAATTCCCCCCAGCGCTGTTGCGCGAGCAGGTGTACGCCGGTGAACTGTCGTCCCCAGGCCCCGTGCGCCCGCATCCACAGGAAGCCCTCCCCCGTCTGCGCGTACAGCCATGCCGTGAACGCCAACATGCCGAGTCCTGCGCATGCGGCCGTCGGCAGGGCCACGGCAAGTGTCTGCCAGCGGTAGCGGTCGCGACGCCAGGCCTGCAGCGCCATCACCCCGAGCGGCACGCTGAGCAGGCACCCGTTGGGTCTGGCCAGGCCCGCCAGCAGCCCGGCGATGGCGGCAGGCAGCCACGCCCGCCGTCCGAAGTGGTAGACCGCCGCCGTGGCACAGAGCAGGAACAGTCCCTCGGTGTAGACCGCGCCGTAGAAGAACGCAAACGGATAGCAGGCCGCCAACGCGACGGCCGCGGCAGCCGCCTCCTCTGAATCGGTGAGGTCGCGGGCCAGGCGAAACAGGTACACCAGGGCCCACGTGAATGCGCCGACCGAGACGAGATATCCGGCATGGAGCAGCCGGACGTGGCGGCGCTCGGTGAACGCCGCGAACGAATCGCTGGGATCGTCGGGTGAGCCCCAGCGTGCGCCGAGCACGGCCGCGGCCGTACGCACGGCCAGCGGGTAGGCCGGAAAGAAGGCGACGTTGGTCTGCGTTCCAGCGTTGCCCCAGTAGTTGTACCCGCCATCGGCGATGGTCACGTACCACCCGGCGTCCCACCTCGCAAACAGGTTGCGAAACTCGTTGGCCGAACTTCGGAACGGCGGGCCGCCCTCCGGGTAGCCGACGACGAGGACGCCGACGTAGGTGGCCAGCAACAGCACCAGCCGCGTGGTCAGCACCCACGGGATCGCGCACCGCAGGCCACGGTCCGCTGCTATCACCCTGGCGCGGGCCAGCACGAGACGCCACCAGCGTTCCCGTCGCCAGAGCAGGGTGCGGGCCGCCAGCAACACAGACGCCACCACGCCCAGTCGCCAGGGCGATTCCGCCGTCAGCCGCACGTCGCCGAACCTGACCCGCACCCCGCCGGTGCAGATTGCCGACACCAGCAAGACCAGACTCAGGACGATGGCCACATCGAGCAGGCGCAGCCATGGCGGCCGGCGGGGCACCGAACGCAAGGGCCCGGACGTGCTCACCGACGTGACGCCAGGGCCAGGGCACGCTCTTCCACTCGAATGCGCCACAGCAGGATGGAGCCGAACATGACGGCAAACAGGGTACCGGTGATCGGGGCCTGCATCCAGACGGCGATGCCGACCACCTCGCCCGCCACACCGACATAGTTGGGATGGCGCAACAGCGCGTAGATGCCTCGTGACACGAGCGGCTCGCCGGGCTGTACCAGCACGCGGAAGCTCCATCGCCGCCCGAGCGTGGCGATCGCGGCGCACTTGACGGCCTTGCCCAGCAGCAGCAGCGACAGTCCGACGACGGCCCAGCGGCTCCACGGCGCGCCGCGCCACCACCCTTCGGCGATGACCAACCCGAAGCCGAGCGGGTAGGCGACCCGCATCGACGGGAAGCTCGGGTCGGGCACGACGCGGGCTCCGCGCTGAAGCAGCCATCGCTCGTTGGCCGCGGACCGCCACGCCTCCAGTCCCATCGAGCCATACACCACGAGGGCGGCGACCAGCGGCGCCGACCACGTCAGGCGATTCATGCGGCCGAGGCTCGGCGCCGCGCCGGCCGCGCGTCTCCAGCGGTCGCGATGACGTGCCTCAGAAGCGCCGGCGCCAGCGCCGCCCCGACGGCACCGAGGCGTACGCCCATCGGCGAGCCGACCAATGTCCGGAGCACGCGGTTGAACCGCAGCTTGGCGCCGAAGGCCGCGTGGCGCTGCGCGCGAAGGCCGTCGACGACGTCGGCGTCACTGGCCGACGCGCGCAGGATGGCTTCGGCTGCCAGCTGCCCGCCGCGCAAGGCGATGTGCAGACCGTCGCCGGTCATTGGATCGACAAAGCCCGCCGCATCGCCGGCCAGCAGCAGCCCCGCAGTTCCTGGGACGCGGGCATCGACCGCCAGCGGCCCGAGCGTGACGACGGGCGCGACCTGCCGGGCGCGCCGGCAGCGCTGGCGCAGCACGGGATCGCTCCGGAGGGCGTGCCACAGCCGTCCGGCCGGGTCGTGCATGTGCTCGCGCGATGACGTCACGAGACACACGTTGGCCAGGCCCGCCCCGGCAGGTGCCACACCGATGTAGTGTCGATCGCGCACGTGCATCTCGCCGACGCGCCCGACGCCCTCGACGCCCTCGGCGTAGGTGCCGATGGCCCAACGCCGCGGATGGGCCGGATGCGTGATGAGGCTGAGCGCCAACGCGAGTGGCGACCGGCGTCCGTCGGCGGCGATCGTCCAACGCGCGGCAAGCGCGTGGTCGCCGCGCCCCTGGCCGCGCACGCGCACGCCGACGACCCGGCCCTCCTCCGACAGCAGTGGCGCGTACACGCGCGCCGCCGTGCGCACGTCGACGCCTGCCTGCGCGGCGGCCTCCAGCAAGTGCATGTCCAGGTCGCGACGCGCCCAGGCGCGGCCGACCAGTCCGTCGCCGTACGTGCCACGGATGCAAACGCCTGACGTGCCCGTGACAAGCATCCCCTCGAGGGGCAGGCCATGGGTCTCGACCGGACCAGCCAGGCCCGCCTCACGCAACAGAGCGAGGCCACCGGGATTGAGCGTGTCGCCGCACAGCTTGTGCCGGGGGAACGTGTCGCGGTCGAGCAGCACGACGCGGGCCCCGCCCCGAGCCAGCGTGATCGCCGCCAGGGCTCCCGCCGGTCCAGCGCCCGATATCACGACATCGGCGTCCGCACTCACGCCCGGCCCACCACGACGGCGCTGTTCTTGGAGCCAAAGCCCAGGCAGTTGCACAGGGCGGCGTCGATCTCGACGGCACGCCCGTGATTGGCCAACACGTCCATGTCACAGGCCGGGTCGAGCTTCGAGACGTTGATCGTGGGCGGCAGGAAGCCGCGGTCGATGGCCAGAGCGGTGGTCACGATACCGCAGGCCCCGCTCGCCCCCTGCGGGTGCCCGACCATCGACTTGGTCGACGACCCGCACAGGTCGTCGGCATGGTCGTCGAACACCTCGCGCACGCAGCGGATTTCGATGGCGTCATTGAGTTGGGTCGACGTGCCGTGAAAGTTCACGTAGCCGATAGACTCGGGTACGCGGCCAGCCCGCTGCAGCGCCGTCGCCATGGCGCGGACGATCTGCACGCCCTGCGGGTCCATCTGGACGCGATGGTAGGCATCGCAGGTGGACCCATAGCCCTCGATGGCCGCGTAGACGTGGGCCCCGCGGGCCCGGGCGCGGTCCTCGCGTTCGAGCACGTACATCCAGGCGCCCTCGCCCAGGACGAAGCCGTCGCGAGTCGCGTCGAACGGCCGCGAGGCCTGCTCGGGCCTGTCGTTGAACGCCGTCGAGACGACGCGCATGCGTGAGAAGCCGTAAATCATCCCGGGCGTCACGCAGGCGTCGACACCGCCACAGAGCAGGACGTCGGCATCGCCAGCGGTCAGCAGACCGAGGGCGTAACCGGTGGCGTCGGTGGAACTGGTGCAGCCGGTCGACAGGACATGACTGATGCCGTGCACCTGCAGCGCGATCGAGATCTCGCTGGAGAGCATGCCGCAGATGGAGTTGGGAATCGCGTACGGCGTCACTCGCTTGAGGCCGTCGGTGAAGAACTCGCGATACTGCTTCTCGCCGAGTTCGATCCCGCCGCCGCCGGTGCCGATGATCACGCCCGCCCCCGGCTCGCCCAGGCGCAGGCCCGCATCATGCCAGGCCTCGCGCGCCGCGATCACGCCAGCCAGCGAGGCGCGCGAATAACGACGGGCTTCCTGGCGATCACGCAGGATGTCGTCCTGATCGATGCCATCAAACGCCGGATGGCGGTCAAGCCGCGGCGCCTGACCGATCGACAGTTCCGGGAGCGCCGCCGCGACCTGGCAGGCATAGGGGCTGGGGTCGAAGTGGTCGATGCGGCGCGTGGCGCTGCGTCCCAGCCTCACATGCTCCCAGAAGCATTCGCGACCGGCGCCGAACGGCGACGCCACGCCGATGCCCGAGATGACAATGCGGGAGGACCGCATGCGCGGCACTATACTATGCGCCCGTTGAGCCGATCCCTGTCCACGTCCCATGGCGGTTCGACGCTCGTGCGCGCCCTGCAGGTCATTGGCGCCGTCATGTTCGTGATCTCGCTGGCGGCGGGTGCCAGAGCCTACGTCCAGCGCTTCGATGCCGTGGCCCCGAGCGGCACGTCGCCGTGGCCCCCGCTGGCCATCGACATCGCGCTGTTCTCGATATTCGCGCTGCACCACAGCCTGCTCGCGCGGGCACACCTCAAGGGGCGATTGCGGGCCCGAGTGGGTGTGGATGCCGAGCGCGCGCTGTATGTGATGCTCGCCAGCGTGCTGTTTTTCGCCTGCACGCACCTGTGGGCGCCGCTGCCCGGTACGTGGTACGCGTTGACCGACGGGTGGTGGTGGGTCGGCGCGAGTGTGCAGGGGACGGGCGTGGTCGTAACGCTGCTGGCCGCACGCACGCTGAGTGTGCGGGAGTTGATGGGCCTCGAACGACCACGGCAGGCCGAGCCCTCCGAACAGGCGCCGGCCCTCGAGACGCGCGGTCTGTATCGCTTCGTGCGTCACCCGATCTACCTGGGCTGGCTGCTCTGCGTCGGCGGCGCGCCGCTGATGACTTCCACACGCCTCGCGTTCGCGGTGATCAGCGTGGTCTACCTGGTGATAGCCATCCCCTACGAGGAACGCAGCCTGATCGACAACTTCGGCGACCCCTACGTGGCGTACCGACGACAGGTGCGCTGGCGCATGCTCCCGGGCGTGTACTGAGCCCAGGTCGCACCGGCGCGAGGGCTGCGGCCCGCACGTCAGAGGGCCAGGTCGCGCAGCCCGTCCAGGTGGTGCTGCGCGTGCCCCGCGATTACCCAGGCGAGTGCCCTGACCGTGATCGGGCTGCCGTTGGCGAGACCGCGTCGATCGGCGGCGGCCTGCGGGACGGTGCGCAGCAGCGCCAGCGTCCCGGCGCGCACCGTCGCGAACTCGTCGAGGAGTTGGTCGAGTGTGCGCGGCTGACCCTGCAGGGCCGCCACCCACGCGTCCTGATCGAAGCCGGGCAACGCCGAGGCGTCGCCGCGCGCAAACCACATGAGACGGAATGACAACACCCGCTCGGTGTCACTGAGATGGCTGAGCATGTCCAGCAGCGACCACTTCCCTGGCGTGGTCGGCATGGCGGCGCGCGGCGCGGCGACTCCGGCCAGTGCGGTACGGTACTCGCCTGGCTGCGCCTCGAGCCGGGCCATCCACTCGCCGTCGGGTACACGCGCGATGTAGCCTGCACAGAAGGATCCGTACTCGTCGGTCGCCGGTCGACGGCTCAGCATGGCTGATGATAGCCCGGTGCCGGCTGGGCGCGACTGATAGACTGGCCGTGCGGGCCCTCTCGCCGAGGACGCGTGCCTGCACCCATCCCGGGCAACGGCCGGGCACGGTCGGACAGATGCTTGTGTCCGTGCCTCACACTCTCAGGGACCGGCACTCGCGCCAGCCCCCAGATGGAGAAGACGATTCGTGGCTGATGCTGCCGCCCAGGATCCCCCGCTCCCCTCCCGCCTGCCCGTCCTGCCGCTGCGCAGCACGGTGGTGTTTCCGATGACCGTGCAGCCGCTGGCCGTCAACCGCACGGTGTCGGTCGACGCGGTCAACCGCGCGCTTGCTGGCGACCGGATGCTGGTGCTGGTGATGCAGGTGGGTGATGCCGACGACCCTGAGCCCGGCCAGCTGCGGCGAGTCGGGACGGTGGCTGTGATTCGCCAGATGGCCAAGGGCGCGATGGGTCTGCAGATCCTGGTCGAAGGCGTGGCGCGCGTTCGTCTCGACGAGGTGACGCGGGATGGCAACGTGATGGACGCCACCATCTCGGCGGCCCCTGAACCGGAGACCACCAGCCTCGAGATCGACGCCTACCTGCGCACGCTGCGCGATCTGGTCGAGAAGGCGTTCTCGCTGGCCACGGGCCTGTCGCCCGACCTCCGGTCGATCGTCTCGGGCATCGATGAGCCGCTGCGGCTGGTCTACCTGCTGGCCACGCTGATCGACATGAAGCCCGAGGACAAGCAGCTCCTGCTCGAGCAGGACGACCTGCGGGTCAAACTCAGCGCGATCACCGCCGCGCTGAAGCGCGAAGTGGAACTGCTGGAGCTCAAGGGCAAGATCGAATCGCAGGCGCAGCAGGAGATGAGCGACGCGCAACGCCAGTACTACCTGCGCCAGCAGCTCAAGGCCATCCAGTCGGAACTGGGCGAAGAGGAAGGGCAGGAGATCACCGAACTGCGCAAGCGGATCGATGAGGCCAAGCTGCCCGAGGCGGTCGCCAAGCCGGCGCTGCGTGAAGTGGATCGACTCGAGCGCATGTCGCAGGCCTCGCCCGAGTACCAGATGGTGCGTACCTACCTCGATTGGCTGCTCGAGGTGCCGTGGAGCGTGACCACGCCCGACCGGCTGGACCCGCGTGCCGCGCGGCTGGTCCTGGACGAAGACCACTACGACCTCGAGAAGATCAAGGACCGCATCGTCGAGTACCTCGCGGTGCGGAAATTGAAGAACGACATGAAGGGGCCGATCCTGTGCTTTGTCGGCCCTCCCGGAGTTGGCAAGACGTCGCTCGGGCAGTCGATTGCCAGGGCGATGAATCGCAAGTTCGTGCGCATCTCGCTAGGAGGCGTGCGTGACGAGGCCGAGATTCGTGGCCACCGCCGCACCTACATCGGCTCGATGCCCGGGCGGCTGGTGCAGGCCCTCAAGCAGGCCGGATCGATGAACCCGGTGTTCATGCTGGACGAGATCGACAAGATGCAGGCTGGCGGATTCTCCGGCGATCCAGCATCGGCGATGCTGGAAGTGCTCGACCCGGCGCAGAACCACACCTTCCGCGACCACTATCTCGAGGTCCCGGTGGACCTGTCGAAGGTGTTGTTCATCGCCACGGCCAACAATCTCGGGAGCGTGCACCCGGCCCTGCTCGACCGCATGGAGATCATCGGCCTGAGCGGCTATACCGAGGAGGACAAGGCTCACATCGCCCGGCGGTATCTGATTCCGCGCCAGATGAAAGAGCATGGCCTGCCCGCGGACGGCCTCGCATTGACCGATGCGGCGTTGAGCCGGGTGGTGCGCGAGTACACCCGCGAAGCCGGCGTACGCAATCTCGAACGGCAGGTAGGCACCATCGCCCGCAAGCTGGCCGCCCGTGTGGCTGGCGTGGACACCAGGACGCGTGACCGCAGCGCCAGCGATGCCGTGGTTGGCACGGTGGACATGCCGGGCCCCGGTGATGGCCCGTCGATGCCGCCGCCAGCGCCCGAACCCGATCCGCGCCACATCCCGTACGAGGAGCCCGATCCGCGCGAGACGCCTGGCGTGCCGCACCCCGATGAGGCGCCCGAAGGCGATCCCCCGCCCCCACCAGACCCGGACCGGGACACGCCGGAAGCGCCGATCGGCGACCCGATGCCGCAACCCGATCTGCCAGTCATGGCGCCCATCACCCTCGAAGCGCCGTTCAAGGTCGATGCAGCAGAGGTGCCCGACTTCCTCGGTCCGCCAAAAATCAAGAACGACGCCCCGTTCCGGCTGTCGCGTCCCGGCGTGGTCACCGGGCTCGCGTGGACCGAGAGTGGCGGTGACGTGCTGTACGTGGAAGCCACGCTGCTGCCGGGTGGCAAAGGTCAACTCGTGCTTACGGGACAGCTGGGCAACGTCATGCAGGAGTCGGCCCGCGCCGCCGTGAGTCACGTCCGCTCCCGAGCCACCGCGCTCGGCATCTCCCCTGATACGTTCCAGACGCACGACCTCCACCTGCACGTGCCGGCCGGGGCCATCCCGAAGGACGGACCGTCCGCGGGCGTCACGATGGCCACCGCCATCCTCTCAGCAGCGAGGCAGTCGCCCGTCACCGCGGATGTCGCGATGACCGGGGAGATCACCTTGAGCGGCCTCGTGCTGCCGGTCGGCGGGATCAAGGAGAAGGCGCTGGCCGCACGGCGCCAGGGCGTCAAGACGATGATCCTGCCGGCGCAGAACGAGGACGATCTCGCCGAGCTGTCGCCGGAAGCCCGCCGCGACATGACGTTCCGTCCCGTCGCCACGTTCGAAGAGGTGGTAGACATCGCCCTGGGGCCGATGTCGGTCCCGGCCCTTCCCGTGCCGCCGATGCCCGCGCCGCTGCCTCCTGCCGAACCGGCCGTCGCAGGCTGAGCCGTGGCAGTTGCGTTCTGTATCTCCGGACACGGGTTCGGACACGCCAGCCGTCAGGTCGAAGTCATCAACGCCTTCGGCGTCTTGCGTCCGGATCAACCCATTCACGTGTTCACCACGGCGTCCAAGTGGCTCCTCGATCGCACGATCCGGGTGCCAGTAGCACTGGTCCCCCTGGCCGTGGACTCAGGCGCTATCCAGCGCGACAGCCTGGCCATCGACATCCCGACGACGCTCGCGGCCGCAGCCTCGTTCGAAACCGGTGCCGATGAGGCCGCGGTCGCACTCGCACGAACCTTTCACGACCAGGGCGTTCAGGTCGTGGTCTGTGACGCCCCGGCCATGCCGTGCACAGCCGCGCAGATGGCCGGCATTCCGGCGATCGTCCTGTCCAACTTCACCTGGGACTGGATCTACGAGGACTTCACGAGCGACCACGAGGCGTTCGCGTGGCTGCCACCCCGGCTCGGGGCGCGATACGCGCAGGCCGACGCCGGGTGGCGGCTGCCGATGCACGGTGGCTTCGAGACGTTCGGCACGGTGCTGGACTTTCCGTGGATCGCCAGGCAGTCGCGGCACGAACCCGACCACGTACGTCGGCTCATCGGCGCAGACGGCGACCGGCCGTTGGTGCTGGTGTCCTTTGGCGGGTACGGCGTGGCTGGCATGTCCCTGGCCCACCACGACCACGCGTCATATCGCCTCGTATGGTCGGGCGGCGCACAGCACGGGCCGACCAGCGCGCCTGCGGACGCGCTGCGGCTGGATCGGGATTATCTCGGAAGCCTCGGGCTCCGCTATGAGGATCTGGTGGCGGCCGTGGACGTGGTGGTGTCCAAGCCCGGCTACGGCATCGTCTCCGAGTGCGTGGCCAACGGCGCGGCGTTGCTGTACACCGACCGTGGTCGCTTCAGGGAATATCCGGTGATGGTCGAGCAGATGCCCGACGTCCTGCGCTGTCGCCACCTGTCGACCGCAGCGTTGGCCGGCGACCGCTGGGACGATGACATCGACGCGCTGCTCGGGCAGGCGCGGCCGGCGCCGCGGCCGCTGGTCAACGGCGCTGATGTCGCCGCCGGCATGCTGAGCGCGATGCTCTAGCGGCGGGACTCAATCCTTGATGCAGGTGACCAGCGACCAGATGCGCGGGATGTTCACCTTTTCAATGGACACGGGATGCAGATTGGCCTGCGCGAGAAACGCCGGCAGGTCGAGATCCGACTTGAAGCCGATGTGAACAGTGAGCGGTGAAATCATGCGCTCCGCGCGCGACAGCAGCTTGTTGGGGCTCAGGAAGTGGTTGAGGAAGACAATGCGCCCGCCGGGCTTGCACACCCGCCGCATCTCCCGAGCGACCTTGACCGGGTCGGGGACGACACTGATCAGATAGGGCGCGTAGACGATATCGAAGCTGTTGTCCTCGAACTTGAGGTCCTGCGCGTCCATCTGGAGCAGGCGGACGTTCCGCGTCTCCTTGCGGGCCACCCGCTCGCGCGCCTTCTCCAGCATGCCGGCCGAGAAATCGATGCCCGTGATTTCGGTATTGCTGGGGTACATCGAGCAGTTGATGCCGGTCCCGACGCCGACCTCGAGGATCTTGTCGCCCGGGTGGATCTGCATGCGCTGCAACGCCTGCACGCGACCGGGGTGCAGCGTCGGCCCGAAGGTCAGGTCGTAGACGCTTGCCAGCTTTTCGTACACACCCTCGACAAAATCATTCTCGACCGCAGTGACCGACAGGGCGCGCGTCGCCGCATCGCCCTGCACAACCTCGTCTTTGGTGCGCGTCCGATCGTCTCCAAACAAAGCCATCAACACGCTCCCCTGCGACTAGTGATGCCGAAGTCTACCATGTCAGGACACCCCGACCTGGCTGCTCCGGCCCTGGTCTGCGGCCGCGCCGAGACCCGTCGGCGAGGCGCCAATCGCTCCCAGGATGGCGAGCGCCGCGTCCACCTTGCCCCCTGCTCCTGCGACGATGATGCCAGCCACGAGTGGCTTGATGGCGACCACCAGTTCGCGGGCAATGGCCAGCGCTTCCTCCGATACCCGACCGTCGCGTTCCGCGTCGTTCATGCGCTGAACCAGCGCCTCGGGCACGCTGACGCCGGGTTCCTCGTTGGCGAGCTGTTCGGCCTGTCGAGCGCTCTCGAAGGCCCGCACGATCGCCACCACCGGCACCTGATGCGCCGACGACTCTACGAGGAACTGACGCAGGGCATCGACGTCATACACGGGCCCCATCACCACGAATTCCGCGCCAGCCTCGACCTTGTAGCGATAGCGGGAGAGCTCGCGATCGGGCATCACGGCCGTCGGGTTGGCGGCGACGCCGACGTGAAAGGCGGTGGGCTGTCCGATAGCCTGTCGGCCGACGTCTTCGCCGCGGTTGAAGTGCGACGCGACGTTGGTGAGGCCGATGGAGTCGACGTCAAACACCGCAGTGGCGTCTGGGTACTGGGTGGTTCGCAGGGGCCGGCCGGTCACCAGCAGCAGGTTGCGCAACCCCAGCGCATGCGCGCCGAGCAGGTCGGCCTGCATCGCGTGCAGGCTGTGATCACGGCAGCAGTACTGCAGGATCGTCTCGACGCCAGCGACCTGCTCCATCATCACCGCGCTGGCGAGCGCACTCATGCGGGCCCGGCTGCCCGACCCGTCGCTGACCAGCACCACGTCCAGGCCGTTGATGCGCGCCTCGCGGGCCTGCTGGACCACGAGATCGTGCCCAAAGCCAGCGGGCGGCACCAGTTCGATGCCGGTGACAAACTGACCTCGCCGCAGGGCGTTGGACAACCGTGACTTGGCGTGGACCGGCACCGGGGTCACCGCCGCCGGCGCATCGGGCGCCACGCCCAGCCGCAATCCTGGGCTCGGCACCGGTGCGGCAAGAGCATGGACAGCCAGGGCGATCTGCTTGACGTGGTCGGGCGTGGTGCCGCAGCAGCCCCCGATCAGCCGGACGCCGGCGCCAGCGAATCGCCGGGCGTACGATGCCATGTAGTCGGGCGAGCAGAGATACAGATTGCGCCCGTCGACGTCGCGCGGCTTGCCGGCATTGGGCATCGCCGCCAGCAGCGCGCCGGGAACGGCCTTGGCGAGGCGCTCGATGGTATCGAGCATGGCGGCAGGCCCGACGCTGCAGTTGACGCCGAGCACGTCGGCGCCAAAGGCCACCAGTTGCGGCCCGAACTGCTCTACCGGCGTGCCGTCCAGGGTGTTGCCGTCTTCGGCGGTCGTCAACATCGCGACAATCGGACGGTCGCTGACGCTGCGAATGGCGTGGATGGCGGCGCCAATTTCGTTGACGTCACGAAACGTCTCGAGGATGAACAGGTCGACGCCGCCCTCAGCCAGTCCTGCGGCCTGCTCGGCAAAGATCGCCTGCGCGTCGTCCAGGCCGGTCCTGCCCCAGGGCTCGACGCGCACACCAAGCGGTCCGAGCGAACCTGCCACCCATGCCGCATCGCGAGCCGCGTGCCGAGCGATGCGCGCTCCCGCCAGGTTGATGGCGTGGACTTTCTCGGCCAGCCCGAAGCTGGCCAGCTTCAGGCGGTTCGCCCCAAAGGTATTGGTCTCGATGATCTCGGCGCCCGCACGCAGGTACGCCTGATGGACGCCGACCACGAGGTCGGCGGCCGTCAGATTGAGATCCTCGAAGGCTCGATTGAGGAAGACACCCTTGGCATAGAGTTGGGTGCCCATCGCGCCGTCGCCGATGATCACCCGATCGCGCAGGGCGTCGAGGAAGGACTGGGTCACGTGCCGTGCTTACTTGCCGGTCGCAGGCGCCTGGGCCTGGCCCGGCTGCGGGACCAGGAGGTCGTCCTTGTCCCAGACAAAGTCATCCTTGCTGTACACGGCCAACTCGTAGTCCTTGCCCATGAAGATGGCAGACACGGGACAGGCCTCTTCGCAGTACCCGCAGAAGATGCAGCGCGTCTTGTGGATCTGGTAGGTCCGCGCATACCGCGGGCCGGCCATCACACTGCCGTCGTTCTCGGCCGCTTCCAGATAGATGGCATCTGCCGGGCATGCCACGGCACAGAGCCCGCAGGCCACGCACTTCTCCAGCCCGTTCTCGTCGCGCATCAAGACCTGCTTGCCGCGCCACTTCGGGAACATCGGAACCTTTTCGTCCGGGTAGTTGACGCTGATGGGCTTCTTGAACATGTGCCCGAGCGTGGTTTTGAACCCGACGATCCAGGGTCGAATCATTCTCTCTCTGCCTCCGGTGCGCCCTGCCCGCCCGTGCCGGCGGAAGGCCATCAGGTAGTGTAGCAACAAGCACGGAGACCGGGTACCGGGTATCGGGCGGCGGTGGTGTTCCTGTGGCACCAGGCAGTCGCGTTTGGCGTTTCTTGCGTACACTCCCCCTGTGCTCCACGAGCCGCGTTTCCTGTCAGCAGAGCAGTACCTGCTGGTCACGCTGATCGTGCAGCTGGCTGGCATCGCGGCGCTGTCGACAATGCTGGTGCGGTTCAGGCGCTTCCGGACCCTGCTCCTGACCGAGCGGCGCGACTGGCCGGAACGCGTCAAGTTCATCGGCGCGCTGGGTGTGCCGCTCGCCGCGGGCGTGGTCAGCCGGCTGCTGCTCGGCTACGCGGCTGCCGACGTGTCGCTGGGCGGCGCCTATCTGGCGGGCCTGGTTGCCGGCCCGTACGCCGGAGCCATCGTCGGGGCGATGGTGGGGCTGACCGCTCTCGCCGGTGGCGAGTGGATTGCCGTGCCTTTGTTTGTCGGCTGTGGTTTTGCCGGAGGGGGCCTGCGGGAGATTTGTCCCAAGGACGCGATCTGGCACTTCTCGCCGTTCGTCCTGACCGGGCTGCCGCGCTATCTGTGGCAACTGGTCCGGCGCTTCGTCGTCGATTGGCAGATGCTGCTGATCGCGGCGCCGATTGCGCTCGAGGTGCTGCGGCAGGTGCTCGGACATCGCTACGGTCCTGACCGTGTCTTCTTCTTCCCGGCCACCTCCGCCGGCATGCTGGGCCTGACCTTGCTCGCGATGACGTTGACGGTGGCCATTCCCATCAAGATCTGGAACTCGGCGCGCATCGAGCACAAACTGCAGGAGCAGGAGGCGCTGCTGCTCGAGGCCCGGATCGACGCCCTCACGAGCCAGATCAACCCCCACTTCCTGTTCAACACCCTGACCTCGATCTCCTCACTCATCCGGACCCGCCCCGATACCGCCCGCATGCTGATCAACCGGTTGTCGGGGCTGCTGCGGCGTCGGCTGCGGGCGCACGACCATTTCGTCTCGCTGCGTGACGAGCTGTCGGCCGTTGACGAGTACCTCGACATCGAGTGCGTGCGCTTTGGTCCATCGTTGCGAGTGGACAAGGACCTCGATCCAGGCACGCTCGACCAGGTGGTCCCGAGCATGATCCTGCAGCCGCTCGTCGAGAACTCGATCAAGCATGGCCTTGCCGACAAACTGGGCGAGCGGCGCATCACCCTGCGGGCGCATCGTGAGGGCTCGGTGACCGTGCTCGAGGTCATCGACAACGGCGTCGGCATCGATGAGGACCGACCCAGCCGCTCGGTCAACACCGGCATCGGCCTGGCTAACGTGTCCGAACGCCTGCGGGTCATCTACGGCGCCCAGGGGCGACTGGCGATCACCAGCACCCCGGGACAGGGCACCCAGGTGCGCCTCGAGATTCCGGACCCCCTGCTCCCCGAGCGGCGGACCGCGTAACATGAAGATCAGCGCCTTGGTCGTCGATGACGAGCAGCCCGCGCGGGAGGAGTTGTGCTACCTCCTGTCGCAGCTCGATCAGGTGGAGGTGGTCGGTCAGGCCGACAACGGCGTGGCCGCCATCGGCATGCTCGAGGACCTGGAACCCGACGTGGTCTTCCTGGACGTGCAGATGCCCGGACTGACCGGATTCGAGGTCGCGCGACAGGCCGCCTCGCGGCCGGTACCGCCGCATATCGTCTTTGTGACGGCGTTTGACCAGTACGCGTTGGACGCGTTCGGCGTGAACGCCGTGGACTACCTGCTCAAGCCGGTCGATCCCGGCCGACTGGAGCAGGCACTCGGGCGGGCGCGTCGGCGGCTGGAACTGGCGCGCGCCGGCGTGATGTCGCCTCAGGCCGTCGCGCAAATCGTGGAAGCGGTGGCTGCGCGGCAGGTCCGACGCTCGCAGCTGGTCATCAAGGTGGACGACCGCATTCTGCTGGTGCAGGCCGAGGACCTCATTTACGCTTCATTGAACGAGGACGAGGTCACCGTCGTAGCCAGTCAGGTGACGGGAACGTCCAACTATCGGACGCTGGACGAGTTGCAGGCGCAACTGGACCAGTCCGTGTTCTGGCGCGTGCACCGCTCGTACCTGGTCAACATCAACAAGATCAAGGAGATAGTCCCCTGGTTCAGCCGGAATTTCATCCTGAGGATGCGCGACGCGAAGTCGACGGAGATCCCGGTCAGCCGCGCGCAGACCAAGCGGCTGAGGGAGTACCTGCAGCTCTGAGTCTCGAGGGCTCTCCATCGGGCTTGTCTGCCGCGGTCGGTCCCAACCCGCCGTCGGGTTTCACGCCGGTCGTGGCCCCGGTCACCGCGCTGGCGGCGGACGCGGCGCTGCGTGCCGCGACGGCCGATGTGCGCCGACCCTCCCTCTTCGTGCGCGCGACCGAAGAACTGTTCACCTGGTTCAAGACGCTGGCGTCCGCGGCCGTCTACGCCACGCTGATCGTCACCTTCGGCTTTCAGGTGGCACGGGTCGAGGGCCAGAGCATGGCGCCCACACTGGCCGACCAGGACCGGCTGATCGTCAACAAGGCCATCTACAAGCTCGGTGAGCCCCACCGCGGCGATATCGTGATGCTCTGGTACCCGGTGGACCCTGACAAGTCGTTCGTCAAGAGGGTCATCGCCGAAGCAGGCGAGCGGGTGCGCATCGTCGACGGGCGGGTCTTTGTCAACGATGTGCAACTCGAGGACGAGTACGTGCCCAACGAGTATCGGGGCCACGACGACTGGGGCCCGCAGGAGATTCCCGAGGGCTATTACTTCGTGATGGGCGACCATCGCAACAACAGCTCCGACAGCCGTCACTGGGGCTCGGTGCCCAAGAAGTACATCATCGGCAAGGTGCAGCTGCGATGGTGGCCCCTGGCACAGGCTCGCATCTTCGGCTGACAGAGCCTACGCCTTCTCGTACAGCCGATTGACGACCGCCTGCCACCGTTCAAGCACCACACGCCGCCGCAGTTTGAGGGTCGGCGTCAGTTCACCGGTGGTGATCGAGAACTCGGCCGGCAGCAGCGCGACCTTCTTCAACCGCTCGAACTGCGCGAGGTCCCGGTTGAGCGGCTGGACCACCTCATTGAACAGCGAGACGACGTCCTGTCGCTCGACCAGTTCCTCGCGCGACCCGCCCGGTAGCCCGAGCATCTTCAATCGGTGCTCGAGGGCGGCAAAGTTCGGCACGATGAGCACCGCGGGAAAATTGCGCCCCTCTCCGACAATCATGGCCTCAGCCACCAGCGGATGACGCTTCAGGAGCGCCTCGATGGGCGCCGGGGCAATCTTCTTGCCGCCTGACGTGACCAGCAGTTCCTTCTTGCGGTCGGTGATCGTCAGGTAGCCGTCCTCGGCCAGCGTGCCGATGTCGCCGGTGAGGAACCAGCCGTCGGGCGTGAGCACGGTGGCGGTGTCCTCGGGACGCTTCCAGTACCCCTTCATCACGTGCGGACCACGGGTCCGAATCTCGCCGTCCTCGGCAATCGACACCTCGACGCCATCGATGGCGCAGCCGACACTGCCGAACCGGGGCCGCGCCCTCGGATTGACGGTGATGACCGGCGACGTCTCCGTGAGGCCGTAGCCTTCGATCAAGGGCACCCCGACGGCGTTGAAAAACGTCGCCACATGAACAGGCAGCGCCGCGCTGCCCGACACTGCCAACCGCAGGCGGCCTCCGACCTTGTCGCGGATCTTTTTCCAGACAAGGCCGTCGGCGGCGGCTTCCTGGATCTTCAGCACTGGCGAGAGCGAGCGGCCCGCACGTCTGGTGGCAGACGCCTCGGTGCCGACCCGCACGGCCCACTCGAAGAGGCGGCGGCGGAACGCCGGAGCGGCCGCGACCGCCTCGTGGATTCGGCCGTAGAGCTTTTCGTAGACCCGCGGCACACCGGTCATCACGGTGGGACGGACCATCTGGAGATCGCGGGCGAGGGTCTCGAGCGACTCGGCATGACACACCGTCAGGCCCTCGTGCAGGTACAGGTACGTGACCATCCGCTCGAACACGTGACTGAGAGGCAGATAGCTCAACGCCACGTCCCTGCTGGTCAACTCCAGCACGGGGGACACGGCCCTGAGGTTGGACAGCACGTTGTCGTGCGTCAGCATCACCCCCTTGGGCTCACCCGTGGTCCCCGACGTGTAGATGATCGTCAGCAGGTCCTCGGGCGAGACCGCCGCGATCCCTTCTTCGTAGCGCGCCGCCGCGGTCGGGTCGGCCGCGAGGGCGCGACCGCGCTCGATGAGGCCCTCGAGGCGGAGGACGGTGTGGCTGTCGCGGACCGAGGCCGGCGGCACTTCGTCGGTGAAGACGACGATGAACTCGAGTTCGGGCAGGAGGTGTCGAACCGCGAGCATCTTCTCGGCCTGGATGGCGTCGGAGACAAACACCCCGCGAGCACCGGAATCCTGCAGGATGAAGCGGGCCTGCTGCGCAGAGACGGTGGGGTAGATCGGAACGGTCACCAGACGGGCGGTCACGATCCCCATGTCGGCGACTACCCAGGCCTGACGCGTCTCCGACATGATCGCGACCCGGTCGCCGGTGGACATGCCCATGTCCTCGAGCGCCAGGCCTATGGCCCGCACCCGGTCGACGAAGGTGGCCGTCGAGCACGGCATCAGGCCTCCGGCCGTGCACTGCTGCAGCAAGTCCGGTCGGGGGGACTCGCGCAGCAGGTCGGCGGGCAATTGCGCCAGCGTGTGGATCCGGGCGGGGACGGCCGGCGGAAAACGGAACGGACGTTGTCGGGCTGCGGCGGCAGTGGCCATGCGCGATTCCTACTTCCTCGTCCCTGCGTTGGTCACCCGGGTCGACGGCGGCGGCGGTGGCCGCGAACTCGGCACGCGGCGCTTCCCGACGTCCCCACTCTGCCCGCCCCGCTTCTCGAGCAGGACGATCCGCTCGATCACCATACCCTTGTCGACTGCCTTCAGCATGTCGTACACGGTCAGGCTGGCCACGGCAACCGCAGTGAGCGCCTCCATCTCGACGCCGGTCTGCCCGGTCGTCTTGACCGTGGCGCGGATCGCGATGCCGCCCCGCGCCAGCTCCACGTCCACGTGGACAGCCGTCAACGGCAGCGGATGGCACAGCGGGATCAGCGTCGCCGTGGACTTGGCGGCCATGATGCCGGCGAGGCGCGCGGCCTGAAGCGGGTCACCTTTGCGCACCGTACCGGCCCGGACCAGTCGTCGCGCGGCGAGCGACACGCGCACGAAGCCCTGCGCCACCGCGATCCTGGCCGTAACCGGCTTGGTCGAGACGTCCACCATCAGGACACGGCCCTGGGCGTCGGCGTGCGACAGCGTGGTGGCGCGCCGCGCCTTAGGAGTGGGTGTGGCCATTGGCGAGGAAGAACGACAGGCTCTCGAAGGTGATGGTCAGGTCCATGCTCTTCAGCTTGACGTGCACGGGCACGCGCAGGCTACCGGGCGAGAAGTTCATGATGGCGCGCACCCCAGCGGCGACGACGGCATCGACGCTGTCCTGCGCTGCATCGGCCGGCACGCAGATGACGGCGATGTCGATCTTCTCGCGCTCGACGAGCCGCTCCACGTCGCGCGCGTGGCGAATAGGCACGCCGCTGCGCGAGTACTGCCCCACTTTCTCGCGCGCGGTGTCCAGCAGGGCCACCACTTCGAACCCATCCTGACGGAACCCCGCGTAGTCGGCCAGCGCGAGCCCCAGGTTGCCGGCGCCGACGATGACCACCTTGATGCTGCGGTCCAGACCCAGGATCTGTTGCAGGTGACGCTTCAAATCCTTGACGTAGTAACCGACACCGCGAATGCCGAACTCACCAAAGTGCGCCAGGTCCTTCCGGATCTGCGCCGCGTTGAGCCGAAACTGCGTCGCCAGGCCGTGCGACGAGACGGTGTTCACGCCGTTGGCATCCAGCGCTTCGAGGCAGCGCAGGTACACCGACAACCGCGCCGTGGTGAGTTCGGACACGTGGTCGCCGACAGGCCGCTCCTGCTCGAGGTCGGACACGGGGACCGATCATACGACGGCGCCGGCAACGCACCGTGCACGACCGGACCGAAGCCCTGCCCAACACGAGACGCGTCTATCGGCAGGCACGCCTTCTGAGATATACGTCGGCCATGGCTCAGCCTCCCTTCGCGCCGTACGTCCCTGCAGACCAGGCGCCGCCCGAGTTCACGGCCCGCGCAGTGCTCCTCGGCGCACTGTTTGGACTGCTGTTCGGAGCATCGACCGTGTACCTCGGCCTGCGCGCCGGCCTGACCGTCAGCGCCTCGATACCCATCGCGGTCCTGGCGATCTCGGTGCTGAAGCGGTTGGGCGGCTCCACCATCCTCGAAAACAACATCGTCCAGACCATCGGGTCGGCCGGAGAGTCTGTGGCAGCAGGCGTCGTCTTCACGATTCCTGCGCTGATTTTCCTGACCCCGTACGGCCCGGCCTACTTCAACTACTTCCAGATCACCATGCTCGCCTTTGCCGGCGGCATCCTCGGGGTGTTGATGATGGTGCCCCTGCGGCGTGCCCTGATCGTCAAGGAGCATGGCGTGCTGCCCTACCCGGAGGGAGCCGCCTGTGCCGATGTCCTGATTGCTGGCGAACGCGGCGGCCAGTTGGCCTCCCTGGTCTTCCAGGGACTCGGCATCGGCGCCTTCTTCAAGGCCTTGCCGTGGATCTTTCAGCTGGTACGAACCGAGGTGGGCTACACGTCGCCCAAGACCAGCGCCTTTCCCAACGCCACCGTCAACGTCGACATCTCCCCCGAGTACATGGGTGTCGGCTATGTGATTGGTCCGCGGATTGCCGGGGAGATGGTGGCCGGCGGTGTCCTCTCGTGGATGGTGCTGCTGCCGCTGCTCTCCATCATGGGCGCCTACATGCCGACCCCCTTTCCACCTGCGGCGGCCGATGGCTTGCGCATCGTCGACATGGCACCCGGCCAGATCTGGAGCCAGTACATCCGCTACATCGGTGCCGGCGCCGTGCTGGCCGCCGGCCTGATCACGCTGGCCCGTACCATCCCGACGATCATCGGGTCGTTTCGCGACAGCGTGAAGGACTTCCGCGCCGAGAGCGCCGGTCGGGCCCCGCTACGCACCGAGCGGGATCTCCCGGTCGGCATCGTCCTCGGCGGCACATTGCTGCTGGCGGTCCTGCTCGCGGTGGCGCCGGGCATGCCTACGCAGGGGAACCCGCTGGCGGCTGGGCTGGTGGTGGTGTTCGGCTTCTTTTTCGTCACCGTCGCCTCGCGCATCGTCGGCCTGATCGGCAGTTCGTCGAGCCCGGTCTCAGGAATGACGATCGCCACCCTGATTCTGACCTGTACGATCTTTGTGAGCATCGGCTGGACCGGAGACCTCTATGCGCCAATCGCCTTGACGGTCGGCGCCGTCGTCTGCATCGCCGCGGCCAACGCCGGGGCCACCTCGCAGGACCTGAAGACCGGGTTTCTCCTGGGTGCCACGCCGCGCCATCAGCAGGTGGGCCTGATCGTCGGCGTCATCGTCTCGGCGCTGATCATCGGCGTCACGACGCTATACCTGCACAAGGTGATGGTGATCGGCTCCAATGCGCTGCCGGCGCCACAGGCCACGTTGATGGCGACGATCATCCGCGGCCTCCTGAGCCAGAACCTGCCGTGGGGCCTCGTCCTCACCGGCGTGTTCATCGCCGTGACGATGGAGTTGTGCGGCGTGCGGTCACTGTCGTTCGCGGTCGGCGCGTATCTCCCCATCGCCACCACGGCGCCGATTTTCATCGGAGGTCTGGTCCGTTGGCTGGTCGAGCGGTCGACTGGCCGGCAGGAAGAATCCGAAGTCGGAGCCGGCACGCTCTTCAGTTCGGGTCTGATCGCTGGCGGGTCGATCGCGGGGATCGCCTACGCCGTGTTGTACGGCTCTCGGGAGTACCTGCCCGCCATACTGCGGGTCGAGGACGCGCAGGAGAGCCTGGGGCGCATCCCGGCCTTGCACGAAGGCGTGACCGGACACGTCGTGGGGCTTGCCGTGTTCCTGGCGCTGGCCGTCATCCTGACGCGCGTCGGACGACGCCGCGTCAACTGAAGCGCCTCGGGAGGCGTCGATACATATATGGTCCGCATGCTGTCGATCTTTCTCGTCGCCCTGTGCTGCGCGTCGCCGGCGACGGCGCAGATCCGGGCCGAGATCTCGTCGGGGCGCAAGGCTGCCACCTTGGGAGCCCTGACCGCCTACGCGGGCTTCTATCACCTGCAGGCGGTGCGCGTGCGCGCCAAGCTGGTCACCGACCAGGTCGGCACGGCCCTGCTCAGTGGCGACACCCGGCTTCTGGCCATCGGCGATGCGGCGGTGGCGCAGGTGTCGGGAGAGGTCGAGGTCACCGGCACCTTCATCGACGTCGGTCGGCTCACGCAGGACGACCGGCGCGTGGCAATGCACAACCTTGTCGAGCTCTCACAGAAGATCCTGCAGCGCGACTGGCCGGCGCAGGGCGAGTTGCTGGTGATGATCGTCAGCGACCTGCGGGCCGCCGAGCCGGTCTCTGCACCGTCTGTCCGTGCGCTGGCGCTGGACCCGCTGCGGTTCGACGGTCAGCCGGTCACGGTCACTGGCCGGTTTCGGGGGCGCAACCTCTTCGGTGACCAGCCGGCAGCGCCGGGGCGCAGCAAGTTCGACTTCGTGCTGCAACTCGCTGACTCGAGCATCTGGGTGGTCGGGCGACGTCCAAAGGGCCCGAACTTCGACCTCAACGTCGACGCCCGTGTCGACACGGGCCGCTGGCTCGAAGTGCAGGGCGACGTGCGCTCGAGCAAGGGGTTGGTCTGGATCGAGGCGACGGCCATCCGCGTGACTGCCCCGGCGGCCGAAGCCGCGCCGGTCGAGACCACCACTGAAGCGGCTCCCCCGGCCCCAGCCCCGCAGGTCATCTTCTCGACGCCGACCTCGGGCGAGGTGGACGTGACCGCCGACGCCCGCGTGCGTCTCCAGTTCTCGCGCGACATGACCCCGCAGTCGTTCAAAGGCAACGTCGTGGCCGCCTATGACGCGGCCGAGGCGAGCGAGCGTGGTATCCCGGCGGGCCTCGCTCCGCCGTTTGTGGCCACTTACGACCAGGGACGACGGACACTGGAGCTGAAGTTCTCCGCGCCGTTCGAGCGCTTTCGCACCGTCATCATCCGGCTGCGCCAGGGCATCACGGCTTTCGACAGCCAGCCCCTCGACGCCTACGAGCTCCGCTTCACGGTCGGCGGCTAGACGCCGGCCGTGTCAGGCGGGGCGGTCACTAAAGACGACATGACGGCGCCGGGCGACGAGCCGCCGCAAGGTCCGCACCACGTACGTCAGCACGGCGACGCAGACAACCAACGCGACGACGACCACCACCAGAGCGAGCAGTGGGAACTTCAGCGCAAGGCCCGCGAGTATGAAGACGAATGCGTCTTCCGACAAGCTCAGGAGCCAGTTGGAGAAGGGCTCGGGACTGGCGTTGACGGTGACGCGCGCGCCGGCCTTGGTGAGGTGACTGGACGCGGCCAGTCCACCACCCAGGAGTGCCACCAATCCCTGCATCGACGGGCTGGCCTCGCCGAGCGTGGTGACCGCAATCAGCGCGCCGCCGAGGGGGCGGATGGCGGTGTGCACGCCGTCCCAGAGGGTGTCGATCCAGGGAATCTTGTCGGCGACGAATTCGATCACAAACAACGCCAGAGCGGAGTAGATCACGGCGTCGTGATTGAAGACCGCGAACTGCTCGGGCAAGGAGACCCACCCGTAGCGCGACGCCAGGCCGAGGATGCCGACGGTCGCGTAGAGGTTGACCCCTGCGGCCATCGAGAAGCCGAGCGTCCGGCCGAGCGTGACCAGGATGTCCATGATTACAGGCTACCTGAAGTGGCCGCGTCGGCACGCGCGGCTTCGTCGAGCAACCGTGCGACCTCGTCGCGCACGCGCGTGGACAGCGCATCGCGGTCGCTGATGTCCAGCCCGGCCGTCTCGATGGGCGCTCCGAAGTGGACCCGCACCGTCGTCGGCCAGATCAGCGGACTGCCGGGACGCATTGCGCGGGCGGCGCCGAAGATGGCGGTGGGCACGACCGGCGCCTGCGCCTTGATGGCGAGGACGAACGCCCCCTTTTTGAAAGGCAGCAGTTCCCCGGTGCGGCTGCGTGTGCCTTCAGGGAACATCAGCAGCGAGTTGCCTGATACCACGCTGCGCGCGGCACTGTCGATGGCCTGGGTGGCCCGCTCGCGATGCTCCCGTTCGATGGGCACGAACCCCACCGCGTCGAAGCCGCGCCCGAGAATGGGCAGCTTGCGCAGCACGGCCTTGTACACGACCTTGAGACGAGGCGTGAGCTCGCGCAGGACCGCGAAGATGATGGGCGGTTCGACGTTGCTCGCATGGTTGACCGTGTAGAGCGCAGCGCGGCGGTGCTGGATGTGCTCGGCTCCCGTGACCACGGCTCGAATGCCCAGAATGGCCATGGCCGTGCGGATGCACGCGATGCCGAGGACGAGCAGGTGCGCATGACGATGGGTGACGATGCTGAACAGCACGGCCGGTCCGCCGACGATGACCACGTAGGCGATCACGAACACGTAGGCCAGCAGGCTGCGGACGGCAGTGATGAGGGTGTGCACGGGCAGGAGGCTCGGGGGTCGAGCAGGTCGCTGGGCACTATATACGCGAAAGAGCCCGGTGACCTCGCGGCCGTCGGGCTCTTCAGCGGTTTCTCGACCCGCCTGCTGGAACTTCTAGTTGCTGGTCAAGGCGCGACGGGCGGTCGCCCGTGTTGCCGTCGTCACTTTTGGTGCGGCGACGCTGGCGGCAATGGCCATGACGGGGCGGCGGACGGGTACGCTGTCGTCCTTCGCCTTGAAGCACTTGCACAGCGCTTCATCGACCATGACTTCAACACCGGTCATGGGCAGGTGGGTGACTTCGGAAATTTCGGAGATGACGAGGAAGCGAGCGCGGTCGAGCATGCGCTTCTCGCGGAAGGAGAGGTTCTTGGACTTGCTCAGGTAACACAAACTCTTCAGGACTTCGACGACGTCGTAGATCGAGCCCGTACGCATTCGGTCTGAATTGTCTTTGAAGCGGCCCTTCCAGTTCTGGTGACTGTCGATGTTGCCATCGGACAGCAAGCCGTACAGACGCTGGATTTCTTCGTCACAGACGGCGCGGCGCAGGCCAACGCTGTCGACATTGTTGACGGGCACTAGCACCGTCGTCTCGTTTGCCACCATGCGCAATTGATAGAAATCGCACACAGTTCCCAGAATCGTTTTGGTCTCGATACGATCAACCACACCGAGTCCATGATTCGGGTAGATGACCTTGTCACCGACCTGAAATGTCACGGGCACCCCTCTCTCCAGATGGTCGCACAGGTAGCGCTCCCAGCAATGCGGTCTTAGAAACCGTTCCAGTATAGCGCAGTGGGCCAACATTCCGAGGTTCCGCCTCGCTGACCGACCATCGTCTGGCCCGCGGCGTCATAAAGTGGCCGAGAGGTCTGCACAGAGCGGCCCTGCGGAGGAGCAAACGATGAGCAACGTGATTGCGCGGATCAGCAGTGTGGTGGTGATGGCCGTCGTGGTGGTGTTGACGGTGGCTGGAGCGGCGACGGTCGTGCGTGCGGCCACTGTCGCCAGCGAGCCACAGCCCAGCCTGGCGCCGTACGTGCCGACGCCACAGGATGTCGTCGAACGCATGCTGGCTATCGCGGGGGTCGGCAAGAACGATGTCGTGGTGGACCTCGGGTCCGGCGATGGCCGACTGGTGATCACGGCTGCGAAGCAGTTCGGTGCACGGGGCATCGGCATCGACATCGACCCGGCCCGCGTCGCCGACGGCCGCGTCAACGCCAAGCAGGCCGGCGTCGAGTCGCGCGTCGAATTTCGTGAACAGGACGCGCTTCAAGCTGATGTGTCGCAGGCAACGGTCGTGACGCTGTACCTGCTGTCCTCATCCAACGTCAAACTGCGCCCGCGGCTGCTCTCGCAACTCAAGCCGGGCGCCCGGATCGTCTCGCATCAGTTCGGCATGGGCGATTGGCCACCAGACAAGGTGGAGACCTTCACCGACGGCAATGGCACGAGCCGCACCTTGTATTTGTGGACCGTCGGCGCCAATGCGCCCAAACAGTAGCGTGGCGCCCGACAGGGGCGGCCGCACGCCGCATTCCGGGCGCTGAATTCTCAATTCCTTGGTAGACTGCCGGTCGCCGCCCGCTTGGCGAAATGGCAGACGCAGGGGACTCAAAATCCCCCGCCCGCAAGGGCATCTCGGTTCGAGTCCGAGAGCGGGCACCAGCACCTCCACGGTCATGACCTCCCCTCACGGGGCGCCGGCCCCCGGAGACCGGCTGCGGACGCTGCGCGGCCTCGCGGCGTACGCGTGTGGCCATACCGGCAGCTGCTGTCGCGCCGGTTGGCCAATTCCGGTCGAGCCCGTTCCTCTGGAGCTCCTGCGCCAAGGGGAAGCGGCGGGCCTTCTCCCTGACCTAGCCCCCGGCTCATGGACGCACGGCGGAATTCTAGGCCGTACGACAGAATCAACCTGTGTCTTCCATGCCCCCGCGGTACCGGGAGGCGGATGTCGCGTCGAGTCGTCACTCGGCACCGCCGCGCTGGCCTACAGTTGCCGGCAGTTTCCTCGAGTGCTCCTGGTTGATGCGCGAGGTTGGCATCTCAGCCTCTCAGCCTGGTGCGGCACGGCGACCGAGATGATCGTCAGCCCATCTTCTCCGAGTCCGGTCGGAGGAGATACGTGTTTTATGTCATTTGACTATATCCACGCCGACGCCCGAGTCCATCTCGAGTCGCTCGATGCCAGGGACGCCTGGCCTCCCTTGCTCAAGCCTGGGGTCCTCGCGGGACACGCGGTCTACTCCCAATGGGAGACGCTCACAATCGAGAGGCTCCTGACGCCCGTCGAGCAAGCAAATGCGGCGCTCGTGTCGGCGCTCGCCAGCCTGCTGTGCTGGACCGACACGCTGCGGGCATGGAAGTCGGCCGACGGCGCTCTCGAGGTGCTGGCGCGTCGCTCATTCGCGCCGCCCGACCCTCGACGCCTGCTCCGGACACCTGCCGATAGAGCCGGACTCGAGCAGGTACGGGCGTCGCTCCTGTCACGCGTTCCGCCGGAGTGGCGGCCACATGCCTGGCCGGCAGGACTCACCGATGCGACCGATGGGGGTGCCGCGGTCAGCCGTGCCGAGGCCGACGCCATCCTGGCGCGCTACCTGGCCACCAGACTCATCGGCTCATGGGTGACGTACCAAGGACAGGGACTACGGTCGGTCTCGGCTTCTCTGGTGTCTGCCTACGTATTGATAGCTTTGGCGCTGTCCACACCGTCTGGGGCCGGCACGGGCTCGCCCGTTACTATTGGTCGAATGACCTCTGCGATTCGCGCCTCGGATTGGCTACTCCTCCACCTGCTCGACCGGACGGAATGGGCGGACTGGTGCGCAGGCTACGAGATGGCCGGTGACGCCAGGCCTCTGCTCGCGCTGGTCGGGGGTGCCGCGCGCGAGTTGGACGCCCTCACATGGAGCGCATGACCGGGGCGAGTCGAGGACGCCGTTGACCGCCGCCTGGTGTCGCGCCCCCGCTCACTGCGCGCGGCTAGTGCGTGAGGCGGTCGGTGGCCGACCGCCCCGAGTGGGCGGCGCCGGCGGATGCGGAGGGTCGGCGGCCTCGGTCAGCTCGCGCAGGCGTGCCTGCGCCGTCATCAGGTCGCTGTCGAGACGGGACAGGTCGTCTTCGGCCAAGGTCCTGCTCTTCTCAGCGCGGACGGCGGCCTGCCGCGCCTCGGTGGCTGCGCGTGTGGCGTCCGCTGCGGCACGCTCGGCAGCGGCGGCCACCTCGCGCGCCGCCTGCGTCGTGCGGCGTAACTCATCGAGCCGCTCGGATGCGACAGCGCGATGCTGTTCCAGAGCCGTGACGGTCGCCTCCAGTTCGACCACCCTCGGGTCGGGAGGCGAGGCCGGTTCTGGTTCGGCCTCGACCCTTCGGGCCACCACTTCGAAGCGACGTACCGTCGGCGGGGTCGGCGTCGCCGGCAGCGTCAGGCCGGCAAACGCTCCAAGCCCAGGCAGTGCCACGTCCGCATCGAGGTGACCGTGTGGCAGCCGGCCTTCGAGGCCGTGGGCCGCAAGAGCCTCGAACGTGCCGCGCACCTGGGCCGCCATGGCCGCGCTCGCACCCTGCCCCTCCTGCGTGGCAAGACGCTCAGCCTCCTGGACGGCCTTGCGCACCGCCGCATCCCGCAGCTGCATCGTCTCGGCGAGATCGCCGGCCTCGCCGAGCAGGCGTGCCTGTTGCGCCGCACGCGCGGCCGTTCCCGCCTCCAGCACGCCGTCGTAGACGGCCCGCCTGCGCCAGTACACCTGGTTGACCAGATAGGCGGCGCGTGACGGCTTGCCAGCGCCGGCAATGCGAGTCGCCAGGTCGATGTGGCCACTCCGCTTCAGCTGCGTTGCGAGGGCGCGGCGACGGGAGACAAACTCGGCCAGTGGCGCCTGGTACAGCGAGGCCAGCGCCGCAGAGCTGTCCACCACCGGCGGGTCGTCGGAACCACGAGTTGCCATCAGCAGAGCGCCAGGCCTTCGGACCGCAACCAGGCCCGCGCCGAGGCGTAGCCGGGACACACGGCCTCCACCTCGGCCCAGAACCTGGCAGAGTGGTTTGGTTGTCGCAGATGCATCAGTTCGTGCAGCAGCACGTACTCGCACACCTCGCCGGGCATCTGCAGCAGACGCCAGTTCAAGGCGATGTTGCCGTCGCGCGAACAGGATCCCCAGCGAGATCGCTGGCTGCGTACGGTGACGCGCGCCACCTCGAGGCCATGCCGGCCAGCCAGCGCGAGTAATTGAGTGGGCAACTCACGTACCGCACACGCACGCATCAGGGGCTCGAGGACCGGGCGATAGTCGTCGCGCGGCGCACAACTGGCCTGCAACTCGCCACACCGCACCGTGACGTGGGTGTCCGCACCCGCACTCACGCCGACGAGCATCGTCGCGCCGCGCCACCACACCGGCTGCCCCGCACGCCAACGCGTGGCGCGACGGCGGACCGCCATCTCGGTGCGGCGGTCCTCAATCCAGCGAGTGCGGCTGCGCAGGAATGCCTCCGCCTCCCGGCGCGAGCCGTGGCGCGGGATCGTGACACGCACGCTGGCGTCGGGCAGGACGCGCAGGATGTACCGACGGGCCCGGCCATTGCGGACAAATGCCAGGGCCGGGGGCGGCGCCGGCGGGACCGGCGGTTGCCCGACGTCGGGCAGCGCCTCGCCACACTCACGCCACGGCAGGGACAACTGCGCGAGTCTCACACCTGTTCCTTCAGCAGAGAGGCGACCTGTTCCTGCACACGGGCCAGCCACCCCCGATGCCGCCACGCCTCCGGGGCTACCGGCTGACTGCTTGCCAGGTCCTCGTCGATGGCGGCCGTCAACGCCGCGGCAAATCCCGTGTCGCAGACGCAGAGGGTGGTCTCCTCGTTGTGCGCGAACGAACGGTTGTCGAAGTTACTGGTGCCCACGGTACTCCAGCATCCATCCACGAGCATCACCTTCTGGTGCAGCATCGAGAGGTCGTATTCAAACAGCTTCACGCCGCCCTTCATCAACACCCCGTACAGCCGCCGACTGTTCTGGCGCGCCAGCCAGTTGTCGTTATGCAGACCCGACACCAGCACGCGCACCTGCACACCACGAGCCACGGCCTCGATGAGCGTCTCGATGGCCGTCTCGTCCGGCACGAAGTAGGGGTTGACGATGTCGATCCGCCGCCGGGCCGCGACGATGGCCAGGTAGTACATGAGCCGCGCCGACGACGCGCCGGCGTCCGGTGAGCTGTGAAGGACCTGCATCGCGAGCGACCCGGCGGGCGCCACGGCAGGAAAGTACTCCGCGCCCTGAATGATCTCCTCGGTCGTCCGCAACCAGTTCTGCGCGAAACCCGACAACAGGATCGCCACGGCCGGCCCCTCGATGCGGAACATCATGTCGCGCCATTGGTCGGGCGGTGTGGCGTTGCCGCGCCAGTGGTCGGCGATACCGGCGCCACCGGTGAAGCCGATGGCGCCATCGACGACCAGCGTCTTGCGGTGCGTGCGGTTGTTGAAGCGCCCGATCGTGTACCAGTGGATCGGCGTGTACCACGCCACCTCGCACCCGGCGCTGGTGAGGCTCTCGTAGGCACGTTCGCCAATGGTGGCCGAGCCGACCGAATCGAGAAGGAGCTTGACCGGTACTCCTGCACGGGCGCGCTCGGCAAGCGCCTCACAGAACTGCTCGGCTGTCTGCCCTTCCCAGAAGATGTATTGCTCGATGCACACCGAGTCGCGGGCACCGCGAATGGCCTCGAGCATCGCCGGAAAGAACTCGTCGCCGTTGTTAAGGATGGTGACCGAGTTGCCAGGGACGAACGTCGCGCCGGTGATTCCGGCCACCGTGTCGAGGAAGGCCGGTGATCCAGCGGGATCGATGTGGTCCAGGCCGAGACGTGGCGGCCGTTCGGCCGGGCGCAGCACGTAGGCGACGATGGCGATGGCGAGCATGCCAGCGGCCCAATAGTAGCGATCGTCGATCAGGAACCAGCCGGTCAGCAGGGCCCACGGTTGCCAGAGCCACACGACACGCCGGATGCGGGTGGAGATCCACGGCGCGCCACGCTGGCGACGGGGCCGCTGGTGTCGTCGCCAGCGACGCGGAACCTGGTGCTGACGGAATCGGCGCAGCTGGCTCCTGGGCCGCGGCGAGGGTGGGGCGAACGGACGTGGCATCTGGGGTCTCTCGCGGTTGTGTATCATCGCGGCGTGTTCGCAATCAACGCCATTCACACGCTGGCCTTCGCCGGCGTCGTGCTGTTTGCGGGCTATGCGATCAGGCGGCGGATCGGCTGGCTGGCGCGGCTGAACATCCCGGCGCCAGTGGTCGGCGGTCTCATCGTCTCACTGGTCATGACGATCGGCCACCTGCGCGGCCAGGAGCCCTTCGCCTTTGACACGACGCTGCGCGATCCCCTGATGATCGCCTTCTTCACCAGCGTGGGCTTCGGGGCCAGCTTCGGCCTGCTGAAGCGAGGTGGACCGCTCGTGGTCCTCTTCCTGGCGGCGTCGGCGGCGTTCACCATCCTGCAGAACGTACTCGGCGTGATCACCGCCCGCCTGCTCGGGCAGCCGCCGTTGTTCGGCGTCCTGGCCGGCTCGGTGACATTGGCCGGCGGGCCGGCCACCGGCTTGGCGTTCGCGCCGCTGTTCGAGCAGGCCGGCGTCAGCGGCGCCGAGACCATCGCCGTGGCCGCGGCCATGGCCGGCATCGTGTCGGGAGGGCTGATTGGCGGCCCGGTCGGGACATGGTTGATCGAGCGGCGCGTGCACCGCCACCCTGCGCCAACCACACAGCCGGCGACGGTGGCCCAGCACGTCGTGGAAGCAGCCCTGCCCGGCGCCGCGCACGCGCCGATTGGCGAGGACCGCGAAGCCTACGCGCTGATGAAAGCCACCGCCCTGCTGTTGTTTGCCATGTGGGTCGGCGCCGCCATCAGCGACTGGCTGACGGTGCAGGGCGTCGTGCTGCCGCGGTACATCGGCGCCATGCTCGCGGCCATCGTCCTGCGCAACGTCGACGAGCTGACCGGGTGGCTCGGCATCTCGCAAGCGACCATCGACGATCTCGGCACCGTCGCCCTGGCCTTCTTCATCGTCATCGCCCTGATGACGCTGAAGCTGTGGCAACTGGCTGGCCTCGCGGTGCCGCTGGCCGTGCTGCTGGTGGTGCAGATTGCCTTTGTCGCACTCCTGGCGCCCCCGATCATCTTCCGGCTGATGGGTCGGGACTACGACGCGGCGGTGATGTCCAGCGGCTTCATCGGCTTCATGCTGGGCACGACCGCCAACGCGATGGCGAACATGGAGGCGTTGACTGAACGCTACGGCGTCGCGCCGCGAGCGTTTCTCGTGGTGCCGATGGTCGGCGCGTTCTTCATCGATGTCGTCAACAATGTCGTGATCACCACGTTCCTGAACATCTATCGTTAGGCGTCACGGGCGACGCGGCGTCAGCGCTTCGGCATCGCTCGCGGGGCCGGCAGCTGCCCGAGACGACGTTTGACCTGCGTGAACCGCTCGCTGGTCCGCCGCGCACCGCCCGGGTTGGCGGCGACCAGCCGTTCGAGGTCTCGCACGCGGCTGGCCGGTGCCGGATGGGTGGACATGAACTGGGCCACAGAACCCGGCGACCGCCCCTGCTGTGCGGCAAGCACCCGCATGAACTCGGTCAGGCCACGCGTGTCGTAGCCGGCCCGCGCCAGGATGGCGACGCCCTCGCGGTCGGCATCACGCTCGTCGTCGCGCGAGAATTTCAGCATGAAGCTGTTGGCGGTGACCCCTGCCGCCACCTGCGCCGCCGCGGCCCCGGCGCCCTCGTCGCCGAGGACGGCGCCAAGCAGGCCGAGCAGGCCATTGGCCAAGGTCCCCTTGGTGATCTGCCGTGCCGCATGGCGACGCGAGATGTGCGCGACTTCATGTGCCAGCACGCCGGCCACCTGCGCCTCGGTGGTGGCCGAGGCCAGGATGCCCCGATGAATCCAGACCGGCCCCCCGGGGAGCGCAAACGCGTTGAGCTCGCGGTAGTCCGCCGTCGAGAAACTGTATGGATATTTCTCGCCCGACGCATAGCCGGCAAGTCTGCCACCCAGCTCCCGGACGTAGTCGCGCACGACCGGGTCGCTGACTTCCGGTGTCTGCTGCTGGACCTCCCGCTGTGCCTTCTGGCCAATCGCTATCTCGTCCTGTACGGATACGAGTTGGAAGGCCGCCACACTCGCCGAGCCCATCGCTACCATCAGCGCCAGGCCAACGCCCCGAGAATGCCGCTTGCGAGCCCATGTCATGGCTGACGACCCTGCAAAGGCACTGCCAGCGCTTGGACGCCTCCAGCGTCCTCTCGCGCGCACGGTTGCCGCAGCAGGTGGACACGTCGATCGGGCTGTGCCGCCGGGGCACGCAGGCGAGGGGCGGGCTGGTTGACGAGGTGGGAGGCGTAGGATACAAACTGAACGTGACTGAACCCGAAGGTCCGCCAGCGTCGCCGGGCGGAGGCCCCACCCCCGAACAGATCAGCGCTCGCCTCGAAGCCCTGTTGAAGCGGACACACGCATTGCGAGCGCAGCAGGCCCCCGTCCACTCGGGAGGGCCGCTGGGCGTGACCTGGCCGCCGCCCGACCGTGAGCTCGACCGTTACGACGTGGTGGATGTCGAGGCTGCGCCGGCGTCCGCCCTGCCGGGCCACCCGGCGCCCACCGCGCCGGATTTCGCTCGCCCGGATTGGAGCGAGCTGCGTCTGCGCTCACCGGGCGATGACTCCTCCACCGGGCTGGGATGGACCCGTCTGCTCATCGGGTTGCTGGCGCTCGTGGCGGTCGCGGAAGGCGCGTACATCTGGTACCTGCAGTCCACCCGGCCCGCCATGGTCCAAGGTCGGCTGCTGGTGGATGAGCCCGAGGGCGCTGAAGTCCGCGTCGACGGGCAGGCGGTGGGCGTGGCGCCACTCGAGCACATCCTGGACCCGGGCCAGTACGACATCGAGCTGGTCAACCGGGGCCGTACCCTGCGCGCGGACCGCGTCATCATCGGCCTCGGCCGCACCGTGATGTTGCTCTCGCCGGACGGCACCACGCTGGCCGCCACCCCCATCCCCGCCAGCGATGCGGCTCCAGCGGGTGCGCCGGGGCCGGCGGCGGCTCGCGGCAGCACCAATTCACCGGCGGCCGCCGCGGCTCCGGCGCTGATGACGGCCACCACCGGCGCCGTCGCGATCGAGAGCACACCGTCAGGTCTCCCGGTCACCATGGGGGGCCGCCCGCGCGGCGTGACCCCGATCACGCTGGGACAAATCCCTCCGGGACGCCACGACGTGCTCGTTGGCGGCGCGATGCGCCGTGTCGATGTCCAGGTTGGTCAGGTTACGACGCTCCGTGTCACCCGCTGATCCAGCGACGGCGGCGCCCGTGCGTCGCTTCCTTCGTTGGAGCCTGGTCGGCGCCGCGGTGGCAATCGTCCTGGCCTACCTCACGGCGATCGGCTGGATGATGGCCAACGAGGTCCAACTGGTGTTTGTCCCCAATCGCAAGGTCTACCCGTTGGCGCACGACGTCGCGGCTCGGATCGAGCGTCTGCCACGGGTGGATGGCACCGGACGGGTCGTGGGCCTGCTGTGGGTGATGCGACAACCTGCCCGTCCTGACGCGCCGTGGGTCCTCTACCTGCACGGCAACGGGGCCAATGTGAGCACCCCCGAGAACGTCGAGCGGTACGAGCAACTGCGACGCCTCGGCATGCAGGTGCTTGCGGTGGAGTACCCGGGGTACGGCACGTTACCGGGCACACCGTCAGAAGCCGCGCTGGACAGAGCGGCGCGCGACGGGTGGACGTGGCTGGGCGAGCAGGATGTGCCAGCGTCGGCGGTTGCCGTGTACGGCTGGTCTCTAGGCTCCGGTGTCGCGACCAGCCTTGCAAGCACGGTCGACGAACGCGCGGTGATTCTGGAGGGCGCCTTCACCGGCATCGACGATCGCGCGAGTGAACTGTACCCATGGCTGCCCATCAGGTCGATGGTACGTAACCGCTTCGCGTCGCGCGATCGCATCGCCGGTCTCGGGAGCCCGCTTCTCCTGCTGCATGCCACCGACGACACGGTCGTGCCGATTTCGCACGGGCGGGCGTTGTTGGCCGCGGCACCGCCGCCACGGCGCCTGGTGGAGCTGAGTGGGGGACATGTGCACCTGAATCGGCAGGACGCCGGCCGCTACGAGCAGGCCCTGGCCATGTTCTTCGACGAAGTGTTCCCCGCTGGCCGGGCTCGCGTTCAACCCTGAGCCGCGCCTCGCCCGTGTCGTGCCGGCTCGACGTGGACGAGCACGTCACTGACGGCAGCCACCTCGGCCCGGATGCGCTCGCGGGCGGCACTGGCAATGGCATGGCCCTCATCCACCGAGATCAGGCCGTCCACCTCCAGGTGAAGGTCGACGTGGTACTGCAGCCCCGTGCGCCGACCAAACAGCTTCTCAACGCCGCGCACGCCATCGACGGCGCACGCTGAACGGCGGACGGCCTGGAGCAGATGGTCTGGCGGCATCGTGTCTATGAGGTCGAGCGAGGTGGACCTCACCACGGTCAGGCCGGCGACGATGACGAAGACGCCCACGAGCATGCCTCCCACGTGGTCCGCGGCGTGAAACCGGAGCGGGTCCAGCAGCGTCAGGCCGAGAGCAAGGATGGCCGCGGTCGACGACAGCACGTCCACGCTGTCGTTCCAGGCGTCGGCCCGCAGCGCCTGGCTGCCGGTGCGGCGACTGACGCGCATCTTCACCACCATCATCACGGACTTGACGCCAAGCGCGACGAGCAGCGGGCCCAATGTATACGTGGCAGGCGGCGCGTGGACGGCGTGCATGTCGCGCACGGCATGCGCGGCAATCGCGCCTCCGATGAGCAACAGCGCCAGCCCGATGAGAAGCCCCGTCAGGGTTTCGGCACGGCCGTGACCATAGGGATGGTCCGAATCAGCCGGACGCAAGGCATACCAGAAGCCGAAGAGCAGGGCGAGTGATGCCACGACATCGGCCGCGAACTCGATGCCCGACGCGACCACCGTCAGTGACCCGCCGCGGGCGCCAATCCACAGGCTCAGGGCGGCGAGCAGCGCATTGACGCCCACGCTGACGATGGCGATACGGCGCGCCGAAGGCAGCCCGGTGGCAGGCTCCCCCGCCGCGGCCAGCGATGCTGTTACGCTCACGTCAGAAGAAGGCTCGGCCGTGCCAGGTCTGCGACGCCGGTGCTTCCCACGCGCCAGACCGCAAGGCGCCGGCCGTTTGGACGGTATGGTCGAAGACGATGGCCTCGGAGGTGAGGGCGCCACGCCCGACCGCCTCGGCAAAGTCGTCCCGCGACACGCGGACCACCGAGGCACCGTCGCGATAGAAGACCGACCCGTGGTCGAGGAGGTCGACACCAAGCTGCTGGCCGAGCCCCTTCATGGTGCGCACCAGGGCATCGACCGAGCACCCCGACACGCCGGCCGCTTCCTCATCCACGCCGACGATCAGGAACTGGTCGTAGCGGACGTCGCGGGCGCAGTCAAGCGGCACGCGGTGCGCGTTCCACGCGTCGAGAAAGGTGTCGACGGCCGCCAGCAGGGTGTCTCGCTCGGTCGCGGCGAGGGGGCGGGCGGCAGCAAACACCCAGAGGCGGGCCGAATCGGGCAGGGCGTGAAATGGCTGACGTGGCATGGATTTGTCCGGACTTGTCCCGGTCCCCTCAGTCTACCGGTTGCGCGCGGCAGGAAAAGTATGCAATTCTGACCCGCCGCCTTTCAGTCGAGTACCGCATAGAGCCCAACCTTCTCCCCGCTCCGCACACATTCGAGTACCCCAAGGTGTGCCGCGTCCCTCGACGGGTCGCGCACCTGAACTTAGCCAGACGGAGGCCTGGCCAGCCCGTGAGGACGTCGTGAGCGTTCGCCTATTTATTGGAAACCTGCCCTACAGCGCCACCGAAGCCGACCTGCGTACCTTGTTTTCCGAAGTCGCCGAGCCAGCACAAGTGGTGTTGCCGACCGACCGTGAGACCGGGCGTCCGAGAGGGTTTGCGTTTGTGGACTTCGCCGAGCGAGACCATGCCGAGCAGGTGATCAACCGCTACAACGGACACCCGTTCAGCGGTCGCCCACTCGCGGTCAGCGAAGCGCGGGCGCGCGAAGACCGACCGGCAGGGCCACGTCCCGGCGGCTATGGCGGCGGCTTCAGCGGCGGTCCCCCTCGTCCTTCAGGCGGCTTTGGAGGCCCACCGTCCTCTGGCGGCTTCGGCGGTCCGCGGCCCGGTGGCCCACCTCGTCCCTTCGCACCACGCGATCCGGGCGGCATGACGCCTACCGGTCCCGAGACGCGACGGGCGCGCGGGCCGGCCAAGGGGCCGTTGCGCAAACAGACCTACGAGAAGCCCCGTGGTCCCATCAAGCAGCGGCCCGTGAGCCGTCTGTACGACGATGACGAAGATCTTGAAGGAGCCGTGGTGGAGTTCGATGACCCGGCGGCGAGCAAGCTCGACGCAGATGGGGCTGACGCGGACGGCCCTGACGTCGATGCCGTCGATGAGGACGGCGCCGACGCTGAGCAACGCGATGACGACCACGCGGACGACAAAGAGTGAGCCCACGCCCTGAACGAAGCGCCCGGACCGGCCGTAGCCGGTCCGGACCGCGTCGTCCCCCTGCCCGCCCCCAGGCCACCGCGCGCAACGCAGAGCTGCTCGCGAAGTTCGAGAGCCTCCCGCCGGACATCGAACCTCGGCGGTTCACCGACCTGATCAAGGTGCCGGAGCTGCTGATGGGCGTCGAGGACCGACGCTTCGAGCACACCACGCCGATTCAGAGCGCCGTATTCGACACGGTCGCGGCCGGTCGCGACCTCGTGGCCTGCGCCGAGACCGGCACCGGCAAGACGGCGGCCTTCCTGCTGCCGCTGATGCAGCGCCTGATCCAGGTCAATGCGGAGCGCGAGGGATCGGCGCGGATTCTCGTGCTCGCCCCGACACGCGAGCTTGCCGTCCAGATCGAAGACGACGTGCAGGGCTTCGGGTACCACACCTCGATGCGCTGCGCTGCCGTGTTCGGCGGCGTGGGCATGGATGGCCAGGAACAGGCCCTCAAGGCCGGCGTCGACGTGGTGGTCGCCACCCCTGGCCGGTTGATGGATCATCTGCGCGCCGGCATCGCGGCCTTCACCGGCCTCGACGTGCTGGTGCTCGATGAAGCCGACCGCATGCTCGATATGGGCTTCTGGCCGGACGTGAAATTCATCGTCTCGCAACTCCCGCCAGGGCGACCCCGACAGACGCTGCTGTTCTCCGCGACCATGCCGGAAGAAGTGATGGGCTTCGCGCTGGAGATCATGCAGTCGCCACAGCTGATCCAGCTCGGGATCCGCAACGCCCCGGCCACCAGCATCACGCACAAGGCCGAATTGCTGGGCCGTCACGAGAAGACGGCGTGGCTGTCGCGCTTCCTGCGTCGCGCGCCGGGGCCGACCCTGGTGTTCTCGTCGACAAAGCGCGGGGCCGATCGGCTGGCGCGGGACCTGCAATCGCAGGGTATCCGCGCCGCAGCCCTGCACGCCGACCGCACGCAGGCCGATCGCCTGCGCGCCGTCGAGGGCTTCAAGTCGGGCACCCACCGCGTGCTCGTCGCCACCGACATCGCCGCGCGCGGGCTCGACATCGAAGCCATCGAGACGGTCGTCAATTTCGAGGTGCCGTTCAACCGTGAGGCGTACGTGCATCGGGTCGGCCGCGCCGGGCGCGCGGGCTCGACAGGCACGGCGATCACCCTCGTGTCACCGGACGAGCGCCAAGACATGGAAGAGATCGCCGACGCGTTCGGGCTGGTCCTGTTCGAGGACGCTCACGCCGAACTTGTCGAAGCCGGTGAAGCGATCGACGGCGCTGCCGTCAAGTCCGCCACCGACAGCCCGCGCCGCAGCCGGACACGCCGGCCGCGGACGACCGAGGCCAGCGCGGTGCCGCCCCCGGCGGCCGAAGCCGGGCCCGGCGAGTTGGCCGCTGACGCGGCACCAGAAGCGCCTGCGTCGACCACCGACCAGCCAGGCACCGACAGCGCTGCCGGCGATGAGGGCGCAGATGCGTCCAAGCAACGTCGCCGACGGCGGCGCCGCCGCAGCGGACCCAAGACCGACGATGCCGCCGACACCGGAACGGCGGAGGCCGACGCGGCCGCCGCCGGGTCGGATGGCGACACGGGCGATCAGTCCTAGGGCGCGCCGCGACTGATGGGCGGGGCCGAGTGCAGCTGCCCATGCCCGTGCTACCCTCCGGGCCCACGATGACCTCCATGCGCATGACTGGCCCACTCGCCGTCCTGATCGCCGCGCTGACGGCCGCCGTCGCTGCCGTGCCGCCGGCGCCGTTCAGTGTCGCGCACCGGGGGGCGTCGGCGTACGCCCCGGAACACACGCGACAGGCCTACGAACTGGCGCTGGCTCAGGGCGCAGACTATGTCGAGCAGGATCTCGGGCTGACGCGCGATGGCGTGCTCGTCTGCCTGCATGACCTGACGCTCGAGCGCACGACAGACGTGGAGCAGCTGTTTCCCGACCGCGCCACCGTCGAACCTGACGGCACCGCCGAGCGGCGACGGTGGTACGTGGACGACTTCACGCTGGCCGAGATCAGGCGGCTGGACGCCGGCAGCTGGTTCGATCCGTCCTTTGCTGGCGCCAGGATCATCACCTTTCAGGAGGCGATCGCCCTGGTCAAGGGCAAGGCCGGCATCTTCCCCGAACTGAAAGGACCTGCACGTCTGCGTGCCAAGGGACTCAGCCTGGAGGACGCCGTGGTCACCGCACTCGAGCAGAACGGCATGGTCGCGGCCGGCCCGGTCAAGGGACGGCCGGCGGTGCTGTTGCAGTCGTTCGAGGAGGAGAGCTTGCGCACCCTGGCCAAGCGACTGCCCGGCATTCCGCGGACGTTCCTCATCGGCACGCCTGACGCGGCACAGCGGTGGCTGACGACCGCAGGTTTGCGAGAGATGCGCGCCTTTGTCACCGGCGTCGGGCCGGCGCGCGCGCTGGTCGACGCGCGACCCGGGCTGGTCACCGACGCGCACGCCGCTGGACTCACCGTGGTCCCGTGGACCTTCCGCGCCGCCCGGGGCTCAGCCGAACAAGCGGCCACCGCGACGGCGGATATGAAACGCTTCACCGACACGTACGGCGTGGACGGCCTGTTCACCGACAACCCCGACCTGTTTCCGCGTCCGGGCCGGTGAGCGTCGGCCGTGGCGCCGGCGTCATCGCCGGCGCGATGGGCGCCGGGGCCTCGGCGGAAACGTCGCCCGCAACCAGAAGATCACCCGTCCCAGGGCCCACGAGACGACCATCAGGGCAACGACCCCGAGCACCAGGACTACGAGGGGCCGACTCATGTCCGCGTACGACTCGCCATCGCTCGATATTAGAATGAGTGGACGGCCCGGACCGCGGCAACGCACCGGGCACTTCCCCAACGAGGCGCATTCGGCACGTGGAATATCTGATCCGCCAGTACGGGCTCGAACAAGGCGCCCTCGAAATCGAATACCTCGAGGAGTTCTTCGGCGAGTTCGCGCGGCGCAAGACGGCAGCGGAAATCACCTCGCGGCTGGCCGATCGCGAACACCTCATCGTGATGGCCGTGGCGGCGCTGCCCGACGATCCGGGCTCGCTCGTTCCGGTCAGTTTCAAGGTCTGCCACGAGTTGTTCCAGTCGGAGTCGGACCCCCGGCTCGCCGATCTCGCTGCCCAGATCGAGGATGTGGTGGCGTTTGGCGGCCGGCGGGTGCTCTACAGCTGGATCGGTGGCACGCGCATCGACTGGCGGGGGCAGGGACAGTTCCGGGCGCTGACCGAAGAGCAGGAAGCCTGGGCGGTAGCCTCCGGCTTTGACGAGGTGGTCGTCAAGACCAAGAATCGTCACTACGAGATGCGCGGGACGCTGGCCAACCTGCAGTTCAACGTGATCAAGTTTGCTGAGAACCCGATCGACAACCTCGAGTCCAAGGTCTTCCTGAGCAAGCAACTCGGGCCGCATGTGCTGGACCTGCACCGCAGTGCGCGCACTCGCCTCGAGGACGGCCGCCGCTGAGCGTTGGTGATGGCTGACGCCTGGGCTCCCGATCGACGCCGCGCCGACCGCCATCGCGTCCCTTCCTCGTACGAGGCCAGGCTGGACGGAGAGGAGGGGCCTCTGCGCGTGTGCGAACTCGGTCCCGGGGGCATCGTGCTGGCCTCGCCGCGGCGGCGGTTGGTCGGCGAGTCGCTGGTCCTGACCGTCGGCACCGGCCTCGACAGGATCGGGCCGATTCGCGGGCGCGTGGCGCACAGTCGCGTCCTGCTCGCCGGTCGCCCGGATGAGCCGCCCACTTGCCTTGTCGGCGTCAGCTTCGACCAGGTCACCGCCGAGCAATCGGCACGCATCGCGAGCCTGCTCGCGGAGATCGACACACGGCGCCCGCGCCGCTGCCAGGACAGGCCATGAGCATCGCACGTCTCCATCGCACGATTGGCGTCAAGGTCGGCCACGTCCAGGTGGGCGGTGGTGCGCCGGTGGTCGTGCAATCAATGACCAGTACCGACACGGCCGACATCGCTGGCACCGTCGCCCAGGTCGCGGCGCTGGCCACCGCCGGCTCGGAGATGGTGCGGGTGACGGTCAACGTGCCGGAAGCCGCCGCGGCGGTGCCCGAGATCAAGCGACGGCTGCTCGATGTCGGCTGCGCGGTGCCCATCGTCGGCGACTTCCACTACAACGGCCACCTCCTGCTGACGCGACACCCTGACTGCGCGCAGGCCCTCGACAAGTACCGGATCAATCCCGGCAACGTCGGCACCGGGGTCCGGCGCGACGAGCAGTTCGCGATGATTTGTGCGGTCGCGCGGGAATACGGCAAGCCGGTCCGGATCGGCGTCAATGGCGGTTCGCTCAACCAGGAACTGGTGATGCACCGCATGCGGGAGAACACCGACCGCGGCCTCGGGCGGTCCTCCGACGAGATCATCAACGACTGCATGGTGGAATCGGCGGTCACCTCCACCGGACTGGCGCTCGAGGCCGGGCTGCGGGAAGACCAGATCATCATCTCGTGCAAGGTCTCACGCCCGCGGCACCTGATCGACGTCTACCGCACACTCGCGCGCGCGACCCGACAGCCGTTGCATCTCGGGCTGACCGAGGCTGGCATGGGGATCAAGGGGTTGGTCTGGTCCTCGTCGGCGATGGGCGTGCTGCTGCACGAGGGCATCGGCGACACGATTCGCGTGTCGTTGACGCCGCGACCGGGTGGCGACCGCTGCGAAGAGGTCTACGCCGCGTGCGAGCTGCTGCAAGCCCTCGGCCTACGGGCCTTCAGCCCGAGCGTCACGGCCTGCCCCGGCTGTGGCCGCACGACCAGCAGCACCTTCCAGGAGCTGGCCGAGCGTATCCAGGCGTACATTCGCGAGCGCATGCCGGTGTGGAAGCGCGAGTACGAGGGCGTGGCCACGATGACGCTGGCGGTCATGGGCTGCGTGGTCAACGGGCCAGGTGAATCCAAGGCTGCCAATATCGGGATTTCGCTGCCGGGCACGGGCGAGGCGCCCAATTGCCCGGTCTTCATCGACGGCCGTCACGCCATGACCCTGCGTGGGACGTACGAGGAACTGTCTGTCCAGTTTCAGCGGCTGGTCGAGGACTACGTCTCCTCGCACTACGCGCGACTCGACGCAGACGTCACGCCCGTCGTGGGAGGCGCGCCGCGGCGAACGCCTTCACGCTGAACCCGAGGTAGACGAGCAGAATCAGGGCCATCCCGATGCGAGCGACGATGGCTGGTCGTCGCGGCACGGCCGCGTCGCTAAGCAGTGCGGGTACCTGGAACAGCGCCGAGATCGTGCCCAGCCCGCCAATGAGCGCCAGCAGCGCCGCCACATGCATCGCCGGTCGGCGAAACCGTGCGAGGCGGAGGGCGACCAGGCCGCAGACGGTCAGCGCCGCGCCGATCACCGACGGGATGAATGCCGTGAGGCTGGTGCCTCCGGTGGTGAGGTAACTCGTGATGCCGAAGACCACCAGCAGGATGCCGGTGCGCACGGTGAAGCTGGGCATGCAGCGATGCTAGCAGGCCCGCGTGCTGTCCAGCCAGCGTGTCAGCGCAGCGGCATGGCCAGGCTGTTGGTGCCCGAGGCCCAGGGCGTGCTCGGCGTGCTCGAGTAGGAGGAGCGCTCGACGACGAGTGGAGCGGTGGGGCTGACGCCTTCGACCAGCACGCTGAAGCGGGTGCCTTGCGCTTCCGGGAACGCGCCGGCCACGTTCAGCGAGTAGCGGCCGCTGGCCGTCACCGTGTCCTGTACCGTGCGCGTCGTGCCCGACTCGGTCAGCAGGGTGAAGCGCACCGCGGCCGGCACATTACCGGTGTTGGCCACCAGCACGAAGGTACTGGCCTCGCCTGCTCCGCCCGCCTCGCCATCAGCCACGAGCCAGCGCGCCGCCGTCGTCGTCTCGCCGCGGCTATTGTGCGCCTCGACCCACTCGCCGCCCGGTGCCGCCTTCCACCACATCGAACGCTCCACCACCACTGGCGTTGGCGTCAGGCTCTCGACTACGACCGAGACTTCGGCCGACGCCAGTTCCGGCGCCTGCTGGTCGACCCAGATGGTCAGGCGGCTCTGCGCCGGCGCCGTGTAGGTCTTGACGATTGGGGTCTTGCCGCCGCGCAGGTAGCTGACCCGCAGACTGGCCGCCGCGGCATTCGGGTTGGCGATCAGGACGAACTCGTCGAAGGTGCCGCCGGTGGCGCCCTCGGCCAGGAACCAGCGCAGCGACGGAGCATCGACGGCGGCGCTGTTGTGGCCAGCGCTGAACAACTCGCTCCCGTTGTTTCGGTACATCGACCGCTCGACCACCACCGGGACGCCGTTGAGCGAGGTCAACGTGGCTGACATCTCGGCCGAGGCCAGGGCCGGATGGTCCTTGTTGACCCAGATGTTGGTGCGCGACAGCGGGCCCACGGTATGGATCTTCTCGATGCGCTGTCCGGTCGACAGCAAGTACTGCACCTTGACCTCGGCCGCGGTGGTCGTCGGATTCTGTAGCAGGTAGAAGGTGTTGAACCCGCCGATCGTGGCGCCCTCGGCCAACACCCACCATGTTCGCGGCGCCGCCACGCCGGTGTCGCTGTGAGCGCCGTAGGTAGGCCCGCCGGCCGCCCAGCTCACGGTGCGTTCGACGCCGAGCATCCGCGGCGCCTCGAACTTGGTGGCGAACGCCTCACTGGCCAGCACCGGTCGGTTGCGTTCGTCGATGGTCACGCGGCTACGTGCCGGCACGCTCAGGGTCATCGGCGTCGGGGTGCCGAGCGTGTCGGTGAAGGTCACCGTCAGCGCCACCGGTTCGTCGTGCGGATTGGCCACCGCGAAACGCGTCTGGAAGAAGGCCCCTGACGCCCCTTCGGCAAAGTAGCGCGTGAACGCGCCGTTGGGGTCTTCGTAGGAGTAAGCCACCGGTGCCGTCACGGCCAGGCCATCGCTGTTCCGGACGACGATGGCCACGGTGCCGGCGCCGCGCGCCGGCACCCGGACCGTCATCATGTCGCTACTCCGCGTGAGCACTGCGGCAGCGACCCCGCCAATGGCCACCGTCGAACTGGAGAAGCCGGTCCCGAGCAGGGTGATGGAGTTGCCGCCGGTCAGCGGACCGACTGGGGGAAGTACCTGGGTGACCGCAGGGCCGCCGCTGACATACGTGTAACCGTTGGCCTTGTCGACCTGCTGCGTGTCGGGATTGGTCACGATGACCGGAACAGCCGCCGGGTCGTGTGCTGGCACACGGACAACGATGCGATTGGCCGTGGCCGACAGAATCAGCGCTGGCTGTCTGTCGATCGAGACGCTGACGCCAGTCTGGAAGTAGGCGCCGTCGATGGTCACGTCGGTACTGCCGCCCGCCGGACCGCGAACCGGTGAGATGCCCACCACCGTCGGGGCGGGGGCCCGGTAGGTGAACGCGTCAGGCATCTGCACGCCGTTGCCGTCCGTGTTGAGCACGGTCACCGACACCAGCGCCGCCTTCTGCGCTGGCGTACGTACCACCAGCTGGGTACTCGTCAGACTCATGACCGTGCCGGCCACTCCCCCGAAGCGAACGACCGCGCCGGCCTTGAAGTTCACGCCGATGAGGGTGACGGTGGTGCCGCCAGCAATCGGACCGACCGTTGGCGAGACGCTGCTCACCTCTGGGCCCGGCGCGGGGACCGCCGGGGCGATGAAGGTGAAGCCTGCGGTGCGGACGGCCGTGCCGCCATCGGGATTGACCACCGATACGGCGGCCGCACCGACCACCGACGCGGGTGTGCGTACGGTGATGGACGTGCCCGTCGCCGTGAGCGAGGTCGCCGGCACGCCGCCGAACGAGACCACCGCGTCGGCAGCAAATGCCGTCCCGGTGATGGTGACGTCGGTGCCGCCGACCGTCGGGCCGCTTGTCGGCGAGATGCTGCCGATTGTCGGCTTCGACATCGGCACCACCGGGTCGACATAAGTGAAGGCCGCCGCCATCGTCATGGTCCCGCCGTCGGGATTAATGAGCGTCAGCGATGCCGCCCCCTCCTCATCTGCGTCAGGGGTGCGCACCGTCATCGACGTCGACGTGCGCGCCGTGACCAGCGCTTCGCTCTCGCCGACGAGCACGATGATGCCGGCCAGGAAGTCCGAGCCTGACAGGGTGACCAGCGTGCCGCCCACCGTCGGGCCGCTCGACGGCGCCAGGCTGGACACGAGAGGACTGGAAATGGCAGGTGGCGAAGGCGGAGGCGGAGGCGGCGTGACCGTCGTTCCGATCACGACGCGCACCTCGTTGGAGTTGCCGCTGTGCACCCCGTTGACATCGAAGGCGCGTACGGCGAAGAAGTGGACGCCATCAGCTAAGCCCGTGACCTCGTGGGTCGTCGCCGACAGGGCCAGGGTCACCGACTTGGTGTAGACGCGCGACGACGTGCCGTAGACAAGCACGTACCCGGCGGTGTCGGCATCGACGTTCGGGTCCCACGTGAGCCGCGCGCTCCCTGCGACTGCCGCACCGGCCTGCACGCACAGGAGGAGGCATGCTGCCAACGCAACTCGGAGAACGTGACTGGGAAGGCACCGGCGAACCATGCGACCTTCAAGGGCAACGCCCGTGCCCGGCCGGATCGGCGGCCGATGCGGAAGATCGTTGGAGTTTCGTGGAGGTCGCGAGGAGGAGCTCGACGAGCGTTCAGTCTGAGCTTACAAATCTGTGTGGTATCTGACAGATTGTGCAGCGCGTCGGTCGCGCCGGCGAGCGACGCTCAGGGGAGCGGCATGCCAACGCTGTTGGTGCCCGACGCCCAGGGCGTGCTGGGGGTGCTCGAGTACGACGCGCGCTCCACGACGAGCGCGGCGGCCGCGCTGGCGCCTTCGACGAGCACGCTGAAGCGGGTGTTGTTGGCTTCGGGAAAGGTGCCGGCGACGTCCATCGAGTAGCGGCCGTTGGCCGTCACCGTGTCCTGCACCGTCCGGGTCGTGCCCGCCTCGGTCAGCAGGGTGAAGCGCACCGTCGCCGGCACGTTGCCGGTGTTGGCCACGAGCACGAAGGTGCTGGCCTGACCTGCGCCCCCCGCTTCGCCGTCAGCCACCAGCCAGCGCGCCGCCGCTGTCGTGACGCCGCGGCTGTTGTGCGCCTCGACCCACTCGCCGGCACCCGGCGCCGACTTCCACCACATCGAACGCTCCACCACCACCGGCGTGGCCGTCAGGCTCTCGACCACGACCGACACTTCGGCCGACGCCAGCTCCGGCGCCTCCTGATCCACCCAGATGGTCAAGCGGCTCTGCGCCGGTGCCGTGTAGGTCTTGACGATCGGCGTCTTGCCGGCCCGCAGGTAGCTGACCCGAAGAATCGCCGCGGCGGCATTCGGATTGGCGATCAGCACGAACTCGTCGAAGGTGCCGCCGGTGGCGCCCTCGGCCAGGAACCAGCGCAGCGACGGAGCATCGACGGCGGCGCTGTTGTGGCCAGCGCTGAACAACTCGCTCCCGTTGTTCCGGTACATCGACCGCTCGGCTACCACCGGCACGCCGTTGAGCGAGGTCAACGTGGCTGACATCTCGGCCGAGGCCAAAGCGGGATCGTCCTTGTTGACCCAGATGTTGGTGCGCGACAGCGGACCCACGGTATGGATCTTCTCGATCCGCTGTCCGGTCGACAACATGTACTCCACCTTGACCTCGGCCGCGGTGGTCGTCGGGTTCTGCAGCAGGTAGAAAGTATTGAAGCCGCCTATGGTGGCGCCCTCGGCCATCATCCACGATGTCCGCGGCGCCGCCACGCCGATCTCGCTGTGAGCGCCGTAGGTGGGTCCACCAGCGGCCCACGTCACGGTGCGTTCGACGCCCAGCACCCGCGGCGCCTCGAACTTGGTGGCGAACGCCTCACTGGCGAGCACTGGGCGGTTGCGTTCGTCGATGGTCACGCGCGTCCGTGCCGGCACGCTGAGGGTCATCGGCGTCGGTGCGCCGTTCGTGTCGGTGAAGGTCACCGTCAGCGCCACCGGCTCGTCGTGCGGATTGGCCACCGCGAAACGCGTCTGGAAGAACGCACCCGACGCGCCCTCGGCGAAGTACCGCGTGAAGGTCTCGGCCCCCTCGCGCACCACGTACGCGTAGCCGTTGACGACCACGGCGACTAGATTGTCGGGATTGCGGACCGTCAGGCTCACTGCACCCACGGCATGGGCCGGCATCGTCACGGTGATGGTGGTGCTGTTCTGGGTGGTGCTGACTGCCGGCTGGCCGTCGACCAGCACGCTGGCCCCCCCAGCAAAGTTGGAACCCGAGAGGACCACGGCGTTGCCGCCCTCGACCGGGCCGGAGTTTGGCGAGATGGAGGCAATCGACGGCGCGCCTTCGACGTAGGTGAACGCGCCCGGCATCCAGGCCAACTGCGCATCTGGGTTGGTGATGGTCAGGCCCACGGTCGTTGGCGCGTGCGCAGGCATGCGGACCACCAGGCGCGAGGCAGTGGCCGATTGGACCGGCGCCGCCAGCCCGTCAACCGCGACCCTGACGCCCGGATCGAAATCAGCGCCCTCGATGGTGACGTCAGTGCCCCCGGCCGACGAACCGCTGGCCGGCGTGATCCGGCTGACGGTGGGTGGCCCACCGCGATACGTGAAGGCCTGCGTCAGGCTGGTGACGCCGCCATCGGGGTTGAGCACGGTCAGGCTGACCAGGCCCCGGGCCTGGGAAGGCGTCTGCACCACCAGGCGAGTCGTCGTCTGCGACAGGACCGTGGCGACGTGGCTCCCGAACCGCACCACGACGCCGCCCTGGAACCCGGTCCCGCTGATGGTCACGCTGGTGCCGCCCGCCACCGGGCCCGACGCCGGGCTGAAGGTGGACACGGTCGGGGCAGGCGACGGCGAGGCCACGACGGCCACGACCTGGTTCGAGTAGCCGCTGTACATGCCCGCGCCGTTGAAGGCACGGACGGCAAAGTAGTAGGTGCCCGGTGCGAGCGACGGGACTTCGTGCGTGGACGTGGCCGCGGTGACCGTCACCGAATCGGTGTAGGTGCCGGCCGCCGCGCCCCACGCCAGCACGTATCCCGCGATGTCAGGCTCCGGGTTCGGGTCCCAGGCCACGCGCACCGCGCCCGCGTTGGCCGGCGCGCTGGCTCCGAGCAGCAGCACGCACAGCGACAGCAGGAGCGTGACGAGGGGGCTGGGGCGGCCCAGGTAGACCATGCCCCGGCACAGGGCAACCCGTGTGCCTGGTCACGCGCAGGATGTTTATCGCGTGTTTGCCGCGGAAGTCGCATATGCCGTGGCCGTCCCGTTCGAAGCTGGTCACCCGCAGATTACGGTTTCAGTAGGTCCGTCGCCAACTTCGTACGGGCAATTTTCGTGAACGCCTGGCCCAGGGCCGCGGACAGGGGGTTGCGCGGGAACCCCTTGGAGCCATTGACGTACGGGTTCTACAGGAGTGTGCTCATGAGACTGCCGACCCGTGCCCTTCGGGCCAGTGCGCTGCTGCTACCCCTCGGCGTGTTCTCGGGGGGCTGCGGGATGATGATCGCCGGTCCACGTGCCCAGGCCTCCGACCGATGGGAAAAGACCTACGACGTGGCCGCCACCGCCACCCTCGAGATCCAGAACACCAACGGCAGCATCACCGTACGCACCCATGACCAGCCCACCGTCATCGTCAGCGCCCTGCGTACGGCGCGAGCGGTCAGCGAGCAGGGGGCACGCGACATCCTGTCGCGCACACAGCTGGAAGCCAGTGCGTCGGCCGACCTGGTCCGGCTGGCGACCCCGCGCAGTCAGGGCTTCTCGCGCGGCCAGCAGCTCGATGTGCGTTATCAGGTCAGCGTGCCGGCCACCCTTGCCGTGACCCTGACCACCGTCAATGGCAAGGTGGAACTGGATGGCGTGACGGGCGCGGTGATACTCGAGACCGTCAACGGCGGCATCGAGGCCCGTGGCCTGACGTCGCTGCGCAAGGCCGAGACGGTGAACGGCTCGATCCGGCTCCACCTGAGGAGCGTGCACGCGCAGGGCGCGCAGATTGACGCCGTCAACGGCAGCGTCGCCATCGACCTGCCCGCTGCGGCGAGCGCGAACGTCTCTGTCCGCACGGTCAATGGCGGGATCGACGTCGATGGCTTCGCCAGCGTCGCCGACGCCGAACGCAAGCGGCGACGTTACGAAGGCAAGCTGAATGGTGGCGGCCCCACGTTGCGGGTCGAGACCGTCAACGGCGGCGTGTCGGTCAGCGCGAGGCCGGCGGGCGTGGCCACTGACGCAGCGTCCCAGTAGCCGGGTCCGCGGCCCCGATGAGGATACGCGCGACCGCGTCGTAGCGCGCGACGCCGTCAGCCACGCGGTTGGCGCGGAGGAAGCGGTCGTAACTGTGCCAGGCGAACGCGTGCACCCACGGACGTTGTTCCGCGAGACGCGCCGCGATGGCCCGCAGGTCCGCACGCGGCCCCTCCCCCAGTGTCCCGATCACCTCGTGCTGCGTCTCGCGAGGCAGCCCGGTCAGCAGATGTGGCAGCACCGCCAGCGCGCCGCTGTATTGCGCGGCTGGGCCGCTACCCTGGCACGCCAGCCACGCCACGACGCTGGCATCGGCCTCATCGGCGAACCCGGCCAGGTGGGCGTACTCGTGCGCGGCCAGGGCCGGCCGTTCCATGTCGAGCACGCGCGAGTTGATGAGGATTTCCAGTCCGAACGGGTTGGTCATCCCGTCGATGCCCGCGGCTCGAAAGTACCAGTCGAGGAGCGTGCGGCGCGGCCGCGGCCAGGCTGGCGCCCAGGCGACATCGAGCCGTGGCAGGACGCGGGCCAGTGCAGGCGCGAGCAGGCCCGGCAGATCTGCCGGCGCGGGCCATGCGGCCGCGTGCGCTGCGGCGTGGCCCGCATTCAACGTGACCACTGTGGCCTGCGCGAATGCCCTGCCCCGTTCCCCGTCGGCGACAGAGGCCTGCAGTCCGAGCCGGACCTCGAGGGTCGGCGTCTGATAGTGCCATCCCCACAGTGCCAGGAACGACACCCAGGTCACGCTCAGGAGCGCGAGGGCAGACAGCGCGACGGGCCGCAGCCGGACACGTCGCCTGTGCGTCCACAGCCTCCAGAGCAACCCCGTGCCTGCGCACAGCAGCAGCAAGTCCAGCGCAGCCATCGGCAGGCGCTCTGACGCGCGCGTGAGCAGCGGCTGCCACACGGCGTAACCCTGCCTCCAGTGCGCCAGGGCGGCTGGCGGCAGCGGCACCGCGACGGCTAGCGCGCCGACGGCGAGGAGGGCGAGGAGGGCGAGCCGGGCCGCTCGACGGGTTCGTGTCCCATGATCAGCCGGATGCCCCTCTGGTGAGTGATGTAAGCCCATGTCCACTGGATCAGGACGGCGACCCGGTTGCGAAATCCGGTCAGCTTGAGGACGTGCACGAACAGCCAGAGCCACCACGCGAACACGCCGGCAAATTGCCAGCGTCCCCCGAAGTCGGCAATGGCCGAATTGCGGCCGATGGTCGCCAGGTTGCCGAGGTCGCGATACCGGAAGTCGCGGGACGGCTGGTTGCCGAACCGCCTCAGGATGTTCTCGACGGCGTGGTCGCCCTGCTGCATGGCCACTTGCGCCACGCCGGGCAGCAGCTTGCCGTCCTGCTCCAAGTGCGCCAGGTCGCCGACCACGTATACATAGTCGAGCCCGGGCACGGACAGATCCGGCTTCACCAGCACCCGGCCGACCCGATCGACCTCCACGCCCAGCGTCCGACCGAGCGGGGACGCCGCCACACCAGCCGCCCACAACACCGTGGAGGCTTCCAGCCGCCCGCCGCCCTGCAGCGTCACGCCGCGATCGTCGATGCCGACCACTGGCGTGTTCTTGCGCACCTTCACACCCAGGCGGTCCAGCGAGGCCTCGGCCTGCCGCTGCAAGCCCTCGGGAAAGGCGCCGAGAATGCGTGGCCCAGCCTCGACGATGACGACCTGCGCGCGGCTGGTGTCGATGCTGCGAAAGTCACGGGCGAGCGAGAAGTTGGCCAGTTCGGCCATGGCGCCCGCGAGTTCGACCCCGGTCGGCCCGCCGCCGACGATCACGAATGTCAGATGTCGTGTGCGTGCCACCTGGTCGGGTGTGCGTTCGGCCTGCTCGAACGCGAACAGCACGTGCCGTCGGATCAGGGCGGCGTCCTCGAGCGTCTTCAGGCCGGGGGCATCGGTCTGCCAGTCGTCGTGCCCGAAGTAGGCGTGGGTCGCGCCGGTGGCAATGATGAGTGCGTCGTAGCGCACCTGCCCGATGTCCAGGTGCAGCACGTGGGCCGCCGCATCGATGCGCAACGCCTCGGCCAGCAACACCTGCGCGTTCTGCTGGCGCCGCAGGATCCAGCGGATGGGCGAGGCGATGTCGCCTGGCGACAGGCCGGCCGTCGCCACCTGGTACAGGAGCGGCTGGAAGACGTGATGATTGCGGCGGTCGATGAGCACGACGTCGACGTCGGCCCAGCGCAGCGCACGGGCCGCCTGCAGGCCGCCGAAACCGCCGCCCACGATGACGACACGACGCCTGCCAGGCGTGGTCTTGACGGCGACATGTGCGTCGCCGGCCATCGTTCCCTCCGGGAATTCGTTCATGGGGTTCCTTTGCGGCCGCACTCCGGCACGGCGCGCGCACCGTCAGGGTACCGCGTGCGGCGATGCGTCAAGGAGTCGAGCGACGTTCCCGCCTCGGCACGGGCGTCTGGGCGCATGACGGACCGGGAGGCCGCGGCACCCCGGGTCCGAGCAACGGGCGGCCGGCACGACGGCCCGTCAGCACGCCGTCGCGCACGGTCACCACGCCGTTGACTACCACGGCCTGCACGCCCTCGGGGTACTGCCGCGGCTTGTCGAACGTTGCCAGGTCGCGAATGCGTGACGGGTCGAACACGACCAGGTCGGCGAGCCACCCCGGCCTCACCTGCCCGCGCTCGGCGATGCCCATCTGCGCTGCTGCGCCACTGGTCATGCGGCGGACCATCTCCGGCAGCGGCACCAGTTGCTCATCACGCACGTAGCGTCCCAGCACGCGGGGAAAGGTCCCGAAACCGCGTGGATGCGGCCGCCCGACGGCCAGGGGGCCCGCCGCCGGCTGTGCCGACGAGTCGCTGCCGATGGTGACCCATGGCTGTCGCAGCACCGCCCGCACATCGTCTTCGTGCATCAGCGCGTACAGCGCCGCGACGCGTCCGTCGTGCGCGAGGAGGAGATCGAAGAAGACGTCCCAGGGAGACTGCTCACGCCGGCGGGCGATCTCGGCCAGGGTGAGACCGATGACCGACGTGTCGCCGCCGGTCTTCACGTCGGCCACCGTCACGCCGTCGAAACCGGCGCTGCGCAGGAAGTTCTCCCAGCCGTCGTGGCCCTGCTCGATGTCGCGCCTGATGCGGAGGCGTTGCACGGGATCGCCGAGGCGCTGCAGCATGGCCGTCTCGCCGCCGTCGTGGACCCAGTCCGGCAGCGAGGCCCCCAGGCTGGTGCCCGCCACCGGATACGGGTAGGCCGTGGCCGAGACGTCCAGCCCTCGCGCACGCGCCCTGGCGATACGATCGATCACTGCGGGCATCGACTTCCAGCGGGCGCGCGTGGCCACCTTCAGGTGGTAGATCACCACGCGCACGCCAGCCTCCTGCGCGACACGGATGGCTTCGTCGATCGCGGTCTCGATCCGATCGCCTTCGCCCCGCACATGCGTCACGTATCGGCCGCCGTGTCGCGCCGCCGTCCTGGCCAGCGTGATGATCTCTTCGGTGCTGGCGTACGACCCGGGCGGGTAGATCAGCGCACTGGACAGCCCGAACGCCCCTTCGCGCATCGCCGTCTCCAGCCGCTGCCGCATCTCTTCGAGCTCCACCGGGCGCGCCGCGCGCCGGGTGGTGCCGATGACGTCGACGCGCAGTTGATTCAGGGGAGCCAGCGTGCCGACATTGATCGTGATCCCGCGTGAGGCCAGGCGGTCGAGGAAACCACCGACACCAGACCAGTCGAAGCGGATGCCGAGCCGGGTCAGCAGCGCAAGGTCGGCTGACCCGGAACGCCACAGGGCGGGCGTGCTGGTTTCCCCGATTACCTCCGACGTGATGCCCTGCAGGATGTGACTGGCGCCGGCGCCGTCTTCGAGCAGGGTCCGGCCAGACTGGCCTTGCGTGTCGATGAAGCCGGGGGCCACCACCTGACCGGTGGCGTCGATGGAGGTCAGCGCCGTGCGCGCCGACAGGTCGCCGACCACCACGATGCGGTCGCCGCGAACCCCGACATCGGCGCGCTTGGCTGGCGTGCCGGTGCCATCGATCACCATCCCGTTGCGCAGCACCAGATCGAACTCCGCTGGCGCACTGCGGCAACTCGGCAGCATCGCCAGCGCGAGCCACGCCACGAGCACGCAGGCCCCGCGGGCAAGGCAGCCGACCAGGTCGATTCGGCCCGAATCGACGACAGGCGCTGGTCGCTGACGCTGCGGCATGCTGTGCCAGAATACCGGCAGTGCCTGTTAATCCTCGACGACGAAGCGCCACGGTGGTGGAAACGGCTTGCCCGCTCGACTGCCCGGACGCCTGCAGCCTCTCGGTCAGCGTCGAGGAAGGTCGGGTGGTGAAGATGGACGCCGGACCGGCCAGTCCCACCACCAACGGGTTCATCTGCGGCAAGGTTCGGCGTTTCACTGATCACCTCTACGGTGACCACCGGCTGCTCTATCCCGAGATCCGCGACGGCGCCAAGGGTGTGGGCAAGTTCCGCCGCGCCAGCTGGGACGAAGCGATGGGGCTCATCGCCACGCGCATGCGAGAGGCCAGTGACGAGTTCGGCGGCGAGTCGATCCTGCCTTACTCCTATGGCGGCTCCAACGGGCTGCTCACGCATCTCAGTACCGATGCCGACCTCTGGCGCGCGCTCGGTGCCTCACGACTCGCCCGAACGGTGTGCGCTGCGCCGACGGGCACCGCGGCCGAGGCCATGTACGGCAAGATGCCGGGGGTCGCCTACGAGGACTACGCCGCCGCGCGGCTGATCATCGTCTGGGGCGCGAACCCGTCGGCCTCCGGCATCCACCTCGTGCCGTTCGTGAAGCAGGCGCGTGATGCAGGCGCCACGTTGGTGGTCATCGACCCGCGCGCCACGCCCCTGGCCCGCACGGCCGACCTGCACCTGCCCGTCAGACCCGGCACCGACCTCGTGCTCGCCCTGGCCATGGCCCGCGAGCTCTTCGAACGCCACGCCGTGGATCACGACTTCCTGGCCGCCCACGCCTCAGGGGTCGACGCCTTTCGGGACCGCGCGGCCCCGTGGACCCTGGACCGCGCCGCCGCTGTCACCGGCCTCCCTGCCGCGGCCATCGCCAGGCTGGTGGACCTGTACGCGTCGACGCGGCCGTCGGTGATCCGGTGCGGGTGGGGTCTCGAGCGCAACCGCAACGGCACCGAAGCGGTGCTGGCGGTGCTGGCGCTGCCCGCGCTGGTCAACGCCTTTGGCGTGGCCGGTGGCGGTTACACCATGAGCAACAGCGCCGCCTTTGGTCTCGACGCCGAGCGCTGGCGGCGCGAGCCAGAGACCACCACGCGGGTCATCAACATGAACCGGCTCGGTGAGGCGCTGGCCGCGACCACGACGCCGCCCGTGAAGGTGTTGATGGTCTACAACAACAACGCCCTGGTGACGTCTCCGGATCAGAATCGGATTCTCCAGGGCCTGCAACGCGAGGATCTGTTCACGGTCGTCTTCGACCAGGTCCGCACCGATACGGCCCGCTACGCCGACGTGATCCTGCCGGCCACCACGTTCCTCGAGCACTACGACATCACCCGCGGCTATGGCAACTACGCGTTGCAGCTGGTCAAGCCGGTCATCGAGCCGGTTGGCCAGGCGCGTCCAAACGCCGCCGTGTTCGGCGAACTCGCGGCCCGACTGGGCGTCGGCCACGAAGAAGACGAGACCGACACGCTGTTGCGCGTGGCGGCGGCGCTGCCCGAGCCGATGGCCATCGGCGTGATGGAGCAGCAGGCCGTGCCGCCGCCCACAGGCGCGAGGCCGGTCCAGATGGTCGACGTCCTGCCGCGAACGCCCGACGAGAAGATCCATCTCTACCCTGCGTCGCTGGCGGCGGCCGGGCCGCTCTACAGCTACGAGGCCGACCCCGCGTCGCCACTGTACCCGCTGGCCCTCATTTCACCAGCCAGCGAGAAGACGATCAGCTCCACCTTCGGCCAGCTGCGCCGCAACATCGCACGACTGCAGATCCATCCTGATGACGCCGAAGCGCGCGGGATCGCGGAAGGCGACACGGTGCGGGTGTTCAACAGCCTTGGCGACGTCCACTGCCTCGCCCATCTCACCGCCGACGTCGCACGCGGAGTGCTCAGCCTGCCCAAGGGACTGTGGCGGCAGAGCACCCTGAACGGCGAGACCGCCAATGCCCTGGTCCCCGCGACGCTCGAGCGCCACTCCGGCGGTGCGTGCTTCAACGATGCCCGCGTCGAGGTCGCCCGTATCGTCGGCGCCGCCTTCGGCACCTCAGACGTCAGTGTCTTCGTCCCGGTGCGGCCCGACCAACTGCACTGAGTCCAGTCCGCCTCGGCGTGGCGTGGCCTGTCCCGACGACGACAGGACGTGCCGCCACGGGGCTTACCGCACGATGTCGAATGGGAACGTCCCCGAGGTCGGCCGGTAGCAGACACGGTCGTCGCAGGCCTGATACCGCAGCACGGCTCTGGCAGCGAGCGTCCCGGTCGCCGCCAGCGTCGCCCGCGCGCCGGCGGTCAACCCGAAGGTGTAGGTGATGGTGAAGGGCTTGGTGTAGACGCGCGATGTTTCGCCCGTAGGCGGGAACACCGAGATTTCGGCTGTGGGGTACGACACCTTGCCGGGGGTCACCACCGCGGCCGGGGTCAGCGTCAGCGTGAGCGGCACGTATCCCTCGGCGTCGGCCGCGTACACGTGCATCTGCGCCTTGGGCACCACGGCGATGGTCACCGTGCCCCGACCATCCACCCCGACCCGCGCTGGTCCGTCGGCGCGCGCCCGCAGATGCACGGTCTCCAGCGTCGGCTCGGTCGAGGCCTGATCGAGGAACGCCGGCTGGCGGGCCTGCACGGCCAGCAACGCCGTGAGGGCCATGAGGCAGGTGAGGCGCATCAGACGATTACAGCACGAGACCGAGTGGGTCGCGGCCTCAGGTCGACGACAGCCAGGCGATGCCGTACGGGGGCAGCGCCACAGACAGGATGCCATCCTGGATCTGGTAGCGCCCACGCGACAGCACGTCTCGCCAGACCACCTGCGCATCACCGGGTTCGGCCGGGAGGCGGACGCGGCGTGGCTGGTCCGAGATATTGGTGAGCGCGATCAGGATCTGCCCGCCGTCCCGCTCGCGGCGCAGCGCGAAGACCGATGGGCCGGCATCGAGGACGCGCTGGGAGGCGTTGGGATGGAAGGCCGGCTGGGAGATGCGCCGGCGCACCAGTCGCCGCATCCCTCGCGCCACCTGTGACACCCAGCAGTCCGGGTCGTCGAGCAGCCGCATGAGCGAGGCTTCGTCGTACGTGCGGCGGTTGATGGAGCGCTTCTCGGCGCCGCCGATCACCGCCTCGGTGTCGTTGCGGGCGCCGAACAGGGTCGGCAGATAGATGCCCGGCACGCCGCGCAACGCCAGGGCGATCGCCCTGGCGGCCAGGAACCGCGCGACCTGCAGGGCTTGCGGTTCGCCAGTGCCCTCTCGATTGAGCGCGCTGTACCACGTGATGTTGAGCTCGTACGGGCTCTGCGTCCCGTCGCCGTTGGACCGGTACGAGACGAAGCCGCCGTGGGCGATGGTCCGTTCGACCAGCGCAGCGACCTGCTCGTCCGACAGGATCCCGCGGGCGCCGAGCAGGCCGACCCCGTCATGCGACGACAGAAAGTTGAAGTAGTTGGCAGTCGCGGAGATCGGCGTCAGCGTGGCGGCCCAGCGCGCCAGCGCCTCGCACGATCCGGTGTGGAACGTGTGCAGCACCAGGGGCGGCAGCGCGAAGTTGTAGACCAGCTGCGCCTCGTCGCTGCCGGTGCCGAAGTAGGAGATGTTGTCGGCATGGGGCACGTTGGTTTCGGTGATCAGGGCCACCCGCGGCGCGGCGACGTCCAGGATGGCGCGGAACAGCTGCACCAGCGCGTGGGTCTCGCGCAGGTGCGCGCAACTGGTGCCGAGTTCGCGCCAGATGTAGGTCACCGCATCGAGGCGCACCAGATCGGCGCCCCGCTGCACGTAGGACAGCAGGATCTCGACGACCCGGAGCAGCACGTGCGGGTTGCGGAAGTTGAGATCCACCTGGTCGGGACTGAAGGTCGTCCACACGTACCGCATGCCGTTGATCGTGCGAAAGGGCGTCAGCAGGTCTGAGGTGCGCGGACGCAGGATCAAGCGCAGGTAATCCGGATCGATGGCGTCCCTGGTCGTGAAGGCGACGAAGAAGTCTTCGTAACCGGGGCGGCCGTTGAGGAAGTTCTGGAACCAGCGACTGCGGCTGGACGCGTGGTTGAAGACGCCGTCGAACATCAGCCTGAACTGTTGCGCCAGCGTGGCGATGTCGTCCCAGGAGCCGAGCCGCGGATCCACCTCCCCGTAGTCGATGATGGAGAACCCTCGATCGGACGAGTAGGGAAAGAACGGCAGGATGTGGACGGTGTTGATCGCGCTGTGCATGAACCGGCGGAGAAAGCCGGCCAGGACCTGCAGCGGCGGCCGGCCCGGGGCGGTCAGCAGGTCGCCGTAGGTGATCAGGACCACGTCGCGCTCCGAGAAGCGCTCGGCGGGATCGAAGGCGGCATCACCGTCGACCAGCGCCTGCGGCTTGTGGGCGCAGTGGACCCGCAACAGCCGCTCGAGTTCCGTGTAGATGGGGCCGGCCGCCTCGCTGCCATACATGAGGACGAGGAGGTCGAGCATCCGCTGCCGCTCGGCGTCGCTGATGGCACGCAGGGGGCGAGAGTAGTCCGGCTCGGGCCTGTGTGCGAGCCGCCAGTCCTGGCGGCTCGAGTGGCGCGTCGAAGACGTGGCGCTGGCGTCGACCATTCGCCACCCTACCATGCAGGCCGCGACTGACGGGCAGGCCAGCCCGTCGGTCGCAGCCCGGTCGCACCTAGAACGTGAGCTTCACGCCGAGTTGCAGCTGTCGCGGGTCGAAGGTGCTGGTGATGGTGCCGAAGTTGTTGGCGCTGCGATTGCCCACCGGCACGCGAAAATTCGTGCGGTTGAGCAGGTTGAATGCCTCGGCGCGCAGCTGCACGGTGGTCCGGCTGCCGACCGGCACCCGGATGTTCTTGGAGAGCACCAGGTCGACCTGCCAGAAATCCGGCCCACGGACGGCATTGCGCTCGGCGTTGCCGAACGGCGAGTTGCCCGTCGGGATCTGCACCGCGTCGCGATTGAAGTAGTTGGTGGTCGAGCTGCGGTCGCCGTACGGGTCGCCGACGATGTTGGGGCGATAGTTGTTGGCCCCACGGAAATCCTGCGCGATGCCCGACACCTGGACCTGCGCGGTCGGGGTGTAGATGAAGGTGACGGGCTCGCCTGCCGTCAGGGTGCTGATCCCGGCCAGTTGCCAGCCGCCGAGCACCGCGTCGAGCCAGGCCGAGGTGTTGGACAGCCAGCGGCGGTCGCGCCCGATGGGCAGGTCCCAGACCAGGCTGGTGGTGTTGTTCCACGGCTGGTGGTAACCCGAGAGGGCGTACTCGGCGCCCATGTTGGCGAAGTCCTGCGGCGCCGGGAAATTGCCGTTGGGGTTCTCCAGCGAGCCGGCGCCGTTGTCTTCGGCCCGCGACAGGGTCAGCGAGTTGAGCAGCATCAGGCCGCGCAGCCGGGTCTCGAAGCGCACCTGGGCGCTGTGGTAGCGCGACAGGCCGCCGTTCCACGCGTAGGTGATGTCGCCGTATTCCTGAATCGGGCGTCGTGCCTGCAGCGAGAGCGTCTCGCCGGCGGCATTGGGCCGCGCCTGATTGAAGTTGGCAAACAGCAGCAGGCCGTCCGAGCGGTTGCCGACATAGGCCACGTCGATCAGCGTGTTGCGCCACAGCTCGCGCTGCACCGAGATGTACCAGCTCTGAACGCGGCTGGCCTCGTAGTCGCGCGGCATGTAGGTGATGTTGGCGCGCAGTGGATTGAAGCGCGAGGGATCGGTGAAGTCGGACGGGTAGCCGGCTTGCGTCGGGCGGAAGGTCGCCGCGGTGGCATCGGTCTGGTTCTCGATCGCGTTGATGACCTGCGGCCCGTTGATGGGCAGGACGTTGGCGCCGCCGGCGCGGTGGAAGTGGATATAGGACACGCCGTAGCCCCCGCGCGTCACCGTCTTTGGCGTGAAGGTGTAGGCAAAGCCGAGACGCGGGCCGATGTTGTTGCGATCAGGGCGGATGGTGGACCGGTCCTCCACACTGCCATCGCGCGCCACCACCATCGTGCGGCTGGTCGGGTCGAAGTTGGAGAGGACGTTGTCGCGCTCCCACTGCGGAGTGGCGTACTCGTAGCGCAGGCCGAGGTTGAGGGTCAGCCGGTCGGAGATCCGCCAATCGTCCTGCACGTACCCGAAGTGCATCTGCTGACGGAGGTTGGCCACCAGGATGTTGCTGAGGGCGTACTGGCTCCGCAGGCCCAGCATGAAGTCCGACAGGTTGTAGAGCGTGCTGGCTGCCACCCCGGCCGGCCGCGTCAACTGCCCGCTGTAGGTGTCGCGGCCGTAGAGCGGATTGACGTCCTGGACCTCGGTCTCGACATGCTGGAACTCGTAACCGAACTTGAGCGACTGCCGGCCCACGACCCACGAGTAGTTGACCTTGGGATTCCAGACCTCGGGATACTGCCATTGCGGATTGGTCGCCTGTCGTCCCAGCGTGTTGAAGCCCGTGATGACCTGTGTCGGTAAGCCGCCAGCCACGCGTGGGTCGGTCGGCAGCCCGGCCAGGCCGTAGGCCTCCAGTGCGCCGGGGGAACCGAGGTTGAGCGGATCCTTGCCGCCCCGGGTGGCCGACCATCCGAACCGCACCTCGAGCAGCCGGGTCGGCGACATCGTCCAGGTTGCGCCGAGCGCCAGTTGCTTGTTGGTCGTATAGAGGTCGCCATTGCTGTCGCCACCGACCGGCAGCGGCAGCACCGGCTCATCGAAGATGTCCGAGTCGCGGTAACCGTAGCGTCCAAAGAGCGTGAGTGCGGTGTTGACACGGGTGTCCAGCTTGACGTTGTACTTGTCGATGTCGCTCTTGAACTCGCGCAGCCGCCGGTAGTTGTTGGAGCGGCCGGGCCCGGTCGGCTCTGGCAACTGGCCGAGCACGGTGCGGGCAAACGCGGTCATGGGAATCATCGTGCCGGCCGGGTACACGGCGCCGGTCTGCGGGTTGCGGACGTCCACCGGCAGCACCCCCTGCCGGTCCTCGAGACTCGGGATGTTGGCAAACGAGACGAACCGCTGGTCCTGCCGGAAGGCCTCGTAGTCGGTGAAGAAGAAAGCACGGTTACGCAGGAGCGGGCCGCCAGCGACCAGGCCGAACTGGTTGCGCTGCAGCTTGGGCTCGTTGCCAACTGGCGGGCGGAAAAAGCCTACGGCATTGAGGCTGTCGTCGCGGAAGAACTCCCAGGCCGAGGCACTGAAGCGATTGGTCCCACTGCGGTAGGCCACGTTGACGGTGGCGCCGCCGCTGCGTCCGTACTCGGCACTCATGTTGTTGGTGACGACCTTGAACTCGTCCAGCGCGTCGGGGGGCGGCTGCATCACCTGGTTGGAGAAGCCCTGGTTGCTGGTGCCGTAGGCGTTGTTGTCCACGCCATCGAGCAGGAAGTTATTGAACGTGCTGCGCAGGCCGTTGACGTTGAAGGCCCCCTCGCGCGGTGTCAGGCCACCGGTGTTCAGGGCCGAGGCGCGCACCCCGGTGGTGAGCAACACCAGCGCCGAGTACTCGCGGCCGTTCAGCGGCAGCGCCACGGCCTGCTCACTGGTGATGACCTGGCCGCGCTGGCTGGAATCGCGCTCGAGCCCGAGCGACGCAGCCGAGACCTCGACGGCTTCATTCAGCTGCCCGACCGACAGCGTCACGTCCACCCGGCGGCGGGCACCGATACCCACGGCGACCTCGGTGGCTCGCGCCGACGAGAAGCCAGCCAGGTCCACGCGCACCTCGTAGCGTCCCAGGCGCAGCGTGAAGAACTCGTACACGCCGGCGTCGTTGGTAGTGGCCACCTGCACCACGCCCGTGTCCAGGTTGGTGAGGGTGACCGTGGCGCCGGGCAGGACGCCGCCACCCTCGTCGTGCACCGTCCCGGTGATGGCCCCGGTCTCGAATTGGGCCAGGGCACTCGTGCCGCACGCCAGCAACAGCGCAAGGGCGAGGAGAAGTGGTCTCATGTCGCTAGTCCTCTGAAAGGCGCCCGTCACCGGGCCACTACGTCCGTCCCGCCTACCGCGAAACACCCGACGGCTGCCAGGTCCTCACCTGACGATACCCCCGCCAGCCGCGTGACGTGGCAGCGTAGCACTGACGTTTCTGTCGGCGGCGCGACAATCGTGCAAGAGGCTGGCGACCTGTGCCGCGAAATCCGGGCGTTCCGCCCGCGAGCTGGTCGGCCCGCAGCTTGCAGTGTCTTCAGCGTGGCTACCCCGGCCCGCGCCGTCACTGCCTTGTCGATGCCCCCCGATGTGTCGGTGCGGGCGGCGTTCGGCCACGTACGGCCGATCTACATCCCGGTCCATCTCGACGGCCTGGTCATGGACTCGGTGGTCGACTTCCACCTCCACCTGCAGACCTCGCCAGGGCATTTCGTGCTGTTCCGCGGCCCCGACCTGGAGTTCACCACCGCCTACCACGCGCGCCTGCTGGCCAACAACGTCCAGACGCTCTGGTTGAAGGGCGACGAGCGCCGCCGCTACGAGCGGTACGTCGAACGCCACCTCGAGACGCTGCTGTCCAATCCCGACATCGCCATCTCGCGCAAGGTCGAACTGTTGCAGTCGGCGGCCCAGACGACGCTGGAAGCGGTGATGATCGACCCGCGGCACACCGAGGCCCTGCCACGGACGCGGCGGGTCGCGCAACAGACGGTGCGCCTGATCGTCAAGGAGCGGGAGGCGCTCGGCCACATGGCGGCGCTGATGGCGCGCGACTACGACACGGTGCGCCACTCGATGAACGTCAGCGTCTTTGCCACCGGCCTGGCGCACGCGGCCGGCGTGCGTAATGCCAGTGACTTGCACGACCTGGCCCTTGGCGGGCTGTTGCACGACGTCGGCAAGAGTGAGATGCCGCGCGAGCTGATCGTCAAGCCGGGCGCCTACACCGAGGAGGAGATGGCGCTGATGCGCACGCACGTGGTGCGTGGGGAGCACATCCTGCAGGCCGACGGGCGCATGGGGTCACTCGGCATGGTCGTCGTCTCCCAGCATCACGAGCGCCTCAACGGGCACGGGTACCCGCGGGCCCTGGACCCACAGCACATCCATCTGTTCGGCCGGATCGCGGCCATCTGCGACGTCTACGACGCCATGACCAGCGACCGTAGCTACCAGCGCGCCATGAAGCCGGTGGACGCGCTGCATGTCATGACCACCCACCTCTCCTCGCACTTCGACCAGGGCCTGCTCTGCCAGTTTGTCAAGACGCTGCGCGCACCGCTCACGTAGGGCATGGCGAGTCGCAGCCGCGCGGGCCGGGGTCCGCGGGTGACGGTGGCCCGAACCCGTGTGGCTGACGGCGGCCACCAGGCGCCAGAGGTAGAGTGCCCTGATGCGCGAACGCTGTCCCTGGTGCGGCACCGACCCGTTGTACACGGCGTACCACGACCAGGAGTGGGGCGTGCCCGTCCACGACGATCGGGCGCTGTTCGAGCTGCTGATTCTGGAGGGGGCGCAAGCGGGCCTCAGCTGGATCACCGTCCTGCGCAAACGCCAGGCCTACCGCGAGGCGTTCGACGGCTTCGACATCGCGCGCGTGGCGTCGTATGCCGAAGACGATGTCGCGCGGTTGCTCGCCAACCCGGGCATCGTGCGGAACCGGCTGAAAGTCCGCGGCGCCATCCGCACCGCCAGGGCGGCGCTCGAGATCCAGGCCCGGCACGGATCGCTCGACGCGTTCATCTGGGCCTTCGTGGGAGGGTCGCCACGCGTCAACCGCTGGACGTCGCTCGGCCAGGTTCCGACCACGACGCCGCAGGCGCAGGCCATGAGCCAGGCGCTGCAGAAGGCCGATGCCGTCTTCGTCGGCCCGACCATCTGCTACGCCTTCATGCAGGCGGCAGGCCTGGTGGACGACCATCTACAGCTGTGCTGGAAGTCCTCGGGCCGGACTCTCGACAACTTTTGACGACCGACAGTCGTCTAAGGCGTCACTTCCGTGCGTATACCGCTGTTGTGCCTGGCTTTGGTTGGAGTCGGCGGCTGCGCCGCGACACGCGCCGACGAGCCTGACGCGCGCGCGCGACCCACCGCGGCCTCGACGGTCACGGTGCAGCGCCGAGACGTGACACACGTGCTGCGCATCCACGGCACGGTCGAAGCCGAGAACGCGGTCGCGGTCGTCGTCCCGAGGATTCTCGGTCAGAACGCCACGGCCCTCGTGGTGACCCGCCTGGTGCCCAATGGCACCCGGGTGACTGCTGGTGACCTGATCGTCGAGTTCGACCGTCAGGCGCAACTCGACCTCGCTCTCGAGAAGAAGGCCGAGTTTCGAGACCTCGAAGAGCAGGTGCACCGCAAGGCCGCCGAACAGGCCGAACGGCGTGCCAAGGACGACACCGCCCTCAAGACAGCCGACAACGCCCTGGCCCTCGCCCATCTGGAAGTGGACAAGAACCCGTTGCTGCCAAGGATTGAGGCCGAGAAGAACCTCCTGCAGCGGGAGGCGGCCGAGGCTGAGGCGGCGCAGCTGCGGCGTACCTACGACCTGAAGGTCGCTGCGGCACGGGCTGAAATCCGGACGCTCGAGGTGCGCCGCGAGCGGGCCCGCAACGCCTGGCAGCACGCTGAGTCCAACGCCGACCGCCTGTCGGTCAGGGCCCCCATCGATGGGCTGGTCGTGCTTCGTTCGATCTGGAAAGGCGGCCGCATGGGTGAGCCGCAGGAGGGCGAAGAGGTCAGAACCGGTCTCGGGCTCCTGGACGTGGTCGCCGAAGGGGCGATGCGCGTCCGGGTCAAACTCAATCAAGCCGACCTGGTCGGGCTGGCGGTCGGCCTGCCGGCCGACGTGACACTCGATGCCTACCCGTCCCGGCGGTATCGCGGGCGCCTCGAACGCCTCTCACCAGTCGCGACGCCAGGCATGTCAGACAAGGTCCGGAGCGTGCTGGCGCAGTTCTCGGTGGAAGGCCGTGACGTCACGCTGACGCCAGACTTGTCGGCCGCCGTCGATGTGCATATCGGCGCCTGGCCACAGGCCGTGACCCTGCCGCGTCAGGCCGTCGTGTGGAAGGGCGGCGCCCCGGGGGTGAGACGCGCCGGGCAGTGGGGCGCGATCCAACTGGTGGCGCTGACACCGACCGCGGCTGTCATCTCTGGTGGCGTCGCCATCGGCGATGAGGTCGACGTCGGAGGGGAGCCATGACGCGACCCGCAGTGGCGCGCCGTGCCGTCGTGGCAGGGCTGCTGCTCGCGGCGGCCGGCATCGGCGGATGGCATGTACTGGGGCGCGGCTCTACGACCAGTGACGTCGAAAGCCTCGAGGTCACCTCGGGCCGCTTCGACGCCAGGTCCACCATCCGCGGCGAGATCCGGGCGCTCCGCTCGCAGGCCCTCACGGCTCCGTCCGATGCCGGCGATTTGCGCATTCTCGAACTGGCCGCCAATGGCGCCGCGGTGAAGAAGGGCGACGTCGTGATCGCTTTTGACGCCACGTCGTTGCGCCAACGCCTGGACGAGAAGCACTCCGACCTGCGCGCGTCGTCTGCCGAGATTGCCAAAGCCGAAGCCGAAGGCAGCTTGAAGCTCGAGGAATTCACCACCGGCCGCGTCACCGCGGAGTTCGACGTCCAGCGGGCCCAGCTGGACGTGAAGGCCGGAGAGCTGCAGTCACGGTTCGACGAACAGAAGGCCAGGCTGACGCTGTCCGACAAACAACAGAAGCTCACCGAGACCGATACGGTCCTCGACAGCGGACGGTCCGCGACCAAGGCGACCGTCGGCGGGCTGGAAGGCAAGCGAGAACGCGCCCAAGCCGAGGTCGGCCGCACGTCGCGCGGCTTGGCGGCACTAGTCATCCGCGCCCCCACCGACGGCCTCATGGTGGTCCTGGACAACTGGCGTGCAGGCCAGTTCGGGCAGGGGTCACGCCCCTTTCAGGTGGGCGATGGTGCCTGGGCCGGTGCTCAGATCGCCGAATTGCCCGACCTCTCGTCGGCGCGCATGACGGCGGTGGTCGACGAGGTCGATCGCAGTCGGTTGTCGGTCGGCCAGGACGCCACCGTGCGCATCGACGCGCTGGGCGACGTCGAGTTGCCAGCCCGCCTGGTCGCGATCGGCACGATTGCGAGGACAGACATGTCCGGTGGCTGGCCACCCAAGCGCGGCTTCGAAGTAGTGCTCGAACTGACCGGCAGCGAGCCCCGCATCCGTCCAGGCATGAGTGCGGTGGCGCGCGTGGCCGTCGGACGCTACGAGCGACAGACCCTAGTGCCGTCACGGGCCCTGTTCCCGCGCGGCGGGCGCACCGTTGCCTACGTGCTGACGGCGAGCGGGCTGGAACCGCGGTTTATCAGCGTCGCCCATCGCAACGATGAGGTCACCGCGGTCGCTTCGGGACTGACCCCCGGCGAGCGGGTGGCGCTGGCGCCGCCACCCGACGCCGATGACCAGCACGCCGCACTCGAGGGGGGCACGCCATGACCGCACGTCGGACGTTGTCGGCGTGGACGTTGTGCAGCCTCGCGAGTGCCGCGGCGGCCTGTACCACAGCGCCGGGGAGCGACCGGATGCCGACGGTCACCGTCACCAGGGGCGACATCAGCGCCGACGTCCACACCGCTGGCGAGTTCGTCGCGACCCGGTCGCAACTGATCACGGCTCCTGCCGTCAGCGGCAGCCTCCGGCTGGTGACGCTGGTCCCCACCGGTACGCGGGTCACCGGCAACGACATCGTGATGCGCTTTGACACCGCCGAGCAGGAGTTCAGCCTCGAGGTCAGCGAGAGCGAAGTCGAGGAAGCAGGCCTCGAGATCCAGAAGCTCGATGCGGACCGACAGGTGCAGGCCGCCCAGGACGTCGTGAACCTGCTCAAGGCGCGCTTCGATGTGCGCAAGGCCGAACTCGACGTCACCACCAACGAGCTGCTGGCGGAGGTCGACGCCCGCAAGAACGAACTCACGCTGGAGGAGAGCCGGCGCAAGCTCTCGCAGATCGAGGAAGACGTGCAATCACGGGCCCGCACCAGCGTCGCGGCACGAGCAGTCGCCGACGAGAAGCGTCAAAAGGCGGTGCTCGCGCGCGACAGGGCCCGGCAGTCGATCGAGCAGATGACGGTCCGCGCGCCCTTTGCCGGGATCGTCGCGGTACGACAGAACCAGGATGCGAGCGGCGGGTTCTACTACACCGGCATGTCGCTTCCGGACTATCGCGAGGGCGACGTGGTCTTTCCCGGGCGGCCGGTGCTGACCGTATTGGACCCTGCCGCCATCCAGGTGCGCGCCCGTGTTCCCGAAGCGCTGGCCACGAGCGTCACCCCCAAGCAGCGTGCGCATGTGCAACTGGACGGCAGCACTCTCCCCCCCGTGGTCGCCACGGTCGGCACGGTTGCGGGGATGGCCGACCGCGGCGGTTTCTTCCGTGCCTCCGCGCAGCGAGAGTTCGACGTGACCTTCGCCATGCCGGCGGTCGAGGCCGGCGTGGAGGCGGGCCGTACCGCCCGGATCCGCATCGAGGGCACCCCCCTGCGCAACGTGCTCTCTCTGCCTCGACAGGCGGTCTTCGATCGCGATGGCACCCCGACCGTGTTCCTCGAGCGAGACGGCCGATTCGTGCCAACCAAGGTCAAGGTCTCCACCAGGACGCAGTCGCGCGTGGTCGTCGAGGGCCTGACCGAGGGCGCGCATGTGGCACTGCGCGATCCGACAATGCGCGACGATGACGCGAGCGCACCGCCGGTAGCGGGTGGCCGATGAACTCGCCGTCGCCTGAGACCGCCCGCCGCCGCGCCTGGACGTCTCGCCTCGGGCCAGACATCCGCATGGGACTCGAGAACCTGCTCGCGCACAAGTTGCGCTCGCTCCTGACGATGCTGGGGATGATCTGCGGTGTGGCCGCGGTGGTGGCCATGCTCTCGATTGGCGCCGGTGCTCAGCAGCAGGTCATGGCGTTCATTGAGAACCTTGGCGTACGCAACCTGATCGTCGAAGCGCGTGAAGCCACCGACTGGCAGAGCATGCAGAAGATGCGCGCCGTGTCGCCGGGATTGACCTTCAACGATCTGCGACTGGTGGAGGCCAACGTCCCGGAGATCTCGGCGCTCTCGGCCCGCAAGCGCTTCATCCCGACTGCCCTGCTGCCGCGGCCAGGACGCGACATGCCGGTGGTGTTCGGCGTGGCGCCAGCCTATCGTGCGATTGCCGGCCTCGCACTCTCACACGGTCGCTTCTTTGACGACGAGGAGGCGCGGCGCGCGGCGCCTGTGGCCGTGCTCGGTGACGGCATCGCTGACGCCTTGTTCCCGGGTGCTTCCGCGCTGGACCAGCACGTGAAGGTCAACGAGCAGTGGCTGCGTGTCGTCGGCGTGACGCGGCCGCAGATGACGGCACCGCGGGGCACGGCAGGGCTCCCCTCCGACGACCGCAACAACCTGATCTACGTACCGGTGTGGACGGCGATCCTCCGGCTCGAGGACACGACGAGTGCGTTCAAGGACGAAATCGACGGCCTGTTCGTGCAGGTCAGGAGCGCGGACACGTCACCGGGGGCGGCTCAGGCCATCCGCGGACTGCTCGACGAGACTCACAAGCGCGCCGGCGACTACACGCTCGTCGTCCCAGCCGAACTGCTCGCCGAACAGCGGCGCACCCAGCAGATTTTCCAGATGGTGATGGTGGCGATCGCGTCGATCTCTCTGCTGGTGGGCGGCATCGGGATCATGAACATCATGCTGGCCAGCGTCCTCGAGCGCACGCGTGAGATTGGCGTGCGGCGCGCGGTTGGGGCGCGCCAGGCCGAGGTCGTCCGACAGTTCCTGATCGAGGCGACGATCATCTCGGGTCTGGGGGGCGTGCTCGGCGTCATCGCCGGTATCCTGATGTCCAGGCTGGTTGCCTACCTGGCCGGATGGACCACGGTGATCACGCCGTTCTCAGTCATGCTGGCCTTCACCGTCTCGGTGGCCGTCGGCCTGCTGTTCGGCGTCTACCCGGCCCGGAAGGCTGCCAGACTCGACCCGGTCAAGGCGCTCCACTACGAGTAGGAGGGGCCGACCAGCTGCCGCGCGGCATTGCTAGAACGAGAAGTAGAACACCAGATCCACGCCGTAACGCTCGATGCGCTGCGCGAGGGAACGGTTGCCGGCGGTGAGTCCGTCGCCCTCGGCCACGTTGCCCTGCAGACGCAGGAAGTCGGCCAGCCGGTACTCGAGGAGAAACTGTGAGACCTGCTGGTTGCCGAACTGCTGGCGGAACCGAAGAAACAGATCCTGGGTGACCTGCTGACCGATCACCACCGCCGGGTTGACCCGACCCGAGGGATCGGTGGTCTCGACCTCGAACTGGTCGAGATCCAGCGTGCTGCCGAGCGCCTCGGCCAGCGGCGACACGACAAAGCCGGCGGCGATGCCACCCGCCTTCTGGGCAAGCGAACTCTGCTGGCCGGTCCCGAGCTGATTGAGCGGCTGATTGAACACGATCAAGGCCAGGATGTCGCCCTGGTCCAGCGGGGGCGATGAGGACAGCGAGAGCTCCGGCTTACGCGCCGTGCCCTGGATTCGCACGCGCGCCTCGACACCTTGGATCAAGCGCTGGGCCGTGATGTCCAGCCGGGGGTCGATCTCCTCATTGCCGCGAAACAGGATCTGGCCATCCCGTACCAGGTCGAAGCGGCGCCCCTGGTACGAATACGTGCCGCGAACCGTATTCACGGAACCAAGCAGCACCACCGGCTTGCCGGCGGCTTTCGCGACGCGGAAGTCACCACCAAGCGTGGCGTTCAAGTCGCCCACCGAGGCCCTGGCGGCCTCGATGCTCTGACCGCGCACCACCAGATTGTCGGGAATGCGCACCTGGATGTTCAGCGCCGTGCTTGCAAAGACACCCGCCGATGCGTCCGCGGCCGCCTCCGCTGCCGGGGCCTCGGGAGATGCGGCTGGTGCCTCGACGCGGGCCGCATCCGGTGCAGCCTCCTGAGCCGACTGCGCGCCTGTCGCGGCATCGCCAGGCGGCGCGGGCGGTGTCTCCCGCGGCGCGCCGCTGGCCGGGGCCACCGCGCTGGCGGCAGGGGGCCCGCCCAGCGTGAAGGTGTTCAGGCCGGGCTGGAGGTCGGGCACGCGGTCGTTCATGCCGAGCAGGTCGGGCACGATCGCCCCGCGAAGGCGGGCGGTCGGAATGCCCTGGTACTCGGCCTGCGTGGCGTAGGTCGTATCGGCCACCCGCGGCAGCAGTTCGTCGAGTTCGAGCCGGCCGTCAGAGACTTCCAGCGTTCCTTCGATGACTGGAGCGAGCAGCGTGCCGGAGACGGTCAGGGCGCTGTGCAGATCGAGCAGCCCGAATTCGTTGTCGAGCACGCGGAAGTCGTTGCCCTCGATCTTGAGGCTGACCGTCCGCGCCTGCTCGCGGCTCAGCCCGAGTTCGCCCGTGACGGTGAGCAGGTCGCCGTTGTCGGTCTCGACGCCGAGTTCGGAGATGGCGACGCGCTCCTGCTCGAAGGAGAGCACCGCGTCCATGTTCTTGTACGTGACGCCAGAAAGCGGCACGAGGAAGGTGCCGTCGATCAGGAAGAGCGCACCCTCCACGTGGGGGTCGCGCCCCGAGCCTGTCACCCGCACGTCGAGCTGCGCCTGCCCTCCCAGCTTGGTCACATAGCCGGTGAGACCCTCGGCCAGCGCCAGGTCGATTGGCGTAGACACGATTGCGACGTCGAGGCGGTCGGCGACCGACGCGGGCGTGTGGGTCGCGGCGCGGCCTTCAAGCAGCGTGCGCGGCACCACGCCCTTGGCGGTGAGGCGCGAGTACTGATCCTTGACGAGCTCGAGGTCGATGATCGCCAGCGTGCCGTCGAAGGTCACGCGGCCGCCCAGGCGCTGCACGTCGATGTTGCGCACGCGGCCCTGCGTGACTTCCAGGGTGCCGTCGGCGATCGGGCGGTCACGCGTGCCCCCGAGTGTCGCCGCGGCCGTCAACACGCCGTCGACGTCCACCTCCTGCGCCGCCAGCGTCAGCACGTCGCCGATGTCCACGCCGTCGGCGGCGACGCGCAGGGACGACTCGACATCGGACGCAAGACCCACGGTCCCTTCGACGTCGAGGCGCTGGGCACCATTGGTGAGGTGCAGTTCGGCAATCGTGGCCTGGCGGGGCGAGATGGCCACGCGCGCCGACGTGCCCGGTGCCAGCGTCCACGTGACCTCGTCGCGGGCCATCTGGACCGCGTCGAGCGTCAGACGCTGCAGGGCGTCCTCGAGCGCCAGCGTGCCGCGGGCGGCAAGGGCGCGCACCCCATCGGTTCCGGTGACATCGAAACGGACCAGGTCGGCGGTATAGCCGACCGTGCCGTTGAGGGCCGGGAGCGCCTGCCCGGCCACGGCCACCTGTTGTGCGTCAACCGATGCCTGCACGTCCACGCGCGCCGGATCGAAATCGGGCAGGCGGACGGCATATTGCGCCGTGACCGTGCCGACGGTCGCCGCGTCGCCGTACGCGACCTGATCGCCGGCCAGGGTGCCGGTGACCAGGAAGTCGGCGCGGGTGCCGGTGATGCGGCCCTCGGTGGTGGCGCTGCCGGTCATCGGCAGGTCGGCCACTTTCGCTGGCCCGACCACGGATGGGGCTTCGAGCCGATACCGGAAGTCGGACACCTCGTCCACCCCGACGCCGATGGCGCCGTTGCCGGTGAGTGTGAAGCCATCGCCCCGCCCTTCCAGACGGGCCACCTTCAGGAGCCCGTCGGCAAGCGCGATCTCTGCGCTGACCGTCTCAAACGGCACCTTCAGCAGTGTCGGGGCCTGCAGCGTGACGACGCCGCTGACGCTCATCGTGTCGAGTGAGACAACGCCGGTGTCGGGCACGGCCACGCGCACGTCGACGTCGCCGCTGAGGTTGCCAGTGGCCGAGGGCGAGCCCGAGAGCGTGGCGAGGTCGAACCCTTCGATGCGCCCCGTCGCCGCGACGTCGAGGCGCGGGCCATCGAGGGTGGCCGTCACGGCCATCGCGGGCAGCTGCCCACCGTACACGGTCGTCTCAGTGAGGTTGGCCGTGGCCTCGACCCGCAGGCCGTCGCGGCCGCGCTGCTGGCCGGAGACATCGAAATCGCCGTTGACCACTCCGGCCAGACGCGGGTCGCGCATGGCCTGGACGTTCAGGGCCGCCCCGAGCCGCTGCAAATCGAGGCCGGCCACCGTGCCAGCCGCACCGAAGCTGAATCCTCCCGGGGTTCGGACAAAGCGTGCCGTGGTGCCGTCGGCCAGCGTCGCGCCTTCGACGGTTGACGCGCCGAGGGTCACATCGGCTTCGATGGCCGACAGCGGGCCACGGGCGGCGTACCTGCCAGTAAGGCTCGTGTCGAGCTTTGGAATGTTCAGCGCGGCCGGCAGCGTGCGCAGGTCGACGCGCGCCACGCGCCCGGCGAGGTTCAGCGACAGCTCGCGCTGACCCTGGCCCGGACGGGCGATGGTGCCTTTGGCCGTCACCTTTGAGCCGTAAGCGACCGCCGACGCGTCGATCCTGATGGTGCGGCCGTCCACGGCGCCGGTGGCCGTGACGTCGGTGGCCTTGTAGCCGTACGCGCCGGCGTGCGGCCCGGTGAAGGCGAACGTGCCGTCGACCGGGAACCCGTCGACCGCCGAGGGGACACGCAGGTCGAAGGTGGCGTCCCCGGTGATCCGGCCGGCGGCGGCGGGGTCCTTCAGAATCGGCGCCAGGTCGACGTCGACCACGGCCAGGCGTCCGGCGATCTTCTGTCCCGCGCCGGTCGCGTCGAGGGTCAGCGCGCCGCGAGCCTTCCCTGCCGCCGACTGGGTGACGTCGACGTCCAGCTTCAGCGCCTCCAGTGTTCCGGTCACGCCGACGGCCAGGTGTGGACGGAGGTCGAAGGTGGCGGCAGGGATGAACCGGCCGATTTCGGGCAGCGACACCGGCTGGCCGGTCACGTCCACGTCCAACGCCCAGGGAGAGGTCGCGGCAGTACGCGTGAGGGTGCCGTCGACCGTGAGTGCCGACTCGCCGGTGCGTGCGGCGAGCGAGTCGAAGCGCCAGCCTGTCGCGACGCTGGTGATGCGCCCGGCCAGCGAGCGCAGATCCAGATCCGGCTGTCCGGCCCGGAACGTCAGGCGCCGCACGTCGACACTGAGCTGCTGCGGGCTGCTGGCAATCCCGCCCTCGAAGACGAGGCCCTCGAGGCGGCGGGGGATCGCCTGGGTCTGCGGCACGCCGAGTTGGCGCACGGTGACGGTGGCGTCGAGGACGCGGATGTTCGGCAGCGTGAACGTCGCCCGTGGCGCGTTGGGGTCGGCCGGCGGGCGTGGCTTCAGCAGCCGCGCCACATTCCAGCCCTCCGGCGTCTCGACCACGTCGATGACCGGACGCTCGATTGTCAACTGGCTCACCGTCCGGCCGGCGGAAAGCACGTCGGTGAGGGCGTACTCGAGCTGTATCCGATCTACCCGCACCACGGTCGTGTCGCCTTGCACCACGGCGACGTCGCGCAGTGTCACGCCGTTGAGCAGGTTGCCCTCGACGCTGCCGACCTCCAGACGGCCTTCAAGCGCGGCGTCGGCCTGGCGGACCGCCAACCGGCGCAGCCGCTCGCGGAACCAGGCCGTCTGGGTGAGGATCGCCGTCGCGACGACGAGCCCCACCAGCAGCACCCCGACGATGGCGAGCGCACGTAGCGCCCGTCTCCCACGTGTCATCGTCAAAACGCCTGCCCGATGCTGAAGTGGATACGCCACCGGCGGGGCTCCGGCTGGCCATCGACCAGCAGCCCGGCAACGCGAGTCAGCTGATAGCCGAAATCGACCCGGACCGGACCGATCGGTGTCACGTACCTCAGACCGGGCCCGACGTCCACACGCAGGTCATTGAGGTTGAAGTCGTAGCTGTCGAACCAGACGTTGCCAGCGTCGACAAAGCCCACGAGCGCGAACTTGGCAAAGGCTGGCACCCGGACCTCGGCGGAACTCTCAAACATCGAATGCCCGCCTATCGGTGTCCCCGACACGGTGAGCGGTGAGATCTCGAACCGGCCCCAGCCTCGCAGGCCGCTCGAGCCGCCAAGGAAGTAGCGCTTGAAGAACGGCACGTTGCTGGCCAGCACGCCCGGGGCGTCGATGGTGCCGATGCGGGCGCGCCCGGCCACCACGACGTTGCCAAACGTCTCGTACTTGCGGGCTTCGGCGGTGTACTCGATGTAGTTGTAGGCCCCTGGCATCCAGCGCCCGGCCTGCTCGACGTGGGCCGACAGCAGGTAGCCGCTGCGTGCGTCGACCAGGTTGGGCGTCGTGTTGCGCTGCAGGTCCGCCACCAGCGCCAGCAACTGGCCCTTGCCGCGGCCGGTGTTGGGGTTCAGGCCCAGCGCGATCAGGTCGTCGTAGAAGGCCGGGTCGTTCAACGCCGCCTCCGACACGGTGTAGTCCTCGAACTCGTCGACAAACGTCACTGAGAGGGTCGTCAGCGACTGCTTCAGGCGCACGGGATCGCTGCCCGCGCGCTGCTTGGCAAACGTCACGCGACCGCCCTTGGTGGTCAAGCGGTAGGCCGGCTGATTGGCGTACCAGTACTGCGCGCCGGCGCTCATCGAGATGCCGCGACGGAACAGCGATGGCTCCTCGACGTTGAGTCGCACCCCGCGGTCCAGCGACGAACCACGGATGGTGGCCTGCGCGGTACGGGCCCCGCCAAAGAAGTTCAGATGACGGATGGTGGTGGTGAGACGCGCCTTCTCTTCGCTGCCAAAGCCGGGCGTGAGCGAGAGCCGACGCGGCTTGGCCTGCGTCAGCACGATGGCGACCGGCACCGGGGCACCCATGGGCCCTTCGGTGTCGGCATTGACCGACACGAACTGGAAGATCTCGCGGTTGTACAGGCGCCGCTGCGAGTCCAGCACGCGACTGATACGGAATTGCTGTCCCTCCCGCATGGAGATCAGCGACTTGATGCGTCCGTCGCTGACTCCCGCGTTGCCCGTCACCGTGATCCGCCCGAAGACGGCCTGCGGACCCGGCTCAGCAATCACGTAGAGCGAGACGTGTCCGGGCGCCGTGCCCTCGCCCTCGAGCACGTTGACCGCAGCGTAGGCGTACCCGCGCTCGTGCAACGCCGCCAGCGTGGACGTCCGGGTGTTGCGGACGTCCCCCTGCACGCGTCGCATGCCGGCCGACACCGACATCCGCTGCTGAATAGCTTCCTGATCGCCGGGGTCGAGGACGTCGAACCCGTAGGTCTCGACCTTGTCGATCATCACCGGAGGACCCTGATCGACGTGCACCGTCACGTCGATGGCCTTGTCCTCGGCGTCGCGGATCAAATCGACCGAGGTGACCAGCGCGCGGGGCCAGCCGTGATCGGACAGGAAGGCGATGATGCGATAGAGGTCGGCCTGGAGCTGGCGGGCGTTGAAGTAGCGGTCCTTACCGAGGAACGGCAGCAGGCCACCACTCTCGCGGGTCGCGAGCACGCTGGTGATCTGGCCCACGTCCAGACCTGACACACCCTGTATGTCGAAACTACGCACCTTCATGCGCCGTGCTTCGGCGCTGGCAGGTGTGTCCTGGGCGATGGCGGGTGCCCCTGCGACGGCCCAGGCGATCAGGGCTCCCGACAGGCATCGCCCGAGGGCTCGTAGCGTCACGCGATCCATGTTGCCTGTGAAACTGCCGCGGAACAACGTGAACCGCAGGCCTGCGTCAAAACAATGAGGGCGTCCCGTTTGAGGACGCCCTCGGTACACTCTCCACCGGGTTGAGCGTTCGCCTATTCGGCGGCGCCGCCCTCCGGAAGCCTACCGCGACCGCCTCGACTGGCGCGCCCGCCCTTGCGACCCGCCGCGCGAGCCTCCTCGGACGTCCATTCGTGGGCGGTCCCCTTCATGTGTGCCGCGCGACCACCCTTGCTGGCAATCTCACGTTGCTTCTCGGGGGACATCGAAGCAAATCCGCGGCGTTCCTTGCGACGGGTTTCGCCCTGCTCGGAGCTGTTGTCATTGTTCATGTGAAGCCTCCTCCACGACATGGACGCCTGCGGAAAGTTCTCTGCAAACGCTGTCGAAAGTCTCCCTCACCTCTACAACAACCGTGCCACTCGGCCGAACCTCGTCCCAGCCCATCCTGGCACCGACAGGCGCCACTACCCTAAGTTAGCCACCGGGCCACCAACCCAGACTCATCCGTGTCACGAAACCCAACAGTAATTCTTACCGGGCCGTGTGCTTTTGCTCAGGTAGCCCACCGGGCACCAACAGCGCCGATCCCAGTGCGACGATCGACACCCCGGCCCCAACCATGAACGCGCGGTGCAGGCCCAACGCCAACGCCGCCGGCGTCGGTCCTCCGACGGGCATCGCGGCAGCCACCACGGCCCCCATGACCGCCACCCCCACGGCGCCGCCGATGCTGCGCGTGAACTGCGCGAGCGAGGTGGCCACCCCCAGCTGATCGCGCGACACGGAGGCCTGGACCGCCAGCAGCAGCGACAGCATCGTCATGCCCATGCCGATGCCCATCAGCCCCAGGTAGACGTGCAGCGTCCACATCGGGTTGGCCGGGCTGACCGAGGCCAGGCCGAGGAAACCGACTGACACACAGGTCAGGCCGGCGAGGATGAACGGACGGAAGCCGACCCGTGGCAGCAGCCGGCCGGTCACGATCGACATCGCCACCCAGCCAAGCAGCAACGGCGTCAGCACCCCGCCGGCTTCGCGCGCCGTGCGTCCAAGCGCCGCCTGCACATACAGCGGCACGAACGCCAGCGCGCCGAAGATGGCGATGCCCAGCAGCGTGCCGCTGGCGGTGGTGGTCGCGACCATCCGGTTGGTGAGGAGCGATAGCGGCAGTGTCGGGTGCGCGGCGCGGCGCTCCATCGCGATGAACACCCCACCCAGCGCCACCGCGGCGGCGTACAGCAGGCGCACAACTGATGGCGACACCGAGGCATCGCGAACCCCCGTCTGGTTGAGGGCGAGCATCAACGCGGTGACGGCACTCATGAGGACAGCCGCGCCCACGTAGTCGACATCGCCGCGGTCCACGACCAGTGCGTCGACCAGGAAGCGCGCGACCAGGAACGCCGCCACCACACCGAACGGCAGATTGATGAAGAAGATCCAGCGCCATGACGCGCTCTCGGTGAGCACGGCGCCTACCAGCGGGCCGGCAATCGAGGAGATGCCCCACACCCCTGCAAACAGGGCCTGGGCGCGGGCCCGCTCCTCGAGCGAGAACATGTCGCCCATGATCACCATGCCGAGAGGCAGCATGCCGCCGGCCCCGATACCCTGCAGCGCACGGAAGGCAATCAGCTGGGTCATCGACGTCGCGACGCCGCACAACATCGACCCGACGAGGAACAACCCGAGAGCGACGAGGTAGGGCCGACGACGGCCGTGCACGTCAGCGATGCGTCCCCAGACTGGCGTGGTCACGGTGGACGTGAGCATGTACGCGGAGAAGACCCAGCTGTAGTGCGCCAGTCCGCCGAACTGGCTGACCACGGTCGGCATGGCCGTCGCGACAATGGTGGCTTCCATGGCAGCCAGGAAGCTGCCGCCGAGCACGCCGAGCGTGACGAGACGGCGGGGCGAGGTGCGAACGTGGTCGAAGAAGGACATCGAGGCTCTGATACGATCGCCCGCATGCGTACGGTGCACTGCGTGAAGATGGGGCGGGAACTGCCAGGACTGGATGAGGCGCCGTGGCCTGGCGAGTTGGGCCAGCGTATCTACGATAGCGTGTCACAGGACGCCTGGGAGCAGTGGGAAGAGCGGATGAAGATGATCCTGAACGAGTACCGCCTCATGCCCTGGCAGAAGGACGCCCAGGATCTCGTGGCCAAGCACATGGAGGAGTTCTTCTTCGGCGACGCCGCAGCCCTGCCTCCCGGCTTCACACCTACGCCCGAGAAATAGGCACCGCGCGGTCCACCACCAGGCGCAGCCGTTGCGACGCCTGTCGCAACGTGTCGATCACGTGGTCCGGGTGGTCGGCCTCGGCAAAGACGAACCCCGGATAGCGACCGCCCTCGGGCAGCCGTTCCAGCAGTGTGCCTGGCCGGGCGGTCACGGCGATTCCGGTCACCGCGGGCAACGCCCGCACTTGATCCAGTCCTTCCACGGCGCGGAATCGGCCGGTCTCGGGCACGGGCACCATCAGCACGCCACTGGCAATCGCCTGGTGCCCGAAGCCGTCCAGCGGTTGCCCGAGCGCATGTGCGAGCAGCGCGTCCTCGAGGCCACAGCGGGTCCCGTCCGGTCCGATGACCGGTACGGCACGCGCACAGAGCCCGCCAATCGGCCGCGGAGCCACCTCCAGCACCACGACGTCGTCGCCATCGACGCGACATTCCGCGTGGATCGGCCCGTGGTGCAGCCCGAGCGCGAGCGCCGCGCGGGCGATGTGCCCGGCGATGACCTGCTGGCGCGACGGGGCGACGCGGGCCGGCGTCACGTAGATCGTCTCCTCGAAGTAGGGCCCGTCAAGCGGATCGGGTTTCTCGAAGAGCGCAAAGACGCGGAGTGCGCCCTGCTCGAGGACGCCCTCGAGCGCGAACTCCTGTCCCGGCACGAAGGCCTCGATGATCAACGTGTCGTCGTCGGTGGACGCCGTGGCCCTGACGTCGGCACGCCCGAGCATCGCCGCCACACGTTCACGCGCCGCCAGCAGCGCTGCCAGCGAGTCGGCCCGGATCACCCCCCGGCTTGCCGAGAGCCCGACCGGCTTGATGACGCAGGGGAATCGCACCCGCGTGAGGCGGTCGAGGTCGTCGTCGCCGCGCGACGGAATGCTGACAAACCACGGGACGGGCAGGCCCGCGGCCAGCAGGCGGCCCCGCGTCAGCAATTTGTGCGTCGCGACCGCGACGGCCGCAGGGTCGTGCCACGGCAGCCGGCGCGCCTGAGCAATGTGCGCGGCGAGCCAGGCCGGACGATCGCCCACGGCGATCACTCCGTCTACCGGCACACCCTCGAGCAATGCCAGCACCGGAGCCACGTGCCGCGGGTCCCTGTCGAACCGCGCCGGCACCGCGTCGTCGCCCCACGGGTCGTCGAGGTGGTCGCAGCGGTCCGACACGATCCTCAGGGTGACGCCGGTGCGGCGAGCCGCCTGGTCGAAGGCACGCACCTGGTAGCCGACCGAGGTCGTGCACAGCAGGACGTTGGGCATCTACACGAGAGCTCCCGGCTCTCCAATTGGCTCTGCTCAACAATACCAGGGCTCGTCCAGGTACGGGATCGTCGCCCGCACCAATACGTCACCAGGTGAGCACACATCCGGGCGTCGCCCGGCCGCGTCTGCCGCGAGCCGCCGGGCCGCGGCAAAGGCCGCCTGTCGTGACGCATGCCGGCCGTGCTCGCCGAGCCACGCCATCACGTCGCCCTGCAGCCGATCGACCGCCGGGGCGTCATGCACCCAGGGATGCGCCAGTGCCTGGGGGTCGAACGCCGACGCGACGCGATCGATATCGGGGTCCGACAGCAGCGCGGAGCCCGCAGGCAGGAGCAGCCGCAGCGCCAACTGCACCGGCGCCACGGCGTCAATGAGCGAGAGGGCCTCAATCTCGTCGAGCAGGGCGAGATACATGTCGAGGGTCGTCCACGGCGTGAAGGCCACAAACGTCGGGACCAGCGTGAGGCCGCGCGCCCGGCACATCGCGATGGCCCGCCGGGCGTCGTCGGCCGTATGGCCCTTCTGCAGCCGCAGCAGGACACGGTCGTCGAAGGCCTCCACGGCGGAGGTGACAAACGCACACCGGGTGCCTGCCATCAGGTCGAGCAGGTCGGCGTGCGCCAGCAGGTGCTCGACCTTGACCGTCACGTCGTAGGTCACCTCGGGATGTTGCGCGGCCAGCCCGTGCAAGACACGTCTGGCGTGCGTCGGACCGTTCAGGAAGTCGGGGTCGCCGAAGGTGATGTGCTGGGCCCCCGCCTCGACCTGTTGCGCGACGTCGGCCAGCACGACCTCGGCGGGCACGACACGCAGCGTGCCCTGGTAGACAGGCACAATCGGGCAGTGGGTGCAGGTGTGCAGACAGCCGCGTGACGCCTCGGTGTACCCCGCGAGCCGATGCTCGCCGCCGATGCTGAGGCGCGCGTACGAGGACAGCGGCAGCTGGCTCGTGCGGTCTGGGACGGGGAAAGCCAGCCGCGGGATGCGGGGCCCCCTCGCGTCGACATCTCCGCCAGGCTGGCCGGCGGCCAGCGCGGCGAGGGCCGGCTCGGCCTCCACGCCAAGGATGTGCGTGGCGCCGTGCGCTCGTAACCAGGCGGCATTGAGCGGCGCATACAGACCGAACGCGACGCGAGGCGCGTCTGGTCGTTCGGCACGGAGACGCGACAGCACAGGACCGGCCAGACGCGTGGCGGCGTGCATCGGGACATGGATCGCGAACAGGGTCGCCTGCGGCACCAGGTCGGGAGGCATCGGCCCACGCGACAGATCCACCAGGCGCGCCGCGATCCCGGCATCCCTCATCCACGCCGCGGCCATCGCCGGGCCGAAACCGGGCCGGCCCAGCTCGTACGTCGAGAGGATCACCACCATCACGGCGAGTGTATCAACAGGCGTGTGACGGTCCTCGAGGAGCAGGGGCGGTTGGCCGCGCCCGCATTACACTGATCAGGTTTGGCCTTCGAAGCGACGTCTGACAGCGCACCGGTGACAGCGACCCGCGTCCTGGTCACCGGGGGCGCGGGGTTTCTCGGCATCAATCTGCTGCGCTACCTGCATGCGCGCGGGTACGCGCTGACCTCGCTCGACATTGCCCCGTTCACCTACCCGGACATGGCGCCGCACGTGCGTGCGGTGCAAGGCGACATCCGGATCCGTCGCGACGTCGCCAGCGCGCTGGCCGGATGTCACGCCGTCGTGCACTGCGCCGCGGCCTTGCCCCTCTACTCGCCTGAGGACATCCACACGACCGACGTCATCGGCACCCGGCTCGTGCTCCAGGCCTCGCGAGACTGCGGGATCGCCAGGGTCGTCCACATCTCGTCGACCGCCGTGTACGGCATCCCCGATCACCATCCCCTGCACGAGGATGACCCTCTGCACGGCGTCGGCCCGTATGGGATCGCCAAGGTCGACGCCGAAGCCGAGGCCACTCGCTTCCGCGCGACCGGGCTGGTGGTCCCCGTCCTGCGGCCGAAGTCGTTCGTCGGGCCCGAACGGCTGGGCGTGTTCGCGCTGCTCTACGACTGGGCGCTCGACAAACGTCACTTCCCGATGATTGGCGACGGCCGCAACCGCTACCAGTTGCTCGATGTGGAGGACCTCTGCCAGGCCATCGTCTGCTGTCTGACGTTGCCGGAGGCGGCCGTCAACGACACCTTCAACATCGGCGCCAGCGAGTACGCGACGATGCGCGAGGATTACCAGGTCGTGCTGGACCGCGCCGGTCACGGCAAGCGCATCGTCGGCTTCCCGGCGGCGCCGGCCATCTGGGCGTTGCGGGTCCTCGAGGCGCTCGGGGTGTCCCCGTTGTACAAGTGGGTGTACGAGACGGCATCCAAAGACTCGTACGTCTCTATCGCCAAGGCACAGCGGCAGCTGGCCTTCACGCCGAAGTTTTCGAACCGCGATGCCCTGCTCCGCAACTTCGAGTGGTACATCGCGCACCGTGCGCAGTTTGCCGAGGCCTCCGGCATCTCGCATCGGGTGCCGTGGAAGCAGGGCGCTCTCGGCCTGCTGAAGAAGTGCTTCTGATCAACCCATCGCTTTCCTGGAGATGCAATGCCGACATTGACGATAGATGGAGTGGGTACCTACGACGTGCCCGATCAACAGCGCCTGGTGCTTGCCATCGAGCAACAGGGCGTCGACATCCTGCACGCGTGCGGCGGCAATGCCCGCTGCACGACCTGTCGCGTCGAGTTTCTCGACGGTGAGCCGACCAGGATGACCAGAGCCGAAAAGGAAAAGCTCGAGCAGAAGGGGCTGACCGGCGTGCGCCTCTCCTGTCAGATCACCTGCGATCACGACATGACCGTCCGCGCCATCAGCCGCCTGGAAGGGTCGGGCCGCGCCGACGCCGGTGGCCCGCCCGACCCGGCCATCCAGCCACCGCCGGAATGGGTGGCGTGACGGCCGAGGCCTGATGTCTGTGCTGCAGGCGTCAGGCCTTACTTCACCCCGTGCATCAGCTTGTTCAGCATCGGCGCCACCACGAGCAGGATCACGCCGGCGATCATGAGTGCCCAGAATCCGAACGTATAGCCGCCGAGCGCAGACGCCGTGGTCATGCCGCCCTCGCCGCTGACGTACCCGGCGAAGATGCCCGACAGGTTGTTGCCAATCCCGGTGGACAGGAACCAGCCGCCCATGCCGAAGCCGACCAGCCGCACGGGCGCGAGTTTGGTCACCATCGAGAGTCCGATGGGCGAGAGACACAGCTCGCCCACCGACTGGATCACATAGACCGCGACAAGCGTCCAGAACGGGATCTTGCCGGCCAGATCCACCAGGCTCGAGAGCGCGAACATCAGCAGCAGGAACGCCAGGCCGTTGAACACGAGGCCGAGGCCGAACTTCTGCGGGATCGAAGGATTGAGTCGCCCGAGCTTCACCCAGATCCACGCGACGATGGGCGCCAACGTGATAATCGCCACCGAGTTGACCGACTGGAACCAGGCGACCGGGAAGGTGAAGCTGCCCAAGTCGCGATCGACGATCTTGTCGGCCAGGAACGTGAACGAACTGCCCGCCTGTTCGAAGAACATCCAGAACATGACGTTGAACGCGAAGATGACCAGCATCGCGATGGCCTTGTCGCGCGCGACCGGACCGTTCTTCACGCCTTCGGTGAGCAGCAGCAGGCACAAGCCCGCAAACATGGCGGTCAACACGTACTGCAGCGCCGTGGCCCCGAGCTGCGCGATGAGAAACCACGTCACCGGAATCGCCAGCAGGCACCCGACCGCGGTGTAGGCCACGATGTGCAGCCCCTCACGCCCGGGGATCGGCGCGCCGATGCCCTGCAGTTGCTGACGGCCGAACCAGAACCACACGAGACTGACCAGCATGCCAAAGCCCGAGGCGATGAAGACGTACTTGTACGCCGGCATGCCGCTCTGACCGAAGACCTGGTCGGCCAGCCAGCCGGTGAACACCGGGGCAATCAATGCCCCGGCGTTGATGCCCATGTAGAAGATCGTGAAGCCAGAATCGCGGCGCTCGTCGGTCTGGCCGTACAGCTTGCCGACCATCGTCGAGATGTTCGGCTTGAACAATCCGTTGCCGACGATGATGGTGGCCAGGCCGAACGTGAAGATGCGTTGGTCCGGGATGGCGATCATGAACAGCCCGGCCGCCATGATCACGGCCCCGAGCAGAATCGACCGCTGGTAGCCGAGTACCTTGTCGGCAATGTAGCCGCCGAAGATCGCGGCGGCATAGACGAGCGCGAGGTACGCGCCGTACGTGCGGCTGGCAGGCTCCTCGCCCGACGGACTGCCGGCGTGAAACTGCGCGACGATGTAGAGGACCAGGGCCCAGCGGATGCCGTAGAAGGCAAACCGCTCCCAGAACTCGGTCATGAACAGCATCCACAGCGGCCGCGGATGGCCCATCACCTCCCCGAAAGCCGGGATGGGTGCCTCGGTCGTGCTCGAATGCGTACGTGCGGTCATGCGGGCTCCTCTGCCGCAGCCTGCACGCGCCACCGGACGCCCGCTCGTCTGCGCGACATAGGCGACAGAAATAGCACAGGTGCGTCGCGAGGCGAGGCCTAGAATGGGGTCATGCCCGTGGTTGTCCCTCCTGCCCCCGACTCCCAGGGCCCCCTCCGTCGCGACGTCCGTCTCCTCGGCTCGCTGCTCGGTCACGTCATCCGTGAGCAGGAAGGCCAGGCGCTCTACGACGCCGAGGAGCGCGTGCGCCAGACCTCGCGTGGCGGCGACTTCGCCGCCGTCCAGGCCATCGTCGGGGCGCTGCCCCTCGACGAGCAGGGGCGGCTCGTGCGCGCCTTCTCCCTGTACTTCCAGCTGGCCAACCTCGCCGAGCAGCACCATCGCATCCGCAGGCGACGCCAGTACGCGGTGGAACGCCGCGTCGCGGCCGAGTCACTGGACGCGGCCTTCACGCAGCTCGAGGCGGCTGGCGTCTCGAGCGCCCAGTTGCGTGACGCCGCGCGTCGGGTGTCGCTCGAACTCGTGCTCACGGCGCACCCGACCGAAGCCACCCGCCGCACGGTGCTGACCGCGCAGCTGCAGATCAGCGAACTGCTGCACCGCCTGGACGACCCGCAGCTGTCAGAGCCCGGCAAGCGCGACATCGAGGATGCGCTTGCCGAGCAGATCACGACGTTGTGGCAGACCGACGAGACGCGCGCCAAGCGGCCGCGCGTGGTCGACGAGATCCGCCATGGGTTGTGGTTCTTCGAACAGAGCCTGTTTGATGTCGGTCCGGCGCTGGTGGGCGACTACCGCCGGCGCATCCCTGGCGCGCCGCTGCCGCTGCGATTCGGAAGCTGGATCGGCGGCGACCAGGACGGCAACCCCAATACCGGGCCCGCGACGTTGCAGGCAGCGGCGCAGCGGGCCCGCGAGCTGGTGTTGCGACGCTACGCCGACGAGGTGCGTGAGTTGGCGCGGACCCTGGGTGTGTCGCGCACCCTGGTGGACGTCAACGAGGCGCTGCTGACGTCGATTGCGGCCGACGAACAGCGGCTCGCGGGCATGATCCCCGCCGAACTGACGGCCTCGGCTGACGACGAACCATACCGTCGCAAGCTGTGGCTGATGCATCACCGGCTCCTGCAGACCGCCGACCAACAGCCCGGAGGCTACGGCCACGTGCACGAGTTCGTGGCCGACCTCGAAGTCATTGACGCCTCCCTGCGCGCGCATCGCGGCGAACGCATTGCCAACGGCCGGCTGGGGGCCCTGCGCCGCCGCGTGGAGCTGTTTGGCTTCCACGTGGCGAAGCTGGATGTGCGTGTGCACGCTCGCGACCTGAACGGCCAGGCTGATCGGCTGCGCGACACGTTACGCGTGGTCGCCGATCTGCACCGGCAGCACGGACCGGCCGCCTGCGACACGCTGGTGCTCTCGGGGACCACTGGCCCCGAGCCAGTGCTCACGGCCCTCACGATGGCGCGAGAAGCTGGCCTCACGCTCTCGGTGGTGCCGCTGTTCGAGTCCATCGAGGACTTGCAGCAGGCGGGCCGGATCGTCGAAGCCCTGGTCACCGCCCCGCAGTTTTCGACCGTCCTCGACGCGCGCCACCGGCGCATGGAAGTGATGGTCGGCTACTCGGATTCGGCCAAGGACGGCGGCTACCTCGCGGCACAGTGGGAGATCTACCGCGCGCAGGAGGATCTCTCTGCCGTGGCGGCACGGCACCGCATCGAGTTGACGATCTTCCACGGCCGTGGCGGCAGCACGGGCCGCGGCGGCGGACCGACGCACGCGGCGATCCTCGCGCAGCCGGGTGGACACGCGCGCGGCCGCATCAAGCTCACCGAACAAGGTGAGACCATCTCCTTCAAGTACGGCCTGCCTGGACTGGCGTACCGGAATCTGGAAGCGGCCCTGTCGGCGACGCTGTTGTCGGTCTTCCCCACCGTGGTCGGGTCGAGCGCGCCGGGATTCGGCCGCGAGTTGATGACCGAGGCGGCGCGGCGCTCCGAGGAAGCCTTTCGAGGTTTGGTCTGGCACAATCCCTTGTTTGTGCCCTTCTTCCGTTCGTTCACGCCGGTCGATGAGCTCGCACTCCTCGAAATCGGTTCGCGACCAGCCCGACGGCCCTCCGCCGATGCCGAGTATCTGCAGTCACTCCGGGCGATCCCCTGGGTGTTCTCGTGGACCCAGAACCGCTCGCTGCTGCCGGCCTGGTTCGGCTGCGGCAGCGGGCTGGCACCCATCATCGAGACCGAGCACGGCCTCGAGCAGCTGCGGCGGCTGTACCGTGACTGGCCGTTCTTCCGCTCGATCGTCGAGAACCTCGAGATGACCCTCGCGAAGTCGAGCCTCGAGATCGCCCGGTCCTATCTCGATCTCGTGCCCGCAAGTGCCGACCCCGACGGGCACTTCGCGCGCATTGCCGACGAGCACGCCCGCACCACCGACGTGGTCCTCCGCATCGTCGAAGCCGACCACCTGCTGGACCGGCACCCCGTCGTGCAGCGGACCATCCGCTTGCGCAACCCCTACGTCAATCCAATCAACGCCATGCAGGTGTCCCTGCTGCGTGCCCATCGCGCTGGCGAGGCCGACGCGGCGCGCCCATTGGTGCGGACGATTGCCGGGATCACCGCCGGGTTGCGCAACTCGGGCTGAACGGCGGGTCTGCCGGACCGACGGCCGGCGCCAGTGGGCCTCAGAAGTCGGGCAGACGCGTGGTGTCCGCCGGGTGGATCAGCCTCGAGACGAACGCCCCGAGCTCCTCCCCCATGGCTGGCGTCCACGCGTGCGCCCCTGTACCCTCATACGGCTCGACCACCACGAACCGGCTGGCCAGCATGTCGAGGTCGGCGCGGAACTGCTCGGCCGAGTAGTAGGTGTCGTCGCGGCCACGACCAAGGAGCACGGGCGGGCACTGCGTCAGTGGCCGTACGCCGAACTCCGGGGGCACATCGCCACCAAACACCGCCAGGCCGTCGATCAGGCGGGCCCCGAGCAGGGCCGCACGCCACGCCATCGCCACGCCCTGGGAGTACCCGACATAGACCAGCGCCCTGGGCTCGCCGTTGTTGTGAATCGCTTCGGTCACCACGCTCCGGACATAGCGCAGGTTGTCTTCGATGGCATCCTCGCGATCCTGCGAGGTCATCCAGCTGGCCACGACCGCCCGGTCTCGCCCGTAGAAGCGGTGCAATCCCTGCACGCTGACCAGCGTCCAGTCCGCAAGTGCGGAAATTGCCTCCAGGCGAGACATCTGTACGTCGGCCGACTCGCCGTAGCCGTGAAACGCGACGATCATCGGCGCGTTGCGGACAGGGCCCAGTTCGGGCGTCTCCGGCACACGCACCAGATACCGTCCCCGGGTCGGTGTGACGATGGCGTGTTCGTGGGGCTCAGTGGACATGGGCAACCAAACGGTGCAATACAAGACGCATGCCGCTCCTGGTCGGTCTGATTTCCGACACGCACGGGTTGGTTCGCGCCTCGGCGATGCGTGCGCTTGCAGGCGTCGAGCTGATTCTGCATGCCGGAGATGTCGGAAATCGCGACGTGCTGGTGGAGTTGAGCACGATTGCGCCTGTGCAGGCCGTCCACGGCAACGTCGATGATCCGCACACACCCGGGCTGGAGCCCGAGCGGTGGCTCTCGCTCGAGGGCTGGCAGGTGCACGTGAGCCACGGGCATGAACTTGGTCTCCCGACCCCTGACGCGCTGGTCCGCCGCTATCGAGACGCCGACATTCTCGTGTTCGGCCACACGCATCGGTCCCTGGTGCATCGCGCCAACGGCAAGCTGGTGGTCAATCCCGGTGCCGCCGGTCCCAGGCGGTTCGACATCCTGCCCAGTGTGGCTCGCCTGACGCTGGCGCCTGGCAGCGCCGAGGTCGACCTCATCGCCATCGACTGACCGGGCCGAGGGCGGCGGCGGCGTGGCCTGCCCCGATGCCGTCACGCAGCGCCGAACAGCGCGGCGCGGTCCACGAACCAGGCCACATCGCCGGGCAGGTGGTGCAGAAGGACGGCGGGGGCGTCAATCGCAGCCGTGGCCTGGCCAAGGACCCGACGCAGGGCGGGATGCTTGTCCTCACCGGCCACCAGGACGACGACGGTCCGCGCGGCCTGAATCGTCGTCGGGGTGAGCGTCAGTCGCCAGGTGTCCAGCGCGGGCACGTGGACGGCGGCCGCGAGCCGTGGCGCGGTCGCGCCGTGGGCGTCGCGGTCGGCCTGTGACTCGTCGAGGAGCGGACTGCCCGGGAACAGGGACGCGGTGTGCGCATCGGCGCCCATCCCGAGCAGCAGCAGGTCCAGTGCCGGCACGGGTCGCTCCTGTCGTGCCGCCAGCGCCAGCAGCGCGTCGTGGTAACGGCCGGCGGCGGCGGCGGGCGCCAGCTCGCTCTCCCACCGATGCACCTGGCTGGGGGGAATCGGGGCAGCCGCGAGCCACACCTCATTCGCCATCCGGTAGTTGCTCTCCGCATGCTCCGGAGGCACGGCACGCTCGTCACCGAACCAGACATGCACGCGAGACCACCCCTCGAACGGCAGCGCCGCCAGTGCCTGGTACAGCGCCGTGGGCGTGCGTCCCCCGGCCAGCCCCAGGTGCGCTTCGCCGCGCCAGGCGATGGCCGCCTCGAGCACCGCGAGCACCTCGCTGGCGGCCGCCTGCGCAAGCGTCGCCGGGCTGTCGGCCAGGCGGATCACTGCGCCTCGCGGCATGGCCATCGGGGCGGTCAGGGACGACGCCATGTACGGCCGTCCCGTTCGAGCAGCTCGTGCGCATCTTCGGGTCCCCATGACCCGGCCGGGTAACACACCGGCGCCGCCTGCGTGGGCCAGGACTCCAGCAACGGCATCACCGCGCGCCAGCCCACCTCCGTGCTGTCGGCGCGGTGGAACAACGTCTGGTCGCCGGTCAACGCGTCGTACAGCAGGGTCTCGTACCCGGTGGACGGCTTCTGCGCGAACACCTCGTCATACTTGAAGTCCAGCGCCACGGTCTGCAGGTCGAGGACCTGCCCGGGCACCTTGACATCGACGTGCAACGTGATGCCCTCGTCTGGCTGCACGCGGATCACCAGCACGTTGCAGTTGAGCCGGGACACGGCGGTGTCGCGAAACATCATGAACGGCGGTTCGCGGAACTGCACGGCGATCTCGGAGACGCGGCGGGCGAGCCGCTTGCCGGTGCGGAGGTAGAACGGCACGCCGGCCCATCGCCAGTTCTCCACCTGCAGGCGCATCGCCACGAAGGTCTCCGTGCTCGACTCGGGCGCCACCTTGTCTTCGTCCAGGTACCCGCGCACGTCGGCCTCGCCGACGCGCCCCGCTGCGTACTGCGCGCGCACGACGTTGCGCTCGACGGCAGCGCGTGTGAACGGCGTGATCGCCTGCAGTACCTTCAGGCGCTCGTCGCGGACGGCGTCGGCGTCAAACGAGGTCGGCGGCTCCATCGCGGTCAGCGCCAGCAGCATGAACAGGTGGTTCTGCACCATGTCGCGCAGCGCCCCCGCCTGCTCGTAGTAGCCACCCCGTGAGCCGATGCCGTCGGACTCGGCGACCGTGATCTGCACATGGTCGACGTAGTTCCGGTTCCAGATGGGCTCGAAGATGCTGTTGGCGAACCTGAAGGCCATCAGGTTCTGCACCGTCTCCTTGCCGAGGTAGTGATCGATTCTGTAGATCTGCCGCTCGCCCATCGCCGCCGACAACGCGTGGTTCAAGGCAATGGCCGATGAGAGGTCGTGCCCGAACGGCTTCTCCACGATCACCCGCCGCCATCCGCCCGCGGCGACCTCGTCGAGCAGGCCGGCCTGGCCGAGCCCGGCGGCGATCGGCGCGAACAGCTGCGGCGGCGTCGCCAGGTAGAAGAGGGCGTTGGGCCCCGTCCCGTGCGAGCCTTGCAACTCGCTCAGGCGCACCGCGATGTCGGCATAGAGCGCCGGTTGCTCGATGTCGCCGACCACGACGCGGATGCGGCCGAAGAACCAGGCGTGTTCCTCTTCGGTGATCGGCGTGTCCAGGTGTTCACCGGCCGCCTTCAGCATCTCGTCGGCCAACGTGGCGCCCGCGTCGGCCTGGCGAATGATGCCGACAAACGCGAACGACTCTGGCAGCGCGCCGGAACGCCGCAAGTTGACCAGCGCGGGTACGAGCTTGCGCCTGGTCAGATCGCCAGACGCTCCGAAGACCACGAAGATGGCCGGATCGGCCGGGGCGACCGTTGCGTGTCCGGATGGTGCGCCGGCCCGCTCACTCACTGGTACGTGCTCTCGACGGCCGCGCGCAACGCCTGCAGCCCCGCAGCCACGTCCGGCCCGAGATGGACGCGCAGTGCACGGCGGCCACGATCCTCGAGCACGCCGAAATCTCCGCGCGCCTGGGCTGCCTTCACGACGCCGAACGTGAACGCGCGGCCTGGCACCTGCAGGTCGGTGGCATCGTCGCACGTGATCTGCAGGAAGACACCGGTGTCGGGCCCGCCCTTGTAGGCCTGGCCCGTGGAGTGCAGGAAGCGGGGGCCGAACCCCAGGCAGGTGGCCGCGCCGGACTGGGCGCGGATCACGGCACGCATCTCCTGCAGGGCGGCGATGTTGTCGATGTTCATGTCGATATAGGCCAACAGCGCGACGTAGTCCCCACTGCCGACCCGACGCAGGTGCGCAGCAATCGCTTCCGCCGGAGTCGCGACCGGACCGATCGCGCGGATGTTGGCTTCGTCGGTGAAGATCGCCATGTCCGCGTCCAGCACCACCGGTGCCTCCGCAGGAAGGGCACCTTCCTGTTCGAATGCATCGGTGAGGACCCGCGTCTTGATCTTGCTGGCTTCCACATCTGGCTGGTCGAAGGGATTGATGCCGAGCACCGAGCCGGTCACGGCCGTGGCGAACTGCCAGCGAAAGAACTCCTGCCCCAGCGCATAGACATCCTGCAAGTCGATCTGCACGACCGGCTGTCCGGAACGATTGAGCTGCTCGATGAACTCGTCCTGCCCGCCATCCGGGCCTGAGGCCAGTCGCAGATAGACAAACAGGCGGTCGCTCCCGTACGTGCTGGGCTCTCCACGTGGCTCCAGGTCGACGGGAATCACGGCGACCCCATTCTTGCCTGTCGATTCGGCCACCAGTTGCTCGAGCCAGGCGCCAAGGGGCGCGATGCCCGGTGACGCCACGATGGTCAGCTTGTCGCGCCCCGCCTTGGCCGCCTCGCCGATGACCACGCCAAGCGCGACCCCGGGGTTGGCGGCCGCATCGTCCTCACGACACGCCTGGGCCATCTGGCTGGCTTCATCCAGCAGCCGTCCGGTGTCGATCCCGGTCAGCGCCGCCGGCACCATCCCGAAGGCCGAGAGGATGGAGAAGCGGCCGCCGACGGTCGGCTCGCCGAAGGCGATCGCGCGGAAGCCGTCACGCTCCGCCGCCGCCTGCATCTGCGACCCGGGGTCGGTGATCGCCACGACATGACGCCCGGCCTCCGCCGGGCCCACCACCTGCGTGAGGCGATCGAAGAAGTACGCGAGGAAGACGTTCGGCTCCAGCGTGGTCCCCGACTTGCTCGCCACGACCACCAGCGTGGTGCGCAGATCGACCGCCTCGTCGAAGCGCAGGACCTGCGCGGGATCGGTCGAATCGAGCACGTGCAGGCGCGGTGATCCGGGCGCGCCGCCAATGACCCGCGAGAGGACCTCTGGTCCGAGGCTCGAACCGCCCATGCCCAGCAGGAGCACGTCTGTAAAGCCCTCCGCCACGATGGCCTCAGCCAGCGCGGTGTGCGCAGCGATCTCTCCACGCTGCGCGTCAATCACCTCCAGCCATCCCAGCCACGCCTCCTCGCCACTGCTCGTCCAGAGCGACGCGTCCTTGGTCCAGAGCCGAGCCACGCGCCGCTCGGCGGTCCACTGCGCGAGGGTGTGGGCGATGGCCTCGGCTAGCAAGCCGGGCTGCACGGAAATGGGTGAGGCAGTCACGGCGACAAGTGTAGCCTGTAGCCTGCACGTCGCCAGACCACAGGAGCATGTAATGGCCCTCGAGGAATACCGGCGCAAGCGGGACTTCACCAGGACGCCGGAGCCGGCCGGCGACACCAGGGCCACGGCTCGCCAGGCGCCCGCCCGATTCTTCTGCGTGCAGAAGCATCTGGCCACCGCGCTGCACTACGACTTCCGCCTCGAGCACGACGGCGTGCTGCTGTCCTGGGCCGTGCCCAAGGGACCCTCACTCGACCCCGCCACCAAGCGACTCGCCATGCACGTCGAAGACCACCCGATGGAGTACGGCGAGTTCGAGGGCGTGATCCCGGAGGGGTACGGCGCGGGCGTCGTGATGCTCTGGGATGTGGGCACCTGGGAACCCGAGTCCGACGATGTGGACGCCGCCCTCGAGAAGGGCGACCTGAAGATTCGGCTCGACGGCTACAAGCTCAAGGGCTCGTGGGTGCTGGTGCGGACGCGCGGCTGGGGCGGACGTGCCGGCGCCAAGGACGATGGCCGCTCCTGGCTGCTGATCAAGCACAAGGACGAGTGGGCCGGCGACATCGACATCACGGCGTTCGCACCCAACAGCGTCAAGAGCTCTGGCTCGTTCCGCGAGATCCTCGCGCAGGAGACACCTGACGTGTGGGCCAGCAATCGCGGCAGCACCGGCGACGCGTCGATGGAGACACTGGCTGGCATACTCAGGAAGCTCGACAAGATCGAGCCCGTCGAGAAGCCCACGGCGACTACTACCCGTCCTGCCGCGCGCACCCGCAAGAAGACGTCGTCATGACCGCGCGCCACTCCTGCATTTGGTAAGGCGCCCGTCTGAATCATTCAGAAGGCCACAGATGGCATCGAGAAATTACCTGTCGCTGATCGCGACCGATACGCCGACCCGCATGTCGCTGTCGGCCGCGGCACCGCGCTCGTGATACACCGCGTGCATCACACCGGTCGATGCGTCTTGCGCCACCCACACGAACAGTTGCGCCATGCCATTGCCGACAGGGTCCTGGTTGACTCGCACCGGTGCACGCCACGTCTGGCCGCGATCGGACGATGACGCCACGAACACGTCGGGATCGCCGTGCCTGGCGTCGATCCAGGCCATGGACACCGCGCCTCGGCGCGGGCCGCTCGAACCATCGACCACCGTGACCGGCATGCCGTTGCTGCGTGACAGGCCTGCCACGGCGATGTCCCAGCCGCCAGCGAGCGGGGTGACGAGCCGATCCACGCCGAAGGTCACGCCGCCGTCCTCCGATCGGTCCACCACCAGGCCCGCCGGCCCGGACCAGGCGACGTAGACCACCCCATCGGGACCGACGGCCGGCACAGCGCCCCCCACCGTGTCGTCGTCATCGAGGCAGGTGCCCGGACGGTCCGAAATCCGGAGCGGCACCGCAAACGACCGCCCCCCGTCCACCGACCGTGAGAAGTGGATCTCGCTGCGGCAGTCGGGACGTGGCGTGTCGTATTCGTCAAAGCGCGTCCAGGCCACGTAGCGATGGCCGCGCCGCGACGCCTGCGCGCCGCAGTCGACGCCTGGCCATGGCTTGTCCTCGAATGGGACAACCGTGTTGCGATGGTCGACGACGGCCAGTGGCCCGTCCCAGCCGCCCGTGACCGCGTCCCGCCGCCGCACGAAGACGCCGTTGCGCGCCAGCACCGGCCGCGACACGCGCAGCCCGTCAAACGAGATATAGCTGTGAAACAGCGTGCCGTCATGACCGAAGACCACGGCGTCATCGCCCTGGGTGGCGCGACCGACGGATTGGCCGCAAGCTCCTCCGCCCACGTGCGGCCGCCGTCGCGCGACTCGAAGAGCACGTTGCTCACCCGCGTGCCGCCGGGTCGGTTCACCTGATAGGCGGAGACGACGATGTGGTCGCGGTCGGTGGGGTCGATCGCCGCCGATACCTCCACCGTGTTCGGCGCGTCCGGCATGGTCAGCCGCACGACACGCACCGTCGGCGCTGGCGCCGGCTGCCCCAGCGCCGCGACACTTGCCGCCACCACGCACACGCCCACCGCCCACATTCGCACGCCCCGAGAATAGCTGACACGGCCACCCGCTATCCGGTGCGCGACGCCGTGCGTTTTAGGGTGCCGATCCTGGCCGTTCGGGGTTGGAGGTGGTTCGTCGTATTCTCGCCGCGTGGTGCGACCCGCGGCATGGCGATGGCTGATGGTGGCGGTAGTGGCGGCCGTCGGCCTCGGGTTGGCGTTGAAAGCGCCGGCGCCCCGGGCGCTCCCGCCGGCGCCGCGCCAGCCCGTCCTGTGGAGGGGCGCCTATCACGTGCACAGCACGCAGTCGGACGGCAGCGGCACCCCGCGCGCCATTGCGGCGGCGGCAGCGGCGGCCGGACTCGACTTCGTCATCCTCACCGATCACGGCGACGGGACACGACCAGGTGCGCCACCTCGATTGGTCGACGGCGTCCTGCTGATTGACGCCGTCGAGATCAGCACCGATGACGGACACTACGTCGCGCTCGGGATGCCACGTGCGCCCTATCCGCTCGCCGGCGAGGGACGGGCCGTCGTCGACGACGTCCGGCGGCTCGGCGGCATCGGCATCCTTGCGCACCCCGACTCGCCCCGCACCGACCTGGCGTGGCACGACCGGTCGGTGGATGCCGACGGATTCGAATGGATCAACGCCGACACGAGTTGGCGCTCGGCCAGCGCCGCGCAGGTGCTCGTCCGACTTCTAGCCTACCCGTTCAACCCCTCCGGGGCACTGGCGGCGCTGGCGAGCTACCCGGCGACGCTCCTGGTCGATCGCGACGACCCGGCGCGCCGTCCACAACTCGCGCTGGCCGCGGTCGACGCGCACGCGCGTATCGGCTGGCGGGGTGGCGCCGACCCGATCGACGGCGGGCGCACGTTGGCCGCCTTCCCGTCGTACCGCGCCAGTTTCGGCACCTTCGGCGTCGTGGTCCCGTGGTTGGACGGCGCCCCGACCGGCGATGCCGGCCGCGACGCCACGGCCGTCCTGCACGCCATCGCCAACCGTGTGGCCTGGACCGCCGTGTTCAGCATGGCGGCGCCGGTGTGGTTGTCGCTCGAGGCCCACGAGCCACCCGCCTCGGCGCGGCCGGGCCCGGATGCGCAGGGCCCAACCACGCTGTCGATTCGGAGCAACGCGCCGCGGGGCGCCACCATGCGGCTCCTGCGCAACGGCGTGCCGCTGCGCGAATGGGCCGAGGCCGAGGTGTCGCTCGCCCTCGCGGCCGAGGACGCCGCGGCGGTGTACCGCGCCGAGGTGTGGCTGCCCGCCCGACGTGGCTGGCCCGCGTTGCCGCTGGCCGTCAGCGCGGCGCGAGGCCACAACCGCCCGGTCGCACCGTCTCCGGGTGACGAGGCCCATGTATCGGTCACCGCTGGGGACCGCGACATCGACGTCGGGAGTTGGCATGTCGAGCACGATCGTGCGTCGTCGGCGGCGATCGACGCGACGCCGCCCGGCGCGCAGGCCGCGGCCGCGCTCCGTCTGGGGTCGGGGGCCCGGGGCAGTCAGTTTGCGGCGCTGGTCGCCGACATAGCAGGAGGAGGGGTTCCGCCCGACGCCACGGGGGTGACGCTCATGCTGTCGGCGTCGGCGCCCATGCGCATCTCGGTGCAGTGGCGGGAACCGCACCCGGGCGAGGGCCTGCGATGGCGACACTCGGTCTATCTGGACGCCACCCCGCGTACCGTTGCCCTGCCCGCGGCGGCGTTCCGGCCGATCCGCCCGGCCACCGGGGTCGTCACGCTCGACCGTGTCCACGCCCTGCTCCTGGTGATGGACACGGTCAACGCCAGGCCTGGCGACGCGCGGACGCTGACCGTCCACGGCGTGCGCTGGACCGCCGGCCGCTAGAATGACTGCAGATGGAAAAGATCATCGTCCACTCCCATTTCCACACCGGGCACCGGCAGCTCGGCTACCCCGGCAAGTGCAAGTGGGTGCATGGCCACACGTGGCGGGGTACGGTCACGGTGTCGTGCGACACGTTCCCGCGCGACCACCTGGACATGGCGCTTGATTTCGGCGATCTGAAAGCCGTGATGCGTTTCCTGGACCACAAGATGCTCGTGACCGAACAGGACACCACGTTCCTGGACTCCGAGTTGTTCGAGCCCGAGGGCGTCGTGCTCCTGCAGGGCAAGGGCCCCAGCGTCGAGAACGTGGCGCTCTACATCTGGGACAAGGTAGCGGACCACATCCGCGACAAGTTTCCGGGGCACGACGTGGCGTACACCGTCCAGGTGCTGATCCAGGAAACCGAGAACAACATCTTCGTGGTCGAGAAGGAGATCACGATCTAGCGGGCGAACCACCCGATCGTGAACTGGCAGAAGAGCGCGCCCACCAGCGTCATCGAGATGCCCCAGAGCAGGAGTTGCCGGAACAGCCGGCGGGCGTCCTCGCCGTCGGGCAGCGCCGCCACACAGAGCGCCCCGATGGTGGAGAGTGGCGAGACGTCCACCAGCGCCGCGCCGACGTTGATGCTCAGCGCGATCTGCAGAGGGTTGCCACCGCCCAGCTTCTCCACCAGCGCGGGCACGGTTGGCAAAAACGTCGGATAGACCACGCCTGACGTGGAGCTGTAGGTGGAGATGGCTCCGGTGATCAGGGCAATCACGCCGTTGACCGTGTGCGGCGTGGCCACCTGCGCCAGCGCCGTGCTGAAGAGATCGAGTCCGCCCGTGGCTTCGAGTACACCCACGAGCAGGCTGACGCCGCAGACCATCACGATGACCGCCCACGGCACCTGGCGGAACATCGCCGAGTCGTCCACGGCGCGCACGAGCACCAGAGTACCTGCCGCCGCGAATGCGGCCAGCCCGAGATTGACCTTCAGCACCACGACGGCGGCCACCCACACCGTGCCGATGGCGAGGGTCGTCCAGTGACGCGCCGCAAGCGGCGGCACGACCCCGACGACGGCGGTCTGCGGTTGACGAAACAGCGACGTGCCGCCAAACAGCAGCCAGGCCAGTCCCGCCGCCAGTGCGTGCGCCACGAAGTTGGCGGCCCACGCCTGCCACTCATGACCCGTGAGCCCGGCCTTGGCCATGCCTGCCGCCACGATGACGCCGACGGCGCTGAACGGCGACAGGTTGCCGGCGTTGGCGCCGTTGCCGAGCATCAGCGCCGTCAGCAGCGGCGGCACGCGTGCCTGCGCGCCGGCCGCCATGCCGACCGGCGCCAGCAGCGCGACGGTCGCAATTGCGCCTGGACCCATGGTGCTCAGCGCGCACGCGAGCGAGAACAGCAGCAGTGGCAGCCACGCGGCACGTCCCCCGCAGGCCCGCAGGGCGCGCTGCGTGAGCGCCGCCATCGTGCCGTTTGCCTGCATCACGCCAAAGAGCAGGGTCACGCCGAGCAGGGTGACAAACAGGGACGCCGGGAATGCCGCCATCACGGCCTCGGCTTTCCACCCGGCCCCGAACACCGCGACCAGCCAGGCCAGCGCCACGGCCAGCACCCCGACGTTCAGGCGGGTGCCGAAGCTCGCGGCCATCACGAGGAGGAGCGCGAGGACCGAGAGGTGCGCCGGGGTCATCGCGTCCAGGCCGGCAGCAAATGCTTCTGCACCTTGCCAAGCGCGGTGCGCGGCAGCGCGGCGACGCGCACGAAGCCGTGCGGCACCTTGAACGAGGCGATCTCTGCCCGCAGTGTCTGTTGCAGGGCCACCACGTCGACATCGTCATCGGTCACCAGGTAGGCCACCGGGACTTCGCCGCGGACGCTGTCGGACACGCCGACCACGGCGGCCTCGTGCACGCCAGGCAGACCGGTGAGCACCTCTTCAATCTCGCGCGGATAGATGTTGAAGCCCCCGGAGATGATCAGGTCGCTGCGACGGCCCTGCAGCGTGATGTAGCCATCGCCGCTGCGCATGCCGAGGTCACCGGTGCGAAACCAGCCGTCGAGGAAGGCCTCGGCAGTGGCGTCGGGTCGGTTCCAGTAGCGATCGCACACGTTGGGGCCTTTCACCCACAGCTCGCCTGTCTGGTCATCGGCCACCGCCTGGCCGGACCCGTCGAGGATACGGAGAGCCACCAGGGGCATTGGCAGGCCGATCGTGCCGGGACGGCGCTCACCGTCAAGCGGGTTGCTGACGTTCATGAGCGTCTCGGTCATCCCGTAGCGCTCGAGGATGACGTGACCGAACGCCGCCGCGAAGGCCTCGTGCACATCGGCGGGCAATGGCGCCGAACCAGACACGAAGAGACGCATGCTCGCGCCGATGGCCCGAGCGCGGTCGGGTGCCGTCTCCCGCAATCGCACGTACATCGTCGGCACGCCGAAGAACAGCGTCGGGCGGTACTGTTCAAACCACGCGGCGGCCTTGTCGTGCTCGAAGCGCTCGACCAGGCGCATGTGGCAGCCGCTGGCCAGCCAGCACTGCAGGCCGTTGCCGAGCCCGTGCACGTGGAACAGCGGCAGAGCCGCGAGGTAACGGTCCTCGCTGGTGATGCCCCAGGCGTTGAGCAAGGACAGGGCGTTGGCCGCGAAGTTGCCGTGCGTCAGGACGGCGCCCTTCGCGGCGCCAGTGGTGCCGGAGGTGTAGATGAGGGCAGCCGGAGTCGCGGCACCGGCGCGCGTGGCGGGGCGGGTGGGGGGCATCCCCGAGGCTGCCGCCGCGAGCGCATCGACGCTCCAGCACTCGACCGCCGCGAAGTCGGCCATGCGCTCGATGGTGGTGACCACGGCCCGGGGCGCCGCGTCGGCCAGGATGTGGGCGATCTCGCGGCCGCGATAGAGCACGTTGATTGGCACGACGATGGCGCCAAGCTTGATCATCGCCAACCACAGGTCGATGACGGCGACGCCATTGGTGAGGCAGAAGGCGATGCGATCACCGGCCAGCACGCCGCGCGCCTTGAGCACCTGGGCCAGCCGATCGCTGCGAGCATCCAGGTCGCCGAACGTGAAGGTGTGCGTCTCGCCGGAAGCGCCATCGACCTCGAGCGCTGGGACATCCCGCCGGCCGCGCAGGGAGAGATCGTAGAGGCTGAGCAGCGACATCGCGGGGTGACAATACCCCTCCGGCAGGGGCGGCGTCCACGAGGCGACGCACCTGGTGCGCCCTTCCAGCACACTCGCGCGAAACGATGCGCACGGGCCGACCGCACGCGAGGAGCGACAACGATTAAGAAGCCGCTCACATTTGCAATCCGCCCGGATGAGGCGTACCGTTCGCTCATCCAATGACAGAGGCGCGCCGGAGTTCCGTATGGGGCCTCGACGTGTCGTTGCTTCCGCGACGGGGCCGGCCCGGGCTTCTGGCTGGGACTCGCGCGGGAGGTCGTCATGGACTGGTTCCGAGGAGGAACGATGATTCAACGTGTTGGGCGCCTGTGCGCGCTGGTGGGACTCGTGGTGGTGGCACCGATGGCGATGGTCGCCGAGGCGCAGCAGGCCGCGTCGCCGTGGACGCCGCCAAAGCTGCTGATCTATCGCGAAGAGGTCAAGCCCGGTCACGGCGCCGCCCATGCCGCCAACGAGGCCGAATGGTCCGCCGCGTTCAGGAAGGCGGCGGCCCCCTCGCAGTGGGTCGGCATGACGACCGTGGTGGGCCCCAGCGAGGCGTGGTTCCTCTCGGGTTTCGAGAGCTACGAGGCCTACCAGAAGGTGCAGGATGCCATGGACGCCGTGCCAGCCCTCCGCGCCGCCGACGATCGCTTCTCGGCGCAGGAAGGCGATCACCTGTCGCGGACGAGCGCCATCATGACCAGCTTCCGGCCGGGACTCAGCTATCAGCCGGCGGTCGATCTGCCGAAGATGCGCTACATGCAGGTCGATGTCGTGCGCGTCAAGCCAGGACACGACCGCGAGTTCCGGATGATGTGGCAGGCGATGGTCGCGGCGCACGCCAAGGCCAAGATGGACGAGCACTGGGCGGTCTACGAGGTCGACGCCGGCGCGCAGGACCTGACGTTCTTCTTCTTCTACGCGAAGGCCTCCCTGGC
>JBKJQW010000025.1:0-14629 GCA_046593715.1 Luteitalea sp.
CGGCATTGGTCCCCGCGGGTCCGAGTAGCTTGCCGTCTCGGAGCACCACACGGTTTCGTGGTGCTTCCAACGACGGGCAGTGCAGCAACCAGTCGACGCCGTGCTCACCAATAACGAAGCAGCGCGTCTTCTCGTACATCACGGCGACATGGGGAGGACCGAACATGACGCGCCAACATGCGGTGAGCACCACCATAATCAAAAGCATTAGGCCCGCTCTGGCAAAGGTGGCGGCACGAGACTCTCCGCCCGGGGGAAGTTTTCTTAGGACCACGGGCGCACACGCGAGTGCTAGGAACAGCGCGAGCATCAAAGAACGGAAATTCGCCGTGGTCGCACGCGCGTCTCGCCGCAGTACGCCGAAGACGTTGCCAGGACCCGTCTCAGCCGACGTTGTCAGTGCCGTGAGCACGTCCTGATACAGGTAGAACACCCCAACCAGAGCAATGAAGGCGGCTAGGCAAAAGGCCTGCTCCGCCGTGCCCCTGTTCAGGAGTCGGAGTTCCTGGAGGGTTAAGGTCATCCTTTGCAGTCGTTCTCGCAACAGACCGGTTCTTGATGGAAAAACGGCGCAGGCCAAGCGCCACATCAAACTAAGACTGGCGCAGGCAACTGCGGCAAGCACGACCCTGACCAAGATGGCGGGCCATGTCATTGCTCCATAAGCCAAATACAGGTGAAGCCCCTCCACTCTGAAACTGTCATGTCTGCCAAGGACCTGGTTGTACTCCCAGGTGGTCAGTAATCCCTGGAGGAACAGCGTCAGCAATGCCGCAGGCGCGGCAAGGGCGTAGTTGCGCCAAGTCCAACGATCGAACCAGAAAGTTCGTAGCGATGGGTGGGGGACGACTGGCGTCACTAGGCCTTCACTCGACGCGAGTGGCTGTTCGGCGTTTGTTCCCTCGGTGGAGGGTTCCTCCTGCTTGGCGCCTCGCGGGGGGCGGGGCACCGCACGTGTCAGCGCGCTCTTGAGGGCCGGATCCATCAATGGCCGGCGAGCCGGATCCGGTTCCAGCATCCGGGCCACCAAGTCGGCCAACTCCGCTCGCACGCCGGGCAGCGATGCTGCCGTCCGTGCCTGCCTGGCGTCGATATCGGCGTCAACGACGGCAGTGGGGCCCTGCGGGTACCGGCCGGTCAACAGGAAATACAACAGGACGCCCAGGCTGTACACGTCGGACGCCGTACTTGCGTGACCGCCCGACAATACCTCCGGCGCCATATAGAGAGGCGTGCCAATCAGGTCGGCATCTGTCCCGGGCTCGCGATACAGGTCGCGCCCTGCACCGAAATCCATCAGCACGATGCGGCCATTGCGTGTGCGCATCACGTTGCTGGCTTTGATGTCGCGATGCAGCAGGCCACCTCGGTGGACCGCGGTGAGCGCGCCGCAGAGGGCGGCGCCGGTCAGCGCGGCGTCACGCTCGGTGAATGCCCCCTTGATGGCCACCAGATCAGCAAGGGTGCGACCACGAACGTATTCCATCGCAATCGCCAACCTGTTGCCGTGCCGGTGGATGCCATACACCTTGACGACGTTGGGGTGGTCGATGCGTGCGAGATGCTGACCCTCGAGACGAATGCTGTCGCGATGTGCCCTGCGGACAGACGGGTCGATGAGTTTGAGCGCGACCTCGCGGCGAAGCGGACTCTCGATCGCGCGGTAGACGACGCCGAAACCGCCACGCCCGAGCTCTTCCACCAGCACGAAGTCGCCCCAGACCTGGGCCTGCTTCGTGTCGGCAGCGGCGGTGGCTGCGACCGGTCGCGGAGCATCTGGCTCACCGCGCGTCTTCATGAAGTCGGACGGCGCGCAATTGTCGGCAGCCAGCATCTCTGCACCCACGGCATGCAGGTCAGGGTCGTCTTCCAGGCGTTGGCGGAGCACGGCCTGGCGCCGGGAGGGACCCGTGTCGAGCGCGCTCGCCAGCGCGCCTTTCACCCGCTGCCACTGATTAGCTGTCACAGCATGCTTCCGTGAGAGAAGCCGACGTGTCATCCGTTGCTGCCGTGTGTACAGACGTGGACGAATGTTCGTCGGCCGGGGTTCGCTGAAGTTCGGCTACCTTTCGGCAAGCCACTCCCGGCGCATCCCGACCGTGACGCAGTTGATGTGTGTCGAAGCCCCATCTTAGCGCGCGCGAGCAGTCCCGCAATGCTCAGCCCAACCAACTGATGTCCGTTGCGGCGCAGATACGCGTCTCGCGGCTACCAGATACACCACCTATGAACCCCGTAGGTTGGGTCCACTGACCAATGAGCCACGACCTGCAGTACCAAAGGCCTGCTGGCGTGCGCGTGCCATGCCACAAGCCGGGCGCATCAGGCTGCAGCGGTGTCCCGCGACGAGGGTGGACATGGGCCAGGCATCCGGGGTCTGATGTCCGGGCATGGAACGTCAGTACCACCAGTGGTTCTCGCCCCGCCTCGGTTTCGACATGGGGGTCGTCTCGTACGGCCATTTCGGCACGCCGCTGCTGGCTTTTCCGACCAGCGGCGGCGACGAATGGGAGATGGAGGGGCAGGGGATGATCCGCACCCTCTCTCCTCACATCGAGCAGGGGCGAATCAAGGTCTTCTGCGTGCGGTCGGTGTCGCAGGCCTCGTTCTACAACCGCGGCGCCCATCCCTTCCATCGCAGCTGGATGCAGAAGCAGTACGACGAGTACATCCGGTGGGAGGTCGTCCCCTTCATCCACGACCACTGCCAGGGCATTCCGCCGATCGCGGTGATGGGCGCCTCACTCGGGGCCTACCATGCCGCCAACAGCGCGTTCAAGCACCCTGACACCTTCAAGTGGTGCTTCGCGCTGTCGGGCGTGTACGACATGCGCCGCTTCATGGACGGGATGTACGACGACAACTTCTACTTCAACAACCCGATCGATTACCTCGGCGCGGTCACCGACCCCTGGTTCTACCAGCACATCGCCACCTCGCACGTGCATCTGGCCACCGGGTCCGGCGCATGGGAGAAGCCCGCGGAGACCTATCGCTTCGCCGAGCTGCTGCGGCACCGCAACATTGCCCATCACCTCGATGACTGGGGCTCGCAAGGCGGCCACGACTGGCCATACTGGCACCACATGATGTGGGAGTACGTCGGGCGACACTTCTAATTCAGAATTGCGAATGCAGAATGCAGCGACGTGGAGGTTGACGCTGCACGTGGCGATCCCGCTACGACCGCGCCGTGACCCTGAACGCCGGCACCTGCCCACCGCCGCTGGTGACGTTGGCCAGTCCTGATGAGCTCAGGCGAGTGAGAAATCCGCACATCCTGCCGCGGAAGAGGTAGGGCGCGCAGTCCACCAGCATGTCGCGGGTCGTCACCCGGTGCGGGTCGGTCTCGACCATCGGGAACACCTCGCGTCGGATCGGAATGCGCTCCTGCACGACCCACGAGCCCGGCGGAGACTGCACCGCGCGCTGCAGCGTGTCGTCCCACTCCTCTGCCGCGGTGTCCCATCCAAGCGTGACGCCGTGCCCACCGAAGTCGTCGGTTGGCTTGAGCACGAGGCGTGTGCGCTGCGTGCGGATGAAGGTGGTGAGGTCGACGTCGTCGCCCGAGCTCGTTGCCGTGCGGCGCTCGGCCACCACTCGCGTCCACGGCACGTGTGCGCGGATCACCGCGTGCTCGGCGGCGCTGAACCTGGCCGCGTGCGCCTCATCGGTGAGGACGGCGAAAAACGACTTCTTGTGCGGGATCTTGCACCGGAACGTGTTGGCCACGCATGCGAGCCGCTGCTCGTAGGCCTGCACGAGCACGCGGGTGTCGTCGGGGCGTGCCACCAGGTCGGTCATCAGGGCACGCCGGTAGACCAGGTCGATCGGCTCACCGTGCGCCACCAGCCGGCCGTTGACGATCTCCAGGTCGCGCGGATCGGCAATCAGCGTCGGCACGCCGCGAGCCGTGAAGTGTTCAGCCAGGATCTCGAACTCGCTCCAGGTGGGCACGCCCGCGAAGTCGGTGATCACCATCCGCGGCGGCCGCGCGGTGCCGCCCCAGTCCCGATAGCTCTCGAGCAGGGCCGTCAGCATCGCGTCCATCATCGGGTACGCCTGCACGTCGAACCGCTCGCGAAAGCGGCCCATGATCGGGGTCTGCTCGAAGACCGCCGCCAGCGTCTCGGTGTAGCCGTACCCGGCCGGCGACTCGGCGTTGTACTCGGCAAACATCAACGAGTCCGGCAGCAGGAAGGAATCCAGGCGGCTCGCGGTGCTGGCGCACGCGTAGCCCGGCTCTATCGCCACGAGCGTGCGCTCGGCGTCGGAGAGTCCGAAGTCGGCCAGCAGCGCCTCGTCGGCCATCGCCTCGCCGATGATCCGCTCGCCGATCGCGGCCACTACCTCGCACGCCGCACGCTGCCGCGCCTCGTCGCGCTCGTCCAGAAACAGCGGGCGCAGGAAGGGACAACTGAGGCGGCCGCCGAAGAGCAACCTGGCCTCGCGCATCCGCTGCGCATGCGCGGCCCAGTAGGGCTCGGTCAGCTCGCCACTGTGACCGAGCAGCGACATCCAGACCTCGATCGGGTTGGACATGGCCGCCCCTACGGCAGTGGCGATCCGACGAAACCCGATGCCGTGCCGAGGCCGAGCATCTGCTCCCATTTGGGAAACATGTTGCTCTGATGCCCGTTCAGCGCCCGGTCGATGCAGAGACGCGCCATCTTGTCGACGACCATCTCGAAGTAGAACGGCGTGATCCGGTCGCGCTCGAAGTCTGGCGCGGCGTTCAGGAAGTCGATCGCGTACGGGACATCGTTCTCGATCCCGAACTCGATCGTGTTCATCTCGTACCCGAGCGCTTCATTGATGGTCTGGGCGTCCTTGACCACTCGCGCCCCGACCTCGGCCGAGAGGTAGTCATGCTCGACCAGATACTGGCGAGCGTGCGGGTCGTAGACCACCGGCACGATGTCGTGCTTGCCGAACGTGAAGCAGCGGACGTACTTGTCGAAGTGCACGAACTGCTGCAGCGTCATGCAGTACGGCGCCGTGCCGTCGTAGGCCTCCAGCAGCTCTTCCCGCGAGTGCACCTTGTAGACGTGCTTCCAGCCGCCGCCCGAGAAGGGCTTCAGGATGGCGGGCCGCCCCGTGTAGTCGAGCAGGCCATCCCAATCGAGGGGGTAGCCCATGTTGCGGAGCGATGCCGGCTGGATGTCGACGTCGTGCGGATAGGCCTTTTGCGGCAGCAGCACCGTGCGCGGAATAGCCACGCCCAGACGAGCCATCACCGCGTAGTTGAAAAACTTGTCGTCGGCCGTCCACCAGAACGGGTTGTTGATCACGTACGTGCCGCTGAGCACCGCCAGCTTGAGAAAGCCCCGGTAGTACTCGACCTCGTGCGAGATGCGATCGACGATGACCTTGTAGCGCTGCGGCTCGTCCATTCTCGATCCGCTGAGAGTGACGTACTCGGCGGTGATGCCGTGCGACTGCCCGAGCTGGTTCACCTTGTCGATGAACGCCGGAGGAAAGCTGTATTCACGCCCAACCATCAGCCCGATTTTCATGATGTCGTCTCTCCGCGAAAACGCGGCAGTCTACCACGCGCATACGGGCAACTTGCCCCACGTTGGCGGTACTGAACTGGGAGCGACAAAGGGCCTGAAGAATGTGGGCGGGACGCCCGAGGCAGGAGACAGAACCCCCAGCGGGCCGGCAACCCGGGACCAGGTGCGCGCGCTCGGTCGGGCCCTCCCTCCCTTCCGCTCACTACGCGCCCGATCCCGAGGTGCCGTCCACTGGGCGCCCCTTCTGTGTGTAGATAACGACGGCGCGCGATAAACCGAACACAATTGCCGCCGCGCACGGTCATCTGCAAGGGGGCGCTTGCGCCCGAACGAGGTCGGCGTCTGCGCCGTCGCATGCCTGTAGTGCGGGAGCGCCCCGGTACACTGGTCTCGTGTCGATCGTTGCTCGTACGCCGCGGGGCGCCGTCTCGCCAGACCTCTTCGACCATCGTCCGGACGAGGTGGCCGCACACCTGGAGGACGCGGCGCACTACCCTGGCGGGCACGCCGAGGCCGTGGCCCGGCCGCGCACCGAAGCCGACGTCGCCGCCGTCATGGCACGCGGGCGTTCGGTCCTCGCCGTTGGGGCCCAATCCTCACTCACCGGTGGTGCGACGCCGGCCGGGGGCATCGTCCTCTCGACCGCCAGGCTGACCGGCATTGGCGCGCCGGTGAACGGGCGTCTCCGCGCAGGGGCAGGCGTGGTTCTGGCCTCGCTGCTCGACGAACTCGGCCGGTACGGCCTTGATTTCCCGCCAGTGCCCACCTACCTCGGCGCCACCGTCGGCGGCATCATCGCGACCAATGCTGCCGGGGCTGCGACGTTCAAGTACCACACCACCCGCGAGTGGGTTGACGGGCTGACCGTGGTGCTGGCCACGGGCGACGTGCTCGACGTGCAGCGAGGCGACCACCTGCTCGACGACTCGGGATCGTTTGTCATCGACGGACCCGCAGGTCGGCGGGTGATTGCGGTGCCCACCTACGTGATGCCCGATGTCGTCAAGCGCTCGGCCGGCTATCACGCCGCCACCCACATGGATCTCGTCGACCTGTTCATCGGCGCGGAGGGCACGCTCGGAGTCATCACCGAGGCCGTCCTCCGCGTACAGGCGGCTCGCGCCGGGCTGTGCTACGCCCTGGTGCCGGTAGCCGACGAGCCGCGCGCGCTGGGGCTGGTGGCTGACCTGCGCGACGCCTCCCGCGAGACGTGGCGCATGGCCGACCCGGCCGGTATCGACGTCGCGGCGATCGAGCACATGGATGCGCGATCGTTGCAGATCCTCGAAGCCGACGGGGCAGACCGCAAGTACGAGATCTCCTGGCCCACGTCCGCCCGACTGCTGCTGCTGATCCAGCTGGAGCTGCCATTGCTCTCGCAGGAGGAGGCGTACGAGCAGATCAGCAGCGCACTCGACGACGACGGGCCCGACACGCCGCTCGCGCGGTTCTGCCGCCTGCTGGACCGACACGGCGTGCTCGACGACGCCGAGCTCGCGCTCCCCGGCGACCGCAAGCGGGCGGAGCAGCTGCTGGGGCTGCGCGAAGCCGTGCCGGCTGGCGTCAACGCACGGGTCGGGCGCGCCAAACGCGACATCGACGCCCGCATCGCCAAGACTGCGGCAGACATGGTCGTCCCCTTCGAGAAGTTTGGCGAGATGATGGACATCTATCGCGCCGGATTCGCCCGCCGCGGGCTCGACGTCGCGACGTGGGGCCATGTCTCGGACGGCAACGTCCATCCCAACGTGCTGCCGCGCAGCTACGACGACGTCGAGGCGGGCAAGGCGGCCATCCTCGAGTTCGGCGTCGAGGTGGCGCGTCTGGGCGGTTGCCCGCTCGCCGAACACGGGGTCGGTCGGCACCCGGTCAAGCAGGCGCTGCTGCGTCAACTGTACGGCGAGGCTGGCATCGAGCAGATGCGTCAGGTCAAGCGGGCACTCGACCCACTGGGGCTCCTCGCACCGGGCGTGCTGTTCAGCTGACGATCTGTCGGGCGCTGAGCTGGCTCTCGATCTGCCCCTACCTTTCAAGAGGCAGATCCGCTACAAGGAAGACGTGCGAACCAGATTGCTCGTGCTGCTGTCGTCTGCCGCAGTCGGCTTCGGCGTGGTCGCCGGCTGCTCCCGCGTGTCGGCGCCAGGGCGCTCGTCGGCGGTGCCGCCCCCTGACGGCACGGCGTTTGTCGCGCAGGCGAACGCGACGCTGCTGGATCAGGCCAACGCGCTCGCGCGTGCCCAGTGGGTTGCCGCCAACTTCATCACCGAGGACACCGAGCAGCTGTCGGCGGCCGCCACCGCCCGCTACGTGTCCGACTCGATGCGGCTGGCCAAGGAGGCGGCGAGCTATCCCGCCGATGGCGGCGGCAACGCCGACACGGCCCGTCAGCTGCTGCTGTTGAAGCTGGCAGCCAGCCCGCTGCCCGCGCCTGCCGACGACGCGCTGCAGAAGGAACTCACGCGCATCATCGCCGGGATGGAAGCTGGCTACGGGCGTGGCACCTACTGCCCGCCCGGCCAGGCGTGTCAGACCATCGATGACCTGACGCGGCTGATGGCCACCAACCGTGACCCGAAGGCGTTGCTCGAGGCCTGGCAGGGATGGCATGCGGTGGGCGCGCCGCTCAAGCAGCCCTATGAGCGGTTCGTGCAACTCGGCAACCAGGGCGCAAAGGAACTCGGATTCAACGACCTCGGCGCCTTCTGGCGCGCCGGCTACGACATGCCGCCCGACGACTTCGCCAGGGAAGTCGACCGCCTCTGGACGCAGGTCAAGCCGCTGTACGACACGCTGCACGCGCACGTCCGCCGTCGGCTGGGCAGCAAGTACGGCACCGACGTGGTCCCACAGGACGGCCCGATTCCTGCGCATCTGCTCGGCAACATGTGGGCGCAGCAGTGGGGCAACATCTACGACCTCGTTGGCCCGCCAGGGCGGACGCCGAGCTACGACCTGACCGCGTTGCTCCGGGCCAGGAAGACCGATGCCATCGGCATGGTGAAGTACGGCGAGGGCTTCTTCACGTCGCTCGGTTTCGCCCCCCTGCCCGAGACATTCTGGAAGCGCTCACTCTTTGTGCGCCCGCAGGACCGCGACGTCGTCTGCCACGCCAGCGCGTGGGACGTGGACAACGTCGACGACCTGCGCATCAAGATGTGCATCGAGACCAAAGGCGAGGACTTCATCACGGTCCACCACGAGCTCGGTCACAACTTCTACCAACGCGCCTACAACCAGCAGCCATTCCTGTATCGCACCGGCGCCAACGACGGTTTCCACGAGGCAATCGGCGATGCCGTCGCGCTGTCGATCACGCCGCAGTACCTGGTGAAGGTCGGGCTGCTCCCCGCCGCGCCGAAGACCCAGGATGATGTGGAGTTCCTGTTGCGGATGGCACTCGACAAGGTGGCGTTCCTGCCATTCGGCCTGCTCGTCGACCAGTGGCGGTGGAAGGTGTTCAGCGGCGAGATCCAGCCCGCGCAGTACAACGCCGCCTGGTGGGAGTTGCGAGAGAAATACCAGGGGGTCGGTGCACCAGGGCCGCGGCCAGTCGAGGCCTTCGACCCGGGCGCGAAGTATCACGTGCCGGCCAATACGCCGTACACGCGGTACTTCCTCGCGCACATCCTGCAGTTCCAGATGCACCGTGCGATGTGCAAGGCCGCCGGTCACACCGGGCCGCTCCACACCTGTTCGGTCTACGGCAACAAGGACGTCGGCGCGCGTCTGCAGCAGATGCTGGCCATGGGCGCGAGCAAGCCGTGGCCGGACGCACTCGAAGCGCTCACCGGCGAGCGGCAGATGGACGCGACGGCGATCCTCGACTACTTCGCGCCGCTGCAGGAATGGCTGGAGGCGGAAGCCACCGCAGCCAGGTGACCGGGGAGGAGGTGGTTCACTGCGCCACCTTCCAAGTGCCGTTCTCCAGGTCCTCTTCCGGTGGCTTGCTCTCGGCGCGCTAGCTGGCGGGATGCGGCCGCCCTGCTGCCTGGGCCTCACTTTCGCGGCGGCGCGTCGGGCAAGGACGACTTCCTGCTGGGCACCACGAAGGACACCGTGGTCATGCTGGAGAGGTACGGGTTCCCGCCGGTGTACCGCGAGAGCGTCGGCCGTCCCACGCAGTTCAACTAGCGCCACTAACTTACCTATTTCACGCCGCTGCTCTGCATGCCTCGCCGGCATCAGCGTCGACGTAGGGGGCGGCTGCGATCGTCAACGCTCGTTTCGCCTTGGGCGGTGTTCCGTCGCTGGCGACAGCGGCGGCTCGGCGCTGCTCGACGCCAACGGCACGTGGCAGGTGGCTGGGGTCAGTTCAGGCGGCGATGGTCCGCCGGCGCCTACGGCAGCACCGACATCTACACCCGCGTGTCGAGTTACCTCGACTGGATTGGAGCGACGCTCACGGCCCGCAGGTGAACGCGTCGGGACACTCCAGCGCCGCCTCCACGTCGCTCGTGACGACGGCGCCATCGCGAGGTGTGCCGCGAGGTCTGCGAGCCGTCACAGCTACCGTGATGATGCCGTGCAACGACTTCTGCGGGAGCGGCCCGCGAGCTTCGCGGGCCGGCGTGGCACCGCGTGGCACAGCACACCGGGAAATCCGTCGGCGAAGACGTTCACCGGCGGGTGGCAGCCGCCTGAATGTCGGTGTGGACGAAATCCTCGCCTTTGAACAACAGCGCTTCATCACACACCCGCGCCAGGGCATAACTCATGCAATCGCCGAAGTTGAGAGCGGCAGCGTGCCGGCCCTTGCCGAAGCGGCGGTAGGCCTCCTGGGCGGCGCGCAGTTGGGGCAGGTCGAAGGCCACAATCTCGGCACCCGACTCCCGCACGAACGCATCCAGCGCCGCCTCGGCGGTCTCGCCAAACCAGCGCGTCAGCACGATGGAGGCCTCGAGCAGGGCCGGCGTGCCGATGCGCGGTGTGGGGTCCTGCTCGATCAACTGCGCGTAATGCGCGGCGTCGGGCTCACCGGCAAGAATGGCGATGACCGCCGAGGTGTCGATGATCATCGTGGCAGGCCGTCATCGTCGTAACCGATCGCCTCGTCGGCGCTCTCGGCGAACCGTTTCCTGCCCCCCGCAGCCAGGGACAGACCGAGCAGGCGGGTCGCGACGCCGGCGCGACGGCGCGCGGATTCCCTGCGCAGCCGTTGTTCGATCGCCGTCCTCACGGCCACGGTGATGGACTCGCCGGTCAGGGCAGCGAGGTCTCGCGCCTTGCTGTCGGTGTCAGGGTCTTTGATGCTGATCGGCATGGTGGAATCATCCTATCGAGGTAGATTCATCCTATCAGGTTCTTTTTCCCTGTGCCTTGCTGGCGTTAGGTCGAGCTAGGCTCGGCATCGCTCCGGGTGCGGGTCAACGGCGACGATGGGCTGTCGCTGCCGGCGCGCGTGACGATCGTCGATGCCGACGGCGCGCTCGCTGCCCTGCTGGCGTTGCCAGGGTCGACGCAGGCCGTGCGCCGCGGAGTGGCCGATGCCGCAAGCGATCCTGTCCGGGTCGGTGTGCTGCCGGGCATGTACCGCATCCGGGCCACCCGCGGCCCCGAGTATGCGATGCACGAGGCCACGGTCTCGGTGCGTGCGGGCGAGGCGCGCGACGTCGTGCTGCGACTGACGCGGGAGGTCGCCACGGCTGGGTGGCCGCCGACACCCACATCCACACGCTGGAGGTGAGCGGCCACGGCGACGCCTCGCTGGCCGATCGTGCGCTGACGCTCGCTGGTGAGGGGATTGGTCGAACGTGCCCAGGCGGCCGAGGCGCAGGGGCGCCCGCTGGTGGCCGACGACGAGTTGCGCCGCTGGATGCGGGAAGCGGACCCGGCGCGCACTGCGGGCGCGAGCGATGGGCAAGTACAAGCCATGGCGTCTGTCGCCGACGCGGTCGTCGAGGCGTTCGCCGACGCCGGGGGTGCGCCGCAACGTGCGCAGGTCGTCGGTAGCCGGCACCTGCTGGTCTGGGCGCGTCCCGAGCGGGAGACACCGAAGTGGAGCGGTGTGGCCATGCCACCCACCCACATCGACGCTTTCTTGCGTCTGCCCTGCTGCCGCCGGCGAAGGCGCAGCCCTTCCCCGCCGCCCTGAGACAAGGAAGCGCGGTGGTGTGGAGCAGCACGGCAATGCCGCAGGCAGGTGGCGAGGGGATTCCCGCTCGATGCCATCCCCGGCTGGAGCCTCGCATTCACTGGCGTGCCGGCCCCTTCGACGGACCCACGTCGCCTGCTGAACTACGCCAGAGTCGTCTTCCCGATCGTTGTCCTGGCCTGCGGCCTCGTCATGACCGCGTGGATTGTCAGGCGCGAGATGGCGCTGCGCGAAATGCAGGCCGCCTTATCGTGTTCGATCTGCAATGCGCGCGCCCGCTGCCGCTGTTGGTGCTGGATGAAGAGTCGATGGCCGATGCCGTTCGCAACCTTCTCGACAACAGCATCAAGTACTCGCCCGAAGGGGCGCGAGTCGTCGTCTCGCTGAGCGCGCAAGACGACGAGGTGCGACTGGATGTCAGCGACGAGGGCATCGGCGTCGATCCACGAGAGGCCGCTCGCATCTTCGAACCCTTCTACCGGAGCCGCCGCGGAGACCACGCCAGCGTCCACGGCACGGGACTGGGGCTGTCGCTGGTGAAGACGACAGTCGACGCGCATGGCGGCTCTGTGCGCGTGGCGAGTAATGGCGTGCGGGGCAGCCAGTTCACGCTCGCTCTGCCCTCGAGGCAGGCTGCGACGCTGCCGGAGACCGAGCAGGCACCCGAGACGTCGGCGCCACTGCGGACAACACGGAGCCGCACGGCGCACGGCGTCGGCATCGCAGCGCGAGTTCGACCGGGGGGATGCAGGTGTGAGCGCCAGTGCCGCTGCGTAGGGCATGGGTTACGTCCCGGGCGCCTGACTCGTGGCCGCGCACCATCGAATCAGACACCGGCAATGCTCGTACGCAACGGAGGCCCGGTGGTGCTAGCCTCGCGCCCAACACTCCATGGAATTGCTCGCGATCCTTGTCATCATCGTCGGCGGATTCGGCGTCCTCGCCGCCCGTCGGCACTGGCTCGCGTCGCGCGACGCGGACCTCACCGCGGCGGCCGGCGGCTGGCGGATCCGATCGGAGCTGCCTCACGACGCAGGCTACCCGTACAGTGATTTCGCGACCGAACTATTCCTCCTGGCGCCCTCGGACGTGATGGAGGGCACTGAGGAGGGCTTCGAAGTCTCGTACTTCACGGTCGCGGAAGACGGTCCTCACGGGCGCCGCCGTCACCAGTCGCCGGCAGCCATAGTGCAGGTGCCAGTTGAGACGCCGAAGTTTCGATACCTGGCCGAAGATCTCGACGACGATGCCCCGACTCGTCGCCGACGCCGAAGCCCGGGGACCCGCGCCGTCATCCTCGCAGTGAGGCGAGGCTGCGAAGCTGTCAGCCGAGCGGCGTGATGGCCCGCGGGCCAGGCGACATGGCGAAATGTCGGACGTTCCACGTCAGGATCTCATCGGCCTTGGCCTTGAGCGCGCAGGCGGCGATGGCGCTGTCGTAGATTCGCCCCCCGGCCACGCCGGACTGGGCCGCGCCCTTCAGCACGCGCCATGATTCGGCCCCGGTCAGGGCCACCGACTCGACACGACGCCAGTTGCGATCCAGGACGGCCAGGGCGTCGGCCGCAGACAGCCGGTACGGGGCGGGCAGGCGGGTCAGCACGGCATACGCCTCGACCAGCGAGTGTGCCGCGACCAGAAAGACGTCACCTGCGGCACGACGCCGCGACAAATCGCTGAGCGTCGCGGCATGGCGCTCATGGTTGGGCAGTGTGGCGGCGACGATGCAGTTGCTGTCGATCAGGACACGGGTCACCGGTCGTCTCTCGCGTCACTGGAGAGCGGGACGCGGAGGGACTCGACCGTCTGATCGACGCGGTCCTGCGTCAACGGCGGCAACGATTCGGACACGGCTGCCACCCAGAACCCATCTCGCTGCTCAATCGTGACCCGGGCAGGGGCAGGCTCGATCTCGATCCGTCCGTCCACCACGCGCACCTCGAGTGGCGTACCAGGGGTGAGCCCGGCACGCTGGCGGGCCGCCTTCGGCAGAACGATGCGTCCGGCCGAATCCATGGTAGTAATCATGCCATTTATCCTACCACTGCGTGTGGCGACGTCATCAGGGCGACCAGCACTGCCCTTGTCCCTCGCGCATCACCCTGGGGGACGCATCGCGTCGAGCCTGTTGGTGGCCGCCATGATGTCGCGCTGCAGGCGACGCACCATGTCCTGCACGATGTCCTTCCCCCGCACTGCGGCCTGGTCAACCATCGCCTTGAGCTGCCAGAGCGAGGTCGCCTGCAGCGTGGCCAGGTCGGCCTCGACCATCTGCCTCTGCCTCCCTACTTCCGCAAGGCGGTGCTCCAGGCGCAGGCGCGTGGCCTCAGGCTCGCCGCCCGGTACCGCCTCGGCACTGCTCTCCCAGGCACGAAGTATCGAGCGGAGCTGCACCTCGTCGCCCTGCGCGTAGGCGCGATTGGCCTCCACCATCAGGGCGTGCCGGCGATCCCGCGCGGCGTCGTCGCGCGCTAGGTCGGGATGGATGGTCCTGGCCACGTCGCGGAACAACGTGCGCACCGCGTCCGAGGTGAATCGCGCGTGCGGCTCGGGTGGGCGCGCGGTGGGAGGTGGCAGGCCACCCCCGGCCTCCTCCAGCTTCCTGTTCAGTTGGCCGAGTTCGGCCTCGGCAATGGCCAGCTCCAGGGCATCGAGCTGCTCATGGAGTTGGCCAACCTCCTGCCGGTACCGAATCCTGAAGCGCTCGAGATCAGCCTGCACGCGTGCGAGGTCAGCGGCTCGCTCGGCGCAGTCCTGCTCCAGCTGCGTCACCTGCGTGCGAAGCCCCTCGAGGTCCTCGTCATCGCATTGCTCCCGCAGCACGAGTGTCGTCACGGCTGAAATGATAACCACGCCACGCCACCGACTTCTCACGCCTCGCCGCGGTCCCCGGCTTCCTGCGCCCCCCTGGGGCACAACCGACGTGGCGATGCTCGAGGTGAGACGCCGGCCGCGCCGTTCAGACACGCACGTCGAGCGTCCCCGCCTGGTCCCGGGAGGCGATGACGCCTTTCACGACCCT
>JBKJQW010000115.1:0-69630 GCA_046593715.1 Luteitalea sp.
ACCCTGTCGGCCGCCTTTTTCGACCAGCCGGCCCTGCAGCGCGAACTGGACCGCCTCGGCATCGCGGCGAGCACCCCGGAGCAACTGGCCGAGGTGCTGCGCACCAATGCCTCGCTCGCCGCGCTCGGGTACACCAGCGCCATCGGTGTGGACCTCACGCCGGTGCGTGACCGGCTCACCGGTCGCCTCACCTGGACCGCGCCGGGTCGCTTCCGGCCGCGGCTGGACATCGGCTCGACCTTGAACCGGGACGCGCGAGTCACGCGGACGAGCCGCTCCTCCGTGCACAGCGCGTCGGCTACTGTGCATGTACGACCGGGCACGGACGCTGCCCTGACCTGGTCGCTGGTGTGCCCGGACCGGCCGGCGGGCACGAGCCGGTGCCAACCGGCTCTGATGGTGTCACTGCAGCAGCAGCTCGGGCGGATGGCCGGGCTGCTTGGCGGGCAGCGGTCTGGAGAGGTCTCCGGCGTCGTCTTCCGCGATGACCAGGGGCGTGGCAGCTACCTGCCTGGGATGCCCGGGCTGGCCGGGTACGAGGTGATCCTCGACGGCGCGCACCGTAGCTTCACGTTCGGGGATGGCCGCTATGTGTTCCACGATGTGCGGCCGGGGCCGCATCGGGTCGAGGTCCAGCTGCCACCTGGCGGCACGGTCTATTTCACGACCCCGTCGCCGGTGGATGTGCGCCCCGGCCAGCCGGCCAACTTCGGGATCGCCCTGACGCAGTCGCGACTTCGCGCGCGGGCCCGCACCGACATCGATCAGCCGCTGGCGGGTGTGGTGCTGCACGCCACTGACGGGATCCACACGCTCACCGCCACCACCGACGCCGATGGCGTGGCGCCATTCGTGGGCCTTGCGGAGGGCACCTACCAGGTGCACGTCGATGCGGGATCGCTTCCAGTGGGTTACTACCTCCCCGATCCGGCCGCGCGTCAGGCACGCGTGATGCCGCGCCTGGTCGACATGCTGACCTTCGTCGTACACGCAGCCCGGAGCGTTGCGGGACGCGTGCAGATGTTTGACCGCACCCTGGGTACCTACGTGCCCGCGCCATCCACGCCGGTCACCCTGCAGCCCACCAGTCAACGCAGCACCACCGATGGGCAGGGACGCTACGTCTTCCGCGGGTTGCCGGCGGGAACCTACACCGTCATCGCCGGCGCAGGTGGTCGAGCCGCGTCGGCCACCGTGGTGCTGCCATTCGGTCCGGCCGCGTTGAGCGGGGTTGACCTGAAGGTGGTGCGCGACGAGGCGGCGCCGGCCGTGGTGGCGACCAGCGCGCCAACGCCCTGACGGCCTCCAGGCGCTCCGCGACCCGTCCACTTGCACACCGGCACCTGTGCGGTCCGCGCTTCCCAGCCGTTGTTCGTACTGATGCTCGACGTTGTCCCGCCATGCTCACGGAAGGAGTTCGTATGATGCGAAGTACGCTCACGCGCCTGCACTTGCTTGATCGGTCGCGCGTGTCACGACAGCTGCTCGTCACCGGCCTGTGGGTGGCGATGGGAGTGGCCTCTGCGTCTCAGCTCGGGGCGGCGCCCCTTGTGTTTACCGACAGTGGCGCGACGCCCGCCGACATCGCCGACACCGTCGGCGCTTACAGGACCGCTCTCGGCATACTCAACCCCAATGTCGCAGGCAGCTTCGGCTCCGGCCGGCGCGAAATCAACTGGGATGGCGTGCCCGACGCGTTTGCCTCTCCCAATCCGCTACCGGCAAACATCTTCAACGCCAACTCGCCGCGCGGCGTGGTCTTCTCGACGCCAGGGACAGGGTTTCAGGTCAGCGCGAACGCCGCGGTCGCCGCAGTCAAATTTGGCAACATCGACGCGGTCAACTCGCTGGAATTCCAGACTTTCACCGCCCAGCGGCTCTTTACCGCCATTGACAGCACCGTCACTGACGTCAGTTTCTTCATCCCCGGCAGCGCCACGCCGGCGGCCGTCCACGGGTTCGGCGCTGTCTTCACGGGAGTCGACGTCGCGGATGTCACATCCATCCAGTACTTCGGGACCCGCGACCAGCTCCTGGCCACCGTCGACGTTCCGGCCGGGCGCGCGGGGTCCCTGTCGTTTGCCGGTCTCTGGTTCGACGACACCACCCAGATCACGCGCGTGCGACTGACGTCAGGGCAGGTGCCGATCGGCGCCACCGGTGGCGATCGCGTAGTGATGGACGATTTCATCTACGCAGAGCCCCTCGAGGTCGTACCTGAGCCGGCGACGCTCTCGCTTCTTGGCGCCACTGTGCTCCTGCTTGGCGCACGTCGGCGGCGGGCGTAACACTCTGCAGCGTCCCCCACGCATGTAGAGGGGTGTCGCTCCAGCGGCGCCCCTCCCGTCCCCACCCAGATCGTGGAGCCACCCTGCGTCGCGAGCGCCGCGGCCGTGCGACCTACCCGCGCCGTGCGGCCTCGATGGCGGCGATGTCGATCTTCTTCATCGTCATCATCGCCGCGAACGCCCGCTTGCCCTCGTCCCCCCCGGCGGCCAGCGCGCCGGTCAGCGCACGCGGCGTGATTTGCCAGGAGAGACCCCAGCGGTCCTTGCACCACCCACAGGCGCTTTCCTGCCCGCCGTTGCCGACGATGGCATCCCAGAAGCGATCGGTCTCCGCCTGATCGTCGGTCGCCACCTGGAAGCTGAAGGCCTCGCTGTGGGTGAAGGCCGGCCCGCCGTTCAGGCCCAGGCACGGGGTGCCCAGTACGGTGAACTCCACCGTCAGGACGTCACCGACCTTGCCCCCCGGGTAGTCTCCTGGCGCCGAGTGCACGGCTGTGACCGCACTGTCGGGAAATGTCGCCGCGTAGAACTGCGCCGCCTCGTGCGCACCCGTGTCGAACCACAAACAGATCGTGTTCTTCGGCGTCATGCTCATGCGCTCCTGACGTGAGGCGTGGTGAGGTTCTGACATCAGGACCGACCGGGGCCTGGCAGTCCTTGTTCTCCTGCGTGCACCGCCTCACACGACCGTGATGCTCCCCCGCAGGGCAGGCGTCACGGTCTGCTGCGTGTGCACGTAGCGCACGAGAGCGTCGACGGCAGTGAGGCCGGCCGACCGGCGGTGGCTGCCCGCATCGGCAGGCACGGCCTGCTCGCCGAGAAAGGCCACGTCGATGCTTTCCGCGTCGCGCACTCGCGCGCCCTCGACGGTGAGCGACTGAATGCGATGACCAGCGGGATTCTCCAGCTTCACGAGCAGCTCGACGCCACGGCACCGCTTCAGGTAGCCGCCGCGCTGCTGCCACGGGTCGCAGGCGAAGGTGGCCTCGATGTTGTTCTCCAACAATGTCCGCAGCTGCAGACCCGTCAACGTCACCACCGACACCGGAGGATTGGCCGGGACGATGTTCCAGAGGTCCCACTCGGAGAGCGGCCCGGGAGCAATCGGGGCGCCGTACCTCCAGCCATTCGAGAGCGCCACGCGCGTGCCTGCCGCTGTGGCCGTCGCATCCAGCAACAGGTTGTCCATCGTCGATTCGACCATCGAGTACCGATGCAGCGTGCAGGTCGTCTCGCCGACGACGGTGGCGCGCGCATCGGCGAATGGCCGCAGCGCCTCGTCCACGAGAGCGGACATCTCGGCATCGGGCTCGAGCGTGTCGTCCACCGGCACAAGGGCGTGTGACCACTCGGCGATGCCGTCGCCGCCGACTGTCAGGTCGAGGCGGCCGACAAACGATCCGTGCGCGCCAGACTGCATGATCAGCGTGGCGCCGATCACCACGGGTGCGTCGAGCCTGTTGTGCGTGTGGCCACTGAGAAGCACATCGATTCCAGGGACCGCCGACGCCAGCTTGCAGTCCTGGGGAAAGCCCAGGTGCGAGAGGACGACGATGACGTCCACCTGCTGATCGCGTCGCAGGGTCGGGATGAGTGCGCGAAGCTCGTCGTCGCCGATCGTCATCTCGAGCCCCGCGCGCTGGTCATCGGGCAGGTGATGTGGCGCGAGGATCGCGGCCAGGCCGATGATGCCGACCCGAAGGCCACCACGTTCGACGACGGTGAAGGGTGGCAGCTTCAGCGACGATCCGCGGTGATGGTAGTTGGCTGCGAGTATCGGGTACGTGAGTTGCGCCGCAATCTCGGCTACGCGCGGCAACCCATACGCAAACTCCCAGTGCGCGGTCATGCCGTCCAGGGCGAGTGCCTGCATCGGGGCAATCACGGCCTCACCGCGCGTGTGGACGGCCGCCATCGTGCCGTGGAAGGTATCGCCGTTGTCGAGCGCGATGACCTGGCCCGCGCGCTCATCGCGCACCGCGCGAAAGAGCGTGGCGACCCGTGAGAGCCCACCGCCAGAGCGCAGGTCGGCGTCATGGCCGAGGGCGAACATCTCGGGATGCGGCGCGAGATAGCCGTGCAGGTCGTTGACCTGCAGGAGGGTGAGGTGGTTCACGAGGCTCTCACTCGCCGCCAGCGGCGTGGGGCGCGTTGTTCTTCAGAAACTGCTTCATGTCGGACGCACTCAGATAGCTGCCGCGGCGGATCACGCGGCCCCTGGCATCGAGCACCAGCACGGTGGGGATGCCGTTGACGCGGTACTGCTCGGCCACGGTGCCGTCCCGATCGACGTCGATGAGCAGCGGTACATAGGACTGCGACACCACAGCCGCCACGGCACGGTCTGGCCACACGTCATGCTTCATGACGATGCAGGGAGGGCACCAGTCGGCGCTGAAGTCGACCAGCACGGGCTTCTGCGTGCGCTGCGCCTCGACCAGTGCCGAGGCCAGATCGGTGCGCCATTGAATCGACGTCGGCGGTGCAGAGACGCCGGCAGCGCGGTAATACGTACCCTTCAACATCGGCCACTGCACCGCCACGACGAGCGCCACGACGACAGCCCAGATGAAGCGCTCGCGTGCGCTCGCCCACGCTCGCAGACGCGCCGCCGCCCCGGGAGGTCCGGTCAATGGGGCAGGCGCGATTGCAGCGCGCCATACAGCCATGTGCCAGCCAGCGCGCTGAGCAGGGCGACCGTCATCGAGGTCACGCCGGCGCCGAGCAAGGCAAAGATCGGACCCGGGCATGCGCCGAGCAGACCCCACCCCAGACCGAACAGCGTGCCGCCCAGCCAGTAACGGGCGCCGCGCGGGGTCATGTCTTTCTGCGGAATGGCGATGACCTTGCCGTCCCAGCTGCGAACGTCGAGCCGTCGCAGGAGCTGCATGCCGAGAGTCGCGACAGCCAGGGCGCTGGCAATCACCAGGTACATGTGCGCGGACTGAAATCGGAACATCTCCTGGATGCGGTACCAGGAGAGCACTTCGGACTTCACGAAGACGATGCCCAGCAGCACCCCCACCGCGACGTACGCGACGTGGGCGAGCAGGGTCGGGCCGTCACCCGGGCGCGGCGCAGCGTCGAGCGACGGAGCGATGGGTCTTGGCAGGGACTGACGTCGAGTCATGGTGAGCTCAGAACACGAGCGGCATGATGACGTGCGTCATCAGCAGCCCGCCGACAAAGAAGCCGAGGACGGCAATCAACGATGGCAACTGGAACGCCGCGAGCCCGGAGATGGCGTGGCCCGAGGTGCAGCCGCCAGCCCAGCGGGACCCGAACCCCACCAGGAATCCGCCTGCGCCGAGGGTCAGCCAGCCTTTGGCTGACGCCAGCGCCTGCCACCCCATGAGTTCCTGCGGCACCAGCCCCGAGAGGTCAGCAAGGCCAAGGGCGCGCAGATCCTGCTGGGTAGCCGCCGAGATGTCGACGGTGTAGCCGGCAGGCAACAACACGCTGGCGGCGATGAAACCGCCCAGCAGGATGCCGGCCGCAAAGAGCAGGTTCCACCCGCCGTCGCGCTTCCAGTCGTACTGGAACAACGGGATGCCGCTCGGCACCACGGCGGCGCACAGGTGTCGGAGGTTGGACGAGACGCCGAACGACTTGCCGCCAATCAGCAGCAACAGCGGAACCATCAACCCGATGAGTGGCCCGGCCACGTACCACGGCCACGGCTCCTGCCACAGACTCGTCATGGTTGCTCAACCTCTCCGCGATCTTTGTTCACCGGCGGCGTGGTGCCACATGCCCGCGTCCCGCGCGGGCCTGGCACCGCTCACGTCGGCACCCCGAGTCGCGGCAGCACGAACCACTGCAGCGCAACCCACACCAGAAGGACGATCAGTGCAGTCTCCATCGCATCTCCTCAGGAACGTGTCGTGTCGAAGCCCGCATCCTGCCAGGCCTTCATCCCACCGGTCAGATTGGTGATGTCCCGCAGCCCCGCGCGCTCGAGCACACTGGCCGCGATCGTGGACCGGTAACCGCTGCCGCACATCACGACCAGTGGCCGGCCGCGCGGTACCTCGTCGATGCGGTCGGGCAGATGTCCACCCATGATGTGCACGGCCCCCGGCAGGTGGCCCTCGCGCCACTCGTCATCGGTGCGCACGTCCAGCACGTGCGTGCCCTGGCCAGCGGCAAGCTGCTGGTGCAGTTGCTCTGGTGAGATCTGTGCCGTGTGCGAGACCGGCAGTCCCGCGTCAATCCAGGCGGGCATGCCGCCAGCCAGCCACCCCCGCACATCGTCGAGCCCCACGCGGATCAGCGCCCGCACGGCGTCTTCCATGCCGCCGCCGTCGTCGCCGATGAGCAGGAGCGGCGTGTCGTAGGGGACTACCCATGCGGCCCACATCGAGAGCTTCCCGGGTCCGATGCCGAAAGCCTCAGGCACATGGCCCGCACCGAAGGCCGTTTGGCCGCGCAGGTCGATGACCAGATGGCCGGCCTGGAGCTTGCCGTCAAACTCCTGGACGTCGAGTGCTCGCAGTCCCGGCAGCTGCTCGAGGAGGGGCGGTCCATCGGCGTTGACCCGCTTCATCCTCCGGTAGTACGGAGGGAAAGGGGGTGCGTTGCCGAGGACCTGCTGGACAAATGCCTCGCGCGACAGCTCTGACGCCAGGTACCGGTTGCGCGCGCGCTCCTGACCCAGCGTCGTGGTAGGAGACTGTCCCATGCCCGCCCCGCACATCGACCCTGCGCCGTGTCCCGGGTAGATCGGGAGCGCGTCGTGGAAGGACGACAGGCTCTGAACGCTGTCGTAGAGCTGACTGGCGAGCGCAGCGCTCTCCTCCTCGCCCAGGAGATCGGGGCGGCCAACGGAGTTCACGAACAGGAAGTCGCCGCTGAGCAGGGCGGCCGGTCGTGGGCTGCCGTGCTCGAACACCAGAAAGCTGAGATGCTCGGGCGTATGACCGGGGGTGTGCAACGCCTCGAGTTCGATAGTCCCTACGGTCACGCGCTGGCCGTGTGCCAGGTCGCGATGCGGGTGGGTGACCTCGAACGTCTCGCCCCGGTCGTGACCCGAGACCAGCAGGGGCGCACCGGTCCGCGCGGCCAACGCCCGGGCACCCGAGGCGAAATCCGCGTGGATGTGCGTCTCGAGCACGGCGACGATGCGAAGGCCGTGCCGCTGCGACCAGTCGAGGTAGACGTCGATATCCCGTCGGGGATCGACAATGGCCACCTCGGCGGCGTCGCCGTCGCCGACGATGTAGGAGTACTGGGCCAGTCCTTCGTCTTCAATCCGTTCCAACAGCAGCACAGGTCCTCGCTTTCGCCGACGCATCGGCCCTCTACTCATCTTGCCGTGCCTCTGGCGAGGCTGCAAGCTGCAGAGGCCAGAGCGCATCGATGCCAGGAGGCCGCCGGATTGCCACTGGTGGTACTTTGCTCGGGTCTATTTTTCGCCTGAGGAGACACGTCCGATGATTTCTGCCCCTGCCGATGTTGCCGCTGCCCCCGCCGATGCCACCGTGACCCCAAGCGGGCTGGCCTCGCGTCTACTCGAAGCCGGCACGGGCACGCAGCACCCGGGCCCGCGCTCCCGCGTGCTCGTCCACTACTCGGGCTGGACCACCGACGGCAAGATGTTCGACAGCTCGGTGAGCCGCGGTGAGCCGATTGCGTTCGGGCTCTACCAAGTCATCCCGGGCTGGACTGAAGGCGTGCAGCTGATGGTGGAAGGCGAGAAGCGGCGGCTGTGGATCCCGGAAGCGCTGGCGTATGGCGGACGGCCCGGCGCCCCGGCCGGCATGCTCGTCTTCGACGTCGAGCTCATTCGGATCGAAGCCTAACGACACGGTGTGCGGGAAGTCGCGCGCCGCCGACGGCGTGACTCCGTCGGCGTCGATCGACGGCCGGAGCAAGGGCACATGTGCAAGACGAGCACGGTGGCGGCGACCGCCCTGGCCTGCGCGTGCCTGGCCTGGTCGCCAGCAGAGGCGGGTATACGGCGCGTCTGGGCCGTCAATGACGGCGTCAAGATCGATCGTGACGCAGCCGACCATCCTACGCAGCGATCCAACTCCGCGTGGGACGGCCGGCGGATCCGTGTCTCGGCCGCGCGCAACGAGGTGCTCGCCTTCCAGGTGATCGTTGCCGCCGACCGCGCAGGTGTGGAGCGCCTCGCGGTGTCGCTGCCTCGGCTCACCGGCCCCAACGGCGTCGCGCTGGTCTACAAGACGCCAGCCGCCGACCCGACCGACTACACCGACCGGCCGATCCAGGTGTTTGTTGCGCACTACCTGCACGTCGCTGCGCCGTCGCATGCGTCGTGGGTCTATGTGCGCGGCTCGGCCGCGGCACCGAGGGACGCCACGGGGTGGAAGCCGGTGCAGCTGGTGCCCGAGAACGCCTCGAAGAGTGGCCTGCCGGTCGCGGTCGGGGCCGAGCACACGCAGGCGATCTGGGTCGAGATCTACACGGGGCGGGGGCGCCCCGCCGGCGTGTACCACGGTGTCGTCGAGATTACCGCGGACGGCATTGCTCAGCGTCTGCCGATCGAGCTCGAGATCTTCGACTTCGATCTCCCGGACGACAACAGCATGCACGCCATGCTGCACTACGAGGGCACGCAGCCGGAGCGCTATCACGGTCGCAACCTCGACCCGGCCTATCACCGACTGGCGCACCGCCACCGCGTCGAGCTCGTGCACGCCTACGACGAGTCAACGATCGCTCGCGTGCGCGGCCGCTTCACGGGCGAGGACTTCACCCGCGCGCACGGCTACGAGGGTCCGGGCGCTGGCGTCGGCAACGTGATCGCGCCGCGCACCTTCTACGGTCCCGGACCGTTCGAGGACAAGGACACGGCGTGGCGCGAGAGCGATGCCTGGATGACGTTCCTGCGCGGGACCTTCCCGCACGCTTTGACGTTCCTCTATCTGCCGGACGAGCCGACGCCGCCCGCCTACCCGCGCATCCGGCGGATTGCCGAGGCTGTGCGCAGCAACCCCGGGCCAGGACGCTATCTGCCGCTGCTGGTCACCAGCCGCTACGTCGAGGCGCTTGAAGGCGCGGTCAACATCTGGGTGTCCGGACCAAAGGGTTTCGTTCTCGAGGACGTGGCTCGCGAGCGAGCGGCGGGGCGTCGGTACTGGTTCTACAACGGCGGCCGGCCGGCGGCCGGGGCCATCGTCATCGATAGTCCGGCCACCGATCCGCGTGCCTCGATCTGGGCGGCCTTCAAGCACGATGTCGACGTGTACTTCTACTGGCACGCGGTGCACTGGCGACACAACGCGCAGAAGCGGGTCGGCAACCGCGACCAGAACGTCTGGGCCGAAAGCATCACCTTCGACAATCGCGCCCAGCCGAACAGGTCGGCCGACGACCAGGGTTACATCCACGGCGACGGCGTTCTCCTCTACCCTGGCGAGGAGCGCCTGCACCCGGATGAGGATCGCGGCCTGGCCGGTCCGGTCTCGACGGTGCAGCTGGCCAACTTCCGCCGCGGCCTGCAGGACCACCAATACCTGACCCTGGCGCGTAAGCTCGGCTTGACACAGGACGTCGATGCCGCGCTGCAGGCGATTGTCCCCCGGGTGTTCTCCGATGCCGGTGCCGCGGTGAGTTTCCCTGAAACTGGCGACCCGTACGAGTCGGCCCGGGTCCGTCTGGCCCGTGCCATCGTCGCCGCGCGCGCGCCGCACACGGCACCGCCGTGACCGCCGGCCCGTTCACCCCGCGGAGCAGCCTGGCGCCGTACCGCATCTGGGGCGAGGACATCGATCCGGGCTCACTGCGGCAGCTGCAGAATGCCTGCAGTGTGCAGGTGGCGGTTGCCGGCGCGCTCATGCCCGACGCCCACATCGGGTACGGACTGCCCATCGGCGGCGTGCTGGCCACCGAGAACGCAGTCATCCCGTATGCGGTGGGGGTCGATATCGCCTGCCGCATGAAGCTGACCGTGCTCGGCCTGCCCGCCGGCGCCCTCGATACGCAGCATGACCGACTCGCGGGCGTGCTCGCGCGCGAGACGTGCTTCGGCATCGGCGGCGGCTTCGGGACCAGGCGCCACCACGACGTGCTGGACGCCGATTGGGACGTCACACCGGTGACGAGTCGACTGAAGGACCGCGCGTGGAAACAACTCGGCTCGAGCGGCAGCGGCAATCACTTCGTCGAGTTCGGCACCCTTGCGGTGAGCGACGCATCGGTGGGACTGCCGGCGGGCACGTACCTCGCCCTGCTCAGTCACTCGGGCAGTCGCGGCAGCGGCGCGCAGGTGGCGGCACACTACAGCACGCTCGCGCGTCGCCTGCATCCGGAGTTGCCGCAGGCACTGGCCGAGCTCGCGTGGCTCGATCTCGACACCGAGGCGGGGCAGGAGTACTGGGCGGCGATGACGCTGATGGGGCAGTACGCGGAGGCCAATCACGCGCTCATCCACCAGTCCATCGCGCGGGCGCTGGGCGTCGAGGTGCGGCTCGACGTCGAGAACCATCACAACTTCGCGTGGCGCGAGACGCACCGGCTGGCCGACGGCACCGAGCGCGAGGTCATCGTGCATCGGAAGGGCGCGACGCCGGCGGGGGCGGGCGTGCTTGGCGTCATTCCCGGGTCGATGGCCACGCCGGGGTACGTGGTGCGCGGCAGGGGGGAGGCGGCTTCCCTGCGGTCGGCCTCGCACGGCGCCGGGCGTCGCATGAGCCGAACGCAGGCGCGCAAGACGCTTTCGTGGCAGGACGCGCAGGCTCTGCTGCGTGCGCGCCGGGTGTCGCTGCTGTCCGCGGGGTTGGATGAGGTACCAATGGCCTACAAGGACATCGACGCAGTCATGGCCGCGCAACGTGACCTGGTCGAGGTGCTGGCCCGGTTCGACCCGCGTCTCGTCAAGATGGCGCCGAGCGGCGAGCCGCCGGAGGACTGACAACGGGGCTGCGCACGGCTGGCGCAGTGATCCCTGGGCTGTTACGCAGGCGCCACCGTGTGGTGCCCGCGAAAGAGGTTGTCGGGGTCATAGCGGCGCTTGATGTCGGCCAGGCGCACGTGGTGGTCGCCCCAATAGGCGCGTTGCCAATCGCGGTCGAAGTAGTTGGCTTCCGACATGTAGGTGCCTGCCCCTGGCACCAGGTCCCGCATCGGCGTCATCGCCTGCGCCACGCGCGATGCCTCGCGCCTGGCAACGTCGAGATCGGGTTCGTGGCCCGGCAGCCCTGGCCAGGAGGGCTGCGAATCGGCGGCGCAAATCAGCAGCGCGAAGGCGTCGAGTACCTGCGGGTTGGTGGCTGTCTCACGAGTGGCGGCCAGGGCACCTGGCGTGCCGCCAGCGAGGCCCTTGTTGACGTGCAGGGTGACGTCCCACGCCGCTGCCGCGGCCATCAACGCATCGGCCAGGCGCTCCTGTTGCCCGCGCTCCAGTAGCCGCCCGGGCAGCCACATCGACTCGTAGGCGTGCAACACCTGGCCGGCCTCGCCGAGATTGGTCGCCCAGAAGACGTTGCCCGGCGGTGCTCCAGGGCGGTCATCGCCCAGCACCACGCCGGGCACGCCACGCAGAAACGCCGGGTCCCAGAATCGCCGCGCCGGCACCGCGAGAATGGTCGGCTCGCCTGCAAGGCGATAGTCGCCCGCGTGCTGCGCGATCCACGACAGGAATGGGTGCCAGACCGCCGCCGCGCCATCGCGATCGAGTCCGTGGCACACCATCGACACGCTCAGTGTCCGATCACCGCTGAACCGCAGCTGCTCGCCCCAGGTCGGGTTGAACAGCGCCTCGGCATAGAAGCTGACGATGCGCCGAACCAGCGCCTTCCACGCGTCATCACTGGACGCGGTGACCGAGAAGAGCACCGCGCCAACGGTGGTCGGTAACGGGTGGGTGGCCAGGGTCAACGTGGTGGTGATGCCGAAGGTGCCGCCGCCGCCGCCCCGGAGCGCCAGGAACAGATCAGGGTCCTGCCACGCGTTGACCAGCCGCGTGCGGCCGTCGGCGGTGACCACCTCGGCCTCCAGCAGGTTGGACGCGCCGGTGCCGAACGCTTTCGAGAGACTGCCGAAGCCGCCGCCCAGGACGAACCCGGAGACGCCGACGGTCAGGCAGCCGCCACCCTGCACGTATCGGCCGTGCCTGACCGACACCTCGTCGTAGACCCTGCCCCAGAGGGCACCCGATCCCACCGACACCGCCGCACGCGCCGGCGTCGCGGGTGGTGCGCCGCGCGGGACAAACGCGTCGTGCATCTGCACCCGGTCCAGCGCCCGCGTCCACACCAGCAGTGAATCGTCGGCATTCGAGTTGCCGAAGTAGCTGTGGCCGCCACCCTTTACGACGAGCCGCACCCCCTGGCTCCGGGCAAAGCCGATCGCCGCCGCGACATCGGCGGGCGACTCGGCCCGGACGGCATAACGACTTGCCCTGGACACCCACGCCCCAGCCCAACCCAACGACTGCGTGAGCGCAGGCTCGTCCCCGAGGTAGTACGGATTCTTGAGGCGTGCCACCAACGTGCCGACGCCGGCGCCGGCGGCGCGCACGCAGGCCTCCAGCGGCGACGCAATGGGGACCAGGCGCGGTCCAAGCTGCTGCTGCAGCATCCTGAACGCTCGGTTGTCGGTCCACGGTGCGCTGGTCGCCCGCTTCACGCCCGGTAATGCGGCGAAGGGGAGCGACAGGAGCGATCGCACGATGGACCGACGATTCAACGTGCGAACCCACCCTGACCGACGACGCGCGTCGTGTACGCGACGCCGTCCGGCGTCTGGCCGACCGTCAGGTGGCCCACCACGACGCGGCGCTCCGGGTCGATGATGGCAACGCGCGTCTCGGCGCTCAGCGACTGGAAGACGTGGCGTCCATCTGGGCTGATCGCGATGCCCTGGGGCGCGCCGGCCAGCGCCAGCCTGCCGCGTTCGCGTCGGGCCACCCGGTCGATGAACCGCACCTCGTCCAGCGTCGGATCGGGAACGATGACCTGCCGGCCGTCCGGTGTGAAGAGCATGCGGTAGGGCCACTTGAGCCCCTCGCTCACCTGCGTGACCTTCCCTGTGGCCGGCTCCAGCACGCTCACGTGACCGGTCTGGTTGCTGCCAATCCAGACTTCCTTGCCGTCCGGCGTGACGTTGATCGCCTCGGGCACTGGCGGGACCGGGAAGCTGCGCACCAGCGCGTGCGTGGTGAGGTCGAGCTCCGACACCGTGTGGTCGCCCATGTTGCCGGTGTAGCCACGCGTGCCGTCGGCGGTGACGCCGATCATGTGCGATCGACCGGCTTCGGTGGGGATGGCGTGGCGCACGACGCCCTCGACCACATCGACGACCAGGACATGACGCGTCTGCTCGCAGGTGACGGCGACGCGGCGGTCGCCGGGCAGGAACACGATGCCGTGCGGTGCGCGGTGCTCGCCAAGGTCAACGGTGCGCGCCACTCGCAGCCCTGGCACGTCCAGGACCGTCAGTGTGCGGCGGGGACCGCCGTAGTCGGTGACCACCGCCAGCGCGCCATCAGAGGACAGCACGATCTCATGCGGGTTGGTGCCGGTGGGGAGCGTGGCCAGCGTGCGGCCCGAGGCCACGTCCACGATGGTGGCCGTGGATGGCGTCTTGTTGGTGACGACGAGCGTGCCGGCCAATCCGGCCACTTGCGCGAGAGCCGCATTGCCGGTCGTGAGCGCGAGAATCAGGGTCAGCCGCGCAAGGGCGCCGCCATGCTCGAGTCGGGGCCACAGCAGGGTCGGAAACATGGCGCCCAGTGTAATCTCTCGTGACATGACCCCGTCCCGCTCCTGGATCCTGACGCTGGCGCTGGTCCTTGCCGGGGCCACCGCGGGCCCTGCGCAGACGGCCCGCACTGCGCCGTCCGAGACCGCGATCTTTGCCGCCGGTTGCTTCTGGTGCGTCGAGGAAGCCTTCGACAAGGTGGCCGGCGTCACCGCGACCTTGTCCGGCTACACCGCCGGGCGGACGACCAACCCGACCTACGAGCAGGTGTCGTCGGGGGGCACGGGCCACACCGAGGCGGTGCAGGTGACCTTCGATCCATCCAAGGTCACTTACGACACGCTGCTCGAGGTGTTCTGGCGCAACGTCGATGCTGTCGATGGCGGTGGCCAGTTCTGCGATCGGGGCAGCCAGTATCGTTCGGGCATCTACGTGCAGTCCGAGCAGCAGCGAGAGCGCGCCGAAGCCTCGAAGGCACGCATTGCCGCACGGCTCGGCAAGCCAATCGCCTCCGAGATCGTGACCGCCGGGCCGTTCTACGCAGCCGAGGCGTATCACCAGGACTACTACACGAAGAACTCGGTGCGGTACAAGTTCTACAAGTGGAACTGTGGCCGGGCGCAGCGCCTGGAACAGCTGTGGGGCAAGCCTTCCGCTGGCTGACCAGCCAGGCCCGCAGCGCGATGCTGGCTCAGGACGAGGCCGTTGCCGCCGCGCGTAAGGTGCTCAGCGTTTCGCCCTGCCCCAGCACGCGGAAGCCCGCCGCCGGCAGCCCACGAAGCGCCTTGGCACGTGCCAGGGCCCTGACCGGCGCATCCCAGCCCTCATTGGTCAAACGGAAGGTGCCAAAGTGCGTGGCGATGCTGAGCCGCGACCCCAGCTCCTCGTGCGCCTGCACCGCCTCGGCCGGATCCATGTGCTGGTCGCGCATGAACCAGCGCGGTGCGTAGGCGCCGATCGGCAACAGGCTGACGTCCGGGCTGCCGAGGCGCGCGGCGACCTCGGCAAAGTGCGGTCCGTACGCGCTGTCGCCGGCAAAGTAGACAGCGTGACCGTCAACGTCGATCCAGAAGCCGCTCCACAGCGCCGAGTTGCGCGGAACCCCGAGGCGATTGGACCAGTGCTGGGCAGGTGTCAGGGTGATGCGCGCCCCACCCGTCGTCACCGTCTCCCACCAGTCGCGCTCCTCGACGCGCCGGGCGCCGAGCCGCTTCAGGAGCCGGCCGTTGCCGAGCGGCGTCACGACCAGCGGGTCATGCCGGGCCAGCAGGCGTCGCAAGCTGGCGCTGTCGACGTGGTCGTAATGGTTGTGGCTGATCAGAATGACGTCGATGGGCGGTAGCGCGTCGATGGCCAGGCCCGGCGCCATCACCCGGCGCGGCCCGGCCCACGGCACAGGGCTGACTCGCGCCGAGAACACCGGGTCGGTCAGCATGCGCACGCCGGACCACTGCAGCAACAGCGTGCAGTGGTTCACGAACGTGATCGCTCCAGCACCGGGCTCGATCGTCACCGGCGGTGGCGGATGCGTGGGCAGCGCCACGTGCGTCGGCCACGGCTCCGACGGCTCGCGCACGATCCATCGCAAGACGTCCCACACCGACTTGCCGGTCGTGCCCCGTGGGTTGAAGAACCGACGGCCGTCGCAATGATCGGAGACGGGGAAGGGCTGGCGCCACGCCCTCGCTCTCACGCGGCCGGCATTCCCGGCTCGGGGCTGCTTGCGGGCTCGGCGGGCACGCGCGGCAACTCCAGCAAGCTGTCCAGGTAACCCCGCGTGTCGGCCAACTGTGTCGCCACGTGGTTGGCCCCTGCGTCCCGAAGCGCGTCCGTCGACTCGTCGGCCAGCGTTGACGTGGCCCAGCGACCCACCGCGATGCGTACCTCGGGCAATGCGGCCCGGAGCCGCTTGACCAGGTATCGCGTCTTGGACGATGGGCTCGGCGGCAAGTCGACGAGACACACGACCGACACCTGCTTCTCCCGCACCATGGCCACAAACGCCATCGTCGGCATGCCCGCGGAGACGGTTTCGATGGAGACCGGCAGGTCCTCCATCAGTTGCGCCAGCATGGCCACGGCGGCTTCGTCAGCCGGGCCATTGACGGCGTAGCCGATCACCACCAGGGGGAGGCGTGGTCCGAGCGGCAGGGGCTCGGCGGGGTCGGCGGCCTCGGCGGCTGCCGTGTGTCGCCTGACGCTGTCTGCTACGTCGGCAAGCAACTCGCGCGTGATGTTGACGACCGAGGTTTCTTCTTCGGGCGACAAGCGCTGCTCGAGGCGGTCGCGCTCGGCGTAGTTGAGGGCTGGCAGCATCAAGGCGTCATAGACGGAACTGGCCGGCGCGCTGCGGACATGCTTGTCGATCAACTCGGCGGCCTCGCTCTGATCCCGTGCCAGCAGGCGCTGATAGAAGCCGTACTCGGGCGTCAGCGCGGGCGTGTCGGCCATCAGTGTGCCGACAAACGAGAGGCCGGGCACGTGCTTGCCGAGTACCACCAGGCACACGGTGAGCGGTGTGGCCATCAGCAGCCCGAGTGGTCCCCACAGCCAGGTCCAGAACGCCACCGACATCAGCAGCGCGACCTGTGACACGCCGGCCGCGCCTGCATAGAGCGCTGTCTCGAGCACCAGGTTGGTGAACAACTCCAGCACCAGGAACAACCCCATCACGCTGAGTGGCCCGCTCCACCCGTCCAGCGCCGCGAGGCTGATCAGGATAGGGGCACCGGCGCCAAGCACCGGTCCAACGTACGGGATGAAACGCAACCCCGCGCCCAACGCGGCCCAGACCAACGGGTACGGCACATGCAGCACGTACAGTCCGATCAGCACCGCCGCGCCGTAAATCAGGTTGACCAGCGACTGCATCAACAGCTGACGGCTGACGCGCGTACCGGCCTCGTCGATGGCCTTGGTGGTGGTCGCGAGCTTGCCATGGCCAATCAGCCCGATCAGTCGATCGCGCATGTCGCGACGTTCGAGCAGCATGAAGATGACCATCGCCACGACTGCGCTGGCCGTGCCGAGCGGCCCGACGATGGGTCCGAGCCAGGACAGGCCACCCAGAGGATCAGCCTGGCTCGGCTCCACGACCACTGGCACTGAGGCGCTGCCCCGAGCAGACTCGGCAGTGCCGAGGTCGGTCTTGATGTCCTCCAGGGAGTCCTTCAACTTCTCGACCGTGCCGCCCTGGCCGGCCCCACGGATGTCGGCGATCTTCTCGCGGATGTTGCCGCGGTACGTCGGCAGGTCCTCGGCCAGGTGATTGAGCTGCACGCTCAAACCCCAGCCCACCGCACCGAGCACCGTGAAGACCAGCGTCGCCACCACCAGTACCGCGGGTATCCGGCCGACCCGTCGCTCGACCCAACTCACGGGGGGGGTGAGCACGAAGGTGAGCAGGATGGCCAGAGCAAACGGCACCAGCACCGCCTGCGCCCAGTACAGCACCATCACGATGAGGACCGCACCCGCGAAGCTGACCCACGGTTTGACGAACTTCAGCGTCTCGTCCAGCGGCCACCCCCATCCTGGTTCATTCGTGCAGCAATATCCACGGCGGTGCTTCCCGTTGCGAGAGTCGAGCCAAGTGGCCGCGGCGCTCTGCATTGAAACTCTGCTGCCCCGTGTCTGTCCACTGCCGACAACTGGAGGCTCACGAGACACCTGCCGTGTTCAGCCGTACCATCACGCATGCCTCGCATGTGTATGGCGCTGCTGCTTGCGGCGTGGCTGGTGTCGGCCCCCTCGCGTGGGGGCGCTGGGGGCGCTGGCCAGCCAGCACCGGGGCCGCACATCGTCCCGGGTCTCGAGCGTCCTGTCCAGGTGCTGGTCGACACGTGGGGCGTGCCGCACATCTACGCGGAACGGTTGTACGACGCGTTTGCCGCGCAGGGCTTCATCGCCGCACGCGACCGGCTGTGGCAGATCGATCTCTGGCGCAAGCGCGGTCTGGGCGAGATGGCCAGCGACTTCGGGCCGGCGTACGTCGAGAGCGACCGTATGGCGCGGGCAGTGCTGTCGCGCGGCAGCCTCCACGGCGAATGGCTGGCCTACGCCTCCGACGCCAAGCGCATCGCCGAGTCGTTCGTGGCCGGGGTCAACGCGTACGTGGCGCTCACCGAGCGGGACCCGTCGCTGTTGCCCGAGGAGTTCCGACTCCTCGACTACCGTCCGGCCCGCTGGAGCGCCTCCGATATCGTGCGCATCCGGCATCACGGGCTGACGCTGAACCTGACCAACGAAATCGATCGCGCCGAGGTCTACTGCAAGGACGGGGGCGACGCCCCGCGTGTGGACTGGCTGCGCCGGGCGCTCGTGCCCGAGGTGATGCCGACGCTTGCGCCGGGAATGGAGCCATGCGACCTGCCGTTCGAGCGGCTTCGACAGGCCTACGCGTTGGCGACGGCCCGGCCCGAGTTCCGCGCTGACGGCCCATCCGCCACCGGCCGCGGCATCGCATTGGCACCGCCGAGGTCGCAGCCACGCGGGCCGGAGACACTGATCTCGGCGGAGGCGCAGGGCTCCAACAACTGGGCCGTGGCGCCGTCGCGAACGGCCACTGGCCGCCCCGTGCTGGCCAGCGACCCGCACCGCGCACACGGAGCCCCGAGCCTGCGCTACATCACCCACCTTGTCGCCCCTGGTCTGAACGTGATCGGTGCTGGGGAACCCTTTCTTCCTGGCGTCTCTGTGGGTCACAACGAGACCATCGCGTTCGGGCTCACGCGGTTTTACATGGACCAGGAAGACCTCTACGTCTACGAGACCAACCCGGCAAGACCGGACGAGTACCGGTACCAGGGCCGCTGGGAGCCGATGACGTCGGTCACCGAACGCATCGCCGTGCGTGGCGAGGCCGAGCGCACAGTGATCATCCACTTCACGCGGCATGGCCCGGTGCTGGTCAACGAGCCTGCTGCCAATCGGGCCTTCGCGCTGCGAGCGGCGTGGCTGGACGCGGGCATGGCCCCGTACTTCGGAGCCATCGAGTACATGCGGGCCGGCAACTGGGACCAGTTCACCGCTGCCATGAACCGATGGGGCGCCCCAGGTGAGAACCACGTCTACGCCGATACGGGCGGCAACATCGGGTGGATCGCGGCCGGGCTCACCGTGGTGCGCCCGAACTGGGACGGGCTCACCCCGGTGCCTGGCGACGGACGCTACGAGTGGGCCGGCTATCGCGACATGGACGACCTGCCACGCGCCTTCAACCCCTCGTCGGGCTACGTGGTGACCGCCAACGAGAACACCATCCCTGCCGATCATCCTGCCGCGACCATGGGCATCGGCTACGAGTGGAGCGACGACTCGAGGGCGCGGCGACTCCGGCAGCTGCTGGCGAGCACGACCCCACACCAGCTCGACGACTCGCGCGCCTATCAGCTGGACGTCATGTCCCTGCCTGCCCAGCGCCTGGTGCGGGTGCTCGCCGGTGTCACGGCTTCGCGCCCACGCGTGCGCCGCGTGCTCGAGCTGTTGCGCAGCTGGGATGGCACCATGGCGGCCGACAGTGCGGCGGCTGCGGTGTTCGAAGTCTGGTTCAACAGGCATCTCCGGACGGCCGTGGTGCAGGCCGTCGTCTCGCCGGCTGCCGCACGACGAGTGGGCACGGCTGACCTCAGCCGCCTGCTGCAGGTCCTCGAGGGGCACGGCGGGTGGCTGCCACCGGAACGCCGCGACCAGATACTCGTGGAATCACTGGACGGCGCAATCACCGAGCTCGAAAAGACGCTCGGGAGCGACCCCGCCCGATGGCGATGGGGTCAACTGCATCAGGCCGTGTTCCAGCATCCGCTGGCGGCACGTCTGGGTGCGGCGACGCGTCAGCGACTGTCGGTTGGCAGCTGGCCCATTGGCGGATCGGCGTCCACGCCGATGGCCACGGCGTACCGCTCGACCGACTATCAGCTCACGTCGGGCGCGTCGTTCAGGATGGTGGCCGACGTCGGCCACTGGGATGCGACGACGGCCATCAACACGCCAGGGCAGTCGGGCGACCCGGCCAGTCCGCACTACCGCGACCTGGCGCCGCTCTGGGCACAGGGCGGCTATTTTCCGCTGGCCTACTCGCGGGCCGCCGTGGAGAAGGTCACCCGCACGCGCATCGAGCTGCAGCCTCGCTGACCCGCGCGGCTGTGCCTACGGGCGCACCTGCACGCCCCGCCAGAATGCGATTCGACCCGCGATCTCGGCGGCGGCGGACTTGGGCGACGGGTAGTACCACGCCGCGTCCCGATTCTCGCGTCCACCGGCGGTCACGTGGTAGTACGACGCTTCGCCCTTCCATGGGCAGGTCGTCCGGTGGTCGCTCGGTGCGAAGTGCTCGCGGCGCAAGGCGTCGGCCGGGAAGTAGTGATTGCCTTCGACCACGACCGTGTCGTCGGACTCGGCAATGACGATGTCGTTCCAGAGGGCCTTCATCGACTGCATCTCCTCGTTGGGCGGAGACGTCCGCCTGCCCTTTGGACGCCATCGCCCCGCGATCGTTGCGTGCCGGCGCTAGCCAAGGGTGTCGTATCGCACGGCGACGATCTCGAGAGCCTCAGCCCCGCGCGGTGCGCGCACGGTGACGACGTCTCCCACCTTGGCCGTCAGCAGCGCCTTGGCCAGAGGTGACCGCCAGGACACCCGCGTGTCGCCCGCGTCGAGTTCGTCCACGCCGACGATCGTCACTTCGCGCTCGGCGCCGCTCTCGTGCAGGGTCGTGACCGTTGCACCGAAGTGCACACGGTCGTGGGTCTTGCCGGAGTTGTCCACAATCACGGCGCGGTCCAGGCTCTTGGACAGGTAGCGAATTCGCTTGTCGATCTCCCGCAATTTCTTCTTGCCGAAGATGTAATCGCCGTTCTCGGAGCGATCGCCGTTGCCTGCCGCCCAGGTCACCGCGGTCACGATGGGCGGGCGGTCCACCTTCCACAGACGGGCGAGCTCGTCCTGCAGCCGCCGATACCCGGCAGGCGTGATGTAGTTCTTCGCCTCGTCACTCATCGCGCCTCGATGGTGACATGAAGTGGATGGCGCTTCGTTGGCGGTAAAACGACGCCGGCCGGGATATCGTGTGGCGCACGCGCACCGGTGTGCGTGCGGCCTCCCCCATGAAACACTCGACTTCCCCTCTCGCACGCCTGGGCTCATCGCCCTGGCTGGTCGTCGGCCTGCTGGTGCCGGTTGCGCTGTTGAACTACCTCGATCGCCAGATGCTGGCGTCGATGAAGTTCTCGGTGATGCAGGAGGTCTCCGACATCGGACTCGAGGCCAACTGGGGCGCCGTCCTGGCCCTGTTCAAGTGGGTGTATGCCTTTCTCAGCCCGGTCGGCGGCTACCTGGCCGACCGGTACAACCGCCGGCATGTGATCGTGGCCAGCCTGCTGGTCTGGTCGACGGTGACCTGGGCCACGGGGATGGTCACCTCGTATGAGCAGCTGCTCTGGACGCGGGCCCTGATGGGCGTCAGCGAGGCCTTCTACATCCCCGCGGCCCTGGCCCTCATCTCCGATTACCACCGGGGCGCCACGCGGTCGCGGGCCGTCGGCCTGCATCAGATGGGCATCTACATCGGCGTGATCATCGGTGGCTTTGGCGGGTACGCCGCCGAAAACCCTGCGTTGGGCTGGCGCCTGGCCTTCGAGGCGTGCGGCCTCATCGGCATCGTGTACGCGGTCCCGCTGTTCCTGCTGCTCCGCGACTCTCCGGCCCGCGCCGATGCCGGCGGTGCGGATCGCCCGTCTCCGGGTCGAGCCGTACGCGAGCTCGCGGGCAACGGCTCATTCCGACTGCTGGTGCTGTACTTCACGCTGCCGGCGCTGGCCGGATGGATTGTGCGCGACTGGATGCCGGCGATCCTGAAGGCGGAGTTCGGCATCGGGCAGGGTCTGGCCGGCGTGTCTGCCACCATCTACTGGCAGGCGGCCGCGATCATCGGCGCGCTCGCAGGCGGGTGGCTTGCCGACCGCTGGATGCGTCGAACGCCGCGTGGGCGCATCTACGTGAGCGCGATTGGCATGGCGCTCATCGTGCCGGCGATGTTCGGCGTCGGCTACGCCCCACAGACGGGCCTGCTCTCGGTCGCCGTGGCCTTCCTCATCCTGTTCGGCCTCGGCTGGGGGTTCTTTGACGCCAACAACATGCCGATCCTCTGCCAGGTGACCCGGCCCGAACTGCGCGCTACCGGCTACGGCATCATGAACCTGTTCAGCATCAGCTGCGGGGGCTTTGCCGACTGGGGCTTCGGCATGATGCGTGACCGGAACGTGCCGCTGGTCGGCATCTTCGGCACCTTCGCCAGTGTGGCGGTGTTCTCGATCGTGCTCGTGCTGTTGATTCGGCCTCGCTACAACGACGCCAGCCCGACCCCGATCGGCCACTGAGGGCTACGGATCGGCGCGCTTCAACTCCTGCCAGGCCTGGTCCTGCAATGCCGCGCGCGGGTCGAACGACGGCGAATTGCTGACGATGTAGCTGCCGTCACCACGGCTCCACGCCTGGTCGTAACCGCTGCTCAGCTCGACGCGGCCGTCCCCGCCCTGCCAGGTCTGCACCTCGCGGATGGTCTGCACGAAAGCCGTGTGCATCCGGTCCTGACTGCCCTGCTGGGCTTCCCAGCTCCGCATGCGGCTGTCCATATCGTTCATGCGCTGCTCGAATCGCTGCGTGTTGGCCGCGCCCTGTGCCTCTATGCCAGCCATGCGCTGCGCATGCCCCCGCGCGTTGGCTGCGGTCTGCTCCGCGATGGCCTGCATCCGCTGGTGATGGGTGACGTCCTGCGGTTGACGCAGGCGCACGACGTAGCCATCCACCGCCGCCTTCCATTGCGGGTTGGTGCGATAGCTGGACTTGAGATTGGCGAGGAAGGTCTCGGCCTCGACGCGTCGTGCCGCCGGGAAGCGGATCCAGCTGCGTTCCGAGGCGTTGCTGTTGCTGAGGCGCTGCATCTGCCCGGTATACGGATTCTGCGTGGTCGTCAGGAAGTTGAGCACCGAGCAGAGCGCGATGCCCTCGCTGCCATCGCTCCACTGCAGCCGGGCGATCACCGCCGTGACGCCGGTCTCGATCTGCCCGCCGTACTGCTCGAGCGCCGCCCTGTTGTGCGCCACCTGTTGCTGCAGCGCCTGCGTCGCCTCGGCGTTGGCTCGGACGTCGATGATGGTGACGCCTTCGAGCTCGCGCGGCACGAAGATCTGCCGCAGGTACTGCTCGGCGTCGATGGCCGTCCCGACATCGCAGCCGCCCTGCTGGGACTGCCCCTGCATCGACGGCAGCATCATCGGATCGGACGCCCACCCCCAGGCGTGATTGGGTAGCGTCTCGAACGAGATCGCCGCGTCTGGCGAGGCGGCACGCCATCGTGAGCTGACCATCTCGCCGCGACACTGCTGCGGGCCCTTCCAGACCACCCCGCCGTCGTGGGTCCAGCCCCGCGGCAGCAGCACGCTGAAGGCTTCGGCGGGCTGCTCGAAGCCGGTCGCGTCAATGAAGCGCGTGCGCTGCAGGACCGTGTGGTCCCGGCCTTCGACCCACGCCTTGCCGGCGGTCGGCGCAGCGCCAGTGGCAGCCGCCGTGGCGGCAGGCGTCGCGTCCTCGGCCGCACCGGCACAGGCCATGGACATCACGAGCGGCAACAGGGGGAGGAGCCTGCGGACACGCATGGCGAAGGCCTCGATGGTGAAACGGGCCGAATGGTCGCCACGCGGGCGGTGAGCCGGGTGCGCGAATCGTATCATCGCGCCAGGCGCGGCCTGCCCTCAGCGCGTCGCCGCCACGGGGCGCGTCACGAGCTGTCCCGCTGCGGCGATCATGTCGAAGCTTCGGCGCCGCTGGTCGAGGTCGTACACGTCGGACACGACGATCAATTCGTCGGCGCTGGTGCGATCGACGAGCGCCTGCATGCCCTCGAGGACGGTGTCGGGGCTGCCGATGATGCTGCAACGCAGCATCTGCGAGGCGTGCAGCTTCTCTTCGGCACTCCAGTAGGTGTCGATGTCGTCAATGGGCGGTTGCATCAGCCGACGGGCGCCGCGAACGAGGTCGGCAAATGACATCTGCTGCGAGGTGGCGAGCCGACGGGCCTCGGCGTCGGTGGCGGCGGCGATGATGTTGACGCCAACCATCGCGTGGGGCGCCGACAGCTGCGGCGACGGCGTGAAGCGAGCGCGGTAGATCGACAGCGCCGCGTCGAGGTGCTGCGGCGAGAAGTGCGAGGCGAAACCGAACGGCAACCCGAGTTGGGCCGCAAGCTGCGCGCCGAACAGGCTCGACCCGAGGATCCAGAGCGGCACCTCCGTCCCGGCGCCCGGGACGGCCTCGATGCGCTGGCCGGGGGCGGTCGGCCCGAGGAAGGCCTGGAGCTCCAGCACGTCCTGCGGGAAGTGGTCGGCGGCGGACGGGTCGCGCCGCAAGGCGCGAAGCGTCTGCTGGTCGGTGCCCGGGGCTCGCCCCACGCCCAGGTCGATCCGTCCAGGGAACAGCGCCGCCAGGGTCCCGAACTGCTCGGCGATGACGTACGGCGCGTGGTTGGGCAGCATGATGCCGCCCGCGCCTACTCTGATGGTGCTGGTGCCGGCGGCGATGTGGGCGATCACCAGCGACGTCGCTGCCGTGGTCACCATCGGCATGTTGTGGTGCTCGGCCACCCAGATCCGGGTGAAGCCGAGCGCCTCCACGTGCCGGGCCAGGTCTCGCGCGTCGTCCAGTGCGATGCGCGTGGTGCCGCCCTGCCTCACCCGCCCCAGCTCGAGTACCGAAAGTGGAATCACGTTGACCCTCGTGAACCCGGGACGGCCGAATGCGCGCCGAGGTCCTCCACTCCAGTATCGGGCCTGAACGACCGGCGCGCTCTCGCGCGCAATCGCCCCGGCGGCAAGTACACCGGCCAGGAGACCGAGACAATCGCGTCCGCTGACCGGCTACGACGGGAGCGTGGCCGAGCGGAGCGTGGCTCGCACGGTGACCTCGACCTGGTTGGCGACGCCGATACCGAGGTAGGCCGGTCGTGCGATCGCATAGGTATCGATGCGCAGGGGAAAGGTCACCTTGACGACCAGGCGGTCACCCTTGTACGCGAGGTCGGCACGGCCGGTCACCGGGTTGCCGTGACCATGCAGCGTGAGGACACCGCTGAACCCGAGCACCACAGACCGGCCGGGTGCGGGGAGCGGCGCATCGAGGACGATGGCGTCGAGCACCGCGGTGTCGTATCCCGGCCCTCGGGAAACCTCGAGGTAGTTGTCGCGCAGGTGCACGTCGCGCAGCCCGATGCCCGTCTGCAACGTAGTGAGGTCGACGACAAAGGCCCCTTCGACGTGCCGGTTGCCGCTCACAGTGGTCACCTTCCCCGTGACAGCGGTCGTCTTGGCCTCGAAGCGGCCGCCGACCGTCAGCGGACAGACCACCGCCACCCGCCCCTCGATGGCCTGCCATGTCTGCTCCTGCGCCAACGCGACAGGGCTTGCCCACAGCAGCCACGCGCACACCAGTCCTGGTCCGACCCTCAGCGCGGCGTGGCACATGCGTGTCTCCTCAATGCACGGTCTTCAGGAACAGCTGCACCACGAACGTGGTCGAGCGCTGCGCTCCCGCGTGCTGATCGCGCACCGACGTGGTGATGGTGATGTGAGGGCTCAGCCTCGCGCTCACCTCGGGGCGCAGCGCCCAGCGGCGCTCCTGGTGCGGCGATTCGACGTCCAGGCGGTCGGCGCTGATCGACGCGACCAGCCAGTCAGTGGGATAGACAAACAGCTGCAGATAGCCCGTGTGCTGATCGAATGTGCGCCCGCCGTCGGCGCGACCGCGACGACGTACCAGGTCGTGCTCGGCCATCACACCCCACGAGCCCAGCCCGAGCCGCGCGTAGGCGCCGGTGAGGTGCTCATCGAAGGTCGCGCTGCGCGAGAGACGGACCGAGACGCCAGTGGCGAGGCGGTCGCCGAGCAGGTACGTCTCGGCCAGCACGCCGGCCCCGCTGGTGCGAAACGGCGGTGCCTCATGACCGCCCGGCGCGAACGCATAGGGAGCCACCTGGAATCGCGGCGTCCACCAGAACAGCTTGGCCTGCGTCGGCACGTCGGTGAGGCCCTGCGTGTTCCGCGATCGCATGTACGTGGCCTGGTCCGCGATCTCGACACCGCTTGGCAACGTGTCTCGACCGACCGCCACGTACAGGTTCTTGCGGGGCCGCATCTCGAGCAGGGCCTGCCGAACGAAGACCTGCGGCTGTGAGGGCAACGGCTGGACGCTGGTGACCTCGTCGGCACGTGCGGGCAGGTCGACACTGACGATGCCGCTGACCCGCATCATCCCGGAAACCCGGGTGCTGTTGCGATACCAGGCGCGCACGGCCGCAGTGGAGCCAGCCGCCGGCTGCGCGCGCACCTCGGAGCTGAGCTGGGTCAGCACCCGGAGGTCGTGGAACACGCGTCGTCGGGTCTGGTCGGCGTCGTACACGCCGCGTCGGGCACTCTGGGTGTCGTCGATGCCCCTGCCGTACTCGGTGAGGAGCCCGCGCCCCTGCGGCGAAAGGTGGCACGCCTGGCATCCGGCGTACCCGAGCCTGATCATCGCTGGCGAGGCCTGCACCCCGGACGCGGCAAGCATCCACACCAACACGGCGCTGGCGGTCGACACGGAAGTCTGCACCGGTGTCGAGTCAGCAAGAGGTGTGCCGCGGCGCCCTTGAAACGCCGCGCGGGCGGGCCTGGGCGGGGACGGGATGGCCTTACGTCTCCCGTAAGGACCTTACGCGTTGCGTGAGTCGGCGGCGGGTGTCGTCTATCCGAGGGCGACGTCGAGAGCCATCATCACGGCAAAGCCGATCATCGTCCCCAGCGTGGCGAGGTCGCCATGACCACCGGCCTGCGACTCGGGGATCACTTCTTCGACGACCACGAAGATCATGGCTCCAGCGGCGAACGCCAGCGCGTAGGGCAGCAGTGGCCGCATCGCGCTCACGGCCAGCGCGCCAATCACGGCTGCACCCGGCTCGACGACGGCCGAGAGTTGCCCATACCACCAGGCCTTGAAGCGCGAGATGCCTTCGCGGCGCAGGGGCGCGGCCACGGCGGTGCCTTCCGGGCAGTTCTGGATGCCGATGCCGATGGTCAGCGCAATCGCGGCGGCAAGGGTCGCCGAGTCGTAGCCAGCGCCGACCGCACCGAAGGCCACCCCGATGGCCAGTCCTTCCGGAATGTTGTGCAGGGTGATGGCCAGCACCAGCAGCGTCGTGCGTCGCCACGTGGTCTTGACGCCCTCGGCGTCCGAGACGTCGCCGAACAGGTGCACGTGGGGCAGGAGCAGGTCCACCAGGCGCATCGAGAACCCGCCGGCCAGGAAGCCGATGACTGCGGGAACCCAGCTGATCATGCCCATCTCCTCGGCCAGCGCGATCGACGGACTCAGCAGCGACCAGAACGACGCGGCAATCATCACGCCCGCCGTGAAGCCGAGCGCCGCATCGAGCGCGTCGCGCCGGACCTCGCGGAAGAAGAACACGACGGCCGCCCCAAGAGCCGTGAGCGCCCACGTGAACGTCGCGCCCGCGAGCGCCTGGAGCGCCGGCGGCCAGGATGCGAAGGTCTCCATCATGCCGGTTATACCGCGCCTTCACACCCGGGAGCACACACGATGTCCATCCAGGCACTGCCGGGTCCGCGAGCACAATGGCGGCGGCGACCCTTCCATGGGGGTGGCGAGCCGCGCCCTGGCGCTGCCCGTTAACACTCCGAGGCCGCTGCCGTCCTCCTGGCAGTGCTTGCTTGCGCGCCTGCCAGACGGCTGGTGCGAGGTGTCTCGGAGGAGAGCTGATGACTGGCAGGATCTGGAAAGGGTCTGGCGTGACGTTGGTGGTGGTGGCCGCGACCGCTGTCGTCCTGGCCGACCGCAGACTCGACGTGTCGGCGCCGCGCCCGGCTGCGGCAGTGCATGCGGTGGCTCCGATGGGCGCCAATCGCGCGGCGCATACGGCCACGGCATTGGCTGACGGGCGAGTGCTCGTGGCCGGTGGTTTCATCGAGAAGGGCTCGGCGGTTGGGGCTGAGCTGTTCGACGGGGCAACGGCGCGATTTCTTCCCGCCGCGCCGATGCTGGAGACCCGCCACAGCCACACCGCCACGCGCCTCGCAGATGGCACGGTGCTGGTCGTTGGCGGATACGGCAGCGGATCGCGCACGCTGGCGGCGGCCGAGATCTTCGATCCGCGCAGCAATCGCTTCACGCCGGCGGGCTCGCTCCACTCGGCGCGAGCCGACCACACGGCCGTGCTGCTGGGCAATGGGCAGGTGCTGGTCGCTGGCGGGCTCGGAGAAGGGTGGACCTATCTGTCGAGCGCGGAGCTCTACGACCCTGCTGCCAGGGTATTCACGCCGGTGGGCTCGATGACCGTGCCTCGCGAAAGCCACACCGCGGTACGCCTCGATCGTCAGCGCGTGCTGATCGTCGGCGGGCATCAGGGGCCTCGCCGCAATCTCACCCTGCACGCCTCAGCGGAGATCTACGATGCGACGTCGGGTACCTTCACGCGCGCCGGCGACATGCTCGTGCGACGGCACAAGCACGACGCCGTGATGCTGGACGACGGGCGGGTGCTGGTGACTGGCGGCGCCGACGAGCGCGACAGCGAGGGTGTGTACCGGTCGACGGAGTTCTTCACTGCACGGACCGGCACGTTCTCGGCAGGCCCGCCGATGCAGCGGCCACGCTACAAGCACGACGGGAGTGTGGTCGCTCTCGGCGATGGTCGCATCCTCATCTCGGGCGGCGCACCCGATGCCGAGGTCTTCGACCCGGCCACCGGTGCGTTCGCCGTCGTTGCCGGCACGCCGCGATTCCCCGGGCTGTTCTCGGCGGCGGCCACCCTGCCTGGCGGCCGGGTGCTGGTCACCGGCGGCTACGGCAGCGGCACGGGTCCGGTGGCGTCGGCCTGGACCTACCAGCCCTGAGACGGGCACGCGTGCCGACTCGGCCGACCAGTCGCACCTGCTCGCGCAGCAGGGCGAGCCAGGCGTGGCCGTCTGCAGCTGCACGGCGTCGATCACCCGACGACTACGCCTCCCTGCTCGCACGGGACAGGTAGAAGCGGCTCAGGCTGTCGAGACCTCGCCTGACGGCTCAGCAATCCAGGCCAGCAGCCGTGCCAGTGGCCAGCAGTTGACGATGCGATCTACCGGCACGGCCGCGAGCCGTGCATGCGCGAGTGCGATGTCCGAGTACCAGAGTTGCGTGGTCGTGTGAGCGTCGCTGTCGAGGGCGAACACACAGCCCGCCGCATGCGCACGACCGACGAGGGTGTGATCGAGGTCCTGACGCGAAGGGTCGCCATCGATCTCGACGGCGACGCCTCGTGCAGCGGCCTCGGCAAAGACCATGTCCCAGTCCGCGACGACCCCGGCCCGTGAGCCGGCGATGCGCCCGCGTGGATGCGCCAGGATCCGCACGTGCGGGTGACGGACCACGGCGACCATGCGCGCGGTCTGATCCTCCATCCGGCGCAGGCGCGAATGCGGGGCCGCCAGCACCAGCTCGAACGCCGCGGCCTCGTCGTGGCTCAGGTCCAGTGCACCAGCCGCATCGATATTGGCCTCGACGCCTTGCAGAAGGCGGAACCGATCCCCATGGGCGTCGTTGACCCGCTCGATCTCGCGACGCTGCTCCGCGGCATCTGCCATCGACATGCCGCCGGCGATCTGCAGGCCGTGCGAGTGGTCGGTCACGGCCGCGTAGCGGTAGCCCCGGGCCAGACACGCCTCGGCAATCCCGCCCATCGTCGGCGAGCCGTCGCTCCACTCAGAGTGCATTTGCAGGTCGCCCAGGTAGTCGTCGCGCGACGGTCCGCCGACGGAAGCGTCGCTCAGGATCCGCAGCGCTTCAGCGCGACTGAGGACATGCTGCCGCAGGCCTCGACGGCGCTCGATGTCGGCCCGCCGTGTGCTTGCCTCGACGGCACGATCGACGGTCGGAGATATGCCTGATTCGAGGATCTCGTTGATGACCCGGGTCGACCCGGGGCCTACGCCGGAGATGTGCGGCCACGTCCCGTCGGCGGCCACCAGGTCGGTCAGGGGCGCGTCGAGGGCCAGGATGGCCGCGGCAGCCCGTTTGTAGCCGAACGTCTTCTGGGGCGAGGCCTGCGCGAACGCCAGATCGCGCAGGAAGCCACTGATGACGGCGTTGACGTCGTCGGGGCCTTGGGACGCGGTCATCCGGGAAGGCCTCGCGTCATCAGCGCGCTGCTATCGGGCGCACGCGCCACCGCAGCCATGCCACCGCGCACGTCATCGCCAGCACTGTAGCGCCTCAAGCCGATGGCCTCGCCCGCGTGCGTGCGCCGGCTGCCCGCTCGAGGTATGGCGCGGTCCGGCTGGAGGCGTGGCGGGCGAGTTCGGCGGGTGGCGCCGCGCAGACCACGCGGCCGCCCTCATCACCTGCGCCAGGGCCGACATCGATCACCCAGTCGCTCGACGCCACCACGCGCATCTCGTGCTCGACGACGACGACCGAGTGGCCGGCCTCCACCAGCCCGTGCAGCTGGGTCAACAGCGTCTCGACGTCGGCCGGGTGCAGGCCCGTGGTTGGCTCGTCGAGGACGTACAGCGTGTGGCCGCGCGACTGGCGCTGCAGCTCGGTGGCCAGCTTGATCCGCTGCGCCTCCCCGCCCGACAGTTCCGTGGCTGGTTGACCCAGCCGCAGGTAGCCAACCCCCACCTGGCGCAAGGTGTCGAGCGCGCGCCGGATCGGCGGCTCGTCCTCGAAGAAATGCCACGCGGCGTCTACGGTCATGCCGAGCACGTCGGCGATGTTGCGGTCGCGGTATCTGACCTCCAGGGTGCGGTCGTTGTAGCGCGCGCCGTGGCAGGCCGGACACGGCGCATAGACGCTCGGCAGAAAGAGCAGTTCCACCATCACCGAGCCGTCGCCCTCGCAGGTCTCGCACCGCCCCTTCTGGACATTGAACGAGAAGCGTCCGGCGTCGTAGCGGCGCGCCCGCGCAGTCCTGGTGGCGGCAAACAGCGTGCGCACGTGGTCGAAGAGGCCGGTGTAGGTTGCCAGGTTTGACCGCGGCGTGCGTCCGATCGGCCGCTGGTCCACCTGGACGAGACGGCGGATGGCGTCGATGCCACCGGCGATGCGGCCGCCTGTCGCGGCAGGCGCGTCGGAGGCAAGGTCAGCGGCCTCCTCGCGGGGCACGTCGTGTCCGAGGTGATCGGCAACCAGTTCCACCAGGGCCTGGCTCACCAGACTGGATTTGCCGGAGCCAGAGACGCCGGTGACCGTCGTGAAGACGCCCAGGGGGAAGGCCACATCCAAATTGCGGAGGTTGTTCCTGCTCACGCCGGCCAGGTGCAGCCATCCCGTCGGCGTCCGCGGCGGCCGCGTCGCTTCGGCCGGCGGCGCGAACAGGAATCGTGCGGTTTCCGAATCTGCCACGCTGGCCAGGCCGGCGGGCAGTCCGCTGTACAGCACCTGACCGCCGTGGTCCCCGGCGCCTGGACCGATATCGACAATCCAGTCGGCACGGGCGATGACGTCGAGGTCGTGCTCGACGACAAAGAGCGAGTTACCCGACGCTTTCAGCCGGTCCAGGGCGCGCAGCAAGGCCTCCGTGTCTGCCGGGTGCAGGCCGGCCGACGGTTCGTCGAGCACATAGACGACGCCGAACAAATTGGAGTGCACCTGGGTGGCGAGGCGCAATCGCTGCAGCTCACCGGGCGAGAGCGTCGGTGTGCTTCGATCGAGTGCGAGGTACCCGAGGCCCAAGTCGAGCAGCACCGTGAGGCGAGCCTCGAGATCCTCGACGATCCGTCGCGTCACCAGTGCCTTCTCGGGGTGTGCCTTCGCGCGCCCGCTTGGGCCCGACGCCATGCCGTGGGCGTAGGGTTGCATCAGCGCGGCCAACTGCTTCATCGGCAATGCCGACATCTCGGCGATGTCCAGGCCGGCAAATGTCACCGACAGAGCTTCGGGACGCAGTCGCTTGCCGTGGCACGCAGGACAGTCGCTGCTCACGAGGTAGCGCGCCACGCGCTTCTTCATCAGCGCGCTCTGGGTGTTGGCAAAAGTCTGCAGCACGTACCGTCTGGCGCCCGTGAACGTCCCCATGTAGCTCGGTTCGTCCTTGCGCTTGCGGGCCCGTCGCACCTCGGCCGCGTCAAAGCCGGCATAGACCGGCACGACCGGTTGCTCGTCGGTGAAGAGCAGCCAGTCGCGCTCCGACCTCGGCAGGTCTCTCCACGGCCGGTCGATGTCGTAGCCAAGGGTGGTGACGATGTCGCGCAGGTTCTGCCCGTGCCAGGCCGGCGGCCACGCGGCGATCGCGCGGTTGCGGATGCTCAGCGAGTCATCGGGCACCATCGACTGTTCGGTTGCGTCGTAGATGCGGCCGAGTCCGTGACAGGCCTGGCATGCCCCTTCCGGCGTATTCGGCGAGAACGACTCCGCGTAGAGCAGCGCCTGGCCGGCCGGGTAGTCGCCGGCGCGCGAGTACAGCATCCGCAGCAGGTTGGAGAGCGTGGTGACGCTGCCCACCGATGAGCGCGTCGTCGGTGTGCCGCGCTGTTGTTGCAAGGCCACGGCCGGCGGTAGCCCGTCGATGCGGTCCACCTCCGGCACCCCGAGCTGGTGGAACAGGCGACGCGCGTAGGGCGCGACCGACTCCAGATATCGACGCTGCGCCTCTGCGTAGAGCGTCCCGAAGGCCAGCGATGATTTGCCAGAGCCGGACACGCCGGTGAAGACCACGAGGGCGTCACGGGGAATGTCGACGTCCACGTGCTTGAGGTTGTGCTCACGAGCGCCGCGCACCTGCATGAAGCCAGGACGGGCGGTGTGGTCCGAGGAGGCGGCGATGGGTGCAGCGAGGGGCGCGAGGGTCATTGGAGTCCGGACCTGGTGGATGCAAGACGCTGGCCGCGGGTAGCCAGCCATGCCCGGCGAACCCGCCGCGGCCCGAAGGCGCCTGCCGACGTGCTAGCGTTCGGCATGCCCTTCCGCGGTCGTCGATGTGCGCCGGTGCTGTTGGCGCTCGCAGCGTCCGTCGTTGCGCTGGTGGCCGCCGGCTCTGAGCCCATCGGCCACGCGGTCAACGCCCGCATCCGCGCGGAAGCCCGTGACCGGTCGCGCATCATGCAGACCCTCCACATGCTCACCGACGTGTACGGACCGCGCCTGACCGGCTCGCCCAACCACCGGGCGGCCGCGGAGTGGGCCGTCGCCGAGATGAAGACGTGGGGCTTTGACCAGGGCCGGCTCGAGGAGTGGGATTTCGGGCACCCGGGCTGGCTCAACGAGCGACTGGCCGTCCATGTGATCGCCCCGGTCAAGGACGCGCTGGTCGGTGAAGCGCTGGCCTGGACCAACGGCACCGACGGGCCGGTACGCGCCTCGGCAACCCGGCTGATCCTGCCAGACCGGCCGAGCGCTGATGAATTGAAGAGCTATCTCGACGGCAGGGCCGGCAGCGTGGCTGGACGCATCGTGCTGGTTGGCGCCGGGACAGCGGTCCCGGTCTCGTTCTCCAAAGCGCCGCTCCGGCGCGACACCGACGAACTCGCCGCGATGTTCGATCCGGTCAACCCGCGGGCTCCGCAGTTCGGCCCCCCGGCCACCGCCGCCCGGACTGCCGTGCCAGCCTCGGCCCCTGGCCGGCTTACGGCCCGAGAGATTGCCGCACAGGTCGACGCGTTCCTGGTCGCCAACAAGGCGCTGGTCCGCATCAACGACGCCGGCCGTGATCACGGTCAGATTCGCGCCTTCCACAACCCGACCTTCGATGGCGCCATGGCGCCTCCGACGCTGATCCTGCGCAATGAGGATTTCGGCCGTCTCGCCCGGCTTCTGGCCGACGACCGTGTCGTGGAGCTCGAGGTGGACATCGCCAACCGCTGGTATCCCGAAGGGCGGGCGTCGGTCAATGCGATCGGCGAGATCGCCGGGTCGGACAAGGCGGAAGAAGTGATCATGCTCGGCGGTCATCTCGACTCGTGGCATGCCGCCACGGGAGCCACAGACAACGCCATCGGGGTCGCGGTGATGATGGAGGCCGCGCGCATCATCAAGGCCCTCGGCCTGAAGCCGCGGCGGACGATCCGCGTTGCCCTGTGGGGTGGGGAGGAGCAGGGGTTGCTCGGGTCGAAGGCGTACGTGGCGAGGCACTTCGGCACGGCGGAAGCGCCGTTGCCGGCGTTCGGGACGCTTGGCGGCTACCTCAACGTCGACTCGGGGACCGGGCGCATCCGAGGTGCCACGGTGTTCGGTCCGGCCGAGGCGGGCCGCATCCTGCGCGAGATCCTCACGCCCTTCGAGGACCTCGGCGCCGTCGGCGCCACCGCGACCCGGAGCCGCCGCTCGGGCGGCACCGACAGCACGTCGTTTAATGCGGCGGGTCTGCCGGGGATCGGGCTGCTGCAGGACCCCATCGAGTACCAGTCGCACACGTGGCACACCAACCTCGACACTTACGAGCGGGTGGTCGAAGGCGATGTCAAGAAGAGCGCGGCGACGATCGCTTCGGTCGTCTACCACCTCGCGATGCGCGACCAGCTGTTGCCGCGGTTCGCGAAGGCGGAGATGCCGCCGGTGACGCCCGGGCCGTCGGCAGCCCCGGCGCCACCGTCGCCGCTGCCGTCGCGGCGCTGACGGAACGTCTGGCGATCGGCGGCGCAGCGCTATCCTGATCGGGTGCCAGAGCTGCCGGAAGTGGATGCCGCCAGGCGCTTGCTCGAGCCGGTGATGCGCGGTGCACGCTTCAACCGTGTGGTGCTGCGGCGCGCCGACCTTCGTCGCCCGTTCCCGCCGGAGTTCGCGGCCCGGCTGACGGGCACGACCGTCCAAGCCGTGCTACGGCGGGCCAAGTACCTGGTCCTCCCGCTGTCGTCGGCTGACACGCTGGTCATGCACCTCGGCATGTCGGGGCACTTCCGCGTCGACTCGCTCGGAAGTGGCAACGGCCAGGCAGCTGGCGCGCACGACCACGTGGTCTTCGAGATGTCGTCGGGCCAGGTGGTGACCTTCACCGATCCTCGTCGATTCGGCGCGATGGACCTGCTGACACCCGACGAGCGCCTGACGCACCCCACCGCCAGTGCTCTGGGCCCCGAACCGCTGTCGAAGGGATTCAACGCCGCTGCCCTGGCTCGCGCGTGTGCAGGCCGGAAGGCGCCGCTGAAGGTGGTGCTGCTGGATCAGCGGGCAGTGGCTGGCCTGGGCAACATCTACGTCGTGGAGGCGCTGCACCGAGCCGGTTTGTCGCCGTCGCGCCGCGCGTCGACGATCGCGACGTCTACCGGCAAGCCGCGGCCGAGCGCCGAACGCCTCGCGGCCGCGATCAAGAAAGTGCTGAAGGATGCGCTCGCGAGCCAGACCCGCGCCGCTGATGGCGAGACGCATTTCCGCGTATACGACCGGGCAGGGCACCCATGCCCCACGCCGGGATGCGCGGGCCTCATCAGGCGATCGGTGCAGGCCGGACGCGCCACCTTCTCCTGCCCGAGCTGTCAGCGCTAGTCAAGGGCAGTGGTCGGCTCGCACCGGGGCCCGCCCTCCGCCCGTCACGCGGCGGGGGGCGTGCCACTCGGTAGCCGTCCTACTTGGGCATCGCCACCGCGGAGATGACGTGAATCACTCCGTTTGACTGGTAGACGTCGGCAATGGTGATCGGCGCCATGCCACCTTTCTCATCCTTCACCGACAGCTGACCGTCCTTCAGCACCACGGTCAGTGTGCCGCCGCTGACGGTCTTCAGCGTGTGCATCCCGCCGTGCATCTTCGCGTGCTCCATCAACGACTTCGCATCATGGCGGCCCGCCACCACGTGGTAGGTCAGCACCTTGGTCAGCGTAGCCTTGTTCTCCGGCTTGAGCAGGGTGTCAACGGTGCCGGCCGGCAGTGCCGCGAATGCCGCGTTGGTCGGCGCGAACACGGTGAACGGGCCGGGTCCCTTGAGGGTCTCCACCAATCCAGCGGCCTTCACGGCAGCCACCAGGGTCGTGTGATCCTTCGAGTTCACGGCGTTGTCGACGATGTCTTTCGAGGGATACATGGCGGCGCCGCCGACCATGACCGTCTTGTCCTGAGCGTGAAGAGGAAGCGCGGTGACCAGGGTGCAGGCCACGAGGGCGTAGATGAGTGATCGCATGATGTATGTCTCCTGGCGCCGGAAAGTCGTGGCGCTCAGGTTCATCTACGCGGCTGCGCCTGGAACGGATGTGAGGGCAGCGGCGGTGGCATAATCGGCCCACTCACAGCATCGCCTTCCCGGAGAGATCCCGAATGCCACACCCCCGTCCCGTCGCGGCTACCCCGCCGGCGGCAATCGCCCGCCTCATGGCCGTGCCGACGCTGCTGGTCGGCATGGTCGGCGCACTCCTGATCTTCCCGCTGTCGGCATCGCAGGCGCCGCGACCGATCCGGGCGCTCTATGTGACCGGCGGCGGTTTCCACGAGTTCGTCAAGCAGGAGGCCATCGTGCCGCCGGCTGTAGCCAGGCAGGTCAACATCGCCTGGACAGTCGACCACACAGCCGGCACCTCCACCGAGGTCCTGATCGACCGTCACAAGGACACCGCCTGGACCAGGGAGTTCGATGTCGTCCTCTACAACATGTCGTTCTCGCACGTCGTCGACGTCGCGTGGATCGAGCGGCTGGCGCATGCGCACCGCGACAGCGGTGTCGGCGCGGTCATCCTGCACGGCGCGGTGCACAGCTTCCGGCGGTCCACGTCGCGGGCCTGGGGGGAACTGATGGGCGCCTTCAGCCTGCGGCACGACAGTCAGCGTCCGCTCACGGTGCAGACAGTAGCGTCGGCACATCCGATCATGCGCGGCGTCCCCGCGACCTGGGTGACGACGCGCGAAGAACTGTACGAACTCGAACGCGTGTGGCCGACGATGACGCCACTCGCGCAGGCGTACAGCGAGGAGTCCAAGACGACCTCGCCGCTAATCTGGACGAACACGCACGGCAAGGCCCGCGTCTTTGTCACCTCGCTGGGGCACAACACCGCGATGATGGAAGACCCCGTCTACCTTGGCCTGGTCACTCGGGGGCTGCTGTGGACGGTCGGGCACCTGAACGACGACGGCACGCCAGCGCAGGGCTACGCGCGCTGACGATGGCGGCCGGCCAGCACGGTCTCGTGCGACCAGGCGCGGCGCGGAGCGACGCATGAAGATCATCGACAAGCCAGGACTCGGGCCGATTCGGCACCTGCTGGAGGACCCGACGGTCACCGAGATCATGATCAACGGACCGCAGCAGGTCTTTGTCGAGCGGGCCGGTCAGATGGTCGAGGTGCCAACGATGTTCGCGACGTCGTCGGAACTGGACCTGCTGGTCGACAACCTGGTGGTATCGGCGGGGCGGGGCGTCAACGTGCGCGCGCCGATGGTTGACTTCCGCATGGAGGACGGGTCGCGCGTCAACATCTGCATCGCCCCGGTGTCGCTGCAGGGCCCGGCGGTGACCATCCGCAAGTTCACCGGCGCGGTGCGATCACTCAATGACCTGATCCGCCACGGGACGCTGACCTCGCAGATGGCCGAGTTCCTGGCGTACGCGGTCCGTGCTCGGCTGAACATCGTGTTCTCGGGGGGTACCGGCAGCGGCAAGACCACCACACTGGGCATCCTGGCCAACCAGATCGCCCATGGCGAGCGCATCGTGGTGATCGAGGACACCGCCGAACTCGATATCGCCGTGCGGCACTGTGTCCGTCTCGAGGCGCGGCGCCCCAACAACGAAGGTTCGGGCGCGATCACCATGGCCGATCTGCTGCGCAACAGCCTGCGGATGCGTCCGAGCCGCATCCTGGTCGGCGAGATCCGCGGCGACGAGGCGTTCGAGATGGTGCATGCGATGACCAGCGGCCACGACGGGTCGATGGCGGTACTGCATGCGAGTTCGCCGAGCCACGCCGTCGCGCGTCTCGAGCTGATGTTGCTGTCCAAGGGCCTGGCGCTGCCGTTGTGGGCCATCCAGCGCCAGATCAGCACCAGCGTTGACCTGGTGATCCAGCATCAGATCCTGCAGGACGGTGTGCGGCGGATCACCCACGTCAGCGAGGTGGGAGCCGTTGTCGATGGGCAGGTGCACATCCAGCACCTGTTCGAGTACCAGTTGGCCGGCTACGCCTCCGACGGGCACGCCGTCGGCGAGTTCGTCGCCAGCGGCGCGACGCCGAAGTTCCTCAAGAAGCTGCAACTCGTGGCGGGTGACGCCGCCGCGCGTCTGCTGTCGCCCTGACGCACGCGTCACCCGCGAGAGGGCGAAGGCGGCGCCAGCGGAGCGCTGCGCTCAGCGGGGTCGTACACGGACCGCGGTGCCCCACGGGTCGTGCGTGACGATGGCGTCGTCCTCGCGCGCGGTGTGATGGCCGGCCGCCACGAGGCTGGCCTGCAGCGCCTGCACGCTGGCCGCGTCTGGCAGCGTCATCGTCCATTCCAGCAGCCGCGCCTCGTCGGGTCCGGCCGGCCTGGCGCCGGGGCCGGCCCAGGTGTTCACGCCCACGTGGTGGTGGTATCCACCGGCGCCGAGAAACAGCGCGCCTGGATAGCTCCACGTGGTCTTGTCCAACCCCATGGCGTCGGCATAGAACTCCGCGGCCCTGGCAATGTCGCCCACGTGCAGGTGCACGTGACCCATCACGGTCCCTGGCGGCATCCCCGCCCACGCGGTCTCGCCAGCCGCTGCGAGCAGGCCCGGGACGTCCACCGGGAGAGTGGCCATCTGCAACTCGCGGCCGACGCGGCGCCACGACTCGCGCGGGCGGTCCGCGTAGACCTCGACTCCAAGGCCATCCGGGTCTGTCAGATAGAGCGCCTCGCTGACCAGATGGTCGCCGGTGCTGACGCGAATGCCTGTCGTCGAGAGGTGGCGATAGAGGCGACCCAGTGCGGCTCGGTCCGGCAGGAGGATGGCAAAGTGAAAGAGGCCGAGTCGGGCAGGCCTGCCGGCGGCCTGCGTCCCCGGCACCTCCATCAGGTCGAGCAGGACGCGGTCGTCGCCATATGCGGCGAGGGTGGCGCGCCCAGGCCCGTCGGCGACCACGCGCAAGCCCAGCACCTCGCGGTAGAAGACCAGTGAGCGCGCCAGATGGCCGATCTGCAGAGCCACTGCCCCGACGCCTGTGCCTGCGGGGAGCCGAAAGCCGCGTGGCCCCTGGCCATAGCTGCCAGGCGTCGCTGGTTCGGGGCCGGAAGGAGCGCCCCGGGTCGGGTCGGTCATTGGTCGTGCTGCTTGGAGTGTGCGGGCACCGCGGCACCCTCGCTGGCACCGCGCCGGACCTGCTCGAGCAAGGTGCTGAGCATGCGCAGATTGGCGCTCCCGACATGGGCCAGGCGGCGCCTGTGCTCCTCGAGGACGTTGTCATGCAGCCGGTCGAGCACGTCCAGACCGGCACTGGTGATGCGCGTGGTCACTACCCGGCGGTCGTCGGTGCCGCGGGTGCGTGCGACGAGTCCGGCGTGTTCCATGCGATCGAGCAGGCGGGTCATGTCGGGCATGCGGGTCAGCATGCGGTCCCGCACCTGATTCCGGCACAGTCCAGCAGGCTCTGACCCGCGCAGGATGCGCAGCACGTTGTACTGAGCGGTGCCGATCCCTTCGGGGCGCAGCACCTGCTCCATCTGGTCTGTCAGCTGAGCGGCCGTCCGCACGATGGCCAGGAAGGCCTCCTGCTCGGGACCGTGGGCGGGTGGGTCGCCTGCCTGCGCGCGGGTGGGACGGTCGGCCATTCACCGAGGGTAGGTGTGTTGACACCCAACGTCAACACGGGTGCAGGTGCGGCAGCCCAGCGTCACGCGCTGCCGCGCCCGCTGCCGCCGGGCTCGGGTGATGGTCAGGGCAGCTCGCGCACGCGGATGTTCCGGAACTCGACTGGCGAGCCTTCGGCTTCAAGGCAGAGGAACCCGGTGCGCGGGTCGGCGCCGCGGCCTCCCGACACTTCCTCGCCATTGACCCACAGCCTGATCTCGCCGTTGATCCCACGCACGTAGTAATGGTTCCACTCGCCCACGCCCCGGCTGCGATCGGCTCTCGGGAAGCTGCGCGAGCCATCGGGTGAGCGCGGCTCGAAGTGCTCGAGCTTCGAGTTGCCGACGGCGAAGATGTCGCCGTGGGTCGTGAACCAGGTGTCGGGCTTGCCAGGGTTGCGCTCGCGAAACCACTCGCGGTAGCCGTGGTCCAGCATCTGGACCTCGATGCCCCACCGTGGCAGATTGTCGGGCTGAAGGCCGTCGAGGGCCTTCATCGGCACCCAGGCAAAGACCCCGGAGTTGCCTGCCGACTTCATGTGGCGCCACTCGATCACCAGCTCGAAGTTCAGGAACTGATCGCGCGTCCGCATCACCCCGATCGGCACTCCCGTGGACTTGAGGATCTCGCCGTCCCACTTCCAGGTGTCGGGGTAGCCGTTGACCGGCGCGAAGTCGGCCGCGCCGAGCGTGCGCCAGCCGGGCCCGCTACCGTCTATGTAGGCTCTGGGAGGTGTGGAAGGCGTTTGCCCGGCGACGTCGATGCCAAGGGCGCCGATGCCAGCGATCATGGCGACGGTGGACAGGAGGGTAGGGATGCGCATGCGGCGACGGTACGGCGTGCGCGTCAAGCCGTCAATGGCTCGACCGCCCGCGCCCCGCCTTGACGTGGCCTGTGCCACGGCAGACCGCTGCCCTCGCACGACCTGCTAGAGTGCGCCACATCTGAAGTGGAGGCAGCGATGACGACTCGTACTGTGTTGGTGATTCTTGCGTTGGCGTTGGGCACCGTCGTCCTGGCAGCCGCACATCATCCCGAGGCCGGCCGTGTGCTGCCCGGATCGGCCTTTTCACGGTCGGACCTGGTGTCACAGGGTCGCGTCGTGCCCACAACGCCTGGCGCCGCGACCACGGCGACGGTGGCGACCACCACCGCCGCACCGACGGTGGTGACACCGGGCGTCGGCCACTTCGAGGCCAGTGCCGACATCGGCGCGCCTGCCATCGCGGGGTCGACCAAGTACGACGCCGCCACACAGACGTACACGCTTTCGGCCGGCGGCTCGAATATGTGGCTGGCGCGCGACGAGTTCCACTTCGCATGGCGTCGGATCTCGGGCGACTTCGTCATGCGCGCGCACGTGCGGTTTCTTGGCGAGGGCGTCGACCCGCATCGAAAGATCGGCATCATCGTGCGCAAAGGGCTGGAAGCCGATGCACCGTACGTGGACGCGGTGCGCCACGGCGATGGGCTGACGTCGCTGCAGCGCCGGGAAGAAAGCGGCGGCCTCACCACCACCACCATTGCCCCCATCACCCACGCCGACGTACTCGAACTCAAACGTGAAGGGCAGCGTTACCTGATGGGCGTTGCGAGGTTCGGCGAGCCGTTGGTGTACACCGAGCTGTTCGGGCCCGATCTGGGCGAGCAGGTGTACGTCGGGCTCTTCGCGTGCTCCCACAACGCCGCCGTCAAGGAGAGCGCCGTCTTCAGCAACGTGCGGCTCGTGGTGCCGCCGGCACCCGGATGGGTGCCGTACCGCGATTACATCGGCAGCAACCTCGAGGTCATGGACATCGCGACCGGCGCGCGCACGGTCGTCCACACGTCGCCGATCTCCATCCAGGCCCCCAACTGGACGCCGGACGGCGAGACGCTCATCTTCAACGGCAGCGGCAAGTTGTGGACGCTCGACCTGGCCACGCGCGTCGTCGCCGAACTGGCCAGTGGACGGGCGCAGCGCAACAACAACGACCACGTGCTGTCGGCCGACGGCACCATGCTCGGAATCAGCAGCCACAGTCAGGACGCCGGCGACAACGGGCGGTCGGTCATCTACGTGATGCCCACGACGGGCGGTGAGCCGACCCGCGTCACGCCCAGGGCGCCGTCCTACCTGCATGGCTGGTCGCTCGACAAGCAGTGGCTGTTCTACACCGGCCAGCGCAACAACGAGCTGGACATCTACAAGATCCCGGTCACCGGTGGCGAGGAGACGCGGCTGACGACCGCGGCGGGCGTCGACGACGGATCCGAGCTGACCCCCGATGGCCAATGGCTGTACTTCAATTCGAACCGGTCGGGCCACATGCAGGTCTGGCGGATGAAGCCTGACGGGACCGAGCAACGGCAGATCACCTTCGATCGCTTCAACAACTGGTTTCCCCACATCGCGCCAGACGGCCGGTCCATGGTGGTCCTCTCCTATGCCGCGGACGTCCCATCGGCCGAGCACCCGTTCTATGAACATGTCTATCTGCGCCACATGGCGCTCGATGGCACTCATGCGAAGGTGATCGCCTACGTGTACGGCGGGCAGGGGACGATCAACGTCCCATCGTGGTCGCCCGACGGCACCCGGATCGCGTTTGTCAGCAATTCGGCGCGGCCCGCGCCCCGGTGAGGTCGCGCTGAGGACGGGCCTGTCAGAATCGCAAGCCGCTGGACGTCATGGGCGCATGCGTCAGATTCTTGCGCCCATCGCCGGCGTCGTGGTCGGCTCGCTCGTGGTGGCTGCGGTCGAGCGGATCGGGCATGCCGCGTACCCGGCCCCCACGCTCGACCTGAATGACGTGGCGGCCATGCGGGCCGAGATCGCGCGCTTGCCGATCGGCGCGCTGTGGTTCGTCCTGGCCGCGTGGTGGCTTGGGGCCTTCGGTGGGGCAGTCTCCGCGGTCAGGCTGGCGGGCCGCCGCCCCTGGCTGCACGCGGGCATCGTCGGCGGCGTGATGCTGGCCGCCGTCGTCGCCAACCTCGCCATGATCCCGCACCCGTCGTGGTTCGCGGTCGTCGGCGTCGCGGGCGTGGCGGTGGCCACGACCGCCGCGGCCCTGATGCTCCGCGGCCGCCGGAGTCGATGAGCGGCCCAAGACCCCGGCGACAATGCCGCGCGGGTCGGCGGCCACGGAGTGCTAGAGGACGACCGTCTGGCCGACCTCGCGCAGCCCCAGCCGGCCGTGTTCCCTGGCCAGCATCGCGTCGGCCCGTTCGATGGGCTCCAGCAGTGGTTCCCGGCTGAGCCTGAACGACTGATGATGAATGGGCACGAAGAGGCGAGCCCCTGCGGCGTCGGCCATCCGTATGGCTTGTTCAGGCGTGCAGTGGTTGCGAATCCACGGGTCGTACGCGCCGATGGGCATCATGGCCGCGTCAAACGGGCCGTGGCGGCGGTGCTCCCGGAAGACGTCGGTGTGGGCCGTGTCGCCGCCGATCAGCAGGCGGCGCCCCTCACGTTCGACGACAAAGCCGGTGTACCCGCGCCAGGTATCGCGCTGGACGCGCGCGCCCCAGTGGCGGACCTCGATGGCCCGAACCAGCGCGTCACCGCGCGGCGTCCGGATACGGGCGGTGTCGTTCCACCTGAGTTCCTGCACCGACGCCGCGGCTCGTCTCGGCAAGAGGTCGGACGTGGCGTGCGCCATCACCACGGCAGGCGTGCCGGGCACTGCGGCCAACGACGGCGTGTCGAGATGGTCGAAATGGGCATGGGTGACCAGGAGCAGGTCCACGTCGGGCACCGACGCCGGTGGCAAGGCGCATTGCACCAGACGCAACGGACCGAGGGTGCCGACGCCCAGGCTGACGCCAATCCTCGAGAAAAACGTCGGATCGGTCAGGATGACCATCCCGTAGAAGTTGATGAGGACGGTGGCGTGGCCCAACCAGGCCACCGTGATGGCGTTGTCCGCCCACTGATCCGGTCTTGGCGTGTGAAGCGGCGCGGGGATTGTTCTGCCCACTTCGGCGACGCGTTCGCGGATGAAGCGCGCGCCCCAGGACGACGAGAGACTGGCCCAGGCGCTGGCGCCGGCGCTGGCTGCGAGGCCAGAGGCAAGAAACGTGCGACGGCTAGGCATCCTTGTAGAGTGACGCCTCTGGAGGACGTGGTGTTCCGCCGCGCCGCGTCGGCTGGCTCCGAATGGGGACCGACCGCGGAGTGTGCACCGGGAAAAGCGACAGGAGGACGTGGCGCGGCAATTGAATGGATAGCGGTGGGAGACTTCTCATATGTCCAGACAAGTGGTCACCGCAGCTCTCATCGTCGGCGCTCTGGCATTGGCCTCTCCGGCCACGGCCCAGCGCCAGCGTAACCCGGGTGGTGGCGGAGGGGGCCAGGAGCGCGGTGGCCAGGGCAGCGGCCGCGCCGCCGCGCCGGCACCCGACCGCGACGGTCGAGGTGGCCGCCCTGAAGCCAACCGCGGCGAACAGCCGCGGCCCCATGCGGCGCCGCCGCCATCGGGCATCCGCCAGAGCACGCCGCGCATCGTCGATCGCGGCCGTTATGGCGTGCCCCGCGGGCAGGCGGACGTCAATCGTGGCGATGACAGCCGGCGCAATGACAGCCCGGCGGTCGCGGGCCGTGCGCCGGTGGCGCCCCGCCATCCGTCGCCTGGGTATGCCGACCGCGCCTACACCAACAGGGGGTACGCCGGCCGCTACGTGGATCCAGGCAGTCGGGTGCGTCCTGGCTACGCCGTGCCGCGCGCGTACGCCGTCCCCCGTGGCTACGTCGGTCCGCGTGGATACGGTGGCTACGACGGTGCGCGCGGCTACGACGGTCGCGGCTACTACGGCCGGCCGCGCTACATCGCTCCCGGCTGGCGGGGCTCCTGGGGCGGATACGCCGTGGCAACCCCTCGCTTCATCTCGCCCTACGTGCTCGGATACGGGGCGTGGCAGCCCTACTACTACCGTCCGAGCATCGGCCTCGGCCTCTACTACGGCGCTGACGGGCTCTACCCCTTCGGATCCATCCCGCAGACCTACTACGACCCGTCGCCGGGCGTGGCGTATGGCGGGCTGCGCATCACCGACGCCCCGCGCGACGCCCAGGTCTTCGCCGACGGCTACTACGCGGGCATCGTCGACGACTTCGACGGGGTGTTCCAGCACTTGAATCTCGAACCGGGCGAGCACCGCGTGGAGATTCACGCTCCCGGCTTGACCCCGATCGCCTTCGACGTCATGGTGCAACCGGGGCGCACGATCACGCTCCGGGCCGACATCTATTGACGCGGGGCGCCTGACGGCGTGCGGCGAAAGGGCGCGGCGTGAGTCGCGCCCTTTGTCGTGTCTGGCCCTCGCACCTCGCATTCTCGTCGGCATCAGGACACAATACGGGGCTGATTCGAGGCCAAGACCCCGGTGAGCTGCCGCTAGCCGTGTCCCGACGAGGAATGCAATGACGTGCGATATCGGCGTGGTAGGACTCGGTGTGATGGGCGGCAATCTCGCCAGGAACATCGAGAGTCGCGGCTTCACGGTGGCCGGGTACGATCTGAGTGCCGCCAAGACCCAGGCCTTTGCGGCTGGTGAAGGTCGGCGAGCCGTAGGCGCCGCATCGGCCGAGGAGCTGGCTGCCATGCTGGTGCAGCCGCGCAAGGTGCTGCTGATGGTGCCGGCCGGCAAACCCGTCGACGACGTCATTGCCCACATCGCTCCCCACCTCACGGCGGGCGACATCCTCATCGACGCCGGCAACTCCCACTTCAAGGACACCGACCGCCGCGAAGCCGAACTGGCCGCGCGTGGTCTGTTGCTGCTGGGCACGGGCGTCTCGGGCGGCGAGGAGGGCGCGCTGCTCGGTCCGGCCATCATGCCGGGGGGCGCACGCGCGGCCTGGGAGGCGGTGGCCCCGATCTTCCAGGCGATCGCGGCCAGGGCCGACGACGGCGAGCCGTGTGTCGGATACGTCGGCGCGCACGGCGCCGGGCACTACGTGAAGATGGTGCACAACGGCATCGAATACGGCGACATGCAGTTGATCGCCGAGACGTACGACCTGTTGCGTCGCGGGCTGGGAATGCAGGCCGGCGAGATCTCCGACATCTTCGCCGAGTGGAATCGCGGTGAACTGCGATCCTACCTGGTCGAGATCACCGCCGACGTCCTTGCGCAGCAGGACCCTGAGACCGGCGGCCCGCTGGTCGATGCGATCCTCGACGAGGCGCAGCAGAAGGGCACCGGCAAGTGGATGAGCCAGGACGCCTTCGACGTGGGTGCGGCGATCCCGACGGTCAATGCCGCGGTCGTGTCGCGTCTCATCTCGGCGCAGAAGGACGAGCGCGTGGTCGCCAGCCGCGTGCTGACCGGTCCTTCCCCGCGCTTTGCCGGCGACGGGGCGGCTCTCATCGACGCCGCCAGGCATGCCCTCTACGCCAGCAAGATCACCTCGTACGCCCAGGGCATGGCGCAACTGCGCATGGCGTCGGTCGAATATGGCTACGAGATCGACCCTGGCGAGGTGGCGCGCATCTGGCGGGCCGGGTGCATCATCCGTGCGACGCTGCTCAACGACATCCGCGCCGCTTTCGGCCGAGACCCGCAGCTGGTGAACCTGCTGCTGGATCCGACGTTGGGTGCCGCCGTCGGCCAGCGGCAGCAGGCCTGGCGCGAGATGGTGCAGGCGGCTGTGGGTCTGGGCATCCCGGTGCCCGCCACCGCAGCCTCGCTGGCCTACTACGATGCGTATCGCAGCGAGCGGCTGCCAGCCAACCTGACCCAGGGGCAGCGCGACTACTTCGGTGCCCACACTTATCGCCGGACCGACCGCGAGGGCAGCTTTCACACGCAGTGGGGCAGCCGTCCGTGATGTCCGCTGCCTGATTCCCGCCGCCTGATTCCTGCCGACTGCCGACTGCCGACCGATTGCTGAACTGCCTCCCGGCCCCTGAGCGACCATGACCAACCTCACCATCCCCGCGCACGGCGAACTCGACCTCCTGTCCCTCGGCGCCATCATCCATCGCCTCGACCCGGGCCGGCTGCCCTTCCGCAAGGCGCACACCCTCGACATCCACGTCAGCGGCGGCGAGTTCAACGTCGCCGCCAACCTGTCGGACTGCTTCGGTCTGCGCACCGGCATCGCCACTGCGATGGTCAAGTACCCGGTCGGCGACCTGATCGCCGAGCGGGTGCGCGCCATGGGCGTGGCGCCGTTCTACAAGCACTTCGAGCACGACGGCGCGCGCGGGCCGAACATGGCCACGGTGTACAGCGACCAGGGCATGGGGATCAGGCCGCCGGTCGTGTTCTACAACCGCGCCAACGAGGCGGCGGCGCTGCTGCAGCCTGGCGACTTCGACTGGGCCGCCATCTTCGGCAAGGGCGTTCGCTGGTTCCACAGCGGGGGGCTGTTTGCCTCCCTGTCGGCGACCTCGGCCGAACTGATCATCGAGGCGCTGCAGGCCGCCCGGCAGCACGGCGTGGTCACCTCGTTCGATCTCAACTATCGCGAGAAGCTGTGGAAGGCGCAGGGCGCCATCGACAAGGCGCAATCGATCTTCAAGCGCATCGTCGAGAACGTCGATGTGCTGGTGGGCAACGAAGAGGACCTGCAAAAGGCACTCGGCGTGGCCGGCCCCGAGGCCGGCAAGGGCGCCGCGCTGGACACCTCCGCGTTTTTCGAGACCATCAGCCGCGTCGTCGAGGCGTATCCCAGCGTCAAGGTGGTCGCGACGACACTGCGCGACGTGCACACGACCAACCGGCATTCGTGGTCGGCGGTGGCCTGGTTCAATGGCGAGCAGGTGACCGCACCGACCGCGCAGCTGGACGTGCTGGACCGCGTCGGCGGCGGCGATGGCTTCGCTTCAGGCTTGATCTACGGCCTGCTGTCGGGTGCCTCGCCCGAGCAGAGCGTGCGACTCGGCTGGGCCCACGGTGCGCTGATCACCACCTTCCCTGGCGACACGACGATGGCCACCCTCGAGGACGTCAAGGCGTTTGCCAAGGGCGGCTCGGCGCGCATCCAGCGCTAGACGCGGACGGTTGTGCCGGTGGCTGACCCACGCGCGAGACGAGGTCGTCGCTGACTCCAGACGCCGACCGTGTGCTCGTGTTCGCGACAGCCGCGGCACTGTCTCGGTGGATGCGCGCCAACCACGCGCGCCAGGCCGAGCTCTGGTTGCGGATCTACAAGACCCACTCGGGCATCGCGTCGGTCACGCTCGGGGAGGCGCTGGACATCGCGCTGTGCTGGGGCTGGATCGACGGCCTGCGCCGCGGCTACGACGAGCAGTCGTACCTGCAGCGTTACACGCCGAGGCGCCCCAAGAGCCGGTGGTCGCAGGTCAATCGCGAGCACGTGGCGCGCCTGATCGCTGCAGGCCGCATGACGCCCCATGGTCAGGCGGCCATCGACGCGGCCCGCGAGGATGGCCGCTGGGCGGCCGCGTATGCCCCGATGCGCAGCGCCAGCGTCGACGCGTTGCCGTCGGACCTGCGCGCGGCCATTGCCGCCAATCCGCGTGCGCTCGCGGCGTTGGCCACGCTGTCCAAGCCCAATCTCTTCGCGCTGGCATTCCGCACCAATGCCATGAAGACCGCCGCGGGCCGCGCACGGAAGATCAGTGGCCTGGTCGAGATGCTGGCGCGGGGCGAGACCATCATCCCGCAGCGCCAGCCATAGCCGTCGGGCTCGGGCGCCGTGGCCCGGCCCCGAGCGCGGCCAGCGGTCACCAGTGGGTGAGCGACCCGTCCGGCCGACGGAACACGTTGCGGCGTCCGGGCTCGGTCACCTCGCCGATCTGGGTCAGGCGGGACATGTCAGCGGTCACGCCGAGGCCCGGACGCTGGTTGGCGTAGGCCTTGCCGTTCTTGAAATCGAGGCACTCGGGCAGGTGCTCGATGGGGCGTCCGCCGTAGTTGTACTCAAACAGCACGGGCCCCGAGAACGTGGACAGGCAGTTGACGAGTGCGGCCGTGGCGATCGGTCCGGTGAAATGCGGCACGATGCCCACGGCGTGTGTCTCGCAGAGCGCCGCGATCTTCATCATCTCGGTGATGCCGCCGACGTTGGGCAGCGTGGCGCGGATGAAGTCGATGTCGTGCGCTTCGACGAGCCGGTTGAAGTCCCAGCGCAGTCCCCATTCCTCGCCGTGGGTGAGCGGCACGTTGGTCATCTGGCGCAGTTTCGGGATGTCCATCAGCGCGTGCTCGTCGCGCACCGGGTCCTCGACAAAGAACGGGTCGAAGGGCTCCATCACCTTGCAGACCCGCACGGCGTCGTTGAGGTCGAAGCGTTGATGCAGGTCGATGCACCAATTGCCGTCGGCGCCCACCGCATCACGGACGTCGCGGCAATCCTGTTCGATGCGCCGCACCACCGAGCGGGTGTCAAACACCGCTCCAACAGGGACGTCGCCCGCCCCCATGCGGAATGCCCGATAGCCGGCCTCCATCGTCGCGTGGGCCCGCTCCTTCAAGCTGAGGGGGGCATTGGCTGGCGTCCCTGCCGGCCGCGCACCGCCAGTCGCATAGCACTCGCAGTAGTCGCGCGTCAGGCCGCCGAGCAGTTCGTGCACCGGCAGGCCGAGCGCCTTGCCCTTGATGTCCCACAGGGCGAGGTCGAGGGCACCGAGGGCATGAGTTTTTTCACGGCCTGGAGGATAGAACCAGGCGATGTAGGCCTCCTGCCAGATCCGCTCGATGTGAAACGGATTCTTGCCGATCAGCGTGCCCGCGACCTGCTCGAGGGTATCCCTGGCGCCGCCTTCGCCGATGCCGGTGATGCCGATGTCGGTTTCGACGGTCACCACCATGTTGCTCTGGTTGAACAACGGGTTGAGGTCGGGCGGACGGAAGATCCGGACGCGTGTGATCGTCGCCTTGGGCAGCGCCGCCGCCGCACGCCGTGGCTGCAGCGCCCCGAGCACAGGTGCGGCCGCCACCGCGGCCAGGAATGATCGTCGGTTCATCAGAGGGTCTCCCGGTGCAGGTCGCGCCGAGTATACGTGCGGCTCCCGCCGTGTCCGCATATGCTACCGACCAGCGATGTTCCTCAACGGCGTCATCGAGGGCTTCTACGGCCCGCCCTGGAGCGAGGGTGAGCGTGCCACGCTGTTCGATCAGATGGCGACGTGGCGGCTCGACACGTACCTGTACTGCCCCAAGGACGACCTGCATCATCGAGCCCTCTGGCGAGTGCCGTACGCCGGCGCGGAGCTCGACGCGCTGGCGGCGCGCATTGCCGCCAGCCACGCGGTCGGCCTGCGCTTCATCTACGGCATCGGCCCAGGGCTCGACATCGACTATGGCAGCGACCAGGACCGCGCCGACCTGCGGGCGCGCTGCGCGCAGATGCTCGAGATCGGCTGCGATGGACTGGCCCTGCTCTTTGACGACATCCCGGACCGCATCGACGCGGCAGCGCTGCAGGCATGGGGAAGCCTGGCCGGCGCGCAGGCGGCGGTCGCCAACGAGCTGTTTGCCTGGGCGCATCGCCAGCGTCCCGATCTCGTCGCCGCATTCTGTCCGACGCCGTACTGCGGGCGGATGGCGGCAGCAGGGCTCGGCGGTGCCGGGTACCTCGATGACCTGGGGTCGGCTCTCGATGCCACCATCGACGTCTTCTGGACGGGTCCCGAGATCGTATCCGACGCCATCTCGGTGGCCCACGTGCGCGAGGTCGCGGCGCGCCTGCGCCGCAAGCCGGTCCTGTGGGACAACCTGCACGCCAACGACTACGACGGCCGCCGCATGTTTCTCGGGCCGTACGCGGGCCGGCCGCTCGAGTTGCGCCACGAACTCCGCGGCATCCTCACCAACCCGAACACCGAGTTCCCCCTCAATCGGGTGGCCGTGCACACGCTCGCGCTGTATCTGCAGGCCGACGAGACCTGGGACGAGCGTGAGGCCTACCTCACGGCGTTGCGCGAATGGCAGCCGGACTTTGACACCGTCACCGGCGCCGTGGCCTTCACCGACCTCGTCACGCTTGCCGACTGCTACTACCTGCCCTACCGGGAAGGCCCTCAGGCCGATGCGCTGCTCGACAGCGCCCGCCGCGCACTGACCGGCTCCTCGCCGACGTGGCGCGATGACGCCCACGCATTCGTCGAGCAGGCCACGCGTGTGCGCGATCTCTGCGGACGCCTGGCCACGCTTCGGCATCGCCCGCTGTTTCACGCCTTGAGTCGTCGCGTCTGGGATCTCCGCGAGGAGCTCGACCTGGCCATACGAGGCGCGCAGGCCCGGCTGGCCACCGCCGACGGCCGCGTGTCCTTTCGATCGGACTTCCATCTGCCGCGCACCTATCGCGGCGGGGTCATCTCGCGTGTCCAGCACCTGCTGGACGCTGACGCCGACGGCACCTTCACCGCCGCCGGACGCGACAGATGAGCGCTCCGACGCAGATTCGGCTGGCGCGGGCAGGGGATCGTGCGGCGGCCTATCACGTCTGCCTCAAGACGGGCGACGCCGGCGCCGACGCCGAGCCGCTGTTTGCTGCCGACCCCGACGCGCTCGGTCGGCTTTTCGTGGGACCGTATCTGGCATTCGAGCCAGACTTGAGTCTCGTACTCGAGGACGCCGACGGCGTCTGCGGCTACTCGCTGGCGGCGCTCGACTCGCGTGCCTTCTACGCGCGCTATGACGCCGAGTGGCGGCCCGACCTGGTCGAGCACTATCGCCCGCCGACGGCCGATCCGTCGGCGTGGACCCGCGTCGAGCAGGTCTACGATTGGTACCGGCAGCAGGACTACTTCTGTCCGGAGCCGTACGCGCTGTACCCCTCGCACCTGCACATCGACCTGCTGCCGCGTGCGCAGGGACGTGGACTCGGGCGCGAACTGATCGAGCGCCTGATGGACCGTCTGCGGGAACGCGGCTCGCCTGGGGTGCACCTCGGCATGTGGGCGCGAAACAGCCGCGCCCACGCGTTCTACACGCGGCTCGGTTTCCACGAGATCGTGCGTGTCGGCACGCCCGAAGAGGGCAGTATCTACATGGGAAAAACGCTCTAGGACAATTGTGAATTCGGCAATTGAGACTCATCGAGAATCGCGAAGGAAGAACGATGGGGGTGGTCGTTGACGCTGGCCCTCCTTGGCGGGACCCCGGTCCGCACGAGGCCCTTTCCGACCTGGCCGGTCTTTGACGCCGCCGACGAGGCGCGCGTGCTCGCGGCCCTGCGTACCGGCAAGTGGGGACGCCTGGCCGGCGACCAGGTGGAGACCTTCGAGCAGCGGTTCGCGGCCATGCACGGATGCCGCCATGGCATCGCCGTGGTCAACGGCACCGTGTCGCTGCGCATCGCGTTGATGGCCGCCGGCCTGCAGGCCGAGGACGAAGTGATCGTGCCGGCGTATACCTTCCTCTCGACGGCGACGGCCGTAGTCGAGGCCAATTGCGTGCCGGTCTTCGTGGACGTGGACCTGGCCACCTTCAACATGGACCCGCGCGCCGTCGAGGCGGCGATCACGCCGCGCACCAAGGCCATCGTGCCCGTTCACTTTGCTGGCCAACCTGCCGACATGGAGGCGCTGCTCGAGATCGCCCGGCGCGCCGGTCTGTTCGTGCTCGAGGACGCCGCGCACGCCCACGGCGCCACCTGGTGCGGCCGGCCGGCTGGCTCGATCGGGCACGCGGCCTCGTTCTCCTTCCAGTCCAGCAAGAACCTGACGTCGGGCGAGGGCGGCATCGTGGTGACCAACGACGATGACCTGGCAGCCTCGTGCCGGTCCATTCACAACTGCGGGCGGGTCCCAGGTGGCATCTGGTACGAGCACCACGTCATCTCGGGCAATTACCGGCTGGGTGAGCTGCAGGGCGCACTGCTCGGCAGCCAACTCGATCGGCTCGAGTCGCAGACGGCGACGCGCGATCAGAACGGTCGCGACCTGGCCCGCCGCCTGGCCGCCATTCCCGGACTGCTGCCGCAGGTGCGACTGCCATCGACCACGCGGCACAGCCAGCATCTGTTCATGCTCCGCCTGGATGCGGCCGAGTTCGGCGCACCACGGGAGCTCGTGCTCGAGGCCTTGCAGGCCGAGGGGATTCCGTGCGGCAGCGGCTACGGCTATCCGCTGCCGGAGCAGCCGCTGTTCCGCAACAAGGCGTTTGGCCCCTATCTCGCCCATGTGCGCGACCGCCTCGACTACGCGCAGGTCCAGTGTCCCAACAGTGCGCTGATCTGCCGGGAGCAGGCGGTGTGGCTCGACCAGTCGATGATGCTCGGCACGCCGGCCGACATGGACGACATCGTCGCGGCCTTCGAGAAGGTCCACCTCAGCCGGCAGACGCTGCTCAGTCATCCGCAGTCGGTACGGTGACGACGTGAGACGGATGGAGGCACTGCTCAACCGTCACGTCGTCCCGGCGCTGACCGCGCTCAGCGACAACACCTACATGTCGGCGATTCGGTCCGGCATGGTCTCGGTGGTGCCGCTCACCATCATCGGCGGGCTGTTTCTCGTCCTGTCGTACCTGCCGATACCCGGTTGGGAGGCGCGTGTCGGGCCATGGCTGCCGCTCCTGCAGATTCCGGTCACCGCGACGTTCGGCATCCTGGGGCTGGTGGCCTGCCTGGCCATCGCCTACGACCTCGGGTCGCGCCTCGGACAGGAGGCCCTGGTCAGCGCCACGATGGCTGCCACCGTCTTCCTGCTGATTCAGATCGAGCCGACCGATCTCACCTTCAGGACACCCGGCCTCGGATCGCAGGGGCTGTTCACCGCCATCCTCGTGGCCCTGGTCGTCGTGAGGGTGCAGAAGCTGTTCACCGACCGCGGGGTCGTCATCACCATGCCCGGCACGGTGCCGGCCGTGGTCTACCAGTCGTTCCTGTCGCTGGTGCCTCTCCTGTTTCTGGTGGTGACGTTCTGGTTGATCCGGTTCGTGGCCGGGGTAGACATCAACCAGACGGTGCAGGCGGCCTTTGGTCCGCTGGTGTTTGCGCTGAACACGCTGCCAGGCATCCTCGTGTATGCGTTCCTGGTGAGCCTGCTGTGGTCGGTGGGGATCCATGGCGACAACGCCCTGGACGCGATCGTCGCGCCGATCTTCCTGCAGTACCTGGCCGAAAACGTCGCCGCAACGACTGCCGGCCTGCCCTTGCCCTACGTCACCGCCAACGGCTTCTTCACGACCTTTGTCAACGTCGGCGGCACCGGCGCCACGTTGGCGCTCGCGCTGGTCCTGGTCGGCTCCAGGGACGCAGCATTCAGGCAGGTCGGGCGCCTCTCGCTGCCGACGCAGGTGTTCCAGATCAACGAGCCGATTTTCTTCGGGCTGCCCATCGTGCTCAACCCGGTGTTCATGGTGCCCTACGTCCTCAACGCGCTGATCCTGACGACCGGCAGCTACCTGCTGATGTCGTGGGGCCTGGTCGAGCGGCCCTTCATCAACGTGCCCTGGACGACGCCGCCGATCATCGGGCACTACCTCGTGACGGGCGGCGACTGGCGCGCCGCCATCTGGGGCGTGGTGTCGCTGGTCATTGCCGCGCTGGTGTACTACCCGTTTGCCAGAGCGGCTGAGCGTGCCCGGCGCACACCCCACCCCGCCTGATCGCGTCGGATACAATCGCGGTCTCGCCATGACCGCACGTTCGACCGCCCGTCTGGGCCGTCTCGCCCTCGTTCTCGTCGCCTCGCTCGCCGCTGGTTGCGGCGTGCCGGGCCCATCAGTGGAGAATCTCCCCGAGCGGGTCGACTTCGCCCTGCATGTCCGGCCCATCCTGTCGGACCGCTGCTTCAAGTGCCACGGCCCCGACGGCGCCGCTCGCAAGAGCGATCTCCGCCTCGACAAATTGGACGTCGTCCTGTCGCGCCTCGCCTCGGGCAGCACGGCTGTGGTGCCGGGGCAGCCGCGCAGCAGCGAGCTGGTGCGCCGAATCCTCAGTGATGACCCTGGCGTGGTCATGCCGACCCCCGCGTCACACCTCGAACTCAGCGACTACGAGAAAGCCTTGCTCGTCCGTTGGATCGACCAGGGTGCCGAGTGGAAGCCACACTGGTCGTTCTCGGCGGCGACGATGCCGGCGCTGCCCCCGATGGCGGCGCACGCCCAGACCGCCCACCCGATCGACAGATTCGTGGGCGCCCGCCTGCGTGAGCGCGGCCTCGAGCCCCGGCCGCAAGCGGCAAAGGACGTGCTGATCCGCCGTGTGTCGCTGACCCTCACGGGGCTGCCGCCTACCCCGGAGGAGGTTGACGCCTTTGTTGGCGACCCATCGCCGGACGCGTACGAACGACTGGTGGACCGGCTGCAGGCCTCACCGGCCTACGGTGAGCGGATGGCCGCCGACTGGCTGGACATCGCCCGCTTTGCCGATACTCACGGGTATCAGGACGACGTGCCGCGCGACATGTCGCCGTGGCGCGACTGGGTCATCGCCGCGTTCAACCGGAACATGCCGGTCGATCAGTTCATCACGTGGCAACTGGCTGGTGACCTGCTGCCCGGGGCGACCCGCGAGCAGCGCCTGGCCACCGCCTTCAACCGGCACCACATGCAGAGCCAGGAAGGCGGCATCGTTCCGGAGGAGTATCGCGTCGAGTACGTCGCCGACCGCGTGCAGACGCTGGGGCGCGCGTTGCTGGGCGTCACGCTCGAGTGCGCGCGGTGCCACGACCACAAGTACGACCCCGTCACGCAGCGGGAGTACTTCCAGCTCTACTCCTTCTTCAACAGCATCAACGAAGGCGGCCAGGCACCGTACTCGGGGATGGCCAGTCCCACGGTGATCCTGCCCTCCCCGGAGGCGGACGCGCGCCTGGCGGCGTTGCGGGCCGAGCTGGCGCCGATCGAGACGACCGTGGCCATCGATGCGCCGGTCTACGACGCGGGCTTCGATCGCTGGCTGCGCAGCGGCGCGCACGCCTCGGCCCAGCCGGGTACCGACGGTCTGGTCGTCCATCTGCCGCTGGACGACATGCGGCCGGGCAAGATCCTGGTGAAGGACAAGGAAGGCAAGGGCACGCTGCGCCCCATGCTGACGTTTGCCAACCTGGGAAGCTCGCGCACGCTGGCGTTCCTCGGCGGCGACGAGGACCGCGCGCCCGAGACCGTTCCCGGCCGCATCGGCGGCGCGCAGCGGCTGCGGGGAGACAGCGAGATCAAGGCGCCCGAAGGTGCCGCGTTCTTCGAGCGACACCAGCCCTTCTCGCTGGCCACGTGGTTCCGCATCGAGAAAGCCGGCACGGCAGGACCGTTGATCACGCGCTCCGGCAGCTTCGCCAACGGCTATCGCGGGTATCTCGTGCGGCTCGAGCCAGATGGCACCTTCACCGCGGCGCTGCACCACGTGGCGCCGGATGATTCGATCGAGATCCGCACGACCGACCCCGTCGCGCCGTCGCAGTGGCGACATCTGGCGCTGACCTACGACGGCTCCAGCCGTGCGGCGGGCGTGCGTGTCCTGCTGGATGGCAAGGTCGTCAAGACCCGGACCGTGGTGGACAACCTGCACCGCAGCCTGATCAACAGCGGCATCGAGGGCCGGCAGATGTCGGGCTCTCCTCTGGGCTTGCGGCTCGGCAGCGTCGGTGAGCTGAGCAAGGAGTCGCTGCGCGATGTTGCCGTTGACGACTTCCGCGCCTACGAGCGGCAGCTCAGCGACCTCGAAGTGACGTCGCTGGCCACCGGAGCCGACGCCTTGCCTTCGGCCCTTGCCGCCGCGTCCGAGTCGGTGGCGGCACGCGACCGCGCGCGCCTGCGTCAGCACTACGTCCTGCGCGTGGACGCGACGTACAAGGCTCGACTCGAGGCCGCCACTGCCTTGCGTGGCGAGCAGAACACCATCCTCACCGCGCAGCCCAGCGTCATGGCGATGCGCGAGTTACCGAGTCCGCGGCCGACGTTCGTCCTCGCCCGCGGCGCGTACGATGCGCCGACAGACGCGGTGGGGCCCGGCACGCCTGCAGCCATCCTGCCTTTCGACCCCAAGCTGCCGCGCAACCGCCTCGGCCTGGCGCAATGGCTGCTGTCGCCAGCCAACCCGCTGACCGCGCGCGTCTACGTCAACCGCTATTGGGCGATGGCGTTTGGTCGCGGCCTGGTGGCCACCGCGGAAGATTTCGGCAGCCAGGGCCAGATGCCGAGCCATCCCGAACTGCTGGACTGGCTGGCGACGACGCTGGTGAAGTCGGGGTGGGACGCCAAGGCGCTGCAGAAGCAGATCCTGATGTCGGCGACCTATCGGCAATCTTCACTCGTGGACGGGCAGGCGCGCGCGGCCGATCCGGAGAACATCTGGCTCGCGCGCGGCCCTTCGTTCCGCATGCCGATCGAGCAGGTGCGCGACACGGCCCTCGCGGCCAGCGGTCTGCTGGTGCGTCGCATCGGCGGCCCGAGCGTCTACCCGTACCAGCCCACAGGGCTGTGGGAGTCGCTGGCTGCGGGCGCGAAGTATCCGCAGTCCACCGGCGAGGGGCTGTACCGTCGCAGCCTCTACACCGCGTGGAAGCGCGCCGCCCCGCCACCGTCGGCGATCGGCTTTGACGCCTCCGAGCGCCTCACCTGCATCGTCACCAGGCAGCGGACCAACACGCCGCAGCAGGCGCTGATTCTGTTGAACGACCCGCAATTTGTGGAGAGTGCCCGGATGCTGGCCGAGCAGGTGGTGCGGCGGGGGGCGACGCCAGTCGAACGCTCCACGCTCGCCTTCAGGAAGGTGATCACCCGCGCACCCTCGTCGTCCGAGATCGCGCACCTGGTCGGGCTCTACGCCACCACGCGGGCCCGCTTCGCCGGCGCCCCCGACACCGCGGTGGCGCTGCTGGCCACCGGGGAACGACCCCGCGACTCCACCCTCGATCCGGTGGAAGTGGCGGCGTGGACGATGGTCGCCAGCACGATCATGAATCTGGACGAGGCCGTCACGACGCGTTGACTCTGCCCCGGCAGGGGAGCCTCCCCTGCCGGGACAGCGACGGCTCCGATCAGGGCGCCTCGGGGAGGCGCCTCTACCGGCCTTCCGATCAGACCCGAGGCGGGTCGGTCTCTCGCGCGAAGTGGCGGTGCGCGGCCAGTGCGGTCATGAACATCGCGGTGGCCTTCTCCGTCTCTGCGGCGGAGACCTGCAGCAGGCCCGGGTCGGCGTCACCGGAGGGCAGCGTCGTGGGCACGCCGGCCTTGGCCAGCAGTGCCGTTCCCGCGCCGAACACCAGCATCGGCTTGCAGTGGCGGTACTGGTCCTTCACAAACTCCATCACCCGCCCGTCAGCCGACAAGCTCTGCACGGCCGTCTCTCCGTCGGGGATCACCACCGCGTCGTACAACACCGACGGCGTGGCTTCGACGGTGACGTCGACCTCGATCTCCCGGTCCGACAGCTGCACCGGGCCGAGTCTGGAGCCGACCCACCGCGGCACCGCCCCTGCGGCCAGCAGCGCCTCCGACAGCGCCGTCAGCGACGGGCCGTCGGCGTTGTCGGCCACCAGCACCGCCACGCGCCGCGTGCGCACGCCGCGCTCGCCCGGCCGCGCCAGCAGCGACAATGCCGGCGACGTGGTGACCTCCGGGGTCACATCGACCGGCAACGCCTTGGGCAGCGGCGCCGGCAGCTGACGCATGCCGAGTCCCGTGGCGACCTCTCGCGCCAGGTTCTCGTTCACGTTGAGCAGGCCCGCCACCATGCGTTCGCGGATGGCCGGCACCTGCACCTTCGACAGCTCGAACCGGAACGCATTGACGATGTGCTTCTGCTCGGTCGGCGTCTGGCTGTGGAAGAACAGGCGTGCCTGCGTGTAGTGGTCGGCAAACTTCTCGGGCTTGCCGCGCACCTTGTGCGCGTCGGGCGTCATCTTCTCGGCCACCGAGGCAAACCCCGCGGCGCCGGCCTGGAACGGGCAGCCGCCCGCCAGCGAATTCGGCTCGTAGGACACGCGTCCGCGGTTGATCGTCTGTCGATGGTGACCGTCGCGCTGGTTGTTGTGGACCGGCGCGATGGGCGCGTTGATCGGGATCTCGTGAAAGTTCGCGCCGCCAAGCCGACTGATCTGCGTGTCCACGTAGGAGTGGATACGGCCGGCCAGCAGCGGGTCATTGCTGAAGTCGATGCCCGGCACGACGTGCGCCGTGCAGAAGGCGACCTGTTCGGTCTCGGCGAAGAAGTTGTCGGGGTTGCGGTTCAGCGTCATCCTGCCGACCGGCATGATCGGCACCAGCTCCTCGGGCACGAGCTTGGTCGCGTCGAGCACGTCGAAGGTGAACGCCTCGGCCTGCTCTTCGGTGAAGATCTGCAGTCCGAGTTCCCACTCGGGGAAGGCGCCGGCTTCGATGGCCTCCCAGAGATCGCGCCGATGGAAGTCCGGGTCCGCGCCCGAGATCTTCACCGCCTCGTCCCAGACCAGCGAGTACGTACCGTCCACCGGGGTCCAGTGGAACTTGACGAAGTGCGACTCACCGGCCGCGTTGACAAGGCGGTACGTGTGCACGCCGAAGCCCTGCATCGTGCGATAGCTGCGGGGAATCGCGCGGTCCGACATCGCCCACATCAGCATGTGCGTGATCTCGGGCATCAACGAGGCGAAGTCCCAGAAGGTGTCGTGGGCGCTGCCAGCCTGCGGCATCGCGTTGTGCGGCTCGGGCTTGGCGGCATGCACCAGGTCGGGGAATTTCATCGCATCCTGGATGAAGAAGACCGGCATGTTGTTGCCGACCAGATCCCAGTTGCCCTGCTCGGTATAGAACTTCACCGCGAAGCCGCGCACATCGCGGGCGGTGTCGGTCGACCCGCGCTCGCCGAGCACGGTCGAGAAGCGCACGAAGACCGGCGTCTGCTTGCCAGCTTCCGAGAAGAGGTCGGCCCGCGTGAAGCGCTCGAGTGAGCCGTAGCTTTCAAAGAAGCCGTGCGCCGCCGAACCGCGCGCGTGGACGATGCGCTCCGGGATGCGCTCGTGGTCGAAGTGGGTGATCTTCTCGCGGAGGATGAAGTCCTCGAGCAGGGTCGGACCGCGCAACCCTGCCTTCAGCGAACTCTGGTTGTCGCCAACCGGCACGCCCTGGTTGGTGGTCAGCACCCGGCCGCTCGAGTCGGCGCGCACCCGGTCCAGCGAGCCATTGGTCTTGTTGGCGCCGATGACCGGTGAGCCGCTGCCGACCTTGTCGGAGCCTTGTGACTCCTGGACGGTGCTGGACCCGACAATCGGGTCGCCGGGCTCGACGCTGACGCCGGCTGGCGGCAACTGCCCCGGGGCCGGGTCGTACTCGGCGGCCTTGTTGGCGTTGAACGGGATCGACGCCGACAGCTCGTGTGTACCCGCCAGCTTGGCCGTCAGGTCGTCGTTCGAGGCGCCGAGCCTGGGCTCGGCAGCAGGACCCGACACGGTCGCGCGGCTGTTGGGGTCGACGGGCGGAATGTGTTTCGGATTGGGACGGGGTGTAGTGGGCATCGCTATGGCAGTTCGTTGGAGAGAGCGTGTGGACAAGGAACGCCGTGAGCGACAGCAACCGTGATGCCAGAAACCAGGCGCATCGCCCGCCTCGGCTATAGTCCGCGCATGTCAGGTTCCCCGAACGTCACCCGCCGTTGTTTCATCGATACGCTGGCGTCGGTCCCCGCCGCCGCTGCCCTCACCCACGCCGTGCAGGCAGCATCGACGCCACAGACCACAGCCGCCTCAACCGACCCGACCGCACCGGCCGACCTGGCTCGCAGCCTCGCGCCATCTCAGGCGGATCTCGGTGCCAATTTCGACCTCGTCCGCGCCCTGGACCCAGGCGCCCCGTACCCCGGCTCCTTCCTGTCCGGACGCTTCGAGACGGTCGAAGCGTTCACCACCCATGGACGAGCGTCCATCCTCGACGCGTACGGCTACCGCCCGGCGCCAGTCGCGCCCGCCGCCGAGGTCGTGGACCGTTTCGAAGGCCCCGACTTCATCCGCGAGAAGGTGATCTTCTCGACGACGCCGCACTTCCGCGTCCCGGCGTACGTCCACATCCCACGGGGGCTCACCGGCCCGGCGCCGGCCATCGTCGATCTGCACTCGCATGGCGGCATGTTCCTGTTCGGCAAGGAAAAGGTCGTCGACTTCGGACGCAACCATCCGGCGATGACGACCTACCACGCCGGCAACTACGAGAGCCGACCGACCGCCACGGCACTGGTCAAGCGCGGGTATGTGGTGATCACCATCGATGCCTTCATGTTCGGCGAGCGGCGAGTCCTGATGGACGCCGACCTGGCCAGCGGATGGGAGCGCGCTCGCTACAGTGTGGAAGACGTCGCGCGGCTGAACCGGGTCTGTCAGTCCAAGGAGTCAACGCTTGCCAAGACCCTGACGGTGCTCGGCATGAGTTGGCCCGGCGTCGTCGCGTGGGACGACATGCGCACGGTGGACTACCTGGTCTCGCGTCCCGAGGTGGACGCCTCGAGAGTGGGCTGCGTCGGCGTCTCGTTCGGCGGCTGGCGGTCGCTCTTCCTGTCGGCGCTGGATCCCCGCATCCGCGCGGGGTGCGTGGTGGGCTTCCTGTCCACGATCCGGTCGATGCTGCGGCGCCACGTGGACACGCACTCGTGGGTCCACTTCGTCCCCGGGCTGCACCGGCACCTGGACCTCCCCGACGTGGCCAGCTTGAATGCGCCGCGGCCCCTGCTGGTGCAGCAGTGCCGGAAGGACGCCCTGTTCCCACTCGAGGGCATGGAGGCCGCGGTGCGGACGGTAGGCGAGGCCTACGACAAGGCCGGTGTGGCCGACCGCTTCACAAGCCGCTTCTACGACGTGCCGCACCAGTTCAACGTGCAGATGCAGGAGGATGCGTTCACCTGGTTCGACCGGCAGCTGCGAGCGTAATCGCCTGACCGCGCCGCTGGTATCGCGGCGTCGCCGGCAGGCGAATGGGAGTCAGATGTCCAGCGAGGTGCTGGCCCACTGTTCTCCGCACCGCAGGACGTCGCCGCGCTGGCCGACGCGGTTGCACGCCTCGACAAAGGTCGCCGGGTCGGCCGTGTTGAACGCGAACATCTCGAAGTGGCAGGGGATCACCACGCGGGCGCCGATGTCGCGCCCGAGCTGCGCGGCCTCCGCGGCGTCGAGGTTGCCGGCCACGCGCCGTTCCGGCGCGCGCCCGTTGATTGGCAGGAGCGCCACGTCCACGGCATGGCGCCGCAGCAGGTCGTCCATGCCCTCGAAGCGGACGGTGTCGCCGCTGTGGTAGAGCGTCCAGCGACCGCAGCGCACGACGTAGCCGACATAGGTCGGGGCCAGCTCCTCATGCGCCGCCGGCACGGCCTCGATGGTGAACGGGCCGACACGGGTGGTATCGCCGACGGCCAGGCCAACCGGTTCGTCCGGCGCGATCTGCAGGCGCTGGGCGACGCCAGCGCGGTTGGCTTCTGCGATGACCAGCACCAGGTCCGGGTTGGCCGCGCGCAGCGGCCGCACCGTCTCGGCATCGAGATGGTCGGTGTGGTTATGGGTGGACGTGACCACGTCGATGAAGTCCAGCCGCGCCGGATCGATGACTCGCTCGGTCATCCGCACGTGCGGGGTCGCGGTGCCGGCGTACTTGGCGGTGAGTGAATCGGACAGGTACGGGTCCAGCAGCAGGTGCGACCCGTCAAACTGCACCAGGAAGCCGCTCTGCCCGAGCCACCACAGGCGCACGTGGCCGTCTCGCACGTCGGCCGCGCCGATGTCCAGCAACAGATCGTCGTCGCGCTGCAGCGGCACGATCACGGCAGGCCGAGTTCCCCGCGGACCTTGCGGACGCCTTCCACCATGTTGGCGAGCTTGCGCCTGGCCGCCCAGCGGGCGGTCTGGCTGAGGCCGCAGTCGGGCGCCAGCGACAGCCGCTCGGGCGAGACGAACTCGAGGCACCGCCGAACCCGGTGGGCCACGTCGTCGGGTGTTTCGACGTAGTAGTTCTTCACATCGATCACCCCAACGGCCACGTCCATGTGCTTGGCGATGCTTTCGATGATGCTCAACTCGGCGAACTCGCGGCTGGCCATCTCCACATGCAGCTCGTCGACGTGCACGTCGAGGAACGCGGGAAAGAGGCTGCCGTAGCTACGCGGCGCTACCGCACGGCCCTTGAAGTTGCCGAAGCACAGATGGGTCGAGAGCCGCGTGCGACCACGGACGCCCGCCACCGTGTCATTGAACAGCGCCACGAACCGGCGCGGGTCTTCCCGGTGCGCATAACAGCTCATCGACGGCTCGTCGACGCACACGTCCCGGCAGCCGGCAGCCACCAGCGCCTCGAGTTCGGTGCCGACGATCGGGACGAGCGCCTCGGCCAGCGCCCATCGGTCCGCGTAGCGGCCACCTGGGATGAGGCGCCCGCTCAGCGTGTACGGCCCTGGCACGCTCGCCTTGAGGCCGACGCCGGGCGGCGCGAGCCGCGCGAGACGCCGGAAATCGCGCACCGTGCCGAGGCCGCGTGGCGCGGCCAGGTCGCCGATGACCGCATGGCGGCCGCGCTGGTCATGCCCGGGCGGCCCGAAGCGGCGGGGAGCGGGCGGCTCGGGCGCGAGGCCCTCGATGAAACCGTAGAACGACAGGTTGAAGTCCAGCCGCGTCTGCTCGCCATCGCTGATTGAATCAAGACCGGCTTCTACCTGGTCGTTGATCGCGACGGTCACCGCGTCGTCGAGGATCTCGGCAAGGTCGTCGCTGCCGAAGGCGTCGAGGTGCCCCGTGGCGAACTCGAGCCATGCGGGAAACGGGTAGCTGCCAATGACCGTGGTGCGGAGCGCGTGCGGCATGCCGGCTAGTGTAGAAGGCTTTGACGATGCGCGATCCCTGTTCCACACTGTCGCGCATGCAGACCGGGCGCCTCGATGGCCTGTCGGTGGTGGTTGTCGGCGGCACCTCCGGGATCGGGCTGTCTGCCGCGCTGGCCTGCCTGCGCGAGGGGGCCTGCGTCACCGTGGCCGGGCGTGCTGATGCCCACGCCGAGACGGCAACCGAGCAACTCGGCGCTGCCACGCCCTGCATCCTGGGCGATGCCACAGACCCCGCCCTCGCGGAGCGGGTCCTGGACACGGCCATTACGCGCTTCGGGCGCGTCGATGGTGTCTTTCACGTGGCCGGCGGCAGTGGGCGTCGCTTCGGCGACGGCGCCATCGACCAGATCACCGACCAGGGCTGGCGCCAGACGCTCGACGTCAACCTCACCGCCCTGTTTCACAGCAATCGCGCCGCCGTGCAGTACTTCCTGCGCGCCGGGCACGGCGGCTCGGTCGTCAACATGGCGTCGGTGCTGGCCGTGGCGCCCGCGCCACTGCACTTCGCCACGCACGCCTACGCCGCGGCCAAGGCGGGCGTCATCGGGCTGAGCACGAGCTGCGCCGCCTGCTACGCGCCGCGCGACATCCGCTTCAACGTCATCGCGCCGGGACTGGTCGATACGCCGATGGCCCAGCGGGCCGCAGGCGACCCGGCCATCGCGGCCTACATCGCCCACAAGCAGCCCCTGGACGGCGGTCGCATCGGCCGCCCAGACGATGTGGACGGTGCCGTGGTGTTCCTGCTCTCGCGCGAGTCGTGTTTCGTGACCGGGCAGGTCCTGGCCGTCGATGGCGGCTGGTGCGTGAGCGCGTGACCGGGCTCGCCCTGGGCATCGACATCGGCGGCACGTACACCAAATTCGTCCTGCTGGGCGTCGACGGCCAGGTCGTGGACCGGCAACGCCTGCCCACCGACGACACGGCCGCGCGCCGCCTGCCGGCCGATGTCGCTGGCGCGCTCGACCAGATCGAGGCCAGGCTCGGGGCCGTGGCCGCCATCGGCATTGCATGTCCGGGTCTCGTGCGGCGTGACCGCAACGTCGTGCACTGGATGCGCGGGCGTCTGGACGTGCTCGAAGGGCTGGACTGGACGCGCGCCCTGGGCCGGAGCGAGCAGGTGTACGTGATCAACGACGCGCACGCCGCCCTCGCAGGGGAGTGCGCACTTGGCGCCGGCCGCGGCTGCGCGGATGTGGTGATGCTGACCCTCGGCACCGGCGTGGGTGGCGCGATCATGAGCGAGGGCCGCGTGCTGCGCGGCGCCAGCGGCCGTGCCGGCCACCTCGGGCACATAGCACTGCAAGTCCCTGGTGCCAAAGACATCGTCAACACGCCTGGGAGCCTGGAAGACGCCATTGGCAACTGCACGGTCGCGCAGCGCAGTGGCGGACGGTTCTCGAGTACTGCCGATCTGGTGGCCGCGCATCGCGGCGGTGATGCCGACGCCACGCGCGTGTGGGAGGAGAGCGTGATGCGCCTCGCGGCGGGCATCGTCTCGATCGTCAATGCGGTGGACCCGGCGCGCGTGATTCTGGGGGGCGGCATCGCCAGCCATGCCGGTGACGCGCTGCTCGGGCCGCTGCATCACTGGATGAACCAGTACGAGTGGCGCCCGTGCGACACGGGGGTCGAGATTGTCCTCGCCGGGCTCGGCGACTACGCGGGCGCAGTCGGCGCAGCGACGCACGCCAGGGAGCACAGCACATGACCCCGTCGGAGCAGTACCTTTCCGCCTGCGAACACCTGCTGGCGACCGTGCGGCGCCAGCAGGCGCAGATCGCCGCCGCCGCCGACTGGTGTGCGCAGAGCATCCTCGCCGGCCGCATGGTGCACGTGTTCGGGTCCGGGCACAGCCGGATCATGGTCGAGGAGATGTGGCCCCGCTACGGCTCGTTCCCGGGCTTCAATCCGATCGTCGAGCTGTCGCTGACGTTTCACAACCCGGTCGTCGGCGCCAACGGCCAGCGGCAAGCCATGTTCCTCGAGAACGTGTCCGGCCTGGCCAGCCGCATCCTGCGCAACTTCGCGCTCTCGCCCGAAGACTCGGCCCTGGTCGTCAGTTCGAGCGGCTGCAACGTGGTGCCGATCGAGATGGCCGAGGAGTTCGCTCGACGGGGCGTGCGCGTGGTGTCGATCATCAGCCGCGCGCACAGCGAGGCGAGCCGGAGCCAGCGCGCCGACGGCCGTAAGCTGCAGGACTTCTCGGACCTCGTCCTCGACACCGGTGCACCGGTGGGCGACGCGATGGTGCACGTGGCTGGCCTCGACACCCCGGTGGCGCCAGGGTCGACCGTGGGCGGCTGCCTGCTGATCAACTGCCTGAAGGCGGAGATCGCGCTTCGGCTGACGCAGGCAGGTGCGCCGCCTCGGGTGCTCACCGCCGCGGCGCTTGTCGGCGCGGCACGGGCGACCTCGCTGTTCGAGTCGGCGTATGACGAGCACGCGCACCGCCTGGCACGGCTCTACGCCGACGTCGGTCCATCCTGACTCGTGCAGGAGTCAGCGCTTCTTCGCGGCTCGCGCGCGTGACGGCGCTGTCGTCGATGGTCGGGGTGTGGCGCCGCCGCCATTCCTGGGTGCCGCTGGCGCCGGCGCACCGGCGTACTCGTACGCTTCGCGCAGCCAGTCGGTGAGCGGCGCCTCGACCTCGTCGCGATGAGTGACCCGGAACAGATGCGCGACCTTGCCGCGGGAGACGCGGTCGGCGCGGCGCACGAGCGGCGTCTGCAGGTCACGTTCGAGAAACAGACAGACCTCGAGCCAGGCCCGCTTCGGGCGCACGAAGCAGTAGCAGGCCCGCCGCGCGAACATGATGGAGTGGTGTGACGCGTAGATCCGCTGTGGCCCGAGGTTGGCGGCGGCCGCACGCAAGCGGTCATACGCGTCCTGCAGGTCCTCGTGCAGGTTCTGCGTCAGCGCCGCCTCGGTGGTGGACCAGCAGTCGTGCGTCTCGCCGTCGGCGATCCACTGGCGGCAGTGATGACACTCGTGCCCACGTTGCATGGCCGACCTCAGGACGGGTGCGCGGCGCGGCCGGACGTCGCGTACAGCTCTCGGCCGATGCCGACGACGATGGCCGGCAGGGCGTCGATGTCCGCGTCGCTGGTGTGCATGTTGACGATGCAGGCACGCAGCAGGTAGCGGCCGCCGACCACGGCATTGGAGACGAAGGCCTCACCACCGCCCTGCAGTCGATCGAGGATCGCTTCGTTCAGCGTGTTCAGTCTGGCCTCGGTCGCGTCATCGCCCAGGGAGTCGCGCATGGGCGGGGGCACATAGCGGAAGGTGGCGATGCTGAGGCCGAGGGTGGCCGCCTCGAGTTCAGGGTGGGCGGCGGCGGCGGCGTACAGCCGGGAGGCCAGCGCGCAGTCGTCGGCGATCATGCGACGGTAGCCGTCGGCGCCGGCCTGCTGCAGGGTCAGCCATACCTTCAGCGCGCGGAACCCGCGCGAGTTCTGTGGCCCGAGGTCCACGTAGTTGATGCCATCGCCGTCGCTGAAGTGGTAGTAGACCGGGTGATACGAGAACGCCGCGCGCAGCACCTCGGCGTCACGGGCGAGCAGGCAGCCGGCCTCCAGTGGCGCGTAGAGCCACTTGTGCGGGTCGATAGCCACAGAGTCGGCCAGATGCAGCGCCTGCAAGTCGGCCGGCGCATCGGGCAGGGCCGCGGCCAAGGCGCCGTACGCGCCATCGACATGCAGCCAGGCCCCCGTCTCCCGGCAGATCGCCGCCATGGCCACCAGCGGGTCGACGGCTCCGGTGCTGACGGTACCCGCCGTCCCGACCACCAGCATCGGGATGTCGCCGGCCGCACGGTCGGCGTCGATGGTCGCGCGGAGCAGGGCCGTATCGAGGCGCTGGTCGGCGTCGGTTTCGATCCATCGGATGGCGTCGGTGCCGAGGCCAGAGAGATCAGCAGCCTTCTGGACCCAGGTGTGCGTCTCGGCCGATGCGTAGACACGCAGCCGGGGCGCGCCTGGTGCGCCGACGCCCGCCTCCCGCATGCGCCAGGCCTGGCCCGCAGCGGCACGCGCCGCGTAGAAGCCGACGAAATTGGCCATGTTGCCGCCGCTGACAAACAGCCCACCGCAATCGGCTCGATAGCCCAGCAGCTCCGACACCCAGCGCACGGTCTGCGCCTCGATCTCGCTGGCCATCGGGGCAAGGCGCCATGCGCCGACGTTGGCGTTGATCGCTGAGGCGAGCAAGTCGGCAAGCATGCCGAGGGGGGCCGGCGACGACGTGATGTAGCCAAAGAAGCGAGGGTGGCCGTTGAAGAGCGAGTGGTCCATGAGCAACTGCGCGGCCCGCTCGAGCAGCGCGCCGGCCGGCGCACCCCGCGTGGGCAGCGCGCGGGCTGCGTCGAGCGCTACGCGGACCTCGCCCGGCGTCTCGCCCCGTGTCACCGGCGCTGCCGCCAGTCCCTCGAGGAAGGCCGCGAGCTGATCGACGAGCTGGTGCCCGAGCTGACGAAACTCGTCAGCATCCATGGCGAGCGGGGTGTGACGGGGCTCTGCAGGCGTCCCTGCGGCTGGAGCGATCGGATGGGTCATGTCTGCACCGGATGACGCGCGACCTCCGCATGGTACATGGCCGACAGCGTCCGGCCGTGTGCTACCGTCCCGCGCATGTGGCTGCACTCCCCGTCGTGTCGTGGCGCCACCGCTGCGTTGACTCTGTTGGTGGTGCTGACGCCCCGCCCGTCCTGGCCGCAGGCGCCTGCCACACCCGCGGCGGCATGGAGCGCGACCAGCCCGGCAGCCACGCGGTGGTTCTCGCACGTCGCGCACCTGGCGAGCGACCAGATGCGCGGTCGCGAAGCCGGCAGCCCCGAGCATCGGCAGGCGGCCGACTACGTGGCGTCGCAGTTCAAGGCCGCCGGCCTCGTGCCGGGAACGCCGGCCGGGTATCTGCAGCCGGTGGCGCTGACCTCTCGCCGGCTGCTCGAGGAGACGTCCTCGCTCGCTCTGGTCCGGGACGGCGTGGAGGTGCCCGTCATCCTTGGCGAGCAGGCGACGTTTGGCATGCGCATCGACCCGGCGGCCGCAGTGGATGCCCCGCTGGTCTTTGCCGGCTACGGCTTGCAGGTGCCTGAGGCGGGGATCGACGACTTCGCCGGGCTCGACGTCACGGGCAAGGTCGTCGTGTACCTGGTGGGCAGTCCCGCGGCGCTGCCAGGTAGCCTGAGCGCGCACTACCAGTCGGCATGGGTGCGCGCCGAGACGCTGAGACGACTCGGCGCCATCGGGCTGCTGGCCATCGCCAACCCGGGAACCAGCTCCGTGCCGTGGGAGCGCTCGTCGGCCAACCGGCTCGCCCCGGCGATGGCCCTTGCCGATGCCTCGCTCGGCGATCCGGCCGGCCAGCAGGTGGCGATCACCTTCAATCCCGCGCACGCCGAGCAGCTCTTCGCCGGATCCGGTCACACACTGGCGGAGTTGCTGACGCTGGCGCAGGCGAGGCAGGCGCTGCCGCACTTCCCGCTGCCCACCTCGATCCGCGCCCGCATCGCCGTCGACCGGCAGCCGGTGGCGTCGCACAACGTCGTGGGGTTGCTGCGGGGCAGCGACCCGGCACTGGCCGACGAGTACGTCGTGCTGACTGCGCATCTCGACCATCTGGGGGTCGGCGCACCGGTGGACGGCGATGCGATCTACAACGGCGCGATGGACAACGCCTCAGGCATCGCTACCCTCATCGAGGCAGCCGCGGCGGTCGCGGCTACCCGCCCCCGGCGGTCGGTGTTGTTTGTGGCCGTCACCGCCGAGGAGAAGGGGCTGCTCGGGTCGCGGTACTTTGCCCGCCACCCCACCGTGCCGCGGCGCGCCATCGTCGGCAGCATCAACATGGACATGTTCCTGCCGCTCTATCCGCTGCGACAGGTACTGGTGCTCGGTCTCGAGGACTCCGATCTCGGCGACGACGTGCGGACTGTGGCGCAGGCGGTGGGGATCGGCGTGCAGAGCGACCCACAACCGCGGCGTAACCGCTTCACCCGCAGCGACCAGTACAGCTTCATCCGCGAAGGCATCCCGGCCCTTGCACTCAAGGTCGGGTACGAGCCCGGGACGCCGGAGGGCGCCATCGAGGCGGCATGGACCCGGACCCGGTACCACGCGCCATCGGACGACCTCGAGCAGCCGATCGACCGGGCTGCGGCGGCGGGGTTCACCGAGGTGATCGGGCGTCTGACGGTGCAGGTGGCCAATCGTCGGACGCGGCCATCCTGGACCCCTGGGTCCTTCTTCCAACGGTTT
>JBKJQW010000135.1:0-48151 GCA_046593715.1 Luteitalea sp.
GTGTACATCATGTACAGGTGCTGGTCGAAGGTCTGCATGCCGTACTGCGACGTCCCCGCGGCGATCGCGCCGTGGATCAGGTGGGTCTTGTCCTTGTCGGCCACGCAGTCGCGGATGAAGGGCGTGGTGATCATCACTTCGACCGCCGCCACGCGCCCGGCGCCCGTGGCGCGGGGGAGCAGGCGCTGCGACACGACCGCGCGCAGCACGCTGGCCAACTGCAGCCGCACCTGCCGCTGCTGGTGCGGCGGGAACACGGCGACGATGCGATTGATGCTTTCGGGAGCGTCGAGCGTGTGCAGCGTCGAAAACACGAGATGGCCGGTTTCGGCCGCCAGCAGGGCGGTTTCGATGGTCTCGAGGTCGCGCATCTCGCCGACCAGAATCACGTCGGGGTCCTGCCGCAGCGCTGATCGCAGCGCGTGCGCGAACGATTTGGTGTCGACGTTGATCTCGCGCTGGTTGACGATCGACCGATGGTCGCGGTGCAGGTACTCGATTGGATCCTCGACGGTGACGATGTGCGAGGAGCGCTGCTGGTTGATGTGGTCGATCATCGCCGCCAGCGTCGTGCTCTTCCCCGAACCGGTCGTGCCGGTCACCAGCACCAGGCCGCGCTCCTGCTCGGCGATCCGCTTGAGGACGTCGGGCAGTTCCAGCTCGTCCACCGTCGGCACCTTGGTCGAGATGACGCGGATGACCAGCGAGATGGTCCCGCGCTGCGTGAAGACGTTGCAGCGGAACCTGCCGAGGCCGGGGATGCTGTAGGCGGCGTCGATCTCCTGATGCGAGACGAAGTACTTCCGCTGCTCCACGTTGAGCACCGTGGCGGCCATCGTCTCGGTGTCGTCGCGCTCGAGCCGGTGGCTTTCGTTGGCGACAAACAGGGTGCCGTCCACGCGCATCATGGGATAGCTCCCGACCTTGATGTGGATGTCGGAGGCGCCACTGCGCACGGCGTGTGTGAGGAGGTCGTTGAGATGCATGACAGGCCTGCCCCTGCCAATCGGCAGGTGCGACAGCGCACGTGAGTGCTCAGCCGGCGCCGGGTCGGTATAGGATGCCCTCGTGAATCGACGCTCGTTCATCAGCAGCCTTGGCACGTCCAGCGCCGCAATCGCGGCCTGGCCGGCGCCCGCCTTCGACCCTGCCAGCGCCGGCCACGTGCTGCGTACCGAGACGCCCGCCGGGCGCCAGCCCGTGGTCTCGTCCCGTCCGCCCGTCGTCTTTGCGGCCGTCGGGCTCAACCATGGCCACATCTACAGCCAGGTCGAGACGCTGCTCAAGCACGGCGGCCGGCTGGCGGCGGTGTACGCCAAGGAGCCCGAGCTGGTGGCCGCGTTTGCCAAGCGCTTTCCCCAGGCCCGGGTGGCCCGGAGCGAGCAGGACGTGCTCGACGACCCGGCGATCCAGGTGGTGGTGAGTGCGGCCATCCCCAACGAGCGGGCGCCGCTGGGCATCCGGGTGATGCAGGCCGGCAAGGACTTCATGGCCGACAAGCCGGGCATCACCACGCTCGCGCAGTTGACTGAGGTCCGCCGCGTCCAGGCCCAGACCGGGCGCATCTACTCGATTCTCTACGGCGGGCGCTTCGAGAGTCCCGCCACGCAGCGGGCCGTCGAGCTCGTGCATGGCGGAGCGATCGGGCAGGTGGTGCATACGATGGGCGCCGGGCCACACAAAATCGGCGAGAACCGCGCCGACTGGTTCTGGAACCGCGAGCAGTTCGGCGGCGTGATCGGCGACCTCGGGACGCACCAGGTGGACTATTTCCTGGCGTTCACCAAGGCGCAGCGCGCCGAAGTCGTGGCCGCGCGGGCGGGCAACCTCCATCACCGCGACAGGCCGGACTTCGAGGACTTCGGGGATGCGATGCTGCAGTCGCAGACGGCCAGCGGCTACTTCCGCGTCGACTGGTTCACGCCGGGCGGCCTGACCTCGTTCGGCGACTCGCGCCTGACCGTGATGGGCACCGACGGCTACCTCGAGATTCGCCCGCAGGTCGACATCGCGGGTCGCCCCGGTGGCAGCCACCTGTTCCTGGTGGACCAGAAGGAAACGCGCTACCTCGACGCCAAGGACACGGTGCTGCCGTACGGCCCCCGTTTCCTGGACGACGTCGTCCATCGCACCGAGACAGCCATGCGCCAGGCCGACACATTCCTGGTGGCGGAGTTGGTGCTCGAAGCGCAGGCCAAGGCGCGTCCGCCGGCCATGTCCAGCTAGTCGGCGTTGCTCGGAGATTTTGTCATGCCCACGCCCCGTTCCGTTACGCGCCGCTCTTTCCTGGCCTCCACTGGAAAGGGCGCCGCGGCGGCGTCCCTGGTGGGCGCCGCGCCGGCGATCGTGCCGGCCACCGTCTTCGGTCAGACATCGCCGAGCAACCGCATCAACGTCGCCGCCATCGGCACGGGCCGCATCTCGCGCGATCACGACATGCCCGAGACGCTGGTCTTCGACTCGGCGCGAATCATGGCCGTCTGCGACCTCGACCGTCGTCGGCTCGAGGATGGCAAGCGGTTTGTCAACGATTTCTACGCCACGCAGACCGGCGGATCGTACGACGGCGTCAGGATGTACGACGACTACCGTGAGTTGCTCGCCAATCGCGACATCGACGCGGTGCTGATCAGCACGCCCGACCACTGGCACGCGCCGATTGCGATTGCGGCGGTCGAAGCGGGCAAGGATGTGTACCTCCAGAAACCGGCCTCGCTGACGATCGCCGAGGGCCGGGCGCTGTCATACGCGGTGCAGCGGACGGGACGGGTCCTGCAACTCGGGAGTCAGAACCGCTCGCTGCCGCAGCACCGCTACGCCTGCGAGCTGGTGCGCAACGGCCGCATCGGTCAGTTGCAGACGGTGGAGGTCGGCCTCGCGGCGGATCCGGGCGGGGAGGTCGAGCCCGAGATGCCGGTGCCATCACACTTCAACTACGACATGTGGCTCGGGTCGACGCCGTCCGTCGCGTACACCGAGAAGCGCGTCCACCCGCAGGTCGGCTACGAGCGTCCGGGCTGGTTGCGCTGCGAGCAGTTTGGCGCCGGGATGATCACCGGCTGGGGCGCCCACCACATCGACACCGCGCACTGGGGGATGGGCACCGAGCATTCGGGCCCGGTCGAGATCTGGGGCAAGGCCGCGTTCCCCGAGCGTGGCGTCTGGGACGTGCACGGCCCCTTCCGTACCGAGGCGCGCTACGCCAACGGCGTCCGCATGGTCGTCAGCGACTCGATACAGAACGGCATCAAGTTCATCGGCACTGACGGCTGGATATTCGTCAACCGGGTCAGCGGCCTGGGCGGAACGGGGCGCAAGGCGTACGTCGGCAATCCCAAAGCCCTCGACGCGAGCAATCGCGCGATTCTGACCTCGGTGATCGGGCCTGACGAGATCCATCTCCCCGAGAGCCTGGACCATCACGGCAACTGGCTCGAGGCCATTCGGTCGCGCGCGCTGCCCCTGGCGCCGGCCGAAGTCGGACATCGCTCGTGCTCGGCGTGCCTGCTGCACCACATGGCCATGCGCGCCGGTCGGACGCTCAAGTGGGATCCGGCCCGCGAACGGTTCCAGAACGACGACGAGGCCAATGGCTGGCTCTCGCGTCCGCAGCGGCACCCCTACGTCATCACCTAACCTGCAACGCCCTGACACGCACCATGACGACACGACGCACGATGATCGGCGGGTTCCTCTTCGGAGTCCTCGCCGCGACCACAACAGCAGTCCTGGCCGACGCGCCGCCAGCCGCGATGACGGCACAGCCCCCTCCCACCAAGGTGCTGCGCGTCGGGCTGATTGGCCTCGACACCTCGCATGTGACCGCGTTCACGTCCCTGTTGAACGACCCCGCCAACCCCGATCACATCCCCGGCGCCCGCGTGGTGGCCGCGTTCAAGGGCGGCAGTCCGGATGTGGAGGCCAGCGCGACGCGCATCGACAAGTTCACCGCCGAGCTGCGCGAGAAATGGCAGATCGAGATCGTCGATTCGATCGAGGCGCTGCTGTCCAAGGTGGACGTCGTGATGATCGAGAGCGTGGACGCGCGCGTCCATCTGGCGCAGGCTCGACCCGTCATCGCCGCAAAGAAGCCGCTGTTTATCGACAAGCCGATGGCTGCCAGCACCAAGGATGGCGCCGAGATCATCCGGCTGGCCAAGGCCGCCGGCGTCCCGCTCTTCAGCGCCTCTTCGCGCCGCTACGCCGAGGACGTCCTGATGCTGCAGAACGACCCTGCCGTGGGTGCCGTGCTGGGCGCAGCCACGTACGGGCCGGCGACGCTCGAGCCGCACCATCCCGACCTGTTCTGGTACGGCGTCCACGCGGTGGAGACGTTGTACCAGTTGATGGGCCCGGGTTGCGTGTCGGTCAGCCGCACGCACACGGCCGGCACCGATGTCGTCGTCGGCACCTGGGCGGATGGCCGGGTCGGCGTGGTCAGGGGCGTGCGGAGCGGCAAGTACAGCACCTACGGACATACCGTGTTCGGCGCTACTGGCGTGGCCAGCGCGACGTCCGAGATGCCGCTGGCCAACGGGGCCAAGCGACGCACCGGCTATTACGAGTTGCTCAAGCGCACGATCGCGTTCTTCCACACCGGCACGGCACCAGTCGCGCCCGAGGAGACGCTCGAGACGCTCGCCTTCATGGAGGCCGCCGACCTGAGCAAGGCGCGCAACGGCGCGGCCGTCAAGTTGTCCGAGTTGCTGCAGTAGGGGCCGGTCCCTGAGCGGCCCGTTCGCGACCGGGCCGCGTCAAGAGCCGCGTCCACCGGCGTGATGGCCGCCGTCAGGGGGCGCCTCGGGGCGGCGCCCCGCTCACTGGTTCTCGCCGCAGAACGGGCACTTGCTGGCCAGGTTGTGGAGTGGCCGGCGGCAGTGCCAGCAGTTGCGGGCCGCCTCGCGGTCCTGATACTTCACCGCCCGCGGCAGCGGCGGCGCGCCGCCCCGGGCCGGTCGATTGACATCGTCCAGCCCCAGGTCGACGATCGCCCGCGGCCCGGGCGTCCCGAGGATCACCGACTTGGCGGCCAGCAGGTCATCGAGCAGGTCCACGGCGCGGGTGTACCGGTCGGTAATCTGCGGGGCCAGCGCCTTCATGACGATGTCGTTGAGGCGTCGCGGGATGGCCGGGTTGCGCGTCCGCGGCGGCGTGACCAGTTCCCCGGTCAGCAGCTTGTGCAGTGCCGAGGGCGGCGGCGGCTCATAGGGCAGCTCGCCGGTGAGCATCTGGTACATGGTCACGCCGACCGAGTACAGATCGGACGCGAAGACGGCCTTGCCCTGGAATTGCTCGGGTGCCATGAACGCCGGACTGCCGATCACGGTGGTGCCGTGCGCCGCGATCTCCAGGAAGCGTGACGTGCCGAAATCGGCCACCTTCAACATGCCGTGTTCCGAGACCAGCACGTTGGCTGGGCGCAGGTCCCTGTGGATCACGCCCTGCTTGTGCGCATGGTCGACGGCATTGCCGATTTGCACCGTGTAGTCGAGGGCCCGCGGCAGGTCCAGCGCGCCCTCACGCTCGAGCACGCTCTCCAGCGTCTCGCCGGCGACGTACTCCATGACGATGAAGAAGACGTCGTCCTGCTTGTCGGCGGTGGTGATGGCGACGATGTTGGGGTGGTTGACGCTGGCGAGCAGGCGCGGTTCGCGGAGGAGTTCGGAGAAGTCGAGATTCTGCCGATGAGGCACTTTGATCGCGACCTGCTTGTCCAGCCACGTATCGCGCGCCAGGTAGACGGTACCGAACCCGCCGCTTCCCAGTGGAGAGAGAATGCGATACTTGCCGAGGGTCTGGCCCTTGAAGAGCATACCGAAGGCTGAGTATAGCCGCCTTCGCCGCGCTCCGGCTGTCGGCGTGACACGTGGACACGTGTCGGTCCGCGCCCGCGCAGGTCTGCCCGATGACACCGTCACCAGCCGTGCCACCACGTTTCTTCGCACCCGATCTGGCGCCCTCGTCGCTGGAGGTCACGCTTCCCCCCACGGAAAGCGCCCACCTCTCCCGCGTGCTGCGCCTGCGCGAGGAGGATCTCGTCGAGGTGTTCGATGGCCGCGGCGTGCTCCGGTCCGGCCGCGTGCGGCAGTCAACGCCGCAGGGCAGCGTGATCCGCCTCGGTGACGTGCTCGCCGCGGCACCCGAGGCACCCGCCTCAATCGTGGTGGCGCAGGCGCTGCTGAAGGGCGATGCCATGGACGCGGTCATACGCGACGCCACGGTGTGCGGCGCCACAGAGGTGTGGCCGATGACGACGGCCCGGACCAATGTGCCGGCGCGTGCCGCCGACGCCGCGCAGCAGCGATGGCTGCGTGTAGCCGTCGCGGCCGCCAAGCAATGCGGCCGGGCCGTGCTGCCGCGTATAGCGCCGGTCCGTCCGGCCTCCGACGTGATCGCCCTGGCGGCGCGCGCCGACTGGGTCGGTCTCTGGTTGGCCGAGCCCGCCCTGGCCACCGCCGATGGCACGGACCCGCCCCGGCCACCGCGCGCCGTGTGTGTGGCGGTCGGTCCTGAAGGCGGCTGGACTGTCGAGGAAGTCGCCACGGCGCACGCGGCCGGGTGGCATCGCTGGACGCTCGCCCCGGTGACGCTGCGGGCCGAGCAGATGACGCTGGCCGCCCTGTCCGTCCTCCGCTACGCCTGGGACGACGCCGTGCGGCGACGCATCACGTAAGCCACCCAGAACTCTTCTTCGTAGCGGGTGTCGACGTCGTAGTGGTCGAAGGCTTCGCGCACCAGGCCCGCCTCGTCCTCGGTGAAGCCGCTCAGCACGGCGCGCCCGCCAGGCGCGATCAGGGCCTGCACGCGCGTGCCCTGCTGGCGCAGCAGGACGCCCGTCAGATTGGCGCACACCAGGTCGGCGGGTTCGAGGGACGCATCGTCGAGGGCGCGCAGCTCCATGCGGACCGGACCGCCTGGCGCGAGGCCGTTGCGACGCAGGGTGTCCTCGGCCGACTCGATGGCATCCGGGTCGTTGTCGATGCCGAGGGCTGTGGTCGCACCGAGTCGCACTGCCGCCACGGCGAGCACGCCCGAGCCGGTGCCGATATCGAGGACGCGCGTCCCCTGCAGGTCCAACGCCTGGAGGGCGCGCAGGCACAGCCGCGTCGATTGGTGGTGCCCGGTGCCGAACCCGGTGGACGGCTCGACTTCGATGACGATCACGTCTTCTCGCTGGTCGGCGGCGGGCAGGTCCCAGGGCGGCGCCACCACCAGCCGGCCGACGCGGACCGCCGGCAGGTTGGCCTGCGATTTGGCCGCCCACCCCTCATCGGGCACGTCCTCACTGGCCAGTCGTGCCTCGCCGGGCCAACCGCGGGCCGCCAGCAGGTCCACCGCCGCGTCGCGCACCGCGGGGGCGGCAAAAAACAGCGACACCACGCTCTCGCCTTCGTCGAGCGCCGAGGCGTGGCAGTCGTCCACGTCGAGCAGCAGCCGTTCGCGTCGCAGGTCGTCCAGCGGCGTCGGGAAGACGAGCCGGAGGACCGGCCAGGTGCGGGCGTGCATGTCTACCCGAACATGTCCTTGACGCGCTCGAAGAACGGCTTGTCGTCCTCTGAGCGATCCTGCGAGGTGGCCGCGCCGGTGTCGACGGGCAGCACCGTGCGGAGCGCTTCGAGCGCCTCGCGCAGTTCGCGCGACGGCTTCCTGGGCACCTGCACGCCGACGATCACGTGAAGATCGCCGTGGCCGCGGCCCGAGACGTTGGGCATGCCCTTGCCGCGCAGGCGCAGGCTGGTGCCCGGTTGCGTGCCTTCCGGGATCTCGAGGGGATGGGTGCCCTCCAGTGTCGGCACGTCGACCGAGCCGCCGAGGGCCAGGGTCGTGAACTGCACGGGAACTTCACAATGCAGGTCGTCACCCTCCCGGTGGAAGTAGGGATGGTCGGCGACGTGGAAGACCACGTACAGATCACCCTGCGGTCCGCCGCCGGTGCCGTGTTCGCCCTCACCGCTGATCCGCATGCGCTGGCCGGTGGCGACACCCGCGGGAATGCGCACGGTCAGCTTGCGTTCCCGGGTCACACGGCCGGCCCCGCGACACGTGCCGCAGGGCGACGCGATGACCCGTCCCGTGCCGCGGCAGTTGCCGCACGGGCGCGCCACGGTGAAAAATCCCTGCTGATAGCGCAACTGGCCGGACCCGCCGCACTGCGCGCACTGTTCCGGGGTGGTGCCGGCTGCAGCGCCGCTGCCGGTGCAGGTCTCGCAGGTCTCCTCGCGCGGGATCTGCAACTGCATCTCGTGACCCTTGGCCGCCTGTTCGAAGGCGATCTCGAGGTCGTAGCGGAGGTCGGCGCCGCGGCTCGGCCCGCCTCGCCGCCGCCCACCTCCACCGCCGAACAGGTCGCCGAGGCCGCCAAACAGGTCGGAGAAATCAGCGAAGGTGCTGGGGTCGAACTGAGGCCCGCCGGCGCCACCGACCGCGGCGTGGCCATATCGATCGTAGGCGGCGCGCTTGTCCTTGTCGCCAAGGACGGCGAAGGCTTCGGCTGCCTCCTTGAACTTCTCCTCGGCGGCGTGATCGCCCGGGTTGCGGTCCGGGTGGTGCTGCAAGGCGAGCTTGCGGTAGGCGCTCTTCAGATCCTTGTCGGTCACCGTCCTGGCGACAGCGAGCACCTCGTAGTAGTCACGCTTAGCCACGCGTGGCCACCTTCACCATCGACGGTCGCAGCAGGCGTTCACCCGCCCGGTAGCCTCGTCGAAGGTCTTCGATGACCTCGCCTTCGCGGTGCTCGTGACTCAGCTCCTGCCCGACCGCCTGGTGCAGATTTGGGTCGAAATCGGCGCCAACGGCCTCGATCGGCAGGACGTGCCGACGTTTCAGCAGCTCGAGGAACTGCCGCTGAATCAACTCGAGTCCCTGCACATGACTCACCAGCGCCGGCTCGGTCGAGACCGTGGCCGCCGTGAGCGCGCGCTCGACGTCGTCGAGCACGGGCAGGAATTCGGCCAGCAGCTCGGACGCGAGGTGATCGCCCAACTCGCGGCGCTCGCGTTCGATGCGCTTGCGGTAGTTGTCGAACTCGGCCTGAAGACGCAACAAGCGGTCCTGGGCCTGGTCACGCTCGTGCTGGAGCGCATCCTGTTCAGCCGCCGCCGAAGGGGCGTCAGCGCTGGCGGCCTCCGCCGCCTGATCCACGTGGGTGTCGTTCATGAGGGGTCTCCATCTGGTTGGTCGCCGATCAACACCCGCGTGACGGCGCGCGAGGCGCTGTCCACGGCGGCAATCGATCGGGAATACCGCATGCGGGTGGGACCGATCACGCCGATCAGGCCCTGGCCCCCGCTGTCGGAGTAGGTCGACGCGACCAGACTCAAGTTTTGCAGCCCGGGTTCGGTGTGCTCGGTGCCGATGACGACGGTGAGCCCGGGCCCTTCGAGGTATTCACTGAGGATCTGCACCAGCCGGTGCTTCTCCTCCATCATCACGAGCAAGGCGCGCAGTGTGGCCAGCGGCACCTTCACATCATCGGTGGCCGCGCTCTCGAGCAGCGACGGGGTGCCGTGCACGAAGAACTGCGTCCCGGTCGAGACCTCGCCGAGCGTCTCCGAGGCGAGGCGCAGCGCCCGCGCCAGCAGCCGGTCATAGAGGGCGCGCTCCTCCTGCAGTCGCTCGAGGATGCGCTCGCGCACCTCGGCAATCGGCAGGCCGGCGAACTCGGCATTGAGGTAGTTGGCCGCCTGGGTCAGCTCGGAGGGCTGCACGACGTCCAGCACCTCGACCACCTTGTGGGTGACGTGACCAGAGCCGCAGACGACCACGACCAGGACGCGGCGTGCGTCCAGCGCCACCAGATCCATGTGCTTGAGGGTGGTGTCCTGGCCACCCGGCGCAATCGCAAATCCCATGTGATGGGAGGCGCGCGACAACTCCTGCGACACGTTCTCGAGCAGTTCGCCCATCCCGCCGGCGCGCCGCAGACGCCCTTCCAACTCGCTGACCGCTCGCGACGGGCGCCGGCTGTGGAGCAGCAGGTTGACGTAGAAGCGGTACCCCTGATCGGTGGGCACCCGGCCCGCCGAGGTATGCGGCTGACGGACCAGCCCGAGTTCTTCCAGCTTGGCGAGGACGTTGCGAACCGTCGCCGACGACACATCGAGACCGCTCTCGCGGGCCAGCCAGAGCGAGGAGACCGGTTCACCGCGCTCGATGTAGGCGCGCACCAGCGTTGCCAGCAGGCGCTGGAATCGCTCCGGCACATCGGCCGGCATCGCGCTTGTTCGAGGGGCGTGTGCGTTCGACATTAGCAGTCGTCAGCAGAGAGTGCCAACAGCTCGATTATAGGGGATCTCGAGCCGTCACCTCTCCAGGCCGGCCCGGGACCGCAGCCGCGCCGCCGCGACGTGCGCGTCGGCGGCCAGCCCAGCGGGATCCACCTGCCTGTGACGGCCGTCGCGCACGAGCACTTCGCCATCGACCATCGTCAGGCGCACGTCCGTGCCGCGGCAGGCGTAGACCAGCGTCGAGTAGGGGTCGGCCGATGGCGCGACCAGCGGGCCTGAGACATCGACGGCGATGAGGTCGGCACGCCAACCCGGGGACACCTGCCCGACCTCGTACTCGAGCCCCATCGTGCGGGCGCCAGCGCGGGTGGCCATCCACACGACGTCGCGGGCTGGCAGCGCGCCGGGGCCGAGACGCACGGCCTGCAGCGTGGCTGCCAGGCGCATCTCCTCGAACATGTCGAGGCGGTTGTTGCAGGCGGCCCCGTCCGCTCCGAGCGACACGGTGACGCCGCGTCGGCGCATCTCGACCACCGGCGCCAGTCCGGACCCGAGCTTCAGGTTGCTGCCCGGGCAGTGCATCACCTTCACATCGCGCTCGGCGAGCAGGGCCTGATCGTCGGCGTCGACCCACACGCAATGCGCCGCGCACAGGCGCGGGGTGGCGAGCCCGGTATCGGCCAGGTACGCGAGGTTGCCCATGCCGGCCAGCCGTCGCACGACCTCGATTTCCTCGCGCTGCTCGCAGGCGTGCGTGTGCACCAGCAATGCATACGCGGCCGAGACGTCGGCCGTGGCCTCCAGCAGCGCGCGCGAGCAGGACACCGCGAATCGCGGCGCCAGCGCCACCCGGATGCGTCCGTTGGCCGCGCCGTCGAAGGCCTTGTGCAAGGCCAGCGACTCGTCGATGGCCGGCCCGACCGGCTGCTTCAACCGCGCCGGCGCCTCATCGTCCAGGTCCATCAGGCACTTGCCGACCGTGGCGCGCAGACCGCTCTCGGCCAGCGTCTCGATCACCACGTCGGTGTCATGCACGGTTTCCATCGTCAGCACCGCTGTGGTGCCGGTGCGCAGCAGTTCGTACACGGCCAGGCGCGTGCTGACGCGCAGCGAATCGGCATCGTGGGCCGCTTCCAGCGGCCAGACCCGCTGGCGCAGCCACGCCAACAGCGGGAGGTCATCGGCGGCGCCCCGAAACAACGTCTGACAGAGGTGCACGTGCGTCTGCACGAACCCCGGCAGGAGCAGGCAGCCGCTGACGTCGATCGAGGGCATGCCTGCGGGCGCGTCGCCGCCGACCTGGGTGATGCGGCCGTCGCCGATGACGACCGGCCCCTCGAGGACGTCGAGGGCATCGTTCATCGTCAGGACGGTGCCGCCGTGGAGGACGACTCCGGACACGAGCGTCAGCCCGCCCGCCTGGCGATGACCGCGGCGAGACGCTCCATGTCATCCATGTCGTTGTAGATCTGCGCGGAGATGCGCGCCCGCAGGGCGTCGCGGTACGCGTGCACGGGTATCTCGATGCCATCCTCGAACAGCAGCGCATCACGCAGGCGGGCGGCGTCCTCGCGCGTCGAGCCCAGCGAGGCGGGCAGCGTGACAGTGACCATGGTGCCGATGAGGTCCTCCGGCGTCTCCAACGCGGTCTTCCACCGTTGCGAGACGTGCTGCGCCGCCTGCCAGGCCAGGTCATGGTTGTATCGGCCAATCGCCTCGACGCCCCAGTGGTGGAACAGAGCGATTGCCGCCGGCGCCGACAGGTGCGCCGACGGGTCGCGTGTGCCAGGCAAATCGAAGGCGGTGGTGAAGCTCTCGTCCAGCCCCCATGACGCGACCAGCGGCTGCAGCGCGGTCTGGCGCTCCGGCCGCGCCCACAGGATGCCGCTGCTGCGCGGTACCCACATCCACTTGTGGAGGTTGCCGACGTACCAGTCGGCCCCGACGGCGTCGATGTCCACCGGGATGGACCCGGGCGCATGCGCCCCGTCGACCATCACCGCGACGCCCTTGGCCCGCAGCCGTGCGGCAATGGCAGCCACCGGCAGGACGAGTGCGCTCTCGGCCGTGATGTGATCGACGATCGCCACCCGCGTTCGTGGGCCGACGGCCTCGACGATGGCATCGGCCAGAGCTTCGCCTCGAAACGGCCATGGCATCGTCGCGGTGCGCACGGTGGCGCCCTTCTCACGTGCCGCAAACCGTGCCGCGTTGGTGATGCCTCCGTAGCCGAGGTCGGTCACCAGGACATCGTCGCCCGGGGCCAAGGGGAACGATCGCAGAACGGCGTTGGCGCCGGTCGTCGCGTTGTCGGTGAAGACCAGGTCCTCACCGCGCGCGCCAAGGAAGCTGGCGACGACACCGGCAGCCACGCGGAGTCTCGGCGTGTCGGTTCGTGGCAGGCCGACCGAGGTGGGTGCTGCGGTCAGTTCGCGCAGCAGGAAGCGGCTCGGCTGTCGCTCGATCTCGTCGCGGATCGACTGCTGGGCGGCACTCACGCGTCGCGGAGTCACACCCACCGTGCCGTGATTGAGGTAGGTGACCGACGGGTCGAGTGGAAACTCGGGAAGGAAGGCGCGGCCAAACGGCATGGGGGAGGGTCCCACAGAATTCAGAATTGGGGATTCAGAATGCAGGAGAGCGATACGCGATCAACGGACGGCTGGCGGCAGCCACTGCATCGGCTGTGCGGCCCGCGCCGCGCTGTCGTCGGCGGTCGTGCGTGGACGCAGGCGGCCGCGGCGATGCGCGATCAGCTCTGCGACGATGCTGACGGCGATTTCTTCGGGGGAGATGGCGCCGAGGTCCAGGCCGATGGGGGCGTGCAGGCGCGACAGCTGTGACGCGTCGAGACCTTCGATACCGAGGCGCGCGCACAGGCGGGCGATCTTGGCCTTGCTGCCGATCAGGCCGACGTAGGCGGTGTCGCGGGCCAGGGCTGCCCGCAGCGCGTCGAGGTCCTCGCGATGACCGCGGGTGACGATCACCAGATAGTCGCGCGGGCCGATCTCGGCCGACCGCAGCCAGTCGGGGATGTCTGCGACGTCTACGCGCTCGGCGGTCGGGAAGCGCGCGGCGTCGGCAAACGACGCGCGGTCGTCGACCACGACCACCCGGAAACCGACCGACGCGGCGAGGTGGGCCGTGTGGAAGCCGACGTGGCCGGCGCCAATGATGCAGACGCGGGGCGTCGGGGCGATGGGGTCGATGAATACGTCCATCTGCCCCCCGCAGATAAGGCCCTGCTCTTGGGCGAAGTCGTCGTTGAGGTCGTAGTGGGCAAGGGTCGGGCGCCCGGTCTGCAGCGCGAGGCGCGCCTTCCCGAACGCGTCCTGTTCGTAGCACCCGCCCCCGATGGTGCCGATCGTCCGGCCGTCCTCGTAGACGAGCATCCGGGCCCCCACCCGCTGCGGCGTGGACCCGTGCGCGCCGACGACGGTCACCAGCGCCACCGCCTCGCCGCGCGCCAGCGCCTGGTCGATCTGGCCGAACAGGCTCAGCGTCACATCAGGATCTCGACCTTGCCCTTGGTCTTGAGCGCCTTCACGTATTCCTGCACCAGTTGCTGCTGCTTCTGCTGCCGGACCGCTTGCGCGATGCGGTCGCTGACTTCGGCCAGCGGCAGCGTCCGCGCGTCGCGGTGTTCCGAGGCCTTGATGATGTGGTAGCCGAACTCGGTCTCGACCAGGGGACTGACCTCACCGGCCTTCAGCGCAAACGCGGCATCCTCGAACGCCTTGACCATCTGGCCGCGAGGGAAGAAGCCGAGGTCGCCGCCATTCTGCGCACTGCCGTCGTTTGAGTGCTGTTTGGCGAGCGCGGCGAAATCGGCGCCGCCCTTGACCTGCCGCAGCAGATCCTCGGCCTTGGTCTTGGTCGCCGCCTTGGCCTCCGGCGTGTCGGCCTTCAAGAGGATGTGGCTGGCGCGCATGGCCTCGGGCTGCATGAAGAACTGGGGATTCTTCTTGTAGAAGTCGGCGATGTCGGCGTCGGTCACGGCCGCCTTCGGCTCGACTTCCGAGGTTAGCAGCTTGTCCACCGCGAGCCGCAGCCGCGCCTCCGCCCGCAGGTCCGCTTCGGTCATCTTGCGGGCCGCGAGGGCCTTGGCAAACTGGTCGGGGCTGGGCGCCTGCTTCTTGAGCTGGTCGATGCTGGCCGTCAGCTCGGCATCGGTCGGCTTGAGGTTGCGTGCCGCGGCTTCCTGCTCGAGCAGGCGAATCTCGACGAGCTGGTCGAGAATGCCGCGGTAGATTTCACTCCGGCGTTCGGCGGGAATGGAGTTGCCGACATTGGCTTCGAGATTCCGCACGGCCTTCTCCAGCTCCGACGACGGAATGGGCGTGCCGTTGACGCGCGCGAGCACGGACGGCAGCACGTCGGGCACGGGCTTGACCGGCGCCGCTGGCGGCCCCTCGGCACCGGCCTCCTGTGGGCTGCCTGGTGCACCGGGCGCGGCCGCATCGGCGGTGGCAGGGGCGGCACCCGCCGCCGCAGCCTGGGTGGCGGCAGCCTTGGTGTCGGTGCGGTTGCAGGCGATGCCCAGCGTGAGGGCGAGAACGACGGGGACGGCGTACTTCAAGGGGCAACCTCAAATAAGAGAAGACGACACATAAGTATACAGACGCGCGGGCCTAGGGCACGGGCGGAACTATCAGGGGCCCGGCGGGCACCTGGAGCAGTTGCGGCAGGTGGGTCAAACTGCCGGCAGGCACGCCGAGGTGCGTGAAGCAAATCGTCTGAGGCTCCGTACCGGCGAGGAACGCCTCGTTGAGGACCTTCTCGCAGAACGGCCCGGCTCGGTGCCCCGTCTCCTTGTCGATCTCGGCGAAGGACACGCCCGCAGGGACCGCGAACGCCTTGTTGGCGTGTCCGGCCAGGGCTCGTTTCATGAACGCCGTCCAGATCGGCAGGGCCGCCTGCGAGCCGCTCAACCCGACCGGGGTGTTGTCGTCCAGCCCCACCCACACCACGGTCAGCAGCTCCGGCGTGAAGCCGATGAACCAGGCATCGCGCAGGTCGTTGGTGGTGCCGCTCTTGCCCGCGGCGTCGAGCGTGAAGCCGGCGCCGCGCGCCGCAGCACCCGTCCCTTCGTTCACGACACTGCGCATCATGCTGGTCACCAGGAAGGTTGGCGCGGCCTGAGCCACCCGCCGGACCCGCCCCATCTCCGGCAGCGGCGCCACCCCATCGTCGATCTCGATGCGCGAGACGGCGCGCAGCGGCTGCACCTCTCCCTGATTGGGGAAAATGGTGTAGGCCTCGGCCATGTCGAGCGGGGTCGCCTCGAACACGCCGAGGGCGATCGACGGGTAGGCGCGTGCCGTGAATCCCGGTTTGATGCTGCGCCACAGGGTCGCGATGTTCTGGTGGCCGGCGAGCTCGGCCATCTGGATGGTCGCCAGGTTGCGCGAACGGGCGAGGGCGCGTCGCGCGGTGATCATCCCTTCATTGGTGCCGTCATAGTTGCGCGGAGACCACTCCTGCCCGTTGACGAAGAACGTGGCGGGCTCGTCTGACAGGACCGTCGCCGGCGTGAGATCGCTGCGGCCCTCTCGCTGCGCGAGCTCGAACGCGGCCAGGAACACGAACGGCTTGAAGGTCGACCCGGGCTGCCGGCGGGCCGTCGTCGCACGGTTGTACTGCGACCGTTGGTAGGACCGCCCCCCGACCATCGCCAGGATGTCGCCGTTGCGCGGGTCGATCGAGACCAGCGCGGCCTGCAGCGGCCCTCGGCGCTGCCCCCGCTTGGCAAACCGTGCCTCGATCTCGGTGAGGCCGCTGGACACCACGTCCTGGGCCACCCGCTGCAGGTGGAGGTCGAGTGTCGTGTGGACGGCGACACGGGTCGCCGAGGCCACCATCGCGACCTGCTCGCCGACCAGCTGGGTCACGTAGTCCACAAAGTACGGCGCCTCGGCGTCGACGCTGCCCTGCGCGGTCTGCAGTTCCTCGCGCAGCGCCGCGTCGGCGGGCGCCGCCGTCACGTACCCGGCCTCGACCATCGCTCGCAGCACCACGTCGCGACGCTCACGGGCTCGGGCCGGATGCCGGGTGGGCGAGTAGGCCGCCGGCGACTGGATGATGCCGGCCAACGTGGCCGCTTCGGCAAGCGAGACGTTGCTCACGTCCTTGCCGAAGAACAGGTGCGCGCCCTCAGCCACGCCGTGTACCGCAAACGAACCGCGTTGTCCGAGATACACGTCGTTGAGATACAGCTCGAGGATCTGGTCCTTCTGCAGCCGCCGCTCGACGACAATCGACATCACCTGCTCGCGGACCTTGCGGGTATAGCTCTTTTCCGGGGTGAGAAACGAGTTCTTGACCAGTTGCTGGGTGAGCGTGCTGCCGCCGACGAGGTATTTCTTCTCGCCGCGGATGTTGGTGACCAGCGCGCCCACCGTTCGAATCACGTCCACGCCCGGATGCGAGTAGAAGCGACGGTCTTCGATGGCCAGCACCGCCTGGATGACCGAACGTGGCAGCTGCGCGAGCGGCAACTGGCGCTGCCGGCCGCGACCACCCGGGGCGACCGCCGTCAGCAGTGGCGCTTCCAGCTCCACCTGGGTCACCGCGCCGCCGCGCTGCAGATCGAGCGAGGTCACCTGGCCGCCGCGTCCCGCCGCGTCGACCGTCAGCGCCACCCGGACCACCTGCCCTTCGGCCGTACCGCCACGCGGCACCAGGCGCACTTCTGCAGCGCGGATGTCGAACTCGCCAGGAGCCACCGCGCGGGCCTTGCGCGTGTACCCGAGGTCGTCCAGACGCTCGTCCAGTTCGTGGGCCGTCAGCGCCTGCCCACTGCGCAGCACGAAGGGCCGCCCGTAGACCTTCGGCGCGACCCGATCGTGCAGACCGGCCAGCCGCGCGTCCACTTCCACGGCCACGCTGCGATACAGGAGGAAGAGCCCGAGGCCGAGGACCAGCCCCGGACCGAGCAGCAAGGCCGCCACGATTCTGGGCCAGCGGCGTCGGCGCACGCGTCGGGCGGCGGTCACCGGGGTCGGGACCGGAAAGGCGGGCGGGGGGACTGCGCAGGGAAGGCGATGGCCCGGCGGTCGGGTCGCGCTCCCATCAGATCTGGAGCAACCAATGCTTGCCGCCCTCGACGGGGAGGCACTCGTACAGTCGTGGCACGAGGGCCGGCCCGAACCGATTCATGTACCAGGCGAGGCACAACACGCGTTCCTGCTGATGACCTCCCGGGAACGCCAGGTGCTGCGCGTGCGCGAACTGCCGGCGCAGCGTATCGTGACGCCGCTTGGCCGCCGTAATCACCTTTGCGTGCAGACCCTGCAACTCGTGCGCGATGCGTCCCTGCGAGGACTTCACGGCCCCCTCCAGCGTGGGGTCGAGCGCTGGCACGGCGGCCAGCAGGGCAGCCATGCGGTCGTCGAGGGCATGCTCGAGGCCGTGCAGGGCCTGTTCCAGGGTCGGCGGCAGTTGTGACTCGAGCCACCCGTTGAGCACGTGCTCGTCCTGGGCCTGCAGCTCGCGCAGCGGAAGCGAGGTCCGGGCCAGGAAGCGAAGCGACGCCGAGTCGAGAATCGTCCCGGTGGCGCGCGGCACGATCAGCGGCATCGCCGTCTCGTGGAAGGCGTACACGTCCTTGAGTTGCCCCAGATAGGCGAGTTCGGACGGGCCAGCGACGTAGGCCACCGTTGGCAGCAGCGTGTCCTGGACGACGGCGCGCAGCAGGACGTTCGGGCTGAAGCGCTCCGGGTGCGCAGCGGCATCGGCCTGCAACGCGGCCGCGGCGACGGGTGTGTCGCCCAGGAAGAATTGCTCGTCCCGATACTTGATCGGGACGCGCCCGCCATTCATCGAGAACAGCGCGGTGCCATCGGGCTGGGCCAGCACCTGGGCGTGGTAGCCGTGCGCCAGCAGCGACTGACCGGCTTCGGTGGCGAGGTGGCGGCTGTGCCCCGGATTGGCGAGTTCGCGCTGGAAGACGGTCCCGGCCAGCGGCTTGGCGGCCGGGTCGCTGCCGTCGAAGACGATCACGCCCAGCGGCCCGAGCAGAAAATCCAGGAGCTGCCCGAACGCATCGGCCATGCCGACGCCTGGCTGATAGCAGCGCCGCAGCGCCGCCACGGTCTCTGCCGTGAACTCGGTCTGCGGCAGCAGCACTTCCAGTTCGCCGAGCACCCGCGAGATGTCGTCGGTGAGGTGGACCTGTCCGACCGGGACGTGGCCGTCGCCTTCGATGCCGGCCACCGTGAGCCGATGGCCCTGCAGGTCGGCATCGAGGATCCAGGCCGACGCCACTTCCTCCCAGTCGTGGTCCTCGGCGTGGTTCCAGAAGACCGTCACACAGGGCACGCTGAACTGGGCCTCGATGTCGGCGGCCAGACGAGCCGCGGTCAGCCCCTTCATCAGCGTGTAGAGCGGACCGCCGAACAACCCGGCCTGCTGACCCGTCACGATCGCCACAGTGCGCGGGTCGGCCAGCTTGGTGGCGGCCGCCAGCGCCTGTTCCGGTGCCCGACGGGCCGCCAGTTGCGCCTGCAGGATGGACACCATCCGGTCGCGCTGCCGCGGCTGCGCCTGCACCCGCGCAATGACGTCCCGCCAGGCGTCGGGCCTGGCGGGGTCACCCGCATAGAAACGGGCAAGGGTGTCGTGCTGGAACGTATAGTCGAGGCTCAGGCGCGAACCCGACCACTCGCGCAAGTCGATGCCCTGTGGCTGAGCCGCCTGCATGGTCGAGTCTGAGCGCACAGGGGGTCCACTGTCGCAAAGGCCCCCACAGGTGTCAAGCAAGACACCCGGACAGGCGGGGCGACTTGCTATAATGCAGACTCGTCTGCCCGCGCGAGCCTCCGCGCAGGAGAGTCCCTGCCCTGACCCGCGACCCCTCGTCTCTCTTCCAGCCGCCCGAGGTAGTCGGACCGTTCCGCGTCCGACGCGTCCTGGCGTCGGGAACGCTGGGTCCGCGGCTGCTCGTCGAGGACGACCGCGGTCGCCTGCAGGCCCTCAAGCTCATCACTGAGGTGGCCGACGACGCCGGTGCGCTGAGTGGACTGCTCGAACAGGTCCGCCAGACGCTGCCCTCGCATCCGGCATTGCTGCCGGTCACCGAGGTCGGCGTGAGCGACGAGGGCGTCTATCTGGCGTCGCCGGTGGCCAACGCGCCCAGTGTCGAAGGCCGGCTTCGCGGCGGTCGCCAGACCCTTGACGCCACCCTGCAATGGCTGCGCGCGATCTCGGGTGGCCTGCACGCGGCGCACGAGGCTGGCATCCACCATGGCGCGATTCACCCGCGAGATGTGCTGGTCACCGACGACGGTGGCATCCTGACCGGTGTGGGCATCGCCCCGATACTCGAACACCTGCAACTGCAGGCGCCCGTGCGGGTGCCATTCACCGCTCCCGAGCGCGCATCAGGTCGGCCCTGGGATGCCCGGGCGGACCAATACTCGCTGGCGATGCTCGCCCTCGATGCGCTGTCGGGCCGGCGGCTCATCGCCGGCACCATTCCGGCGTTCGACCGCTGGACGCTTGCCGAGACCCCGACCGAAGACGCTCGCCTGCACGAGGTGTTCGTCCGGGCGCTGCATCCCGACCCGGAGCAGCGCTACCCATCACTGATGGCGTGGTGCGCGGCCCTGGCGGGACCGGATCGCGAAGGCGAGTCCGGTGCGCTGTCCCGATTCGCGCGGGAGGGAGTGATCCTGGCGAGTCCGGCGACGGCCTCCGATGCGGCACGGGAAATCAAGGTGCAGGCCATCGAGGATCCGGACGGCGTGGCGCTGTCGCTCTTCCCGCAGGAAGACGGGACGATCGAGAGCCTCGTGGCGGGGACCGATGCACCGTCATCCCGCGCGCCGGCCGATACCTTCGGACCCGACGCGGAGCAGGAATGGCTGGTCGCCGACGTCCCCGAGCAGGGCTCCGTCGCCGAACCGGACGTGGACCCGTTGGTCATGGGTTACGCGCCCCCGGCGGTTGGCCCGCAGGATCAGTTCCACGACACGCCGCCCGCGACGTCGGACGACTGGAAGCTCGATGACCGCGACCCGGCGTCACCGGAGCCGTTCCGCACGTGGGAATCTGGCGGTGACGAGTCGGCAAGCCGTCGGCCCTGGTTGCTGGCGGTGGTGTTGCTGGTCCTGGTTGCGCTCGCCTATGGCACCTGGAGCAGTTTGCAGCGGCCGGACACGGCGACCAGCGGCCAGGACGCGCGAGGCGGGTTGGAGGTCACCACGCCGCCTGCCGCGTCCACGCCAGCGCCGCCGGTCGTGGACCCGCGCGAGTTGGCACGGGGGGCCGAGGCGCCGAGGTCAGTGCCGCAGGATCCGGTCCTTGCGGCGCCTCGTGCCACCGGTCCCCCGGCCGCGCCACGTGACGATCGCACCGATACGCTGGCCGACGCGCCCGTGGCCCTCGGCCGTGTGCTGATCCGCTCGTCGCCCTCTGGAGAGGTTCGCGTCAACGGCGTCGCCCGCGGCCAGACGCCGGTGGTGCTGCGGGATCTGCCCTTCGGTGCCTACGCCATCTCGGTGACCCGCCTGGGGTTCACGCCGGTGGAGCGGGATGTCACGCTCGTGGCCTCGCAGCCGGTCGCATCACTCAGTCTCGATCTCGTCCGGCAGGGCGCCGACGCCGCGCCACCGGCCGAGGTCGGCCCGGTGCCCGCCTCGCCGGCCAGCCGTGCCCCAACGCCGCCGGTTGCACCCGCCGCCACGCCAGGCGGCGCACCCGCCGCGGTCGAGACGGGCGGCATCTTCGTGGTCTCCACGCCGGCGCAAGCCCGGCTCTTCGTGGACGGCCAGGCCTACGGCAGCACGCCTGCCGCCATTCCCGGGCTCACGCAGGGCGCGCACGTCGTGCGCGTCGAGGCGCCGGGTTTCCGACCGTGGGAAGGCCGCGTCGCGGTTATCGCCGGCACGCGTGTGCGTGTGCAGGCCACTTTGCAGCAGGAACAGGAATGAAAGCGCTACTCGCACTCGAGAACGGACAGGTCTTCGAAGGCGTCGCCGCAGGCGCCGCCGGAGAAACCAATGGTGAGGTCGTGTTCAACACGAGCCTCACGGGGTACCAGGAAGTCCTCACCGATCCGTCCTACTCCGGGCAGATCGTCACGATGACGGCGCCCCTCATCGGCAACTACGGTGTCTCGGCACAGGATGGCGAGTCACGAGGGCCGCAGGTGGCAGGGTTTGTGATGCGGGAGCAGTCGCGCGTGGCCAGCAACTGGCGCGCCGACAGCACGCTGCGCGAATACCTGGTCGCCAACGGGATCGTCGCCATCTCCGACGTCGATACCCGGGCGCTGACGCGGGTGCTGCGTTCCACGGGCGTCATGCGCGGTGTGATCGCGACCGGCGCCGGCGTTCGCGGCGACGACCTGGTGGAGCGGGCGCGCGCCGGGCGGCAGATGGCCGGCGCCGACCTGGTCAAGAACGTCACCTGTGCCGCGCCGTTCGACTGGGCGCCGGCCGACGAACCCGGCGCCGGCGTCGGGCGCGATTTGATCCTCGAGCCGCAACGGCGCGCCGGGCGTCGTCTCAAGGTGGCGGCCTACGACCTGGGCATGAAGTACAACATCCTCCGCCGATTCTCGGAGCACGGCATCGACGTGCGCGTCTACCCGGCGACGACGCCGGCCGCGGAGCTGATGAAGGACGCCCCCGACGGCGTCTTCTTCAGCAACGGCCCCGGCGATCCCGCGGCGCTCGAGTACGTGGTGGACAACGCCAGGGCCCTGGCCGCCGCCGACGTGCCGGTGTTTGGCATCTGTCTCGGACACCAGGTCCTGGCGCAGGCGCTCGGTGCCAAGACCTTCAAATTGAAGTTCGGCCACCGCGGCACCAACCACCCGGTCAAGCATCTGGCCTCCGGGGCGGTGGAGATCACCTCGCAGAACCACGGCTTCGCGGTGGACCCGACCACCATTCCGGCCGACGTCGAAATCACCCACGTCAACCTGTATGACGACACGGTCGAGGGCTTGAAGCATAAGACCCGGCCGATCTTCTGCGTCCAGTACCACCCCGAGGCGGCCCCCGGGCCGCACGACGCCGACTACCTGTTTCGCGAATTTCTCGACGCCATGGAGGCGCGCGCCTAGATGCCTCGTCGCACTGACATCTCCCGCGTGCTCGTCATCGGCTCTGGTCCCATCGTCATCGGCCAGGCCTGCGAGTTCGACTATTCCGGTACGCAGGCCTGCAAGGCCCTCAGGAGTGAGGGTCTTGAAGTCATCCTGATCAACAGCAATCCGGCCACGATCATGACCGACCCGGAGCTGGCCGACCGCACGTACGTCGAGCCACTCACCGTCGAGATGGTCGAAAAGGTCATTGCGCGCGAACGTCCTGATTCGCTGCTCCCCACCGTCGGCGGCCAGACCGCGCTCAACCTCGCCGTGGCCCTGGCCAAGGAAGGGATCCTCGAGAAGTACGGCGTCAAGCTCATTGGCGCCCAGATCGACGCCATCGAGGTCGCCGAGGATCGGCTCAAGTTCAAGGAGGCGATGAAAGAGATCGGCATTCCGGTGCCGGCCTCGGTGGTCGTCCACACACTCGAGGACGCGCTGGCGTGCATCGAGCAGATCGGCTTTCCGGCGATCATCAGGCCGTCGTTCACGATGGGCGGCGTCGGCGGCGGCATCGCGTACAACCTGGAGGAGTACCGCGAGATCTGCGAACGCGGCATCAGCCTCAGCCCGGTTCACGAGATTCTCGTCGAGCAATCGGTGATCGGCTGGAAGGAGTACGAGCTCGAGGTGATGCGCGACCACGCCGACAACTTCGTGGTCATCTGCTCGATCGAGAACGTCGACGCGATGGGCGTGCACACCGGCGACAGCATCACCGTGGCGCCAGCGATCACGCTGTCGGACCGCGAGTACCACCGCCTGCGCGATGCGGCGCGCCGGATCATCCGCCGGGTGGGCGTGGAGACCGGCGGCAGCAACATCCAGTTTGCCGTCAACCCGGCCAACGGCGACTACATCGTCATCGAGATGAATCCGCGCGTCTCGCGCAGTTCGGCGCTGGCGTCCAAGGCCACCGGCTTCCCGATCGCCAAGATCGCCGCCAAGCTGGCGCTCGGCTACTCGCTCGACGAGATTCCCAACGACATCACGCGCGTCACGCCGGCCTCCTTCGAACCGACCATCGATTACGTGGTGGTGAAGTTCCCGCGGTGGGCCTTCGAGAAGTTCCCGACCGCCGACGCCACGCTGACGACCCAGATGAAGTCGGTCGGCGAGGCGATGGCCATTGGTCGGACGTTCAAGGAAGCGTTCCTCAAGGCTGTCCGGTCCCTGGAGCTGCCGAGCAACCAGGCCTCGCTCTTCGGTCAGGCGGTGGACGACGACGAGGAGAAGGTCGAGGCACTGCGGCGCTCGCTGGTCATTCCCAACGACCGGCGCATGTGGTCGGTCTTCCGCGCGCTCGAGCGCGGCTGGACGGTCGAGCAGGTGCACGAACTGACGCACATCGATCCGTGGTTCCTCGAGCAGTTCCAGGAACTGGTCGAGCTCGGCAAGATGGCCCGAGATATCGGCCTGCGCAACATGTCCGAAGACCTGATCCGCACGCTCAAGCGCAATGGTTTCAGCGATCGCGACATCGCCAGGTTGTGCGAGGTCAACGAGGGCGCCGTCCGCGAGAAGCGGGAGGAACTGGGTCTGCGCAACGCGTACAAGCGCATCGACACCTGTGCCGCCGAGTTCGAGTCGTTCACCCCGTATCTGTATGGCACCTTCGAACGCGAATGCGAGGCTGACCCGACGCCGCGCAAGAAGGTGGTCATCCTCGGCAGCGGCCCCAATCGCATTGGCCAGGGCATCGAATTCGACTACTGCTGCTGTCATGCCGCCTTCGCCGCCCGCGAGGAGGGCTTCGAGACGGTGATGATCAACTGCAACCCGGAAACGGTGTCGACCGACTACGACACCGTCGACCGGTTGTACTTCGAACCGTTGACCCTCGAGGACGTGCTGGCGGTGATCGAACGCGAGCGCTCAGCGGGAGGTGAGGTCTCCTGCGTGGTCCAGTTCGGCGGCCAGACACCGTTGAAGCTGGCGCTGTCACTGCAGGCGGCGGGGGTGACGATCATCGGCACGTCGCCCGACTCGATCGACCTGGCCGAAGACCGCGAGCGCTTCTCCGCGCTGCTGTGGGACCTCGGCATCCCGCAGCCGGCCAATGGCATGGCCTCCAGCCGCGATCAGGCGCGCGAGGTTGCGGCAAAGATCGGGTATCCCGTCGTGGTGCGCCCGTCGTACGTGCTCGGCGGCCGGGCGATGGCCATCGTCTACGATGCCGGCACGCTCGACAACTACATGGCCAACGCCGTGGACGTGTCGCCGGAAAAGCCGATCCTCATCGATCGGTTCCTGGAAGACGCCTTCGAACTCGACGTCGATGCGGTCGCCGACGGCCAGGGCGGGGTGATCATCGGCGGCGTGATGGAGCACATCGAGGAGGCTGGCATCCATTCCGGTGACAGCTCCTGCGTCGTGCCCACCTACCTCGTGGCCGAGAAGCACCTCGAGACGATCAAGGACTACACCCGCCGGATCGCCCGCGCCCTCAACGTGATCGGGCTCATGAACGCGCAGTTTGCCATCAAGGACGACACGGTGTACGTGATCGAGGTGAACCCCCGCGCGTCCCGCACGGTGCCGTACCTGTCCAAGGCCACGGGCGTGCCGCTGGCCAAGGTGGCCGCGCGGATCATGACGGGCAAGTCACTGGCTCAGCTCGGCCTGGTGGCCGACCTCGACGTCACCGGCGTCTTCGTCAAGACGCCCGTCTTCCCGTTTGTCAGATTCCCCGGCGTCGACACCATCCTCGGACCGGAGATGAAGAGCACGGGAGAAGTGATGGGGGGCGCGTCCACCTTCGGCACCGCCTTTGCGAAGGCGCAAATCGCGGCGGGCCAGAAGCTGCCGCTCGAGGGCGCCGCGTTCATCAGCGTCAACAACGACGACAAACCCAACGTCGTGCCCATCGCCCGCGACCTCGCGGCGCTCGGCTTCAAGCTGGTCGCGACCCGCGGCACCGCGGCCTACCTGCGCGCGCACGGCCTCGAGGTCGAAGTCGTCTACAAAATCAACGAGGGGCGGCCGCACGTCGGCGACCAGATCGTCAACAAGCAGATCCACCTCGTGCTCAACACCCCACTCGGGCGCGAGTCGTTCTTCGACGACCGCAGTGTCCGGCGGGTGGCGATGATGCAGGGGGTGCCGTGCATCACCACGCTCACCGGCGGCGCCGCGACCGTCAGCGCCATCAGGGCGCTGCGCGAACACGGGCTCGAGGTCAGGTCGTTGCAGGAGTACCACGGCACGGTGCTCAGTAACGCCTGACACACACCAAATGCCGACGCCCGACGTCGGACGCCACGGCCATCGATGCGGCACCAGAAGCGCTCCCCCGGGAGCGCTTCTCGCGTGTCAGGGGGTAAGCACGACCTTCCTCGACAGACGCCGCTGATGCGGTGAGGTTTCTGCCATCCGCGGCCAACGCCAGATCGCGGTCGCTGCGCCCGGCCCCGCGCCGGCCGGTTGGCACGTGAGGTGTGCCCAGTGAAACACGCGAGGGGCGGACCATTGCCGCGCGGCATTGGGCTTGCTCTCGCCATATCGCGTGTCGCCGCTTGCGCCGTGTGTCCTCGCCTTGCTCATTGGCTGCCTGGCAGGTGGCAGTGGTCTGCTGGTCGTCACCCGCGGCGTCTCGGCGTGGGTCCTGGTGGCCGGTGGTGCGTCGCTGGTCCTGGCCGCACGCCTCGGGTGGGCGTCTCACACGCGGGCGGCGACGCTGCTCGCGGTGGCGGCGACGACGGCCATCGGGGTCGCGCTGGCAGCGCGTGCAGACGCGGCCGCGTGGGCGCCAGCAGGACAGAGCGTCGTCGAGATCGAACGGGCGAGCAGGGCCGCCGTGCCTCTGGAGATCGACGGCGAGTTACGGCGCGATGCGTGGGCACTGGCCTCGGCCGGCGGGGTCGCGCTGGACCTGGAGGTGCGCCACGTGCGCTGGCGAGGCGATTGGCAAGCCACGCGCCTGGGGATGCGGGCAACGGTGGTTGGTGAGGCGGCGGGGGAGGCGCGCGTCGCCTGGACGCGAGGGCGGCGGGTGCGGGCGATGGTGTCCGCGGTGCGGCGGCCGCTCCCGTATCGCAACTTCGACACGCCTGATGCCGAGCGGGTGCTGGCGCGTCGGCAACTGCGATTGTTTGCGACCATCAAGAGCGCCGCCCTCGTCGAGGTCGATCCTGGGTCGTGGTGGGAGGAGGCCGCGGCACGCGCGCGGTCGCATGTCCGACGTGTGATCGCGGCGCACGTCCACGACCCGGCGGCCGCCGCCACGACGGCAGCCATCCTGATTGGCGACCGCAGCAGCCTCGACGCCACGCTGGTGCGCGACCTGCAGCGGGCCGGCGTGTATCACGTGGTCGCGATCTCGGGTGGCAACGTCGCCATCTGGCTGGCCCTGCTCATGTGGCTGCCGCGCGTGGCTGGGTTGGGCGTCCGCGCTGCGATGCTGTGGCTGGCGAGTGGCCTGCTCGGCTTTGCCTGCGTGGTCGACGGCGGTGCCTCGGTGGGCCGGGCGGTGGCTGTGGCCGGGGTCGTGGTGGCCGCGCGGTGGTGGGACGTCCGTGCGTCGGCAGCGCAGGCGTTGTTGGTGGCGGCGGGGCTGCAATGGCTGGCCGACCCGCTGGCATGGCACGACGCCGGCTGCGTGCTGTCGTTCGGCGCCGCCGGCACGCTGGTAGCACTGGCGCGGCTCGTCACCCTCTCAGCCGCCCCGAGCGCTCCGCGCATGTGGGGGCAGCGCGTGGGCGTGGCGCTGTGTGCGTTGATGGTGGCGACAGTGGCGGTGGAGATCGTGCTGCTGCCGGTCACGGCGCGCTGGTTCCATGTGGCCACCGCCGCCGGGCTGCTGGCCAACGTCGTCGCCGTACCGGCGATGGGGGTCGTGCAGGTGGCCGGCCTGGCGCTGATCCCGGCCGCGGCGATCTGGGGCACCCTGGGGGCCGCGAGCGGCGCCGCCGCTACGCTGGGTGTGCATGTGCTCCTGCGCAGCGGCGACATCGTGTCGCTCGCGCCGTGGCTGGTGCGCGAGGTGCCACCGCCCTCGATTGCCATCCTTGGCGCGTACTACGCGGCACTGGTGGCGAGCCTGATCGCGTGGCACCGTGGTCGGCGAGTCGCGTGCCGGTGGGCCGCGGCGCTGACCGCGTGCGGGCTGGTCTGGATCGTCACCGGCGGTCTGCCACGTGTGGCGCCCTCCCCATGGTCGTGGCCGACGGCCGCGCGCTGGCAGCGCGCCAGCTGGCCATCGGAGGCATGGCTGTCGATCGTCATCCTCGACGTCGGGCAGGGCGACGCGACGCTGATTCGATTCCCGTCCGGCCGGACCTGGCTCGTCGATGGCGGGGGCAGCCTCGGCGAGTCCTTCGACGTGGGTGCGCGTGTCACGGCGCCGGCGCTCTGGGCCCTGGGCCTGCGCCGACTCGACCGCGTGGTGGTCACGCATGCCCATCCTGACCATGCCGCCGGTGTGCCGACCGTCGTAACCCGCTTCCGTCCGCGCGAAGTCCTGCACGGGATCCCCGTCGCCGCCGACCCGCTGCAGGCGAGCGTGGCGGAGGCGGCGGCCCGTGCGGCCGCCCGCGAGCGCTGGCTGGCGGCGGGCGAGCGTCTGCCCGACGGCCCCGTCAGCGTCTCGGTCTTGCACCCTCAACGGCCAGACTGGTCTCGGCCGCGGGTGCGCAACGACGACTCAGTGGTCTTGTGGGTGCGGTTCGGTGACGTCGGGTTCTGGCTGCCGGGGGACGTGGGCGCCGCTGTCGAAGAGACACTCGCGCCGCGTGTTTCGGCAGCGCCCCTCACGGTGATGCGCCTGGCGCATCACGGCAGCCAGTCCTCCAACAGCGCGGCGCTGATCGGCGCGCTGCAGCCTGCCCTGGCCATCGGCTCGATGGGGCGTGGCAATCGCTTCGGCCACCCGGCCGCCGCGATCACCACCCGGCTGCTCGAGCATCGCGTGGCGCTGCTGCGCACCGACGAGCATGGCGCGATTGAGCTGGCGACCAATGGTCGCATCCTGCTCGTGCGTACCGTCAGCGGTCTGGAGGGCAGCCTTGTGCCTGGTCCGCCTCGGCGCGCTTGGTGGTCTGCCACGCCGCTTCCATCTGGTCCAGCGTGGCCTGCTGCAGCGACAGCCCCGCAGCCGCGAGCTGCGCTTCCACCGAGGTGAACCGGCGGATGAACTTGCGGTTGGCACGGCGAAGGGCGGCCTCGGCGTCGACGTCGAGTTTGCGGGCGAGGTTGGCGATCACAAACAGCATGTCGCCGATTTCGTCCTCGATCGCGTCGCGGTCGCCACCCTCGATGGCCGCGTGCACTTCGCGCGTTTCCTCGTCCAGCTTGTCGAGCACCGCCGTCGCCGTGGGCCAGTCGAAGCCGACCTGCGCCACCCGGCTGCAGATCGACCGCGCTCGCGCCAGGGCCGGCTCGGCAAGCGGGATGCCGTCGAGCAGCGAGGGCGGGGAGGCGCGGCGTCCAGCTTTCTCCTGCGCCTTGATCGCATCCCACTGGTCCTTCACCTGTTCGGGCGTCAAGGATGCCGCGTCGGCAAAGATATGCGGGTGGCGCCTGATCAGCTTCGCGCATACCGATTCGAGCGCGGCCGTCACGCCGAAGCCGCCGCCGTCCTGGCTGACCTGGGCGAGGAACACCCCTTCGAAGATCAGGTCACCGACCTCTTCACGCAGGCCGTCGGGGTCTTCGCGTTCGATGGCGTCCACGACTTCGGCGGCCTCTTCGAGCACGAATCGCGCGAGGCTGCGCAGGCTCTGTTCGCGGTCCCACGGGCAGCCGTCGGGGGCCCGCAGGCGGGCCATGATTGCGACGAGTTCTGCGAAGGCGGCGCCGGCATCGGCATGCGGCGTGGGCGTCACGGCCCGTATGCTAGCATCCGGGAATGGGCCAGCCGGACGCCTCCCTGACATTTGTGAGCTACATTTCGGGCCTTGTGCTTGCGGCGTCGGTGTACATCGGTGACCAACCCGATCCGATGACCGGGCTGCGATCGGTCAACCTGGTGTCGGCCGGCCACGCCATCGACGTGCTGACCATGCTCGACGAGAAGACGCGCGGCAATCTCACCGACGACGAGCGGCGCCTGCTCGAGGGCGCGCTGTACGAACTGCGCATGAAGTACGTGGAGGCCACCCGGAAGGGCCCCAGCCGCATCGTCACCCCCTGAGCGTGCGGATCACGTTTCTTGGTACCGGCACCTCGCAGGGCGTCCCGATGATCGGGTGTGCCTGCCGCGTGTGCCAGTCCTCGGCGCCAGAAGACAAGCGCTTCCGCGCATCCATCGTGGTCGAGCACGACGACGGCACGCAGGTGCTGGTGGACACCACCCCCGACTTGCGAAGCCAGGCGCTGGCGCACGGGTTGACGCGCGTCGACGCGGTGGTCTACACGCACAGCCATGCCGACCACATCTTCGGGCTCGACGAACTGCGCAGGTTCATTTCCCTTCGGGGCGGCGGTACGTTGGGCGTGCACGGGGACAGCCACACGATTGCCGAGCTGCAACGCATCTTCGCCTACGCGTTCAGCGCGCCTGCCGAACTCGGCGGCGGGGTGCCGAGGCTGGTGCCTGCAGTGGTCGAGGGGCCCTTCGAGATTGGCGGCATCGCCTGGACGCCGGTGCCGATCCTGCATGGGGGGCGTACCATTCACGGCTACCGCATCGGCAGCTTTGCCTACCTCACCGACTGCAGCGGGATCCCCGAGCCGTCGTCGTCGCTGCTCGAGGGGCTCGACCTGCTGGTCATCGGCGCGCTGCGGGAGCGCGCCCACCCGACCCACTTCTCGCTGCCGGAGGCCATTGCGGCGGCACGGCGGACGGGCGCATGCCGCACGCTGTTCACGCACATGTGTCACGACCTCGGCCACGCAGAGACCAATGCCCGACTGCCCGAGGGCATGGCGCTGGCGTATGATGGCCTGTCGGTCACCTTGCCCGGCGCGTCATCATGACGGACGTACGACACGGTACACGCCTCCGTGTGGAGGTGGTTCGCTTTCCAGACGATCCGTCGCCACAGGGCCGATGGCCCTACCCGGTCGTGGCGCTGGGCAACTTCGACGGGCTGCACCGGGGACATCAGAAGATCCTCGATCGCGTCGGCCGCCAGGCGCGCGAGCGTCACGGCACGCCGCTGGTGATGACCTTCGATCCGCATCCGCCGCGGGTCCTCCGCCCTGACAAAGCCCCGCCCCTGCTGATGACCACGCCTCAGCGCATCGAGGCGCTGGCCCGTGCCGGGATGGAAGGCGTGGCGCTGGTCCGATTCGATCACGAGCTGTCGCGGCTGGACCCCGACACGTTTGTCAGGCGGGTCCTGGTCGAGTGGCTCGGCGCGGCCGAAGTCTGGGTGGGTGGCAATTTCCTGTTCGGCCGCGATCGCACCGGCAACTTTTCCCTGCTCCGCGACCTCGGGCAGTTGTATGGCTTCCGCGTCGAGAAGATCGACCCGGTCCGCTACAAGGACTTCGTCGTGAGCAGCACGCGCGTCAGGCGGCTGGTCAGCGAGGGGCGCGTGGATGAGGCCGGTGCCCTGCTCGGCCACCATTACTTCATCGACGGCACGGTGGTGCCGGGAGCGGCGCGCGGTCGGGCCATCGGCTTCCCGACGGCCAACATCGCGTCGGAGAACGAACTGCTGCCGCCGCATGGGGTCTATGCGACGACGTTGACCGTCGACGATCGGATCCATGGGTCGGTGACCAACATCGGGGTGCGTCCGACTTTTGAAGCGGAAGGACGGGTGAGCGTCGAGACCCACTTGTTGGACGTCAATCCCGACCTCTACGGCGCGCGTGTCCGACTGGCGTTCGTCCAGCGGCTGCGTGGCGAGCAGGCCTTCTCGGGCGTGGACACGCTGGTTCGGCAAATCGGCGACGACGTGGCTGCGACGCGGTCGGTCTTCGAGCGCTTTTCGCTATAGAATCGCTGTCGTGCCAGAGCCACCCGCCACCGCCGCTGCCCTCCCCCTGGCGGTGACGTATGCTCCCGACGGCCTCCTTGCCGATGCGGTGCGCGCGCTGGTGGGCCGGGTGGGCACGCTGGCCGGAGGGCCGCCAGAGGCCCAGCCGTTCGCGGTCGCCGTGCAGCAGGTGGTCACATGGATCACCGAGCACCGCGACACGATTGTCGGCGACGTGGCGCTGCGGTTTGACCGTGACGGCGATCGATTGCTCGGAGACCTCCGGTGGTCGGCCTCCGGTCCCACGCCAGAACTCCCCGTACTCGCCACGGCGTCGACGCCGGATGTCGATGTGGTCTGCGACGTCGCCGGCACCGGTGTCCACTGTCGCGTCTCCTGTCGCTGCGCCTGAGGGCACAGGATCCGGCCTGCATGCGCCTCTACAACACCCTTACCCGGCAGGAAGAAGCGTTCGCGCCGCAACGCGACGGCATCGTCCGCATGTATGCGTGCGGGCTGACCGTGTACGCGCGCGGCCACATCGGCAACTTCCGCACGTTCCTGGCGGTGGACCTGCTCCGTCGCACCTTGCGGCACGTGGCAGGATTCGGCGTGCACCACGTCACCAACTTCACCGACGTGGACGACAAGACCATCACCGAGGCGCAGAAGGCGGGCGTGCCGCTGCGTGAGTACACCTCGCGCTTCATCGACGCGTTTCGCGAAGATGCCGCGGCGCTCGGCCTGGAGCCGCCAGAAGACACGCCCCGCGCGACCGATCCGGAGAATCTGACGGCGATGGCCGGGATGATCACCGACCTCGAGCGGCGCGGTCACACCTACCGCAGCGACGGCTCGATCTATTTCAAGATCGCGACGCTGCCGCAATACGGCCAGCTCGCCCGGCTCGATCACACGGGCATGATCAGCGGCGCCCGCGTCGACAGCGACAAGTACGAGAAGGAAGACGCCCGCGACTTCGTGCTCTGGAAGGCCAGCAAGGCCGACGAGCCGGCATGGGACTGCGGCGTCGGTCCAGGACGTCCCGGCTGGCACATCGAATGTTCGGCGATGGCCCTTCGCCTGCTTGGCCCGGCGCCCCTCGACATCCACTGCGGTGGCGTGGACTTGATCTTCCCGCATCACGAGAACGAGATCGCCCAGGCCGAGGGTGCCACCGGGCAGCAGTTCTCGCGATTCTGGTATCACGTCGAACACCTGCTCATGGACGATGGCGAGAAGATGTCCAAGTCGCTGGGCAACGTCTACACCATCCGCGACATCCTGGACCAGGGCTACCGCGCGTCGGCCCTGCGCTATCTGCTTATTTCGGTGCACTATCGCAAGCAGCTGCGGTACTCGGAGGCCACGCTGCAGCAGGCCGAGGAAGCGGTCAGGCGGTTGTTCGACTGTGTCGGGCGCCTCGAGCGGCTGACCGCCGGGTCGGGCAGCGATGGCTGGGAGGCCAGACTCGACCAGGGGCGTGCGGACTTTCGCGCCAAGCTGCTGGCCGACGTGAACGTGCCCGGGGCGCTCGGCGCAGTCTTCGAGCTGTTGCGCGAGGCCAACGCCAGCATCGACGCGGGTGCGCTGACGCGTGACCAGGCCGACGCCACGCTGGCCTTCTTCGCCGAGTGCGACGACGTCCTCGGCGTCATCGCGCTGCGTCGTCAGGAGGAGGCGGCCCCGCCGGTCCCGCTGCCCGAACTCGACGCGTTGATTGCGGCCCGCGTGCAGGCACGGCGGATGCGCAACTTCGCCGAAGCCGATCGCATCCGCACCGACCTCGACGCTCGCGGTGTGGTGCTGGAGGACGGCCCGACGGGCACGATCTGGAAACGTAAATGAACACGCTGCCGCAGGCGCCGCGCTTCATCACGTCACTGCCGGGTCCCAACGCCGCGGCCATCATCGCCCGCGACGGCCAGGTCGTGTCGCCCTCCTACACCCGCGGGTATCCGTTCGTGATCGCGCGTGGCGAGGGCTCGATGGTCGAGGACGTGGACGGCAACGTCTTCCTCGACTGCGCGGCCGGCATCGCGGTGAACTCGACGGGGCATTCGCATCCGGCCGTCGTGGCCGCCATCGTCGACCAGGCGGGCCGCTACCTGCACATGTCCGGCACGGACTTCTATTACGAGCCGCAGGTGCGACTCGCCGAAGTGCTGTCCTCCATCGTGCCCATGCCCGGGCCGTCGCGGTCCTTCTTCGGCAACTCAGGCGCCGAAGCCAACGAGGCGGCAATCAAGCTCGCGCGCTACCACTCGAAGCGTCCGTTCCTCATTGCCTTCATGGGCTCGTTCCACGGACGCACGCTCGGCGCGCTCTCGCTCACGGCCAGCCGCGCCGTGCAGCGCAAGGGCTTCGGGCCGGTCACCGCGCCGGGCGTCTTCCATGTGCCGTATCCGGACGTCTACCGCGACGGCCCCGGCGCCGTGCAGTCGGCGCTGGCCTATCTGGAGGACCGGACGTTGGTGCACCTGGTGTCGCCCGACGAGGTCGCCGCGATCGTGGTCGAGCCGATCCAGGGCGAGGGCGGATACCTGGTGCCGCCACCGGAGTTCCTGCAAGGCCTGCGTGCGCTGGCCGATCGCTACGGCATCCTCCTGCTGGCCGACGAAGTGCAATCGGGCATGGGACGTACCGGCCGGATGTTCGCCATCGAACACGCGGGCGTGCAGCCCGACCTGATCACGATGGCCAAGGGCATCGCGTCGGGAATGCCGCTCGGTGTGGTGACGGCACGGGCCGGCGTCATGGACTGGACGCCCGGGGCCCACGCCAGCACCTTTGGCGGCAATCCCGTCTCGTGCGCGGCCGCGCTCGCCACCATCGAGCTGCTGCAGGCGCAGTTGGTGGCCAACGCCGCAGATGTCGGCGGGCACCTGCTCGACGGCTTGCGTCACCTGCAGCAGAAGCACGCGATGATCGGTGACGTGCGAGGCAAGGGGTTGATGATCGGCATCGAGCTGGTGCGCGACCGCACGACAAAGGAACGCGCCACCGCGGAACGGGACCGGGTGGTGGACGAGGCGTTTGCGCGCGGCCTGCTGATTCTCGGTGCGGGCCGCAACACGATCCGTCTGTCGCCGCCTCTCGTGCTGACCCGCGCGCAAGCGGAGATCGCCGTCGACATCCTCGATCAGGCGATCGGCGCCGTGTCGGCCCCCCGGTAGCGTCGCGTCCTGCCATCATGTCCAACGAGGAGAAGTGCCATGAATCGCCGAATGATGATCAAGCGCACGGCCAGTGCCGTGACTGTTGGAGCTGCCGCACTCATGCGTGAGCAGACCGCCGCCGCACGGCAACCGGGCGAGGCGCTCGGCCAGGGGGCGTTTCGGTACCGCCAGGTGGCCGACTGGGGGCAGCTGGACCCGGCCCAGGTCCCGGTCAAGGATTGTCACGCCATCACCGAGAACCGGGATGGGCAGATCGTCCTGGTGACCAACGACGCCCAGAACAACATCATCACCTACACCAAGGCCGGCGCCTTCGTGGCCAAACGCGAGAACCGCTTTCCAGCGGCTCACGCCCTGGAGTTCGACCAGCGCGGCGGCGAGCGACTGTGGATCACCGACCATCAGCTGTCGGTGATCTCGCTGTTGACGCCGGACGGACGTGAAGAAAAGCGCTTGAACCCCGACGCCCTGGCCGCCCGATATCCCGACCCGACCAAGTACCACGCCACCAACGTCGCGGTGATGTCTGGTGGAGATTTTTTCATCAGCGACGGCTACGGCTCGCACTTCATCCACCACTTCGATCCCGACTGGAAGCACGTCGCGACGTTCGGCGGCGCCGGGTCCGCGCCGGAGAACCTCAAGCAGCCCCACGCGGTCTGGCTGGACCGGCGGCGTGGCAAGGACGAACTGCTGGTGTGCGATCGTGGCAACGCCCTGTTGAAGTGGTTCTCGCCGAGCGGCGAGTTGCTGCGCACCGTGGCCGTGCCGGGGTCGCAGCCCAGCAACATCGCACCACTGGCGAACAACCACATCGCCATCGCGAGCCTCAACGCGATGATCCTGATCCTCGACGGCGCGGACAAGGTGGTCTCGGTGGTCGGCGGCCAGGCGCCTGTGTACGAGAACGGCGCGCTGCAGCCGCTCGTCAAGTCGGCCGACTCGCCGTTCATTCACCCGCACGACGTCTATGTCGACGCGGCCGGGGCGATCTACGTTGCGCAGTGGAACTCGAACCGGACGTATCCGCTCAAGTTCGACCGCGTCACGGCCTGACGCACTCAGCGCGGCGGCGGGCCGGGTGACGAGTCGTCGCGTGGTCCGTCGGCGCTGTCCTCGGGCGCTGGCGCCGGCGCGGGGGGTGCCGCGCGTCCCGGGGAGCGCAGCGCGGCGATGACCACCAGAACCAGGGCCAGGACGATGATCGCGAGCAGGGTCGTTACGAAGGCCACATCAGAGCTTCAGGAAGATGCTGCGCTTGTACATCCATCCGCAGATGGCCATCCAGAGTAGTGCGTAGACGCTGGAGTGCACCAGTGAGGCCAGCGGTGCCGACGCGATGATCGGCGAGAACAGGTGCATCTGCGCCCAGTCCCACGCGGGGATGCGAGTGCCGCTGCCCTCGGCCACGGTCCACACGTGGAGCAGCTTGGCGACCACACCCGACGCCAGGTACGCAAAGATGGCGTTGGTGCCAAGGACCACGAACGGCATCGTCCAGCGCGGCGCTGAAATGCCGGGCCGGCGCATGTCGATGAGACCGAGGCACGCGGCCAGCGACAGCAAGGCCAGTCCGGCTGTGAACAGCACGTAGCTGCTCGTCCACAGCATCTTGTTGATGGGGAAGACCAGGGCGTGGGTCACGCTCGGCTCGCCGATGATGCCTGGTCCGATCAGTGGCTGCAGACCGCCCCAGAGCCACCCCATGACCACGGCTGCCACGCCGGTCAGCACCAGTCGCCGCATCGCTCGCGTCGTGAGGCCGGCCTCCAGTGTCCACGCGGCAAGCATGCCAGCCTGCAGGGTGACGAGTGCGGGCAGCGACGACAACAGCCCGTTGGCGTCCCAGGTCCGGTTGCCATACCCGAGATGTCGTCCCATGGTCATCTGGTCGACCCACGCGGCCCAGTTCTGCGAGGCGAACTCGCGCGTCATCGGGATGACGCCCAGCCCGGGCACCGGCACGAACGCGAGCAGCACCCAGTACCCGAGCAGCAGGCCGGCAGCGACGACGCCCTGCTGCTTACGCGTCGCGTAGAGCAGCAGCGCCGTGCCTGCGAGGTAGCAGCACGCGATGCGCTGGAGCACGCCAGGGATGCGGAAGGTGTCGAGCGCGGTGGTCGTGAATGGGAAGTTCTTCTCGAAGACGCCAAGCGCGAACAGCATCACGGCTCGCCAGAAGGCATGCCGCAGGATGGCGGCGTTGCTGGCGCCCTGCTGGCGTCGCCTGGCAATCGAGAAGGGCAGCGCGACCCCGACCATGAACAGGAAGAAGGGGAAGATCCAGTCGGTGGGCGTGGCGCCATGCCAGGGCACGTGCTGCAGAACGGCGTAGCCGGCGTCGTTGCCTTGCTTGTTGACGAGCATCATCGCGGCGATGGTCACCCCGCGGAGCACATCGAGCGATTGCAGGCGCGGCGGGCGGGCCGGACGGCTCATCTGGTGGGGCGCTGCTCGCGCGCGTTCGAGGCAGGGGTGGGCAGCGCGTAGGCGACGTACGTGTCGCCAGACCTGGTGCCCATCTTGCCGCCGCCGGCGGCAATGACGACAAACTGCCGACCCGCCACCACGTAGGTGGCTGGCGTGGCGTACCCGCCCGCCGGCAGCGTGGTCTCCCACAGCGTCTTGCCGGTCTTCATGTCGAAGGCGCGGAACTTCTCGTCGTTGGTGGCGCCGATGAACAGCACGCCGCCCGCCGTGATGGCCGGGCCGCCGTAGTTCTCGGTCCCGGTTGGCGGCGCCTTCGGGGCCCGTGCCTCAGGACGGTCGCCGAGCGGGACCTGCCACGCGATGGTGCCGGCACCGACGTTGACGGCGGTGAGCGTGCCCCAGGGCGGCGTGATGCCGGGGAAGCCCTTGTCGTCGAGCAGTCGCGTGTAGCCGCCGAAGATGTACGGAATGTCGGTCGCGACCTCGTCAGAAGCCGTGGCGGTGTCCTTGGGGGCGTCGCCGAAGAGGTACGCCACGATGTCCTGCCGCACACCCTGCGGCAGCGAGGAGAACGGCGGCATCTGCCCGCGTCCGAAAGCAACGACATCGGCGACGGCCGCGCGGGTCTGGCGTGTGTCGATGTCGACAAGTGTCGGGATGGTGCGCGACGGATCGCCCTGGCGCTGGAGCCCGTGACAGGCGACGCAGTTCACCTGATAGTGCCGGCGGCCGCGTGCGACCTGGGTGGTCTCCCTGGCGGCGTCGATCGGCAGCATGTGGGTAATCCACGCCATGTTGTTGCTGTTGACGAAGAACGTGCCGGTGGCCGGGTCAAACGCCTGCCCGCCCCACTCCGCACCGCCGTCAAAGCCCGGGAAGATGACCGCGCCCTCTTCGCTCGGCGGCTGCCAGGTGTGGAACGGCTTGGCGCCGACCAACTGCCGCTCGACGAAGGCGCGTGCCTCTGGCGTGCGTGAGGTCAGCGTCGATACCGAGAAGTGCTGCCGGGAGATGGGCGGCAGTGTCGACCGCGGCTGTGTCGGCCACGATTGTTCGCCCTTCAAGGTGGTCGGCGGCACCGCCACCTCGTCGATCGGCCAGAGCGGTACGCCGCTGTCGCGCTCGAAGACGTAGAGTTCGCCCGTCTTGGTGGCCTGCATCACGACGTCGACCGTGCGCCCGGCCTTGGTGACGGTGCCGAGCACCGGCGCCGTGGGGAGGTCGCGATCCCACAGGTCGTGGTGGACAAACTGGAAGTGCCACACCCGCTCACCCGTGTCGGCCTTGAGCGCCAGCAGTGAATTGGCGTACAGGTTGGCTCCGTGGCGGTTACCACCCCAGAAATCGAAGGCGGCCGATCCGGTCGGCACAAAGACCAGTCCCCGCGCCTCGTCCACCGCCATGCCGGCCCAGTTGTTGGCCGCGCCGATGCGCTGCCACGCGTCCGCTGGCCAGGTCTCATGGCCGGCTTCCCCTGGATGCGGGACGGTGTGAAAGATCCAGCGCCGGGCCCCGGTGCGTACGTCGAACGCGCGGACGTGCCCCGGGGCGGCACGACCAGGGCCCTCGGACAGGCGCGTCGGGACGATGATGACGTCTTTGTAGATGCTGCCTGGCGTATTGGAGAGCACCGACAGGCCGGTCGTGTCGGCATCGAGACCCTGCCGCAGGTCGATGCGGCCCTGATCACCGAACCCGGGCACCAGGGTGCCGGTCTTCGCGTCGAGCGCATACAGGTAGGGCCCGGCGCCCATGAAGATGCGTGCCTGGCCGCCATCGGACCAAAAGGTCACGCCGCGGTTGACTCCGAGCGAGGAGGAGCCATCGCCCGCGGCTCCGGCAAAGGGGTCGAAGACCCACTTCTGCGCGCCGGTCGCGGCGTCGAGAGCAAAGACCTTCAGCTGGGCGGAGGAGGCGTAGAAGACTCCATCCACGACGATCGGGTTGCACTGGATCTGCGAGCGGTTGTCGGCGCGCCCATCACCGGTCTTGTACGTCCACGCCACCTGCAGGTGCGAGACGTTGGACGGCGTGATCAGGTCGGCAGGCGAGTGCTGCGTGTGCGCCGCATCAGCACCATGCGCACGCCAATCCACCCGGGCCGCGCGTGGCTGCGTCCACCCCTGGGTCCAGGCCGCGGCAACGATCGTGATGGTGACGAGGACCGGCAGTCGGCGACGCATCGGGAAGTGGTCGCAGTGTACTGCACGATCCGGTAGGATCGGCGGCATGACTGACATCCGTTCTGGCAGCGCTGCGTCGCGTCGCGCCTTCCTTGCTGCAGGCCTGGCGGCTCCGGCTGCTGCGTTGGTACCGTCCAACCTCCGCGCGCAGGCGCCCGCTGCCGGTGGGACTCGTCATTCGCTCAAGACCGGGGCCGTCACCTACAACATCGCCAAGGACTGGGACGTGCCGACGATCATCAAGAACTTCACCGCCGCCAGCCTCGACGGCGTCGAGCTGCGGACGACGCACGCGCACGGCGTGGAGTTGTCACTGACGCCAGCGCAGCGAGCCGACGTACGCAAGCAGTTCGAGGGGTCGGCCGTGAAGATCGCCGGACTCGGCACGACCTGCGAGTACCACTCCCCGGACCCGGCCGTCGTGCGCAAGAACATCGAAGAGACCAAGCAGTGGGTGCAGTTGGCCAAGGACCTCGGTTGCCCGAGCGTGAAGGTGCGACCCAACGGGATGCCCAAGGACGTGCCCGAAGAAAAGACCCTCGAGCAGATCGGACGCTCCATCCGTGAGTGCGCGCAGGCCGCGACCGAAGCGGGTGTGCGCATCCAACTGGAGGTGCACGGCGCCGAAACCCAGCGCATCCCGCGCATCGTCAAGATGTTGACCTACGCGGATCGGCATCCGGGCTTCTGGATCTGCTGGAACTGCAATCCGACCGACCTGATGGACGGCGGCTTCGACAAGAACTTCGCGCTGCTCAAGTCGCGCATCGGGCAGGTGCACATGCGTGACCTGTACGTCGAGGAATACCCCTTCCAGCGGCTGCTCAACAACCTGCAGGACATGAAGTTCGACGGCTACTGCTTTGCCGAGCTCGGCGACGTCTCGAGCGATGGGCTGCGGGTGCTGAAGTACTGGCGCGGGATGTTCAGACAGATGGAAGGCCTGGTGAGGCCGCCACTGACCGCGCCCAACGCGTAGCAGAGGGTGCCCCCGGTCGCTCGTGGAAGGTGCAGGGGGGAGGCCGTTTCTGCCAGCGTGCGACAGGCTGGTGCTCGCACATCCTGCATCAGTGGCAGACGCGGCCGCATCGCCTGACGCCTGTGGCCGTCGGCCCCGGTTGGTGAGGGGCTTGCAAGCCATCACGGCATGCCGACCGCCGCGATGCACGCTCACCCGCTCGAGGTCCCGGATCCGCGGCAGCAACTGGGTCGCGACGGCGAGGCCGCCGCTCGGATGGCGCTGCGTGCGCGGGGCTACGTCATCCTGGCGGAGCGCTACCGGGTCGCCCGCGGCGAGATCGACATCGTCGCCCGAGACGATGAGACGATCGTCTTCATCGAGGTGAAGACGCGGCGGGCCGCGGCCTACGGTGGCGCCGCCGCTGCCGTCACCTGGCGTAAGCAGCGAACGATCATCCGCGTGGCCGAAGCCTTTCTGATGCAGGCGCGGCTCACGCACCTGCCGTGCCGGTTCGATGTCGTGTCGGTCGAGTGGCCCGACGGCGAGGGGCCGCGCACCGAGATCATCCGCGGTGCCTTCGACGCCACGTAGGGGTGCTGCGGACATTCACCATCCCAAGTCCCGATAATGTCCCCATGACTCCCTGGGGATGGCTGCTGGTGGCCGGTTGTCTGGAGGTGGGGTGGGCGATTGGGCTCAAGTACACCGTGGGCTGGACACGGCTCTGGCCGTCGGTGGGCACAGTGGCGCTGCTTGCCGGCAGCATGTACTGCCTGGCCGCGGCCGCTCGCACCCTCCCGATCGGCACCGCCTACGCGGTGTGGACGGGCATAGGCGCGGCCGGCACGGCGGCGCTGGGCATGCTGCTACTGGGGGAGCCGCGGACGGCCTGGCGCGTGGCCAGCCTCGGGCTGATCCTGCTGGGAGTGGCAGGCCTGAAGTTCGCACGCTGAACAGCGTCCCCCGATGCCGTCCGGGGCTTGCGTGGGGCGCTGCACCGTGTGCTACACTTCGTGGTCGCAGTCGCTCGGCTAGAGCGGGAATAACTCAGTGGTAGAGTGCGACCTTGCCAAGGTCGAAGTCGCGGGTTCGAATCCCGTTTCCCGCTCCAATCTCGCCGTACCGAACGAGCGCTCCCACCTCAGGCTGGCGCCGTAGCCAAGTGGTAAGGCAGAGGTCTGCAAAACCTCCATCCCCGGTTCGAATCCGGGCGGCGCCTCCAACTTCAAACTCACCGCTCTCAAGCACTAACGCGCTGTGTCCCAGCGGCGCGTTCTCGAGAGTTGACGTTGTCTCTCGAAGTCCGACTCGAACACCCGGCGGGTGCCGGTCGTCAGGTCGAGAGCGCGCCAGCGCAGGCCGACCCTATCGTCGCGGAGTGCCGATCGGGCCAGACGCGGCAGCCGGCGTACGGTTTGCAGGGGGGTGCCGGAGAGCGGCGCGTGGTGGGGAAGGGCGACGTGGCGCGCTGAGACTAGCGCTCCCGCTACTGGCGGTGCAGGAACGTGGCAACGCCGTTCATCAGCATCTGCACCGCCACCATCACCAGCAGCATGCCCATCAGGCGCTCCATCGCGACCAGGCCTCGCTGGCCGAGCACGCGATACAGGAATGTCGACGACAGCAGGATCACCCCACCCAGCGCCCAGGCCACGGTGACCACCAGCAGCAGGGTCATCGTCGAGGACGGCACCGCGCGATCGAGCAGGAGCAGCGTCGCCAGCGTCGACGGACCGGCAATGAGCGGGATGGCCAGCGGCACGACGAACGGCTCGCCCTCGGGGGCCCCGTCAGTCAGCGTCCCGTGTTCCGGGAAGATCATCCGCAAGGCGATCAGGAACAGGACGATGCCTCCGGTGATGCTGACCGCTTCCTGCTCCAGCCCCAGGAACCGGAGCAGCGCGTTGCCCATCAGCAGGAAGGCTACGAGCACGACGTACGCGACGGCGAGCTCGCGCAGCAGCACACGCTGCCGACGCTCGGGTGGCACCGTCTTCAGCACCGACAGGAACAGCGGCACGTTCCCGAGCGGGTCCATCACCAGGAACAGGGTCACGATCGCTGAGAGGACGTCCATGGCAGCCTGGCCTCAGGATACAAGACGAGAGGACTAGGCCGAATCGCCCCACGGCGTTCCCGGAGCCCTGCCACGGCGTTGATCGTGACAACCGTGACACTCCGCGATGAGTGGCGCACGGCGCGCTGGTCGACGAGATTCGGCGCCGCCACATCCTCGTCGCTGGCGAGGGCTGGGTACTCGCCACGAGCTTCGATCCCGAGACGCGTGCGCCTGACGGTCAGTACAGCACGACGAAACCGTTGCCCACCGCCGCGACCGCCGGAAAGCTCCAGACCGGCAACCCCTCGCGTGTATCGATCTGCCCGAGGGCGGCGCCATCGGCAAAGATCTGCCAGGCGACCGAGCCGCCCTTGTTCCAGCCGGTCCCGGCAGCCCAGGCCATGAGCACCCGGCCCGCCGTGTCAACGGCAAGACGAGGGTGCTTGCGGCGATCAGCCGGCGCGGGCACGGCGGCCGCGGCTGGCGAGGTCGCGGCCGCTCTGCCGGCCCGGAACGCGACCTGCCCGTCGTGCTCCCAGGCATAGAGAGCTGTTTGCCCCGGAACGATGGCCATGCTCGACATCGGGCACGCGCCGATCTCCCAGGCGTCCACCGCCTGTGCGTCGAACGTGCGGCCACCGTCTGCCGAGTGCAGCGCGTAGACGTCGCGATGGACCATGTCCGTGGCCGCGCGATACAACACGTCCACACCATGGGGCGAGGCCGTCAGCCGCAGGCCGCAGCATCCGCACACTCCCGTCGCCGCGGGCGAGATCGGCACCTCGGCGGAAAATGTCGCGCCGTGATCGGCGGACCGCGCAAGCCAGACGCGGCGCGCCGGTTCGCCTTCCGGTCCATCGCTGGCATTGCCGTGCCACGCGACATAGACCGCGCCGTCCTGTCCAGCGGCCACCGAACTTCCGCCGTCCAGGTGGCGCGTGCTGGTCATCAGATTGCGCTGCGGTTCAAAGCTCGCGGCACCTGCCGCGGAGCGCGCGTACAGCAGTGGCATCCCCGGCTTCTGTCCATCGTTGACCGGGGGTTTCGGTTCAGCACTCGCGGAACCATTCCAGACCACGTGCACCCGACCGCTGGCGTCCAGCGCCATCTGGGCGCCGCGGATGGTGCCGACAGCGATGGCGCTGCCCGTCTGGCTGTTGACGCGCACCGGTGGCACGAAGGTCCGGCCGCCGTTGGCCGACCGCGTGTAGAACACGTCGGCCGCCGCCGGCGTGCCGGCAAGGTAGACCAGATGCAGCACGCCTGCCGCGTCCACGACAACCTCTGGCTGCACACCTCCATGCGGCACCCTGACGACGTGGACGCGAGGAGCAGATGGCACCTCGGCCGGCGTCGCCTGGGCAAGCGCGGTGAGCAGGCCGATGGCGGACAGCGTGTGTCGATGGATTCTCATGGATGTCGCGTGTCAGCGTGCAGGCGCGCACCGGGCATCGTCGCGGTGCACGTAATACGGGCGATAGGCGGCCGACGTGGGCTCGCCGCAGCCCGACAGGTTCAGCAGGCGGATGTGTCGGAACTCGACGGGCTGGCTCTCGGCCTGCAGGCCGATGTAGCCGGAGGCGAGCGGCGTGCCGTCGACTTTGATTGCGGGGTCGAAGCCGGTGGCCACGCCACCGCCGATCCGGGGCGTCTCGTACTCGAGCACCAGCCGCCGGTCGATGTAGTGTCGGACCCGCTGGTTGCCGAGGACCTCCACCTGCACCGATACCCACGCGTCGTCCTCGACGTAGCGGCGCGACGACGAGTTGATGCAGTGCGCCTTGACCATCGCGCCCTGCATGAAGATGTCGGTGCCCGGCGTGCAGACGTTCATGGTGGTCTGGTTGCCGGCCAGGAACTGCGCCTCGACCGAGATCGGCCAGTCCTGATCCTTGCGAATGGACTGCGGCGCCTGGCTGTGGATCATCACACCGCTGTTGAGGCGGGCATAGCTCGGGCCGCCTCGCTGTTGCGTACCGCGGAGCCGGTACTCCAGCGCGAGCACGTAGTAGGAGAAAGGCTCCTTGTAGAACAGGTGCCCGAACCGCGCGCCGAAGTCGTCGCCGTACTTGTCGTAGCGCACGGCGATGGCGCCGTTCTCGACGCGGAAGGTCTCCGCGTAGTTGTCGCCCACCTCGTGGTGCGCGAGCTTGATGACCCAGCCCTCCAGGTCGCGGCCGTTGAACAGCGTGCGCCATTCGGTCTCGGGCACGTCGGCCCAGGCGGCAGGCGCAGACGGCGCCTGTGGGACGAGCAGGGCGAGCAACAGCGCGAACAGTGTCATGTCGCTTTATCATCCGCCTAATGCGCCGCGGTTTCCATCGTGGCGGCCCCGAGCGCGCTTGCCCCGGTCCTGACGGCGACGCCCGGTCGGTTTGATAGAGTGCTTCGCCATGCACAGCAGAAGCATCGCCATCGCCATCGCCGTCCTCGCCCTGGGCGGCCTGGTCCGAGCCGAAGAGAAGTCGCTCTTCAACGGCAAGGACCTGGCCGGCTGGACCCACGTCGGCAAGGGCAGCGTAATCGTCGAGGGTGGCCTGTTGAAGACGGTCGGTGGCATGGGGCTGCTGTACTACGCTGCCGAACCGTTGGGCGACTGCCTCATCCGCGTCGTGTACCGGACGAGCACGACCGATGACAACTCGGGGATTTTCGTTCGCATCCCTGAACCGCCCGCAGACGCGTGGCAGGGCGTGCACACCGGGTACGAGATCCAGATCCTCGAGAACTTCCCGGCGTCCTACGTGCTCAGCGAGCACCAGCGGCGGTTCGGCACGTCGTGGCACACGACCGGGGCGATCTACTCGATGAGTCCGGCGCTGGCGACACCGCAGAAGCCGGTGGGCGAGTGGAACACGATGGAAATCGAGCTGCGTGGGCCACGGACGATGATTCGACTCAACGGCGTCCTGGTCAACGACTTCGTGGAAGGGTCCACGGTCCCGCCGAGGGAGCATTCGTACGAACCCGTGCGTGGCCGTCGTCCAGACGTCGGCTACGTCGGCATCCAGAACCACCACGAACCGCAGACGGTCTATTTCAAGGAGATCACCGTCATCCGGTGATCACCGGACGCCCCACTCCCAGAGCCCGTAGGACACCTTCTTGGCGAGCGGGCTGCCCGCTCGCCGCATCGCCAGCGCGACCTGGCCGCGATGGTGCGCCTCGTGCGACAGCAGGTAGCCGACATAGGCCGTGACGTGCGGCTTGAAGCCCTTGACGCGCTGGTCGGTGGCGGCACTGGCCGAGACCAGTGTCGCGACCGCGGCTGCTGAACCGGCCAGCGCCGTCACCATCGCTCCGGGGTCGGTGGTGCTGCCCGACCCGATCTTGGACAGACCCTCCAGCAAATCGGGGCGTGCCGACTGCAGCCACATCAGTCGGACGCCGTGCAGGTGCGCGAACAGGTCGCGCACGTTACGGGCCGTACCGGTGATCGAGACATCCAGCGCCGCCGCGGGGATGCCGTCGAGCAGGTGCTGGGTGATGCGCGCCCCGATGGCCCACGTCTCGGTCAGCGCATGGTCGTTGGTCTTCGGCATGCTCACTTGGCGAGGGGATCGGGGCGCAACTGGAAGCGCACGATTTTCGGCGCGGTGCCCTTGCCCCCCTCCATGTGGAACGGCGCACGCGTGCTGATCGTGGAGTACAGCCCGCGCCCCTTCCAGCCGGCCTTCGGGTCGTCGATGCGGCCGTCCATCCACTTGGTGTAGTAACCAAGCGGGTACGGCACGCGCAGCACCACCCACTTGCCGTCCTTGAGGGCCAGCAGTCCTTCCGACGCATTGCCGGTGTTGATGGGCGTGTTGGGGCCCAGCCCCAGCGTGTCGAACCAGTCCACCCACGTGTAATAGCTGGCTTCCGCACTGCCGCCGTCGATGACGCCCTTCATCTGCGGCACCGGCTCGGTGTACAGCATCCAGCCCTCGGGGCAGTGCTGTCCGGTTGCCTTCGGGCCGTTGAGCGGCGCCGTGCATTTGCGCCGATCGAAGCTCGCCATGTGGCCACTGGCCATCGCGGCCCACACCACGCCGTTGCGGTCCACGTCCATGCCGCGCGGCGAAAACGTCCGCGCCTTCGGGTCCGCATGCTGGAAGGGCGGCTCGTAGACCTCCACCAGCGTCGTCTCCGGCGGGTTGGCGCCGGGCACCAGCCTGACGGCGGCGCCCGGGTACCCGAGCACCGACCCCCACACCGAGCCATCGGGCGCAGGCTGCACCGAGTAGAACGCGCCGTTGTATCGCTTGTCCTTGGCCGGATCGACGGGCTCGTTCGGCTCGACGTAGGCGTCGCGCGTGCCGTTGCCGTTGGTGTCGATGATCAGCGCGGTCCAGCCCTGCGCCCTGGCCTCGTCGCCGGTCTCCTCGAACAGCTTCCTGTTCAGCCAGCCCACGACCTGGCCACCGCCGCTGGTCCAGAGCGTCTGGTTGGCATCCTCGGCGAAGGCGAGATGGTGGGTGCCAAAGCAGGTGCTGATGTGGGTGAGCGCCTTGGTCTTCGGGTCGTACATCTGCAAGTGGCGGCTGGACCGCGCAATCGGGAAGAGCTTGGCCGACGGATGGTCGGAGCCCGCCTTGCAGAAATCGGGGTTGTCGAAAGGCCGCACGGCCGAGGTCAGCCACACGCGGCCCTTCTCGTCGAGCATCGGATTGTGGACGTTGTTCTTGCTGTTCCAGATCGGCTCGCTGCCCCAGTAGGGGGACGGCTGCGCCATGTCGGGCGATGTCGCCGGCGTGTTGGGGTCGCGCACGCTCAGCGGGATGCGGCTGGCCGTATGCGTGGTCGGGTCGAGGACCGGGATGTAGTCCGCGCTCAACTCCAGCGCGCCGTAGAGTGGCCCGTTGGCGTTGACGGTCGGGTCGCGGCGGTCGGTCGAGACCTCGTCGTGCAGGTAGTGCTTCGGATCGGCCCAGTCCCATTGGGTGATCACGACGTTGCGTTCGAGCCCCTGCGGGCGCGGTGGCGCCGGGGGGACCGCGCCGGCCTTGATGCGATCGGTCCAGGCAGCGAACTCGTTGATCATGCGCGGCCCGGCCTGGTTGATCGTGCCGATCATCTGCGCGCCGGCCTGACCCGAGGCGATGCGGCGATGCCAGGCATCGGCGGAGGTGTTGAACGTACCCAGTGCGGCGGGCAGTTCCCGCGTGCCGATTGTGCCGAGCTGATGGCAGGTGGTGCAGCCACCCGACTTGAGCACACGCAGGTACTGCTGCTGCGTCGCAATCGCGGGCTGGATGCCGTTGCCGGTGCTGCCGGTGCCGGGGAACTCGGACGCGGCCGGCACCTCGAGCAGCGAGTACCAGTAGCCGGCTGGATAGTAGTGCGCCGCCGCCTTCGCATCCGGGGCCACCACCGCGCGCAGCGCCAGTCGCGTGCCCGGTGTCGCGGATACCTTGGCCGAGTCAACCAGCCCGTAGCCACGCACCCACACCTGGTACCCGGCCTTGGGCAGGTCAGGGATCAGGTAGCGGCCCCGATCGTCGGTGACCACGGTGCGCGAGAACCTGGTCGGCAGGTCGGTGGTCTCGGCGATCACCCAGACACCGGCTTCCGCGCCGGCGGGTCCGGTGACCACGCCCGCGATGTCATCGCCGTCCATCGGCACCTCGGCGGCGGGCGACTGCGACGCGCGCATCGACGTGAATGCCAGCAGGGTCGTGCAGATCCCGGTGAGCAGCAGGAAAGCCAGGCGCGTGCGCATGTGACTCCTTTGGCAGATGATCGCGGGCATCGTAGACCAAATCGCGCCATGCCTGGCGTAGAGTAGCGGCGAACCCTTTCGTCGGCGTCATGTCGAGTGCCGGCAGGAGCCTGGCTGTGCCCTCATCCCGCGTGACGTCCACTCGTCGTCAATTCCTCGGCCAGACGGCAGGCACGGTCGCCGCCGCCTCCCTGACCAGCGGCGTCATACCGGCCGGCGCCACGCAGCCGACGGCGAGAAGCCGCGGCCGTGTGCTCGGCGCCAACGACCGCATCCGGCTCGGCTTCATCGGCTGCGGCATGCAGTTCCAGGACCTGTTGCGGCGCGGCTTCGAACCACGGCGAGCGCGCCAGGGCGACATCGAGTTTGTCGAGGTCTGCGACGTGTGGCAGCCGCGCGTCGACAACGCCAAGGTCAAGACCGGCGCCGAGCGGGGTGGCCGCGACTACCG
>JBKJQW010000052.1:0-203750 GCA_046593715.1 Luteitalea sp.
CGCAGCCACAAGGACCAGAGCGGGTTCGGGCCCAACAACGGCGTGATGAACTTCACCGACAACACCGCCAATCCGTTCGATACCAGTTACTCGTACGCCAATGCCGCGACCGGCGCCTTCAACTTCTACGAGCAAGCCTCGGTGTGGCCGGTGGGCGAGTACCGGTACTGGAACGTCGAGTGGTATCTGCAGGACAACTGGAAACCCAACGACCGGCTGACGCTCGATTACGGGCTGCGCTTCTACTGGATTCAGCCGCAATATGACCAGGCGTTGCTGACGTCCAACTTCCTGCCGGACCAGTTTCGCGGGTCCGACGCGGTGCGGCTCTTCCGGCCTGGGAGAAACGCGGCCGGTCAGCGTGCGGCGGTGGACCCGGTCACCGGGCAGGTGCTGGCCGAGGCCTTCATCGGTCGCATCGTCACCAACAGCGGCAACATCGCCAACGGCTTGCGCCGCGGCGGCGACGGCATTCCCGAGTATCTGATCCAGGACCGCGGCATCCACTACGCGCCGCGGCTGGGACTGACCTACGACCTGACCGGTGCACAGGACTTCATCGTCCGTGCCGGCGGCGGCGTGTTCTACGACCGCTATCAGGGCAACATCGCCTTTAACCAAATCGTCAACCCGCCCACCAGCCTGACGCCCCGGATCACGTTCGGCCGTCTGCAGGACGTCGACCCGAGTAACGCGCTGCTGGCGCCGTCCAATCTCAACGCGCTCAGTTTCGCAGGCGAGGTTCCCACCACGTACAACTTCAACCTGGGCTTTCAGAAGAAGCTGCCGTGGAACCTGATTGGCGACATCGCTTACGTCGGCTCCATCCAGAATCACCTCACGCGCCGCGTCAACCTCAACGCGGTGCCCTACGGCGCCGCATTTGCCGCCGCCAACCAGGACCCCACGCGCGGCACCGCGGGCCTGCCGGGGCAGAACGCGCTGCCGCAGGACTTCCTGCGACCGTACCCGGGCTTTGGCAACATCAACATGAGCTTTTTCGACGCCAACGCCAACTACCACGGGCTGCAGACGCAGGTCGATCGCCGCTTCTCCAATGGGCTGTTCATGAACGCGAACTACACCTGGAGCAAGGCCCTCGACACGCAGAGCAATGACGGCGATTTCGCGCGGATCGACGCCAACGACAAGCAGGCCAACTACGGGCCCGCCAACTTCGACCGCCGGCACATCTTCAATTTCAACTGGGTGTACGAGTTCCCACGGATGGAGAATGCCGGCCTGATTCTCTCGCAGCTCGTCAACGACTGGCAGCTGTCCGGCGGCTATCGCTACGAGAGCGGGGCCCCGTACACGGTGAGCTGGGCGATCAACGGCGTCGCCAACCGCAACATCACCGGCTCGGACACCGAGGGGTCGCGTGTGGTCATTCTCGGCGACACCGGCTCAGGCAACAGCGCCGATCCCTACCGCCAACTGCCGAACAATATCTGGCAGCCGGCCCCGGTGGGCAGCATCGGCCTGGAATCGGGCCGTAACTACCTTACCCGGAATCCGGTCAACAACCTGGACCTCTCACTGCAGAAGTCGTTCCGGTTCCTGCGGACCCGCGCCGTGCGTATCCGGGCGGATGCCTTCAATGCCCTGAACCACACGCAGTTCAACGACCGGGCCAGCACCATTCAGTTCCGCAGTCTCACCGACTTCACGCCCGTCAACCTGCCGTACGACGATGCCGGCAATCTGGTGCGGACCAACGGCTTCGGCGCGGTGACCACTGTCAGGGCCCCACGTGTGATCCAGCTGCTGGCGCGCGTGGAGTTCTGACCGCCCGGCCGCCCATCTTCCGCCCGAGCGCTCCGCGGACAGCCCGCGGAGCGCCCGGGCGCCCGGGCGCTCCTCGTCCGGAGCCAGGTGCTGGTCGCGCATGACCCAGCGCGGCTCGTAGGCGCCACATTGCCAGCAGGCGCACCCTCATGGCCCTCACCAACCGAGGCGCCGGCGCCATTCATCGCAGGGAATCGGCGGAGCACGCCGGGGGAACGGGCGGACGCTGTCCAGCTCTTTGGGACGGCCGAATCCAAAGAGCTCTCGGACGTCCGCGAAGCACGAGAGAGGAGCGCTCGGCATGAGTCGCCACTCGTAGCCCTCGATCCGTCCTTGCTGCGCCGGCACCAGGCCCATCGTGCTCATGGCATCGAACACCTGAGCAAAGCGAAGTGGTCCCGCGTCCCACGGGTCCAACCCAAGGTCGAAGATCAGTTGGGCCACTCCCTCCCGGGCGCGTGGGTCGTTGCCGGCGACCAGGATGGTGGGCGGCGTGCCGACCAGCATCGGGTCCTGGAAGAACGCCATCAAGGGCAAGTTGATCCTCACCACACGCGCGTTCGGGTGCCGAGACTGGATGCGCTCACTGAACGTCTCGCCGGGGACGAGTTCCAAATACCCGTCCGCCGCCACCCGCTTCAGTCCGCCACTCACGTCCACGACGATCTTGCCGTCCAGTTCGCCCAGGCTGTCGGTGACCTCATCCAGCACCTTCCTTGGGACAGCGAGAACCACGATCTGCGCGCTCGCGGTTGCCTCGCGCTGGGTGGCGGCCGAGGCTTTCGACCCCGTCCTCCCCACGAGTGCGCGGACAGATTCCCTCGCGGGGTCGCGGCTGCCATAGACCACCCGATACCCGGCGCGGCCGATCGCCGGGCCAAATGTGTCTGCCAGGGTGCCCGTACCGATCATGGCCACGACGGGCTTGTCCTGGGCCACCACGGGTGCGGCGACGCCCAGACTGACGACCAGAAGCAGGAGCAGTGTGCATTTCATGAACTCACCTCGGGTGTTGAAACGATCCGCGCCGTTGCGCGTCTCGGCGCGCTCGACCTGTTTCGACCTTGGCGTTGGCGCGGTAGAGCGCCAGGTGGTTACTCCCCGAACCTCAGCACGTGCCGCACGCCCTGCAAGAGCTTCTGCCATTTGGCTTCCTCATCGTCCAGTTGCTGCCGCCCGGTCGGCGTCAGCGCGTAGACACGAGCTTTGCGCTGACTCTCGGTGATGCTCCAGGATGACTTGACCCATCCCTCCTGCTCGAGCCGCCGCAAGGCGGGGTAGAGCGATCCTTCCTCGACGCGCAGGAGGGCGTTGGATGTCTGCTGGATGTGCTGGGCGATGGCGTAGCCATGCCTCGGCCCGCCATCGAGGGTCTTCAGAATCAGCAACGTGAGCGTGCCTTGCAGGGCGTCGGTTCTTGGCGGCATCGGGGAGGTCTTCCTTCGATGCCTCAGCATCGATGCATAGGATTCTATGCCTAGAGACATAGGTATGCCAGCGGAGGGAGGCGACGGGGTGCATCGCTGGGAATTGCCCGTATCCTGAGGTGGTGACCGTGGATCTGCAGCGCGCGAGCGACGCGCGTATCGACGCCTATCTCGACCACCTGCGCGTTGTGCGACGGCTGCAGCCTCTCTCCATCGAGAGCTACAGCCGAGACCTCATTCAATTGGCGCGCTTCGCTGCCGGGCGCGGCACCACGCCTGACGCGCTGTCGTTGCAGGACCTCGAGGCCTTTGTGCGAGCGCTCATGGCCGAGGGGTATGCGCCGAGATCGGTAGGCAGGATGGTGGCGGGGGTGCGGGGCTACTACAAGCACCTGCTGGTCTCGCGGGTCATTGCGACAAACCCTGCAGCAGACCTGCACCCGCCGCGGGCCTGGCGTCAACTGCCCCGGTACCTCTCTCTCGAGGAGGTGGACCTGCTGTTGGCCGCGCCGGATCTGTCGTCGCCACGAGGGCTTCGAGACCGGGCGCTGCTCGACCTTCTCTACGCCACCGGGCTGCGAGTCTCGGAACTGGTGTCGCTGCGCCCGTCGGACCTGAACCTCGAGGTGGGCTTTCTCACCTGCATCGGCAAGGGCGACAAGCAGCGCATCGTTCCGGTCGGCGAGCAGGCCGTCGCGTCGCTGCAACGCTACCTGTCGATGGGCCGGAGCAGCCTGCTGAAGGGGCAGGCCTCGCCGTGGATGTTCCCTGGCGGCCGTGCCACGACGGCGTTGACGCGCGTGGGCTTCTGGAAGTTGCTGAAGGGGTACGCCACCCGGGCCGGCGTGACCCACGACGTCTCACCGCACGTCCTTCGCCACTCCTTTGCCACACACCTGCTGGATCGGGGCGCCGACTTGCGGGCGATTCAGATGATGCTCGGGCACGCGTCGCTCTCGACCACCCAGATTTACACGCATGTGCTCGAGGCCAGGCTCAAGCGCGTGTACGACGCGCACCATCCTCGCGCCTGACGGTTGACCGCCGCGAACGTCCGGCAGCTCGCGGGCGCTCCCAATGCGTAGGTACGGGCTGACCATTGTCGGCCGGCCGACGTAGCCCGAGACTGACGGTCGCGTCAGGTCCTGGCGCTCACGACCAGATAGGCCGCCACTGCCACGAACAGAATATTTGGGGCCCAGGCGGCCAACGGCGGGGCGAGGACGCCCGCACTGCCCACCGCAGCGAACAGGCTTTGCGTGGTCCAGTAGAGGATGGCGAGGACGATACCCACGCCGATGCCGAACAAGGTCCCTTTGCGTCCGGTCGTCACGCCGAAGGGAATGGCAATCATCGTCATGATCAGCGTGATGAACGGAAACGCCATTTTCCGGTGCATTGCGACCTGCAGCGGGACCGTGTTGTAGCCCGCGCGTTCGAGATCGGCAATGTGCGCGCGTAGCTGCCCGACCTTGAGGCGCTCCGCCAACACGGCATCGGGTTCCTCCACACCGAAGTACGCGGGCGGCTCCAGCGTGACGGTCGTGGTGGGGAAGACGGCGAAGTCGGTGACGGCATTGCGATCCCCGAACGTCCGGCTCCAGCCGAGGTCGGCGCGCCAGATGTCGGCGTCCATGTGTGTCGTGACCCGCGCGTAGGAGCGACCCGTGACGTTCCAGCCGCGCGATCCGAACGTGTAGACGGTGAGATCCTCGAGCCGCTGCGCCTTCGGGTCGAAGCGCCCGTAGTGATAGAGCTCGCCCTTGCTCCCCGCCATCCACTGTCGAGTTGCCAGGTTGAACGTCCTCGCCACACCGCTCCGGATGGTGGTCCGTAGCTGCTCGGCGCGACGATTGGACGCCGCCAGGATGCTCTGCTCCATCCCGAACAGCATCGCGCTCCACAACAGCGCAAACGACAGCAACGGGACGCTGGCGCGATAGAGCGAGACACCGCAGGCCTGCATCACCGTCAGCTCACTGGTCCGGGTGAGGAGCCCAACCGTCACAAGTGTCCCGACCAGCGCCGCCATGGCGGTGATGTAGTAGACGTACTGTGGCGTCGAGTAGAGGAAGAAACTCAGCAGCATCTGCCCCGTGGTTTTACCTTTGAAGAGGTACTCGCTGTAGTCGGTGAAGATGGCGATGTAGAAGACCGCAAGCATCCCCAGAAAAGTGACGCCGAAGACGCGCAGGTAAATACGGCTCAGATACCGGTCGAGCAGATTGAACGACGGCAGCACCCCCTGCGGCACCTTGATGACGACGACCACCTGCTTGGGGCGTGCATCTGCCGGGCCCTGGACCTCACGCGCCTGGACGACGGGGGAGTCCGCGGTCGGTGCTCCAGTGCGATCGCGACGCGCTGGGCCGCTCAGCGAGGCGCGGCGAGAGAACAGGCCAGCCAGCACGTTCGGGACGGGCACGCGGATGCTCGGCGAGAACTCGTAACCGCGTGTCTTCAGCACCAGCAGCACCAGACCTGCGCCGCCGAGCACCACGTTAGGAAGCCACAATGCCAACTCCGCAGGCAGCAGCTGACCTTTCGCCAGGCCTTCACCCACGTACATCAGGACGTAGTACACCAGGACCACTGCGATGCCGATGACGAAGCCGGCATTCTTGCCATCCTTCCGGTGGCTCACCCCGAGCCCCAGCGCAATCAGCCCGAAGACCAGGCAGGCCGCCGGGATGGTGTACTTCCGCTGAATCGCCATGACCGGGTTGTGCGCAGACATGCCCTGTTCGCGCATTTGCCGAGCCTTGGTGCGGAGCTGAGGGATGCTCAGCTCGTTGTCGCCTGGCATGAGGCCCTGGCGCGGAAACACCGTCTCGGGATCGAGTCGAACCGTCAGCGACCCGAACGACTGGAGTTCGTACTCGGCAGGCGTCTCGGTCTTGGAGCGATGGAGGATGCCGTCCTCCAATATCAGGTCCACGCGGCGGACCTCTGGCTCGAGCACGAAGTGTCCACGGTCGGCCGTCAGCAGTTGCGTCTCGCCGGCATTTCTCGAGTCGGCCAGGAACACGCCCTTCCATCCGCGGGTGTTGACCGGGACGTCGCGCACGTACAGCACCAGATTGGGAAACGCGTCGAAGAAGACGCGGGGCCGAACGTCGCCTTCGGCTTTGGTCTGGATGATTCTGAAGATGATGTCGCGATAGGTCTGGTTCGCGCGCGGCATCGCCTCGATCATGATGTAGGCCGTGACCGCGGTCGCCAGACCGGCCATCAGGGCCACCGGTCGAAGGATGCGATACAGACTCACGCCGCAGGCCTGCATCGCCACCGCCTCGCGATCGGCCGACAGTCGCCCGAGCGCCATCAGCAGTCCCACCAGCAGACTGATCGGGATGGTCAGCGCAAGCGACGATGGCAGCAGCGTCATCAGGATCCGTCCGATGATCGGCAGCGTCACGCCCTTGGCGATCAGCTGCTCGGCCACCTCCATGATCGTCGGGATCTGGAGCAGGAACGTCAGGATGAGCAGCGTCAGCGCGAAGGGCGCGAGGGTCTCACGAATGATGTAACGGTCGAGGGTGCGGAACATGTGGGGAGCGTGTGGCGGGCGGCGCCTGATGACGATACGCCCATCTGACGATCATTCCAGAAGATACGGCCGTCGCCAACCACTTAGACCGGAGTGGCAAGCGCGTCGATGGCCCGTCGTTGATCGGGCGTGCCGGCGATGGCGAGCAAGTCGCACGCCTCGATGGGCTGCGTCGGGTCTGGATTGGCGATCATCTGCCCGTTACGCATGATGCCCACGACGGTGGCCCCGGTGCGCGAGCGCAGGTCGAGCTCGGCGAGGCATCGGCCCACCATCACGCTGCCGATGGCCACCTCTACCCACGCGAAGTCGAACATCTGGCTGGCCGCGCCCATCTGCACCAGCTTCTTGTAGTCGCTGTCGTCGCCAAACAGCGGGGCATACATCTCCTGGCGCAGCTGGATGCTGACCCGGTGCACCTCGGTGACGCCGTAGTCCATGTGCAGCAACGACTGCCGCACCATTTCCAATCCAGCCTCCAGTTCAGGCTGCACGACCTCGGCCAGGCCCCTGGCCTGGAGCTGCGCCAACTGCTCGGCTCCTTCGGCTCGCGCGACGATGCGCAATCGGGGGTTGATGCGTTGGAGCTGATCGATGATCGCTTCGGTGACGCTGATGATCGGCACCGTGACCAGGACCAGGCGTGCCTTGGCGACGTGCGCCGCGTCGAGCACCACCTCCTGCGTGGCGTCGCCGAAGACCACGGCAATGCCCGTCGTCCTGGCCTGGTCGAACCGGCGATAGTCCAGCTCGATCAACACCGACGGGAGTGCCAACCGTTGGAGGAACTGCGCCGTGAATCGTCCGACCCGGCCGCCGCCCACGATCACGACGTGCTCTTGCAACCCGCCGGTAGGCAGGTTGATCGATTGCACGGGCTCCCGACCCGCCCGTCGTCGCCACCAGCCGTAGATGGGACTAGTCAGGCCAGAGACGGCAGGGGTCAGCACCATGCTGAGAACGGCGGTGTTCAAGACCAGCGTGAACGCGTCAGGGCTGAGCGCGCCCGACGTCAAGCCGACGCGCCCGAGGACGAATGAGAACTCCCCAATTTGCCAGAGCCCCAATCCGACGGCCAACGGGACCACGTTGCGGTAGCCAAAGGCATAAGCCAGACCGCTGAAAATCAGCGATTTGCCGACGAGCACGACGGCCAGGAGCAAGAGCACCTGTCCGGCGGTGGCGAGCAGCAGGCGAGGGTCGATCAGCATCCCGATCGAGGCGAAGAAGATCATCCCGAAGACGTCACGCAGCGGGATGATGTCGCTCAAGGCCTGGTGCGCGTAATCGGACTCGCTGAGAACCAGACCGGCCACGAACGCCCCGAAGGCGAAGGACAAGCCGAAGAGGTACGTTGCGTAACCGACACCCAGTCCAATCGCGGTGATGGCGAGCAGAAACAGCTCTCGTGACTGGCGTTCTGCGATCAGCTGCATCAGTCTGGGGAGCAAGCGCGTGCCGACCAGTACCATCAGGGCGAGAAACAACACCGCCTTGGCCGTCGCGACGCCCAAGGCCTGCAGGCCGGCCTGGGGACTGGACAGCGTGGGCAACAGGATCATCAGCGGCACGACGATGAGGTCCTGTGCGATGAGCATGCCGATCATCACCCGGCTGGACAAGGTGCCCATCCGGCCCTGCGCCATCAGGGTCTTGATCGTGACCATCGTGCTGCTCAGCGCGATCAACGCGCCGAGCCAGAGCGACGGTCCCCACGCCCAGCCAAACAGTTGCCCGACAGCGGCGCCAATCAGGATCGTCAGACCCATCTGAATCGGCGTGCCGAGCAGCGCAATCCGGCGGACCGGCCGGAGCTGCTTCAGGGAGAACTCGAGGCCGAGCGCGAACAAGAGCAGCGCGACACCAATCTCGGCGAGCAGCTCGATGTCGTGCGTATTCCTGACGGCGCGTCCGACTGAGTGCGGGCCGACGAGGATGCCAGCCAGGATGTAGCCGAGGATGAGTGGCTGTCGTAGCGCCTGGGCCACCAGGCCGCCGGCGAGTCCAGCCACCATGACAATCGCGAGATCTGCGGCGATACCCATGAGGCGCGAGTTGGTGCGGGGTCGAGGCAGGCGAAGTCGAGCGAACGACGCGCCTTAGTTAGGTTGAATCACAAAACCTGTTCCGCACAGGGCGTGCACAGGCCAGAAAACGTTATCTAGATGCGGGGTCCGATAATACACATTATGTTAACTCAAGGGCATCAGCAGTCAGGGGCGTTCCCTCGCCGCTGTCAGCTCTGCTCCGGCTTGTGGCTCACTGGTCCTCTTCCCGTTCTGGGTGCGAGGGCTGAACCGAGGCCTGGCCTTCTTCGGTCGAGCGTTTGGTGCGCAGGTCGTCGAGGATACGTTCGAGCGTCTCGATGACTTCTTCTGGTTCGACGTCGGCTTTCTTGAAGCTCAGGGAGAATGCAAACTGCTTGGTCGGGGCTTTGTAGGTGAAGGTAAAGGCACGCGGACGGCCCGGTGTGGTGGCCTTGGGTTTGACGCGTTCTCGCACCTCCTGGCGCGTCATTCCGCCGTGCCGTGACATCTGCTCGACGAGTTCGGCCATTTTTTCCGGATCGCTCTGCCTAACTACCTGTAGCAGCAACGATTTAGAAGAAATGTCGGCCAGCCGACAAAGGTGCTTGATGTTGTCGGGCATCTGATTCAGCGACAACGACTCGGTGATCACCGTACGGCTCTTGCCCAGCTTCTGGGCGAGTCGCTCGTGGGTGTACCCAGCCTTTTGGCACAGCGCATACAGGGCTTCCGCCTCTTCGAAGGCGGTGAGGTCCTTGCGCTGCAGATTCTCCACCAGCGCAATCTCGAGGATTCCCGCATCGTCCACGTCCCGGATGACGACCGGCAACTCCTCGATGCCAGCGCGCACCGCAGCCTGGTAGCGACGCTCTCCAGCGACGATCTGAAACCGGCTGCCGCGCTGGCGGACCACGATGGGCTCGATCAGCCCCTGTTCCTTGACTGAGGCGATGAGCTCGGACAGATCACCCATGACCTGGCGCGGCTGGTTGGGATTGGGATCGATCTGCTCTATCGGAATCATCCGCCCGATCGGTGCGCCGGCAGAGGCGGACAGTGTCTCGACGTAGTGCGCGTCGTGACGCATGCGGACGGTCTCCGGCAAGCCTCGTTTAGACACGGCTGAGGACCTCCTCACTGACGCTGTAATACTCGGACGCTCCGGACGAATCTGGCGCGAAGCTGAAAATGGCTTCCTTGTAGGCGGGGCTCTCTTCGAGCCGCACGCTCTTGGTGATGACGGTCTTGAACACCTTCGGGCCGAACACTTTCTTGATCTGGTCGCGGATGTCTCGCGCCAGGCTGGTCCGTCGGTCGTGCATGGTGATGAGCACGCCAAGGACCTGCAACGATGGATTTGCGCGAATCTGCACCTTCCCCACTGTCTCCAGCAGGTCGTCGGTGCCTTCGAGCGCAAAGTACGACGACTGGATCGGCACCACCAGGTGCGTGGCGGCGACCAGGGCGTTGACGGTCAACAAGCCCAGCGTCGGCGGGCAGTCGATGACGATGTACGGGAACTCTGCCTCGAGGGGCGCCAGCTTTTCCTTGAGACGGAAGTGGGCGTCAAGTTCGCCGACCAGCTTGGACTCCAGCTTGGCGAGGGCGATCCGAGCTGGGGCAATGCTGAGGTGTGGCTGATTGGTTGTCCGGACGATGCTCGGCAGCGTGGTGCCGCCGTCCCCGGTCATCGCCTCGAACATGCTGGGGCCGACCGTCGCCATGTCGAGGAAGGACATGGTGCTGTTGGCCTGCGGGTCGAGGTCGACGAGCAGCGTCGGCCGTCCTCGCAGTGACAGCGCGGCAGCAAGGTTGATGGCAGTCGTGGTCTTTCCCACGCCGCCCTTTTGATTGGCAATGGCCAGGATCATCGGCAGTCGGAAGCGCCCCCGCGCCATTCTACGGGAAGGCGACACATTCACATCTTGTACTTGCCCATCTCGTCCGGATCGAGGCTTTCCAGCCAGTGCTGGAGGCGCTCGCTGTCCTGCGAGGTGGGCGCGTCGAAGGGGCGGGCATCGGCCAGCACGTGCTCGGCGACGTGGACCGGCGCACGCGTGCGCAACGCCAATGCCAGTGCGTCAGACGGACGCGCGTCCACCGCGATCAGCTCGGTACCCACGGTCACGTAGACCAGGGCAAAGAAGGTGCCCTCGTGGACATCGGTGATGTGCACGTCGCTGACGACACCGCCCAGTGCCTCGATCATGTGCTTCAGCAAATCATGCGTCATCGGCCGGGACGAGCCGCTGTTCTCGAGCTGCACGGCCACGGCGTGCGCCTCGAACATCCCGATCCAGATGGGCAGCGTGCGGTCGCCTGCCTCGTCGCGCAGTACGACGATGGGCATATTGGTGACCGGGTCCATCATCAGTCCCTTGATCAGCATGCGGACAGCCATCACGCTTCCACCTCGAGCACCTCGCCGCGGACGCTGTTGGGGCCGCCAACGGTGATCCGGACCTGTGCGAGCTTGCCGATCCAGTCAGCGTTGCCCGCGAAATTGACGACGGTGTTGCCGCTGGTGCGCCCGGAGAGTTCGTGGTCGCGTCGGCGGCTCGTGGCGTCGATCAGCACCTGCTCGACGCGCCCGACCGAGCGCTGGTGCAGAGCGGACTGGATCTCGCGTTGCATCGCTTGCAACTCGACAATCCGACGCGTCTTCTCTGCTTCGGACACATCGTCTGGCATCCGCTTGATCGCCAGCGTCCGGGGCCGCGGCGAGTACTTGAAGCTGAACATGCTGTGGTACCCCACCGCTGCCGTCAGGCTCATGGTGTCGTCGAAATCCGCCGGGGTCTCGCCAGGGAAACCCACGATCATGTCCGTGGACAAGCAGACGTCCGGTACGGCTGCCCGTACCTCCTGGATGATCTCGAGGTACCGTTCGCGGCTGTAGCGACGACGCATCGCAGTCAGGACCCGAGTCGACCCGGACTGCACCGGGAGGTGCAGGTGGCGACACACCTTCGGCAGCGACCGATAGGCGTCCAGCAGCCGTGTCGTCACATGGCGTGGATGCGGGCTGGCAAAACGGATACGGTCCACGCCGGGCACCTCGTGCACCTGCTCGAGCAGTGCGGAGAAGTCGCACGTCGCGTCATCGGGCGCCTGGTAGTGATTCACGATCTGCCCGAGGAGCTGGATCTCGCGATGGCCGCGGGCAGCCGCCTCCCGCACTTCGGCGAGGATCTCGGCGGCAGGGCGCATCCGCTCGTGGCCGCGGGTGTAGGGCACGACACAAAAGGCGCAGAACTCATTGCACCCTTCGATGATGTTCACGTACGCCTTGATCGGGTCCCCGCGCCGGGCAATGCCCAAGGGAAACGAGACGTCCTCGTGCGGGTTGATATCGACCTGCGGGCCGAGGTCCTGGTCCAGCGCACGGGTCACCAGCATCGGGAGCTGCTTGACCTGCTGGGTGCCGACCACCACGTCGATCAGCTTGGATCGCTTCAGCAGCGCTGCCCCTTCCTGCTGCGCCACGCAGCCGGTCACCGCAATGACCGGCGTGTGTCCCACCGCGCGCGCGGCGTCCCTGAACTCGCCCAGGCGGGTGAACAGCTTCTCTTCGGCCCGCTCGCGCACGCTGCAGGTGTTGATGACAATGACGTCGGCCTCGGCCGGGTCGGCCGTCGACTCCATGCCGGCCGATTCGAGCAGACCGGCGAGCCGCTCGCCGTCGTGCATGTTCATCTGACAGCCGTAGGCTTCAACCAGATACTTTCGCGCCACGTCCCTTGCCCCTGCGGCCCCCGTCATCCCGGCCACTTTCGCTTTCGCCTTTTGCCGCGCGTTCGCTTTCGCCCTGGAGACTTTCGCCTTTCGCTTTTGCCTTCAGGAGCGCCCGCGCGCCTTCCAGCATTGCCGCCGACGTGTCGCCCGCCATCATCCTTGCCAACTCCTCGATCCGGGCGTCCGCCAGGAGGGGCGCCGCAGATGTCAGTGTCCGTCCGCCGGTCACGCGCTTGCTGATGTGGATGTGCGCGTCGGCGTAGGCAGCCACCTGTGGAAGGTGGGTCACGCACACCACTTGCGCATGCGCTGAGAGCGCCCTCAGTCGGGCTCCCACCGAATCAGCCACGCGACCGCCGATGCCGGCGTCCACCTCGTCGAATATCAGCGTCCGACCCACGGCCTCGGGAGTGTCGAGCACCTTGACTGCCAGCATCACCCTCGACAGTTCTCCTCCGGACGCGACGCGGGCCAGCGGGCGCGGCGCTTCGCCGGGGTTGGCCGACAGCAGCAACTCCGCGCGGTCGATGCCCGACGCGCCCCACTCCTGTTCGCCACTCGCCTCCTGGAACCGGAACGAAACGTCGGCGTCGGGCATCGCCAGGTCGGCAAGTTCCGCGCGCAGACGTGCGGTAAACGGCGCCGCCGCGCGCTGGCGTGCGCTCGACAGGGCGCGGGCGCTCACCAGGTAGGCACGGCCGGCGGCGTCGGCGGCCGCCTGCAAGGCAGAGAGCTGGCCTTCAGGCTGCTGCAGGGCGGCGAGCTGGTCGGCGAGCCCCTGGTGGTGCCGGCGCACCTCGACCAGGGTGGGTCCGTACTTGCGCTTCAGGCGCTCGAGCTGCGCCAACCGGTCTTCGAGCTGTTGGAGCCGGTCGGGTGACACCTCGATCGAGGCGATGTACTGACGCAGGAAGAACGCCAGGTCATCCAGCTGAGCCTTCACGCCCTCGCGCAGCGCGGCATAGGGGTGCACGGAGACATCCACGAGGGCCAGCTCGTCGAGGCGCTTCCAGACCACCGACAGGGTCTGCAACGCGGCGTGCTCGTCTTCGTAGAGGGCGGCGAAGGCTTCCTGACCGAGCCTCTGCAGTCGATCGGCATTGGCCAGCACCTGTCGCGCGGCCCCCAGATGCTCATCCTCATCGTCCAGCGGCTGGACCTTGTCGATCTCACCCAGCTGGAACGACAGCAGTTCGATCCGGGCGGCGCGCTCGCGGGCGTCCATCTGGGTGGCGGCCACAGCGTCGCGGGCGGCGATCCAGGCGGCGTGGGCCGTCCCCACGGTCTTCCGCTGCGGCGTCAGGCTCGCCACGCGGTCGAGCAAATCGAGGTGCGTGTCGGGCAGCTGCAGGGTCTGGTGCTCGTGCTGACCGTGCAGGTCCACCCATCCCGCCACTCGCTCCCGCATTGTCCCTGCCGTCACCAGCACGTCGTCGATGAACGCCCGCGACCGGCCTTCCGATGAGATGTCACGGCGGATGATGACGTCGGCGCCCTCAGGGGTGGTGATGATGGCCTGCACCGATGCCGTGGAGGCGCCCGTGCGGACCATGTCGGCCGAGGCACGGCCGCCAAGCAACAGGCCGATGCCCTCGACCAGGACGGACTTGCCGGCGCCGGTCTCGCCGGTGAGCACGGTGAGCCCGCTCTCGAGTGACAGGTCGAGCGCCTCGATGACCGCGAGTTGGCGGATGCTGATGAACCGGATCATGGGCGGGAGGACGACGGCCGGCGTGTCGGACTGACGCGTCGGTCAAATGACCAGAACTGCCACGATATCATAGCGTTGACGCTCATTTTCGGCGCGTGGTAGCCTTGCATGTTCGCGCCTTCCCAGCGGCGCATTGATATGCATAGCGGAGGCCTGTTTGCAGACGCTCTGGGTGTACGCTCTTGCCCTGCAAGAGCTAGCCGGACCCGCGGCGGAGACCGCCGAATCGGCAACTGACATCATCACCCTCATCACCCGGACCGGGCTCATCGAGCAGCTCGTCCTCGCCCTTCTCGTCCTGTTCTCGGTCATCTCGTGGGGGGTGGTGGCCTACAAGGCTTACGCGTTCCGCAAGGCCGACGCGCAGACCAGGCAATTTCTCGACGTGTTCCGTCGAAGCAGCAAGTTCTCGGAAGTGCAGGCCGTGTGCCGGTCGCTCGGCGAGAGTCCGCTGGTGGGCTTGTTCCAGGCCGGCTACGGGGAACTCAATACCCAACTTCGTGGCGCAACTGGGGACAAGCCAGCGGGCACGGGCGCTCGTCCAACGCTCAAGAGTCTCGAAGCCGTGGACCGCGCACTCCTGCGTGCCAGCGGCAGCGAGTTGGCCAAACTCGAAGAGCGGGTGGGATTTCTGGCGACCACGGCGAGCATCACGCCCTTTATCGGGCTGTTCGGCACGGTCTGGGGCATCATGACTGCCTTCCAGGCCATCGGCGCGGTCGGGTCCTCCAACCTCGCGGTCGTCGCGCCGGGCATTGCCGCGGCGCTGATCGCGACGGCTGCCGGGCTCTTCGCCGCGATTCCGGCCGTGTTTTTCTACAACCACTTCACCCACAAGGTGCGTGGGTTCGCGTCGGCGATGGAGGACTTCTCGCTGGAGTTCCTGAACATCTCCGAACGCAACTTCACGTAGACCGGTCCCGGATCAGACCTGATGCCCAAGGTACAAGCAGCTGGCGCTGGGGGGATGGGACGAGGGCGACGCGGCCGGATGGTGGCGTCGACCGCTCTGTCCGAGATCAACGTCGTTCCTCTCGTCGATGTGATGCTGGTATTGCTGATCATCTTCATGGTCGCAGCGCCGATGATGACCCGCGGGCTCGACGTCAACCTGCCGGTCGCCAGGCGCTCGCAAAGCCTCAGCAGCGAGCGCATCTTCGTGACCATTCCCCTGTCGTTTGGCAAGGACAATCGCGTCCAGCTGGACGAGGAATTGATTGGCATCAACTTCCTGGGTGAACGGATGCGGCAGGCGCTGCAGGGCAAGACCGACAAGTCGGTCTACGTGCGCGCAGACGGCGCGGTGACCGTGCAGCAGACGATGACGGTGATGGACGCCTTGAAAACGGCTGGCGTCGAAAAGGTCGGGCTGGTGTCCCGCCTGCCGGGGGAGCGGTAGCGCGCTCGTGGCCTCCCCTGTTTCGACACTGGCGCTGGCAAGCGGCATGCCGGAGCGCCGTCCCACCGGGCCGGACGGCTTCAAGCGGATGATCGGCATCTCGCTGCTGGTCCACGGGGTCGTGCTGGTGGCGTTCGTGCTGCTGCCCTCCTCGTGGCGAACGCCGGAGAACGAACTCCGCGAGGTGATGACGATCAGCCTTGGCGGTGCGCCGGGACCGCGAGCCGGCGGCCTGACGTCGATGGCCGGCAGGCCGGTGCAGCAGGCCGTGCCGCCAAAGCCGGAAGAGAAGCCCGTGCCCATTGCCCCGCCGGCCGCCAAACCGCCGGAGATGGTCGAGCCGACCAAGGCCGCTCCGAGACAGGCGCCCAAGCCGGCGACACCGCCCGCCACGGCTGCCGAGCAGGCCCGCGCCAAGACCCCCTCGACCGGTGCCCGGATCAGCGAGGGTCAGGCCAAGGCCGACACCGGCGTCGTCAGCGACAGCATCGGCTTGTCGACGGGCGGTGGCAGCACGGGCGGGCAAATCAACCTGGGCAACTTCTGCTGCCCGGCATACGTCGCAGAGATGCTGCAGATCATCCATCGCAACTGGCGCCAGCAGCAGGGCGCGACGGGCGCGTCGGTGATGCGGTTTGTCATCGACCGCCAAGGCGCGGTGACCAATATCGGTGTCGCACGGGGCAGCGGGAACTTCCTGCTCGATCAGGCGGCCACCCGCGCGCTGGCCTCCACCAGGCTGCCACCGCTGCCGGCCGAGTACACCAACGCGACGCTCACGGTGAATCTGGAATTCAACTTCACACAATGACCACAGCTCCACGTTTTCTTCTCAGCCTGGCCATCGGGGCCCTTGCCTCCACGGTGCTGATCCTGGCTGCCCCGCAAGGGCGACAGCTGCCGGCCTCGCAGCAGCCGGCGCCGTCGGCCACTCCCCCGCCCGCGGGCCAGCCGGCCCCGACGCAGCAGCCTGGTGAGATCGGGGTCAGCATCACGCTGTCAGGGGGAGCCGCGCCGCGGGTCGCGGTGCCCAACTTCATCGCGGCGACTCCGGACCTGAAGGCGGCCGCCGACACCATCGGCCAGGTGCTCTGGGACGACCTGCGCTTCGAGCGCGAGTACGACCTGATTCCACGGGCCAGTTATGCGCCGATTCCGCCGGCGACGTCGATGGAGACGGTGCCGTTTGCGCAATGGAAGGAACTGGGCGCCAATGCGGTGCTGATCGGCACGGTGCGGCAGAATGCTTCGAGCCTGACGGTGCAGGCCCGCCTGTTCGACATCGCCAGCCAGCGCAGCGTCTGGGCCAAGGAGTACACGGCCTCGGCCAGCAACCCTCGGCAGTTTGCCCACACCATCGCCGATGAACTGCACAAGGAACAACGGTCGCTCGGTGGCGTGGCGCGCACCAAGCTGGCGTTTGCCAGTGACCGCGACGGCGAGCAGGCGCGCGGCACCGTCGAGCAGCGCAGCATCAAGGAGCTCTACATCGCCGACTACGACGGCGAGGCGCAGCGGCGGGTTACCGTCAACCGGTCCCTGGCCATCAACCCGAGTTGGGCGCCTGACGGGAGATCCATCGCCTACACGTCCTATCGGCGTGGCTATCCCGACATCTACGTCTCCTACATCTATCAGGGGAAGATGGACCAACCCGCCGGCGGCACCGAGATCATTCACAACTTCCTGCCCGCCTTCTCTCCTGATGGCACACGGATCGCCTTCATGACCAACCGCGACGGCAACATGGAGATCTACTCGGTGCACCGAGACGGTTCCAACCTGCGTCGCGTGACCCGTCACCCGGGCAACGACTCGACGCCGACCTGGTCGCCGGCCGGCAACCAGGTGGCCTTCACGTCTGACCGCTCAGGCTCGCCGCAGCTCTACATCGTCGATGCTGACGGCCTGGGCCAGCCACGCCGTATCACCAGCGAGTCGTGGGCCGACCGCGCGACGTGGTCACCGGCGCCCTATAACGAGATCGCTTACGCCGGTCGCAATGGCCCCGGCTTCGACATCAAGATCTTCAGCCTCGAGCAGGGCCAGATCCGCACGGTGACCGACAGCACCGGGAGCAACGAGAGTCCCTCGTGGTCGCCCAACGGACGGCACATCGCGTTTGCCTCGACGCGCGCCGGCCGGACCCAGATTTTCACCATCGCCCGCGACGGCAATGACCTGCGACAGGTCACCAAGGCGGGCAATAACGTTCAGCCCAGCTGGTCGCGTTGATCCCCTGGCGTCGGCGCGGCCCGATTTCGCGCGCGCCTGCGCCACTCGTGTTGAAGGAGACGTCCCGCATGCCCGTTCGTTTCGTCCGCCTCGCCGCCCTGCTCCTGGTGATCGTCGCCACCGTGTCCGCGTGCAGCCGCAAGAAGCCGCCAGTCGCGAGACCGACGCCACCGCCGCCCTCGGCCACCGCCACAGGCACGGCGCCGCCGCCCCCGCCTGCCCCGCTTGCGGAACCGGAGCCACCGGTGACGTCAGTCCCCGTGGAACCGGCGATGTCGGGGACCTCGATGGACTACAACGCGCGTTCACTCGACGAACTCAATCGCGAGAGCCCGCTGCAGCCGGTGTTCTACGCCTACGATGCGTCCGATGTCGGCGGCGACATGCAGGCCACCTTGCAGAGGAATGCTGAGATCCTCAAGCAGTATCCGAGCTGGGTCGTGACCATCGAAGGTCATTGCGACCAGCGCGGCACCGCCGAGTACAATCTGCCCCTTGGCGATCGCCGTGCGCAGTCGGCTCGGGCGTACCTGATCGCGCTCGGCATTCCGGCCGAACGGCTGAAGACCGTGTCATACGGCAGTGAGTTCCCCTTCGACCCGGGCACCAGCGCAGAGGCGTACGCCAAGAACAGGCGCGCGCACTTCGTAGTCACCAGCAAATAAGGACGACTTCCATGACGCGCATCGTGATTGGCGCCCTGACCGGCGTCCTGCTCGTGGGATTGGCACCATCGGTCCACGCGGCCAACCGCGAGCATCAGCAGTTGATGGCCGACATCCGGATGCTGCAGGAACACTCGCAGCAGCTCCAGCTGGTGCTCGTGTCGCTGGCCGACACGCTGAAGACGCTGAACGCCAAGCTCGACGATCAGGCGACGACGGCGCGCAAGCAGTTCGCGGATCAGAAGCTGCTGATCGACAATCTGAACAGCGATGTCCGGGTCGTGCGTGAACGGCTCGACGAGAACAACACCCGCGTCGGTACCATCGGCCAGGAGCTGATCTCGCTGCGCAATGCCGTCAATGCGCTGCCGTCGCAGCTGATGCCCGCCCCGCAGCCGGTGATCATGGTGCCCGGTCCGGGCGGCACCATGGTCGCGGCGCCCCAGCCGCCCACCGCAGCGGGCGGCCTGACATCACAGCCGGGAGGCGCCGTGGTGCCTGCAGGACCTGCGGGCGGGCTCTCGCCGCAGCGCATGTTCGACACGGCGCAGGCCGACTACGCGGCCGGACAATGGGCGCTGGCCATCTCCGGCTTCGAGCAGTTCATCCGTTCCTTCCCGACCAGCGACAGGGCCGACGACGCGCAGTTCTACATCGGCGAGTCGTATCAGCTCGATGGAAAGTTCAAGGAAGCGGTGGGCGCCTACGAGAGGGTGATCGCCAATTACCCGAGCGGCGACCGCGTGCCGCAGGCGCTGTACAAGCGCGGCGTAGCACTCAGCCTGCTCGGCGACAACGATCGCGCCCGCGAAAGCTTCCAGCAGGTGATCAGGAACTATCCGCAGAGCGAGGTCGCGGTACTGGCCAAGCAGGTCCTCGACGGCTTGAATCGGCGCCCGCGCGAGTAGCGCGGGCGAGGTCCGGGGCGGCTGTCAGATGCCCGCGGCCCGACTCGTTGCCGGTCGAGATCACACGTGTACCGTCGGCGGGGTCGCCGCGGTGTGAAGGGCCCGGGATGCCCGGGTGGAGAGAGAGCAGCGTATGGGCAGCGTGAACAAGGCAATTCTGGTCGGCAACCTGGGGCGCGACGCGGAGATGAAGGTCACCGGTACTGGCTTCGCGATTGCGCGGTTCAGCATCGCCACCACCGACCGCCGCAAGGACAGCAAGACCGGCGACTGGGTCGAGAAGACCGAATGGCACCGGGTCGTCCTGCTGGGCAAGCAGGCCGAGTCTCTGCAGGACTACCTGAAAAAGGGCAAGCAGATTTATGTCGAAGGCCGCATCGAGACGCGGTCGTGGGACGACAAGGACGGCCAGAAGCGGTACACCACCGAGATCGTGGCTGATCGGATCCAGTTGCTCGGCAGCGGTGGCGGCGGTGGCGCACGGGGCGGCAGCGGCGGCGGCCGGGGCGAAGACGACTACGACTACGGCGGCGGTTCGAGCCCGGCGGGCAGCACAGGCGGCACCACGGGTGGCGGCTTCGACCCGATGGGTGGCGGCGAGGGCGACGACGACATTCCGTTCTGACGCCGGACGTCGGACATACGCAGACGACAGGGGCGCCTCAAGGGGCGCCCTTCGTCGTTCTAGGTCGCCGGCACGACCGGCGCCTCGCCGTCGTACAGGGCCTGCAGCGCGGCGTCGCGCGCCTCGGTCATGCTGAACGCGCGGACCGCGTCGCGCGCCTGCCGCAGCGACGCGGCGGCCATGCTGAACTCCCTGAGTCCGAGTCCGATCAGGACGCGCAGCAGGACCACATCCGACGCCATCTCGCCGCACACCGCGACGCGCCGGCGATGCCGCCTGGCACCTCGCACGACCATCCGAATCAGTTTGAGCACGGCTGGGTGTTTCGGGTCGTACAGGTGCTGCACCCGTACGTCACTGCGGTCGGCGGCCAGGGTGTACTGGGTCAGATCATTGGTACCGATGCTCAGGAATGCCGCGTGCCTGGCCAGGCGGGAGGCGTCGAGCGCTGCGGCCGGCACCTCGACCATCGCGCCCGCCGACGGTGCTGGCAGACCGAGCCTCGCAGCCTCGGTGTGCAACATCAGCGTCGCCCGGGAGACCTCCTCGGCGCTGGTCACAAACGGGAACATGATGCGCAGGTTGCGGCCCTGCCCCGCCCGAACGAGCGCGCGGAGCTGGCGTCCGAGCAGCTCCGGCCGCACCAGACCCAGACGCACGCCGCGCATGCCGAGCCGTTCGCGTCGTTCCACGTCCAGGGGCTGGGATACGCCCATCTCATCGGGGGTGATGTCGAACGTGCGGATTGTCACTTCCCTGTCGCCCGCGTGGTCGAGCACGGCACGATAGGCCTCGACCTGCATGTCTTCGCTGACACTCCCGATCGACTGGCCGCCGAGCAGGAGTTCCGACCGCACCAGGCCAAGCCCGTGCGCGCCTTCTCGCCACGCAAATGGCACATCCTCGGGCCGTTCGACGTTGGCGTACAGGTGGATGGCCTGGTCGTCGGCGGTCAGGGCCGGCCCGGAGATGGAGGGCCGTGGGCCCGCCACCGGGTGCCGTCGCTGGCGGAAGGCGGCCACGACCCCGTGCGGCGGATCGACCGCAATCGTTCCGGTCGTGCCGTCGACGAGCAGGACGGCTCCTGGAGGCACCATCCGGGTGGCCTCCTGCAGCCCGACGACTGCGGGCACGCCCATCGACCGCGCCAGGATGGCTGTGTGGGCCGTGCGGGTGCCGGCGTCGGTGGCCAGGGCTGCCAGTCTCGACCAGTCGAGTTGCGCGGCCACCGACACCGGCAGGTCGTCGGCCACGAAGACACACGGCTCGGCAAAGCGTGCGAGCTGTGCATTCAGCCAGTTGGCGTCGCTGTCGTCGCGCTGCAGGTTGGCGCGCATGCGGCCGAGGACGTCACTGAGGTCGCCGTGCCGTTCCTGCAGGTAGGGATCCTCGATGGCGCGTAACCGTTGGACCAGCTCCTCCCCCGCTTCGACCACCGCCCACTCGGCGTTGACGTGGCGGCTCCGGATCAGCGCGTCGGCACGCTCCCGCAGCAGGGGATCGGCGAGCATCAGCAGCTGCACGTCGAACATCCCCGCCAGTTCCACGCCGAGTACGTGCCTGGTGCGGTCGCGAATCTCCTCGAGCTGCGCTCGTGTGTGCTCGGAGGCCGCTGCCAGTCGTGCCTGCTCGCGCTCGACGTCCTCGTTGGCGATGCGATAGCGGACGTCGTGGGCGCGCAGCCGCACCACCACGGCCGGTCCGATGGCCTCGCCCGGTGCGACGGCGACTCCGGTGAGCGTCAACACGTCAGGACTCCCCGAACCCATCCGCGACCAGGGCCGCAAGTGCGGCGACGGCTGCCTCCGCATCGGCGCCATCGGCGCGGATGATGATGGTCGATCCGCGCGCCGCACCGAGCAGCAACAGGCCCAGGATGCTCTTGCCATCGAGCTCGCGGGAACCACGCGCGACGCGCACCGACGCCGTAAATTGCGACGCCAGGCGCACGAACCGCGCCGCGGCTCTGGCATGCAGCCCGAGCTGATTCGTGATCGCCACCTCTCGCGTTACCATGCGCTTACGAGCCGGCGTCGGGACGCATCAGGTCCGAGGCCACTCGAATCGCCTCGCGGGCGTGCTCGCGCACCTGCCGCGCGATGCCCAGCAGGCCCGCATTGTTGCGATCGAGGTTGGCCAGCTTGACCAGCATCGGCAGGTTCACGCCGGTGATCACTTCGACGCGGTCGTCCTCGAGAAAGGCAATGCCCAGGTTGCTCGGCGTCCCGCCGAACATGTCGGTCAGGATGAGCACGCCCGCCGGCCCCTGCACGCGCGCCACCGAGGCCGCAATCTGGTCGCGCGCGGCGTTGGGATCGTCGTGCCAGCCGAGTGCCACCGCCTCGAAGCGGACCAGTTCACCAGCGATCATCTCGGCGGCGTTGACCAGCTCGTGGGCCAGTTGTCCGTGCGTCACCACGACGACGCCCAATCGCTCTTCTCCGGAATCGGTCATCGTTGCCAGGCCTCCGCGCTACTCGTGTGCGATGTCCCGGTGCCGGACCCGCAGGCGGATACCGCCCACGCTGGCCATGCGCCGCTTCAGTTCTTCGGCGATAGCCACGGACCGATGCTTGCCGCCCGTGCATCCGATGGCCACGGTCACGTAGCTCTTGCCTTCCGAGGCATAGCGCGGCAGCAGAAATGCCAGCAGATCACCGACACGCTCCAGAAACATCGCGTAGTCCCCGTACTGTTCCAGAAAGGCCCGTACCTCGGCGTCGCGGCCGGTGTGCGGCCGCAGTTCCGGCACGAAATGCGGATTGGGGAGAAAGCGCGCGTCAAACACCAGGTCGGCGTCGAGGGGCACGCCGTGCTTGAAACCAAAACTGAGGAAGGTCACGACCGGTCCGGCGCTGGTGCTGCTGTCGCGCGACGCGGCCATGAACGCATGCCGCAGCTCGTGCACGGTCATGTCGGTGGTCTCGATGATCTGGTCGGCCATCTGCCGGATCGGCATCAACTGCTCGCGCTCGACCCGGATGCCTTCGCTCACCGACTGGTGCTCGGCCAGCGGATGTGGACGGCGCGTCTCGCTGAACCGTCGCACCAGCGCCGCGTCGGAGGCGTCGAGGAAGATCAGTCGCGGCTCGAGACCGGGAAGCGTGCGCAGCGCCTGGTAGGCTTCCGGGAACGCCTTGAGCAGCGAGCGTTCTCTGATGTCCACGACGACGGCCGCGCGAGAGATCTCGCCGCCAGTGCGCAGGGTCAGCTCGGCAAATGTCTGGATCAGCGCCACTGGCAGGTTGTCCACGCAGAAGTAGCCGAGGTCCTCCAGGGCGCGGATGGCCTGTGTCTTACCAGAGCCCGAGAGTCCCGTGAGCACGATGAAACGACTCATCGGGGCGTGCTCCTCGACCGGCTTGGGCGGAACCGATGCGCGTCGACTCATACCTCGCCTCCCTGCAATTGGGCGTCGAGCCGTGCCGCCAGGCGCTGCGCTGCGGAGATGCCGCGGGCCAGCAGCATGTGCCGCCGTGCTGCCACTTCAACCAGGATGCCGATATTCCGGCCTGGTCCCACCGGAAGCGTCACCACCGGCACGGGCACCGCGAGCAGGGGCTCGGTCGCCTCGTCGAGCCCGAGCCGCTCGTACTCGGTGTGGCTATCCCAGCGCACCAGGCGGACGATGAATTCCACCTGCATGCTGTGCCGAGTCGAAGCCACGCCGAACAGGTCCTGGACGTTCATGATGCCAAGCCCGCGCACCTCCATGTGATGACGGGTCAGGGCCGGCGAGCTGCCCACCAGCACTGAACCCCGGCGCGTGACCTCCACCGCGTCGTCAGCCACGAGCCGGTGTCCTCTCACCACCAGGTCCAACGCGCACTCGCTCTTGCCGATGCCGCTCTCGCCGAGCAGCAGCACTCCCAGGCCGAGGATGTCGATGAGCACGCCATGCAGCGTGACCATCGGGGCGAGGCCTTCCTCGAGCACACCCGTCAGCGCGACCAGCGTCTCCGACGTCAGCAGGTCGGTTGACAACACCGGCACGTCGCGCGCGTCGGCCATCTCGGCCAGCACCGGATCGATCGGCAGACGCGCCGTGACCACGATGCAGGGCAAGCCGGGACGAAGGACGTCCTGCAGGCGCAGGCGCCGCTCGGCCACATCGAGGCTGGCCAGATACTGGACTTCGCTGCGACCAAACAGCAGGACCCGACCATCTTCGAGGTATTGCGGCTGGCCGGTCAGTGCCAGGCCCGTCTTCTGCAGCGAGACACGGGTGATGCGGCGCGACAGCCCGTCGGCGCCGGCGCGCGGCGAGAGATCGGCCAGCGCAGTGCCGGCGCACCGTGCCAGCAAGTCGCGGACCGTGAGGCCCTTGGTTTCGGACTCGGAGATGGCGACCATGCGGCCTCAGCTCGACTCAGGCCTCAGGATCGACCAGGGCGAGGTTGCCGTCAGCGCGGCGCACCAGCACCTGGACGCGATCGACCGTCGCGTCGCGGAAGACCAGCATCGACCCCGGCGCCGGGTCGACCTGCAGGACCGCGTCGTCGAGGTGCATCGGCTTGGCCCCCGGCCGGCGCACGCGGATCACCCGCCCGGCCGGTGCCTCGACCTCGCGCGCCGCCGGTGCCACTCGCCGCGGTGTGCGGGCTGGCGCGACGGGCTCGGGCTCGACCGACCGGATCGCCACCGACTGGCGTTTGCGTGACTCCCACTTGCCCTTCACCTTGCTCGCCTGATGCTCCACCTTGGCGATCGCGTCGGCAACGGCGGCCCTGGCGGTGGTCGACTCGCCGTGCCCGTTGAAATCGTGGTCGCCGCGGGTCGTCACGCGCACCGCCGCCTTGAAGCGATCCTTCTGGGTCTGCAAGGCGACCTGCGCGGCGATGACGTTGCCGTGCAGCAGGCGGTCCAGCTTCTCGAGGCGGGTCGTGACGACCAGTCGGAGAGCCGGGGTGACGGTGAGATTGCGCCCTGTCAGCGCGAGCCGCATGAGGCGGGCCTTTCGCGCCAGGTCAGTACAGGACCTTGCGCTGATTGGAGGTCGGGATACGAAGTTCCTCGCGGTACTTCGCGATGGTCCGGCGCGCGAGCACGAGTCCCTCGCGCTGCAGGATGCTGACGATCTTCGAATCGCTGAGCGGCTTGCGGCCGTCTTCGGCCTCGATGATCTTGCGGATCCGCTGCTTGATCGTGACCGACGAGACGCTCTCGCCAAACGAGCTGCTGATGCCGCTGTGGAAGAAGTACTTCATCTCGAACACACCTTGCGGCGTGTGCATGTACTTGTTGTTGACCACGCGGCTGACGGTACTCTCGTGCATCCCGATGTCCTCGGCCACGTCGCGCAGCACCAGCGGGCGCAAGTGCTCGATGCCGTGGTCGAGGAATTCCTTCTGGAACAGGATGATGCTGTTGGCCACCTTGATGATCGTCTTCTGCCGCTGATCCACTGACTTGAGGAGCCACAACGCCGATCGGAACTTCTCCTTGACGTAGGCGCGCGTCTCGGCCGCCGACTCGTCGTTCTTGTTGTCGAGCAGCCGCTTGTACACCGGGCTGATCCGCAGCTGCGGCAATCCGTCGTCGTTGAGCATCGCCACGTACTGCTCCTCGACCTTGACGATGTACACGTCGGGCATGACGTACTGAGCCGGCGCGGGATTGAAGCGGCTGCCTGGCTTGGGGTCGAGATGCCTGATGATCTCGATGTGCTCTTTCAACTGCTCGATGGGCATCGCCATCCGCTTGGCGATCTCGGGCACCTGATGGTTCTGCAGCAGGCGCAGATGATCGGCAACGATCGTCTCGGCCGGGGTGCCGGTGTGCCCCAGATGACGGAGCTGCAGGGTGAGGCACTCCTGGAGGTCGCGAGCCGCCACGCCCACCGGATCCAGATGCTGCAGGATGAGCAGCACCGTCTCCACCTGGGTCTGCGACCAGTCACCCATCTGGGCGAGCTCGTCGACCGACGCCATGAGGTAGCCATCGTCGTTGAGGTTGCCGATGATGGCCTCCCCCATCTCTCGCTGGTCGGGACTGATGTCGGCACGCATCGAGAGCTGCCAAAGCAAATGATCGGCCAACGTGCCTGACGTCGAGAGCGTGTTCTCGATCGGCGGCATCTCCTTGACTTCGACCGGCATCCGCGACCGATAGCCACCATCGTCGAGGTACTCGCCGAAGAAGTAGGCGTAGTCCTGCTCGTCCCAGTTGGCGTCGGGCTTGTCGGACTTGGGGGCCTCGACCGCGTCCGGCTCCGATGTCTGGGCCTGGGGATCCACCGCCTGCATTTCTTCGGTGGGGATCTCCTCCAGCAGCGGGTTCTCGACGATCTCCTGGTTCAGCAGTTCAGCCAGCTCGAGCGTCGTCATCGGCAGGAGCTTGATCGCCTGCTGCAACGAGGGCGTCAGGACGAGCTTCTGCGAGAGGCGGGTCTGGAGCTTCTGCGTGATGGCCATGGTCTGGGGCTGGGAAGACGGAGGTCTCAGTCGAGCCGGAAATCGGTCCCGAGGTAAATGCGCTTGACCTCCTCGTCGGCCGCCAGCTCGCCCGGCGTTCCGCTCTTGAAGATCGTGCCAGCATGCACAATGTGGGCCCGATCTGTGATCTTCAGGGTCTCGCGCACATTATGGTCCGTAATCAACACACCGATGCCACGTTTTTTCAGGTGGAAGATGATTTTCTGGATATCGGACACGGCAATCGGGTCGATCCCGGCGAATGGCTCATCCAGAAGGATGAATTTAGGGTCGTTCACCAACGCCCGGGTAATTTCTACCCGTCGCCGCTCACCGCCGGAGAGCGTGTAGGCCTTCGCGCGCGCCAGGTGCGTCAGCGAGAGTTCGGCCAGCAGCTCCCTCGCGCGGGCCCGCCGTTGCGCCGCGTCCAGCTTGAGCGTCTCGAGGATGGCCAACACGTTTTGCTCGACCGTCAGCCCCCGGAAAATCGAGGCTTCCTGCGGCAGGTACGCCAGGCCTTTGCGGGCGCGCACGTAGATCGGGTCGGATGTCACGTCTTCACCGTCCAACGTGACCGTGCCCGAGTCGGGTCGAGTCAGCCCGACGCACATGTAGAAGGTGGTGGTCTTGCCCGCGCCATTGGGGCCGAGCAGGCCCACGACCTCGCCCGAGCGGACCTCGAGGCTGATGCCGGCCACGACGGTCCGCCCGCTGTAGGCCTTGGTGAGGCGATCGGTCTGCAGCAGCGCCATGTGGTTCAGGAGGGCTTGAGCGCCGGGCAGGTGCCGGCCGTCCGGCCCTGGGTACGGGTGGACTGGTTGCCGTCCACCGAGATGACGTCGGACGTGCGGAAAAACGTCAGGCGCCGGCCCGTCGTCTCTCGACACTCGTTGGGGAACTGCTCCAGCACGACGACCGGAGTGCCACCCATGACGTAGCGGCCGTCCTTGGTGAAGTAGCTGAGACGACTCCCGGTCGCGTGACGCGTGGATGTCTGCAACGTCACATCGTCGTAGGCCTCGAGGCGCTCCAGCTCACGCCCGCCCTCGAGCAGGAACATCTCCAGCCGCGCTCCACGGAGGTCGCCGTCGCGGGTGCTCACGAGCCGTGCCGCGGTGCGCAGCGTGGCCTTACGCTCCTTGTCCTGGTAATCGAGCTCGCTGGCCGTGCCGGTCGTCACGTTTCGCCGCCGCTGGCCCGTGGCTGCGTCGAGTTCCTCCAACTCCATCACGGTCCGCACCGTGCCCACTGCGAGGAGATTGCCGGTGGCCTCGTCCAGGGTCAGCGTATCGCCCTTGATGGACGTGGCGCCCTGCCAGATCTGCGCGTCGCCCGTGTACACGGCTTTCTTGTCCTTGCGTACCAGCCCGGCGGCGGTGACGTTGACCGGCTCGTCGGCCTTGAACATCCCGGGCCGCGCCGGGCCGTCGCCGCCCCCCTGCAACACCGACCGCACGTCGGTCTCGGCCAGCAGGTCGTCACTGGCGCCGATGAGGTTGACGATGCGGGCCTGCACCGATCCGCGCGTGTCGTCGATCCGGGCCATCAGCGTGGTGCCTTCCGCGCTCAAGGTGATGTCTCCGGACTCGGTGCGATAGACCAGGCGCGGGGCGGTCGCGGTGCGCTGGGCGTCCTTGACCGTGACCGCGCCGGTGAACGTCGCGCGATCGATGGCGTCGAGGGCGCCGCGCGTCTGCAGGTCCAGGGCCTGCGACGTGATGGTCCGGTCGATCGCGGCCTGTCCCCGGCTGGCGGCGCGCGTCTCACGGAACGTCACGTTATCGGTGAACGTCGCGCCGGTCAGGCCGCGCCCAGGCTGACCCGCGCCGGTCAACGTGTCTCCGCTGATCACCCGCGCCGGCGTGGGTCCAGCCGGCGGCACCTGCAACTGCGCCGCCCCTTGTGCCGTCAGGCCCGTCATCGTGGATCCATCGGCATCCAGCTGCATGTCGATGAGCGAGGCCGACAGACGCCGACCGCTGCCCGCCCCCGCGGCGCGGAACTGCACCGCGGCCTTCTCGGCCAGGGTCACCTGCCGGAGCGTCCGTCCATCGGGCTGATAGGCCAGGTTGATGTCGGTGGCTGTCAGCTGCTGCAGCGGCTGCGGCGGCGGCAGCGCCACGCTGGACTGGCCGCGCAACTCCACCAGATCGGTGATGTCAGCGGTCGGCTGCATGAAGACCGTGACGCTGTCGCCCGAGAGCGTCTGTCCGTCCCGCACCACCGAGGCGGCATCCTGCAGGCGGATGTAGCGGTCGGCCCGCGCGAAGCCAGCCGACCCCGCCTTCATGTGCATCTCGCCCTGGCCTCGCGGGTCACGCGCGATATCGATCCGCGCCTGTTCCAACATCCACAGCACGTCGCGGGCGTTGTCGTAGGTGGCCCCCACCGAGGACCCGGTCATGCGCGCTTTCGTGAACGCCACGCTGCCCGGGATGCGGATGATGCCGTCGCCCGCGTCGTAGGTCGCTTCGGGGCCGGTCATCGTGAGGGCATCGGTGGTGACCAGCCTGACATGGCCGGTGAGGCGCACCTGGGCATTGTCCTTGGCGACTTCGGCCTCGTCGCCACGGATGGTGAAGCCGCGTCGGTCCTCACGCGCCGGCACGGTGACGACCACCGACTGGAAGACGGTGCGACCGTCGGGATAGGTCCGCAGCCCCTGGTGCTGCAGGTCCATGTCGCGGGCCTCGCCACGGGTCCGGGTGATCAACCCGCCGCTGGACTCGACGACCGCGTTGGGGTCGGTCCGCGGGTCGGAGACGTCACCGCCGACGACCGAACGTCCTCGCAGTTGGAGACCGAGCCAGACGGCAAAGCCGATGGCAAAGGCCGCCAGCAGGGCCCTGACCAGTGTGTGCGGGCGCATCAGGCCGGCCCCGGCGAGGCAGGCGGCTCCGGGCAGCGCAGGTCGGCCACCGTGAGTTCGAGCGTGGTCTCGCCCCGGAACGTCTGCTTGTCCAGCGAGTACGCCAGGCGCAGCGACTGCCGGTGCTGCTCCCACTGCGCGGCCTTCTCGGCGGCACGCCAGGCGATGGCGTTGAAGACCCGCCCATCCTGCCGGACCTGCACCTTGAGATGCCGCTCCTTGATGCGCCGCGGCGTGCCAAGCAACTCGACGCCCGTGGCGTCAAACACCGGCTTGGCGTTGGCCAGGCCGAACGGGGCCATCTGCGCGAGGCCCGCGACCACTCGTGTGTCGATCCCCGACAGCCGGAGCTCGCCGTCGATGCGCAGGCGCGGCATGAGGTCAGTGGGCTCGAGGCAGGCCAGGCCGTGCGCGCCCATGCGGTCTCGCAACTCCGGGATGCGCGCGGCATCCATCGTCAGTCCGGCAGCCTGCTTGTGGCCACCGTACTTCTCGAACAGGTCGGCACAGCGGTCCAGGGCGCCGAGCATGTCGAAGGCCGCAATGGAACGGCACGAGCCGTGCGCGATGCCGTCCTCGATCGACAGGACGATCGAGGGCTTGTAGAAGGCATCGACCAGCTTGGAGGCGACAATCCCGATGACCCCGCGATGCCAGCCCTCCCCGGCCACGACCAGGACGTTGTGCGCGCCGATGCGGACGTCGGTCTCGACCAGCTTCTTGGCCTCGATGACGATCTCGGCTTCGTAGGCCTGGCGGCGGGTGTTCTCTTCACCGAGCTGTGCTGCCAGCTGCCGCACGTCATCGAGCTGGGCCTCGTCACTGGCCAGCAACAGGCGCGTCGCCAGATCGGGCGTGCTCATGCGGCCGGCGGCGTTGACACGCGGGGCGATGACGAACGCGACATGGAAGCCGTCGATGACCTGATTCTGCAGGCCTGCCGATTCCAGCAGGGTCCGCAGGCCCACCGTGTGCGGCCCCTGCGACAGCCGCTCCAGTCCGAGCTTGGCGATGATCCGGTTCTCGCCGACCAGCGGCACCATGTCGGCGACCGTGCCAATCGCGGCCAATTTGAGGAACGCCGGCAGCCACTTCTCGCGGTGAAAACGCTGGCACAGGGCCTGTACGACCTTGAAGGCCACACCGACGCCGGCCAGGTGCTGGTCCGGGTACGTGCAGTCAGCACGTTTGGGATTGATCACGGCCAAGGCCTTTGGCAGTTCGGCTTCGGGTTCGTGATGGTCGGTGATGATCAGGTCGACGCCGAGTTCGCGCGCCCGACGCGCGGCATCGGCGCTGCGAATCCCGCAGTCCACCGAGACGATCACCCGCACGCCCTCGGCATGCAGCCGCTCGACGGCCGGCACCTGCAGGCCGTAGCCATCGCGCAATCGCTCCGGGATGAAGTGTGTGACGTCGCCGCCCAGCAGCTCCAGCGCCCGCCGCAGGATCACCGTCGAGGTGACGCCATCGACGTCGTAGTCGCCGTGAATGGCAATCCGCTCGCGCCGTTCGAGGGCCGCGCAGAGGCGCTCGATCGCCGGCCGCATGTCGGCCAGCAGGTAGGGGTCGTGCAGCTGCGAGAGTTGCGGATACAGGAAGCGATGGGCGGCATCGGGTTCGCCGTGGCCGCGGTGACAGAGCAGGCGGGCCACGACGGGCGACACGTCGAGCGCGGCGGCCAGCGACTGGGCGGCCGGCTCGTCGCACGTGACGGGATCCCAGATCAACGTCCTCATGGCGCGGCGCACCCGTCGGGCGGGGTCAGGAGGCCGTTCCCGAGATCTCGGCCCCGAGGCGGCCGATGCGGCGGAACTTCGCGTACCGGCGCTCGAGTCGCTCCGCGTCGGGCATCGCCAGCAACCGCTGCAACTCGGGCCACAAGGCCTCGTCCAGACGGGCGGACGCGAAGTCGTAGTCCTGATGCGCCCCACCGGGCGGTTCGGGGATGATGCCGTCGACGATCTCGAGGGCCATGAGGTCGGGTGCGGTCATCTTCAGCGCATCGGCGGCCTCGACCTTCTTGGACGCATCGCGCCACAGGATCGCGGCGCATCCTTCGGGCGGGATCACGCTGTAGACCGCGTATTCCTGCATCAGGACGGTGTCGCCGATGGCGATGCCGAGCGCCCCGCCACTCCCGCCCTCGCCGGTGACCACGACCAGGACCGGGGTGTTCAGCACGGCCATCTCGCGAAGGTTGACGGCGATCGCCTCGGCGATGCCACGCTCTTCGCTCTCCATGCCGGGATAGGCCGCCGGGGTGTCGACCAGGCAGATCACCGGCCGGCGACATTTCTCGGCCATCTTCATGGCCCGGAGCGCCTTGCGGTAACCCTCAGGGCGCGCGTAGCCGAAGTTGCGCGTGATCTTCTGTTTGGTGTCGCGGCCCTTCTGATGGCCGACGATCAGGACCGGCTGGTCGTGGTACTGGGCATACCCGGTGACGATGGCCTGGTCGTCGCCGAATCGCCGGTCGCCGTGAATCTCCGTGAAGCCCGGCCACAGGCGCGCGACGTAGTCGAGAAGGTAGGGCCGCTGCGGATGCCGGGCCACGAGCACCCGTTGCCAGGGCGTGAGGCGCGCGAACAGATCCTGTCGGACCTGGCGGGCCCGGTGATGGAGCCTGGCAATCTCGCCGGCCCGCTCTGGAGTCGCAGGCTGGCTGTCGAGCTGGGCGATTTCCTTGAGGAGTGCAGCGACGGGCTCCTCGAACTCGAGGGTGTCCACGGACATGAGGGTCAGGTTACCGCAGTTTGACGGCGCCGACCCCGCACACGCGCTCGAGGTCGGCCACCAGTTGCTCGGAGGGCCGCACGTGCACGGCGCCCAGTTCGGCACGCACCCGCATCGGCCGCGGCAGATCCCGAATCTCGACGTCGAGACGCACACGCCGGTCGCCGCGATGTCGCAGCAGCACGTCGGCCACGGCCTCGAACATCATGCGTGACGGGGTCTTCAATGAAATCGCCACCTCGCGCGAGAGGGTCTCGTTGAGCGAGGACAGCGGCTTGACCTCGCTGGCCAGGATCTTGGCCGTGTCGCCACCTCCCGCCTCGAGCTTGCCGCGCACCAGCACCATGCGGTCGTTCTCGATGACGTGCGCGAAGTTGCGGAAGGTCTCCGGGAAGGCCACCACCTCCAGCGAGGCGTCGAGATCCTCGAGCATGAAGGCCGCCATCCGATCACCCTTCTTGGTTTTGACCTGGCGGACCCCGCTGATGATGCCGCCGACCAGTACGTCGGCGGCGGCTTCGATGCATTGGGCAATCGGACGCGCACCGGCCTTGGCCAGGTCATCCTGGTGCGCCGCCAGCGGATGGCCGCTCAGGTACAGACCGAGCGCCTCCTTTTCAAAGGCCAGGACCTGCGCATGGGCGAACGGCTCGGCGTCGGGCAGCGCCAGACTGGCGGCGCTCTCGGCAGCGCCTCCGTCGCCATCGCCAGCGCTGCCCAGCAATGCGTCGAACAACTGCGTCTGTCCGCGCTCGCGATCTTTCTGGATGCGGTTGCCGTGCTCGAGCGCGCGGTCGATGGCCGCGCACAGGCGGGCGCGGCGGGAGGTGGTCGGTTCGTCGGGCGGCGCCAGCGAGTCGAGGGCGCCCGCCTTGGCCAGACTCTCGAGGACCCGCTTGTTCACGAGGCGCAGGTCGGCGTGCTCGCACAGGGTGCGCATCGAGGCCAGCTGGCCACCGCGCTCGGTGCGGACGCCGAGAATGGACAGGATGGCCCCCTCGCCGACGTTCTTGACCGCGGTCAGGCCGAAGCGAACGCCATCGGGTTCCACCGTGAAGGGCAGCTGACTGAGGTTGACGTCGGGAGGCAGGACCGGGACACCGAGGTCGCGGCATTCGCCAAGGTACTGCGACAGCTTGTCGGTGTTCTGTGCCTCGATGGTCAACAGCGCCGCCATGAAGTAGCGCGGGTAGTTGGCCTTGAGGTACCCGGTCTGATAGGCGAGCAGCGCGTAGGTGGTCGAGTGCGACTTGTTGAAGCCGTACCCGGCGAAGTAGGCCAGCAGGTCGAAGATCTCGCCGGCCTTCTTCTCCGACAGCTTGTTGGCCATGGCGCCGTGCACGAAGCGATCGCGCTGGGCCGCCATCACCTTGGGGTCCTTCTTGCCCATCGCCTTGCGCAGGACGTCGGCCTCGCCCATCGTGAAGCCGCCCACGTCACGCGCCACCCGCATGACCTGCTCCTGATAGGCGATGACCCCGTAGGTATCGCTGAGGATCGCCTCCATCTGCGGGGCCATGTAGGTGATCGCCTCGCGGCCGTGCCGGCGATTGACGAAGCTGTCGACGACCCCGGCGCCGAGCGGTCCCGGCCGGTACAGCGCGTTGAGGGCGATCAGGTCGTCGAAGCGGGACGGCCGGGCCTTGCGCAGCACCTCGCGCATGCCCGAGGACTCGAACTGGAAGACGCCGGCGGTGAGGCCGTCGGCAAACAGCGCGTAGGTCTTGAGGTCGTCCAGCGGGATCGCGTCGATGTCCAGCGTCTCGCCGGTCGTCCGCTTGATCTCCTTCAACGCGTCGTCGATGAGGGTCAGCGTGCTGAGTCCGAGGAAGTCCATCTTGAGGAGGCCCATCCTCTCGATTTCCTTCATCGCCCACTGCGTGACGATTTCATCGCGCGCCCCCTTGTACAGCGGGGCGTAGTCGGTGATGGCGCTGGGGGCGATGACCACACCGGCGGCGTGCACCGAGGCGTGGCGGGTCATGCCCTCGAGCCGCTGGCCGATCTCGAGCAACTCGCGCACCTTGGGGTCGCTGTCGCGCAGCTGCTTGAGCACCGGGTTCTCGAGCAGCGCCTTTTCGAGGGTCATGTCGAGGGCCGGCGGGATCAGCTTGGCCACCCGGTCGACGTCGGCATACGTCATGTCCAGGACCCGGCCGACGTCGCGCACCACGGCCTTGGCCTTCATCGTCCCGAAGGTGATGATCTGGGCGACGTTCTCGCGCCCGTACTTGCGCGTGACGTACTCGATCACCTCGCCCCGCCGGCGCTCGCAGAAGTCGATGTCGATGTCGGGCATCGAGACGCGCTCGGGATTGAGGAAGCGCTCGAAGATCAGGTCGAACTCGATCGGGTCGACGTCGGTGATCCGGAGGCACCAGGCGACCACGCTGCCGGCCGCCGAGCCGCGGCCCGGCCCGACCGGGATGCCTTGCTCCCGGGCGTAGCGGATGAAGTCCCAGACGATCAGGAAGTACCCGGTGTACCCCATCTTCTGGATCATCGCGATCTCGTAGTCGAGGCGCGTCGCGTACTCGTCCAGGGTGTGCCGCAGGGCACGGCGGCTGATCAGGTCCTGCAGCCGTGGCAGGCGTGTCGCGAAGCCTTGGCGCGTGATGCGCTCGAAGTGGCCGTCGAGGGTCTCCCCGGCCGGCACGTCGAAGTTGGGCAGGTGGTAGACCTTGTCGTCCAGATCGACGTGACAGCGCTCGGCGATGCGCGCGGTGTTGGTCAGCGCATCCGGGTAGTCACCGAAACGCTCCCACATCTGCTCGGGAGTCTTCAGGTAGAACTCGTCGGATCCGTACTTCAGCCGATGCGTGTCGTTGACCGACTTGCCGGTGCCGATGCAGAGCAGGATGTCGTGCGGCTTGTGGTCCCCGTTGCGCAGGTAGTGGACGTCATTGGTAACCACCATCGGCAGATCGAGTTCGCGGGCCAGGCCCGGCAGACCGTCGTTGACGATCTTCTGCTCGCGCAGCCCCTGGTACTGCATCTCGAGGAAGAAGTTGCCCTTGCCGAAGATCTCGCCGTACTGGCCCGCCGCGGTCCGCGCCTTTTCGATCCGGTCCTTGTAGATGCCTTCGGCGACTTCGCCCTTCAGACAGCTGCTCAACCCGATCAGTCCGGCGCTGTGTTGCTGCAGCAGCGCCTTGTCGATGCGCGGCTTGTAGTAGAAACCCTCGGTGTAGCCCGACGACACCAGCTTGATCAGGTTGTGGTACCCGACGTTGTTCTCGGCCAGCAGCACCAGGTGGTTCTGGGTCTCGCCGGGGACACCGCTGCGGTCACGGCGGTCGCCGGGGGCGACGTAGACCTCGCAGCCCAGGATCGGCCGAACGCCGTATTTCTTGGCCGTGTCGTAGAACACGACCGACGAGAACATGTTGCCGTGCTCGGTCACCGCCAGCGACGGCATGCCGAGCCGCGCCGCCTCCTTCATCAGCTCGTCGACGCGGCAGGCGCCGTCGAGCAGGGAGTACTCGGTGTGCAGGTGAAGATGGACGAAATCTTTCACGCGGGCCCTACTCCCACTCGATCGTGCTTGGTGGTTTGCTGCTGATGTCGTAGACCACGCGATTGAGGCCCCGGACCTCGTTGATGATGCGGCTGGAGACCCGCTTCAGCAACGCGTAGGGCAGCGGCGCCCAGTCGGCGGTCATGAAGTCGGTCGTGTGCACGGCGCGCAGCGCCACCACATGTTCGTAGGTGCGGCCATCGCCCATGACGCCCACACTGCGGACCGGGAGGAAGACCGCGAACGCCTGGCTGGTCAGCTCGTACCAGGTCTTGCCTGTCGCGTCGTCACGCGTCCTGCGCAGTTCGTCGATGAAGATGTCGTCGGCGCGCCTGAGCAGATCGGCGTACTCCGCCTTGACCTCCCCGAGGATGCGCACGCCAAGGCCCGGGCCAGGAAACGGGTGCCGGTAGACCATCTCCGGCGGCAGCCCCAGCACCAGGCCGAGCTCGCGGACTTCATCCTTGAACAGCTCGCGCAGCGGCTCGAGCAGCGACAGGCCGAGCGTCTCGGGGAGCCCGCCGACGTTGTGATGGCTCTTGATCGTCTGCGACTTCCTGGTCTTGGCTCCGCCCGATTCGACGACGTCGGGGTAGATCGTGCCCTGCGCCAGCCACCTGGCGCCGCTCAGCGAGGCGGCTTCAGCCTGGAAGACCTCGACGAACTCGCGGCCGATGATCTTGCGCTTGGCCTCGGGATCGGTCACGCCCGCCAGCGCGCCGAGGAACTGGGCGGCCGCCTCGACGTGCCGGACCCTGGCCTGCAGACGGCCGACGAACATCTCCATCACCAGCGCCGCCTCGTTCAGGCGCAAGAGACCGTGGTCGACGAAGACGCAGGTCAGCTGGTCGCCAATCGCCCGGTGGATGAGCGCCGCCGCGACGCTCGAGTCAACCCCACCCGACAGCCCGAGCACCACCTGGTCCTGCCCCACCTGCTCGCGAATGCGCGCCACCGCCTCGGTGACGTAGTCGCCCATCCGCCAGTCCCCGCGCCCGCCACAGATATCGCGGACGAAACGGCTCAGGATGGCCTGGCCCTGGAGCGTGTGGGTGACCTCGGGATGGAACTGCAGCGCGTAGTACCCACGCATCTCGTCGGCCATTCCGGCAATCGGACAACTGGGGGTGGACGCCAGCAACCGGAATCCCGGGGGCATCGCCACGACCGAGTCACCGTGGCTCATCCATACCTGGAGCATGCCGTGCCCCTCCGGCGAACGGAAGTCCTCGACATCCTCGAGCAGCTTGGTGTGCCCGTGGGCGCGCACTTCCGCGTAGCCGAACTCCCGGTGGCCGCTCCAGGCGACCGAGCCCCCGAGCTGCGCCGCCATCGTCTGCATGCCGTAGCAGATGCCGAGCACGGGCACCGCGCTGTCCCACACCGCCTCGGGCGCCCGCAGCTGGTGGTCGTCGTAGGTACTGCCGTGGCTGCCCGACAGGATGATCCCGATCGGCGCGAGGCGGGCAATGACCTCTGGCGAGACGTCGTGCGGATGGATCTCGCAGTAGACGTGCGCCTCGCGGACGCGGCGCGCGATGAGCTGCGTCACCTGCGACCCGAAATCGAGGATCAGGACGGTCTGATGGGCCATGGAGGGCGCTGGGCGGAGATGCAGGACCGCCGAAGGTCGGAATGTCGAAAACCCCCGGCACGAAGCCGCTATTATAGCGGAGTGATGGGCGGGCAGACCACAAGATGTCGCGGTCTTTCGGGCAAATACCGCATTTGCTGGGCTATCGCCCTCCTGACCGCCTGTGCCGCCTCGGCCGCGCCGGGCTCTGCGCAGACGGCTCCGCCGCTGCCCCCGGGGACGCCGGCGACCAGCGTCGGGACACGACCCGCGCCCACGGCCCTGCCCGACGCCCCCACGCGCCCCGCCAGCCGCGCCAAGCCCAAGGCCGCAGGCCTCCCGCTCTTCCCACTGCGGCTGCGTTGGTCGGCCGAGCTGGACGCACCGCCCGCCGCCGGCCTGGCCACCGATGACCGGCAGGTCTTCGTGCCGCTGGCCAGCGGAGGCCTGATCGCCCTGAGCGCTGACACCGGCGTGGTGACCTGGCGCGCCGACATCACCACCACCGTCGCCCCGGCGGTCGCCGACGATCACGTCTACGTGGTCGGGGCTGACGCCCTGCAGGCCCTCGAGGCCGGCAGCGGCCGCGTGCTGTGGCGTGTGCCCCTTGCGGCAGCTGTCTCGGCTCCGCTCGTGGCCCGGTCGGGCTGGGTCATCGCCGCCCTCCAGTCCGGCGAGGTTCTGGCGCTTCGCGCTGCCGACGGCACCGTCGTCTGGCGCCAGCAGCAGGCGGCTCCGGTCGTCGCGCCGGCGGCCCTGAACGGCGACCGTCTCTACCTGCCGGGAGCCGATGGCCTGGTGCGCGCCCTCGACGTGACCACCGGGACCGTCCTGTGGACGCGGGCCCTCGGCGGCAGCATCGTGACGGTGGCGCCGCTCGGCAACCGCGTCTACGTCGGCTCCACCGACAACTACTTCTACTGCCTCGACGACGCGAAGGGCCGCGTGCGGTGGCGGTGGCGCGCCGGGGCCGACCCGGTGGGCGCGGCCATCGCCGATGACGAGCGGGTCTACTTCACCTCGCTCGACACCGTGGTGCGCGCGCTGGACCGCGGCCATGGGGCGCAACGTTGGCGGCAGCCACTCCCGTGGCGGCCGCGCACCGGACCGCTGCGGGTCGGCACGACCCTGGTGGCCTCGGGCATTGCCGTGGACCTGCGCGGCTACGCCATGGAGACGGGCAAGCCGGTCGGCGAGTTCGCGCTCAGCGACGATCGCCTCGAGGTGGTCGAGGGTGCGCCGATCGTGGTGGCGCGGGCTACGCTGCCTGGCGACTTCCTGGTGGCGGCCATCGCCGATGGCCGCGTGGTGGCGCTCGAGCACGTCTTCGGCCTGCCGGCCAGGCCACTCACCGACCTGCCTGGGGAGCGTGTGGCGTTGACGCCCCCACCGCTGCCCTGATCACTCCGGCGAGGCGCGCGATGCCCTCGTCGATGCGGGTGGCCGAGGCGGCCGAGAACGCCAGCCGCAGGGCGTTGCTACCCGACCCATCGACAAAGAACGGGGCCCCTGCCACGTAGATCACCCGCGCCTCGACTGCCGCGGACAGGAGGGCCTGCGTATCGAGCCCGTCCGGCAGCTGCACCCACAGGAAAAAACCACCACGCGGCGGCGTCCATCGCGCCAGGTCGGCACACTGGGCGGCCAGAGCCTTGCTCATCACGTCGCGCTTGCGGGCGTACGCTTCACGCAGGCGCGGCAACTGCTCGTCCAACACACCGCGCGCGATCGCTTCGTGCACGATGCGCTGATCCAGCGAACTCGAGCAGAGGTCGGCCGATTGTTTGGCCACGTCCAGACGCGTCACGATCGACTCGGGCCCGACCACCCAGGCGGTGCGGAACGTCGGGGCCAGCGTCTTGGACGTGCTCTGCAGGTAGATCACCTGACCGTCAACGTCGTCAGCCTTGATGGGCCGCGTGGACGCGGCCCCCGTGACGTCGGGAAACCAGAGGTCGCCGTAGGGGTCGTCCTCGACGATCAGGACCTGGTGACGACTACTCCACTCCAGCAGCGCACGCCGCTTCTCGACCGACAGGAGGGCACCGGTCGGATTCTGGAAGTTCGGGATGACGTACAGGAACTTGACGCGCGCCCCGGCACCGCGCTCTCTCGCCAGCACCTGATCGAGGTGATCGAGATCGAGGCCATCCGATGCCTGCCGGACACCGGCCAGCCGCGCGCCGGCGCCGCGAAATGCCGCGATGGCGCCGGTGAAGGTCGGCAGTTCGACGAGCACGACATCGCCAGGGTCCACCAACAGGCGCGTGAGCAGGTCCACGGCCTGCTGCGATCCCGTCGTGAGCAGGATCTCAGTGGACGTGCAGGCGATGCCGCGTGCGCGCAGGCGCGGCACGAGCGTCTCGATCAGCGGCGCGTACCCCCGCGTGGGCCCGTACTGCAGCGTCTCCTCCTGACGGTTGCGCAAGAGGTCGTCGGCGATGTCCCGATAGGCATCCCAGGCAAACAGCGCCGGGTCGGGATAGCCCGGCGCCAGCGAGATCATGTCGTCTCGACCGGCCGCCAGGATGCCCATGTTCCGGATGGCCGAGCCCGTCAATTGGCGACCCATCCGCGAGAACACCGACTGGTCAGCCGTCACGCTGGCACACCGTCGGTCACGACGGCGCCAGCCGCATCGGCGGGAGCGTCGTACAGGAACAGGTACGCCCCGGCGGACGTGAGCCCGAGGTACTGGAAGATCAGCCCGCGCAGCAGCCACGCCAGCAACTGCAGGGGCAGGACGGCAAGGCCCACAAACGGGACGAACGAAATCAGCCCGAGACCAGCCGTGGCGACGATCGAGGCGAGCGTGGCCAGGCCCACCAGGCCAGCGGTCACGGCAAAGACGCCGAGCGTGCGGCTCGTGTCGAGACGGACCAGCCGCATCGCCTCGCTGAACGCCATACGCACCGAGAGGTCGCGCGCGGCGATGACCACCTGCACGACGAGGTACGTCGTGTTGACCACGGTCAGCCAGGCCACCAGCAGGGCGCTGCAGAACGCGGCGATGACCGTCCATCCGACGAGGAACCCATCCTGGCCGACGGCGCGGTAGCCGGCCAGCACGACCGCCAGGTAGAGCACGCCCGACACCAGGTAGGTGGTCAGCAGAAACGCACCGAGGCGCAGGAACCGTGGCCGCAGCCGCCGCGTGCCCTGCAGGAAGATGTCCACGTCGGTGCGGGAGGCCCGCCGCAGGAGGGCGAGACGGACGGGATACCGCTCGAGCGGTGCCGCATGCCGCTGCGCCTCGACCATCACAGCCAGCGTGCCGCCCTTGAGGATGAACATCAGCGCCGACCCGCCCAGCACGACAATCCCCAATGCCGACAGGAAGCTGACCAGCGCCACGGGGTGCTCGAGTAGCGAGGTGGCGACGCCCGTCGCGCTCTCCCGCAGGTCCAACTCGTCGCCGAGGACGTCCTGCACGTCCTGGTTGAGCGCCAACGCCACCAGGAACGTGCCGCCGACGATGGGCACCGCCAGAAGAATCTTGAAGGTCGCCTCAGCGATGAACTGCACCACGACCACTGGCCAGTTGGCCGCCGCGAGCAGGGCGCCTCGTTTGATCGGGAGCTTGAGGGCAGGAATGCGCATGCGTCGCGGGTGTCCCGCGCGCTTCCACTATAGCGAAGGCCGGCGCCGTGCACCGAGCCGGGCATGCGCTGCTGCCCGTGCCCGGACGAGGGCGGCAGCCACCGCGTCACCGCAGGCGTCTGAAAGGCCGGATAAGATTCCGCCACGTCTGCATGCCCCGACCAGCCCCCTCCTCCCGGTCTCGCAGCCTCGTCCCCCGCGTGCTCGCAGCCGGTGTGATGGGCACGGTGTGTGTCCTGCTGCTGGGGGCCGCCTGGGTGTTGTGGCGGCTCGGGCCCGACGTTGCCGGCACCGCCGCCCGCGTCGAGCGCGACGTGCGGGCCCGCTTCGCACGACACGCCGACACCCTGGAGCGGACCGTCGCCCGGTTGCACCAACAGCCGGCGGTGATGGCCGCGCTGGACGCGCCCACCCGGGATCAGCGCGTCCTGTTTGACGCCGTCGCCGAAGCCGCACGCCTCAGTGGCTCCGAGGTGGCGATCACCATCACCGCACTGGACGGCACCGCCGTCGCATGGGCGGGCCGCCCGCAGGCCGTACCCGACGCCCCCCAGGTTGACGGTCCCACGCTGGTGCTCGCCCCCGGAGCGCTTGGCCTGCGCCTGGTCCATGTCGAGCCGGTGCGAATCACCACCGGCGGGCAGTCGCGCGTGGTCGGGACGATTGCCGCCGAGCAGTTGCTGTCACGTGTCTCGACCGTCGATACCCGGGACGCGCTGGAAGCGCGATTCGAGTCCTCGCTGCTGCCGGTCTCGCTCACGCCGCGTTACATGGGCGGCCCACGCGAGCCCGGCGCGGCCTCGGTGGTCACCCTCGACGCCCCGAACGGCACGCCGCTGGCCGACGTCGTCATCTCGCACGCGCGGCTGCAGACGCTGCGCGAGACGTGGTGGCGGCGTCTGGTCGGGCTCGGGGCCGTGGCGCTGGCGTTGACCTGCCTCGTCCTGGCCGGCGTGCTGGCGTGGGAGCGGCGATGGTTGCCACCGGCGACGTACGGGCGCTTCACCGCGCGTGCCTACATGTGGCTCGGCGCTGCCCGGGTGTTGCTCTGGTATGGCTGGCGCCCACCGCTGGAGACGACCCGCAGCTGGTCTCATGGCGGGGGCGCCGCCGACGCCCTCGAATGGCTGCATCGCAGCCCCTTCGACCTGTCGGTCACCGCCTTCCTGTTGCTTGCCGCAGTGATGCTGGCCGTGGATCCGCTGCGTCGGCTGCGGCTGGCCAGGCGACACGTGCGACGGCCCCCGACCGGTCGGGGCGGCCGCCCGATGTGGTTTGCCGCGACGCAACTGATGGCGGGCTGCGGGCTCGCCGCGGTGCTCGGCGTACTTGCGCGTGTGGTGCAGGACACGGTCAACCACACCGAGCTCGACGTCCTCATGCTGGCGTTGCTGCCGCCGCTCGAGCCGCAGCATCTGCTCGTCCTGCTCGGGCTGCTCGCCGTGGGCGCGTCCACCTTCTGGGGCGGCGTCCTCGTGCTGCGGGCGGGCCTGCTCCATTGGCGGCTGGCCCCGCTCGGCGTCTGGCATCGCCTGGTATGGCCCCTCGTGCTGTGGACGACGCCGCTGGCCGTGGGACTGGCGCTGGTCCGCTGGCGCGGCCACGACCCGCCGACCCTGGCGCTGCTGGCCATGGCCGGGTGTGCCGGCGCCGCGGCGCTTCTCGCCGCGCGCGGGATGGTCTGGCTGCGACGCGGGTCGCAGACCTGGCGGATGCTGTCGGCGTACGCGGCGCTGCTGTTGCCGGCGCTGCTGCTCTACCCGCTGCTGCTTCATGCGCTGGGCCACGCCCGCCAGGATCTGATCAGCACACAGTACGCGCCCCAGGTCGTCTCACATCCGCGCGAGTTGGAGAAGCGGCTCACCGCCGCCCTCACCCAGATCGATGCCGTGCCGAGCCTGGCCGCCCGCATCGCGGTGATGCCGCGTGCGGTCGCCAGGGTACCGACCGACGCCGCATTCGACCTCTGGCAGCAGACCGGACTCGCGACGGCGCGCCTGACATCGGCGGTCGAACTCTACGGGCCTGACGGTTTGCTGGTGAGCCGTTTCGGCTTCAACTTTCCCGAGTACCAGGCCACGGTGCCGCAGTGGCGCAGCGGCGTGTGCAGCTGGGACGTCTTTGCCGAGACGGCGCTCTTCGGCTCAGAAGAGCGCAGCATGCTGCACGCCGAGCGCGCTGTCTGCGACACACCTGCCGGTGGCGAGCAGGTCCGCGGCGGCATCATCCTGCACGTCATGCTCGATTACAGCTCGCTGCCGTTCCTGACCACGCAGGGGCCGTACTACGACCTGTTTCGCGGCAGCGCACGGCAGGACGCCCCTCGTGTCACGGCCTCCTCGCGCGACATCGATCTGGTGGTGTACGGGTGGGGGCGCACGCCCATCTACAGCTCCACCGAGCGTGTCTGGGAGCTGCCCGACGGCGTGTTCCGCCGGGCGTACCAGTCACGGGAGTCGTTCTGGGCCGCGCAGACGCGCGGCTCGCGCGTGTACGACCTGCACGTCTCCAACGATCGGCTCGCCATCTACGTGGTCAGCGTCCCGCGGGTGACTCCGGTGGAGCACCTGGTCCACGTCGCCGAGGTGGCCACGCTTGCCGCCCTGGTCCTGCTCTTCGTCCTGCTGGTGCACGCCATCCTGCATCGCGTCAATCGCCGCGGTCCCCAGCCGGCCACGCTGCTGGTCCGCGAGATCAGGGCCAGTTTCACCCGCAAGCTGTTCCTGGCTTTCGTGGCGACCTCGGTCATTCCCGTGCTGACGCTGGCCTTCGTCGTGCGTACGTTTGTCGCGTCCCGCCTGCGCGCCGATGTCGAGGCCGAAGCGACGCGCACCGCCGCCGTCGCGCAGCGGGTCATCGAGGAAGCGCTGGCGCTGCAGCAGCCGTCCCTGGTCACGGCCACCGCGATCAGCGACGACGTGATGGTCTGGATCAGCCGGGTGATCAAACAGGACGTCAACATCTTCGACGGACCGACGCTGTTGGCCACCAGTCAGCGCGACCTCTTCGCACAGGGGCTGCTGCCCGAGCGCACGCCCGACACGGTGTATCGGGCGATCATGCTGCGCCGCCTGCCGACCTTTGTCGGCGAGGATCAGATCGGTCCGCTGCGCTACCAGCTCGCGGCCACGCCCATCCGCGTCGGCACCCGTCAGGCCATTCTCACCGTGCCGATGACCCTAAGGCAGCGCGAGATCGAACGAGAGATTGCCGAGCTCGATCGCAGTGTGAACCTGGGCGCCGTGGTCTTCATCCTGCTCGGGGCGGCGCTGGGCTACTCCATCTCGGGCCGCATCGGCGACCCGGTGCAGCGGCTGACGCGCGCCAGTCGTCGCATCGCCGCCGGCGATCTCGATCAGCACGTCGTGGCTCGCACCGCCGACGAACTGCAGGGGCTGGTCGAGGCCTTCAACCGGATGGCCGCCGAGCTGTCGCGCCAGCGAGAGCAGTTGCAGCGCACCAACCGCCTGGAAGCCTGGGCCGAGATGGCCCGCCAGGTGGCGCACGACATCAAGAATCCCCTCACGCCGATTCAGCTCTCGGCCGAGCACCTGCGGCGCGTCCACCACGACCGCGGGACGCCGCTGTCGCCAGTCCTCGAACAATGCGTGGACACCATCCTGCTGCAGGTGCGGATGCTGCGGCAGATCTCGTCGGAATTTGCCAGCTTTGCCTCCTCGCCGACGGCCAGGCCGGCGCCGGCGGCGCTCCCGGCCCTGATTGACGAAGTGCTGGCGGGCTATCGCATCGGCCTGCCGGCCAATGTCCGCATCGAGGCTTCGCTGCCCGACGCGCTGCCCGAGGTCCTGATCGACCGCGCGCTGCTCGGACGGGCCATGATCAACATCATCGAGAACGCGCTGCACGCCATGCCCTCTGGAGGCACGGTGACGCTGCACGCGCGTCAGCTGGACACGACCTGGGTGCGCGTCTCGCTGACCGACACGGGCGTGGGCATGGACGAGGCCGCACGCGCGCGCCTCTTCGAACCCTACTTCTCGACCAAGGCCGCGGGCACCGGACTGGGGCTCACGATCGCCAAGCGCAACGTCGAGTTGATGGGCGGTCGCATCGACGTGGTCAGCGACAAGGGCCTCGGCACGACGGTCTCGCTCGACCTCACCGTGGTGGAGTCGCCGCCTGCGGTCACGGCGCCCTAGATGTCGCGGGGGGCTGCGTTGACGACCGGGTCTGCGGCCTCGACGGCCGGCCCCTCGACCGGCCGAGGTCGCAGGCGCGACCAGGCCACGCCGACAAAGCCCGAAAGCAGGTACGTGTAGGAGATCAGCACCAGCGACCACTGCGGGTAGGTGACGATCGCGGCAATACCCAGCGCCACGATCATCAACGCGTTGGCCGGACGCCGGGTGTTGAGATTGAACGTCTTGAAGCTGCGATAGCGAATGGTGGTGACCATCAACGCGGCTGGCACGAGCAGCAACGGCAGCGCCAGCATGGCCATCCAGCCGTCCCCGAGCCCCTGCGGGAGGAGAAAGACCGTCGCCGCTGGCACGCCGGCGGCGGCCGGACTCGGCATACCCACGAAATACCGTTTGTCGGGGTTGGCGGTGGACTGGATGTTGAAGCGGGCCAGGCGAATCGCCGCTGCCGACAGGAACAGGAAGCCGACCGCCCAGCCAAGCCGGCCAAAGGTATACAGGCCCCAGGCGTAGCCGAGCACTGCCGGCGCAATCCCGAACGACACCACGTCGGCGAGCGAGTCGAACTCCTTGCCGAAATCGGACGTGGCCCCGGTCATGCGGGCAATCCGGCCGTCCAGCAGGTCCAGGACCACAGCCACTCCGATGAAGGGCGCCGCCGTCGAGAACTCTCCCCGCATCGAGAAGATGACGCACGCGTAGCCGCAGAACATGTTGGCCAGCGTGAACAAGCTCGGCAGCAGATACATGCCTCGACGGAGCCGGCGCTGCTCGGGGTCGCGGCGCCGAAGCACATTGATCATGGGGGCAATTCTATCCTCTGGCCTCCGGCCAGCGGGCGATCACGCTCTCGGCGGCGCGAACCGTGTCGCCGGCCTTCACCTGGAGCTCGCAGTCCAGGGGCACGAACACGTCCATGCGCGATCCGAACTTCATCAGGCCGAATCGTTCCCCCGCGACCAGCTGGTCGCCGACCTGGACGCGGCACACGACACGGCGGGCCAGGAGCCCAACGACCTGCCTGAACACGACGGTGCGGTCGTCGGACCGGATCCAGAGCTCGTTGCGCTCGTTCTCCGCCGCGGCGCGGTCGTCATAGGCGGCCAGGAACTTGCCTGGCGTGTAGGCGATACGCGTCACTTCCCCGCCGTACGGGGTGCGGTTGATATGCACGTCGAGTGGGGACAGGAAAATACTGATCTGCTGCCAGTCGCCTGCCGGCGCCACGCCAGGTTCCCCGGGCCCAGCCACCATCACCCGTCCATCGGCGGGCGACAGCACCAGGTCGGCGTCCTGAGGCGGGTACCGCTCGGGGTCGCGGAAGAAGTAGGCCATGAACCCGGCCAGCCCCAGCAGCGGCAGTCCGAGACCTGGTTTCTTCTTGAGCAGGAAATAGGCGGCCGGAGCAAACGCTCCAGCAATGAACGGGTATCCAGCGCGGTCGAGCTTCATTGTGTCTGGGCGCCAAGTGTGACGCGGTGGTAGGGGCACGTCCCCGACGTGCCCGGTGGCCCCGGCGCAGCAGGAGCCATGAGTGCCCGCCGCAGGGCGACGGGCACGGGAAGGGACAGTCCGAAGGTTCGAGGAGCGCCGGTCAGGCGTGGACGAAGTTCGGCGAGGGACCTGACGGCGGTGGCTCGGAGTAGCGTCGGACGATGTCCTCCATCCGATCCTTGAGTTGCAGCTTCCGTTTCTTGAGGCGAATCTCCTCGAGCTGTTCACCCTCGGAGAGATGGGTGCTGGCCGACATGGATTGAAGCTGCTGGTCGAGCTCGTGGTGCAACTGGAAGAGCTCGTGGTACTCCGCGTCGGTCTGGAGCAGTTGCTCCTTCACATCCTGCGAATCGGGCATTGCTGCCTCCTTGCTTGCGGGGGAACCGGTCAGGGTCACCCCCGGGTTCAGGGGCACTGTACCACCCTCGCTCGGGCCTCGCAACGGGACAAGGGGCGCGCCGCTGGCGCATGGCCGGCCTGGGCCTCAGGGGCGCGCGGACAGGGCTGCGGCGGGCCGCCACTGCATCAGAATCGCGTCCTCGCGCGGCGCCTGGAAGTAGTCACGGCGACGCCCCCGCTCGACAAATCCCTGACGGGCGTACAGGTGCCGCGCCGCGACGTTGGAGGCGCGCACCTCGAGGTACAGTCCGTGCGGGCAGGCGTCAGCGCTTGCTGACAGAATCTCCCGCAGCAACGCCGCGCCGATGCCGTGACGCCGCGTCGCGGGCAGCACCGCGATGCGCAGCAGCTCACCCTCCCCCGCCACCAGCCGGACGAGTGCGCCGCCCACCAGCGTGCCATCGGCCGCCCGTACCAGCCAGGCGCGCGTCAGGCCGTCGTCGAGCAACGCACGCAGCGCCGACGCCGACCACGGCACGTCGAAGCAGTCGGCCTCGAGCAGCGCAAGGGCATGGGCCGCGTCAGCCCCGCCCTGGCTGATCTCCGGTGGCGCGGTCACCCGTCTCCCGACACCGGCAGCCCGGCCTGCAACCGCGTCAGCACTGCGTCAGGGCGGCGCACATAGGCGGGCCGGATGGCGGCCGGGGCGATCGCCTCCGCGCTCCGGATGCCGGCCTGCAGCGCCAGCACCTCGGCGAGCACCGGCACGACGACCGGATCCAGCGCCGCGCCGAAGCGTGCCCGCAGTGGCTCGCCCGAGCCCGGCCACGCGTCGCCGACGACGACAATCGGGCCGTCGGGTGCGGCATCACGCCAGGCGTCGGCGGCCTCATCGGGCGTACCCACGAGTGGATCGAGGACAGCGACGAGGCCCTGGGGCGCCGCCGCCGCGAGATAGAGCGCGGTGAAGACCTCACCCCGCATGCCCTGCATCCAGGTGCCGATCCACCGCGCCTCGGGGCGGGCGGTGCGGCCGGCCACGCCCAGCAACTCCAAGGTCGAGGCCAGGTACACGCGGCGATCGAGGGACATGGCCAGTCCCTGCATCGTGGCCAGGCCCACGCGCAGTCCCGTGAAGCCGCCCGGGCCCGCCGCGGCGGCGAACAGGTCCACGTCGGCCAGCACATAGCCGTGCGCCGCCAGCAGCGCGACCAGGTCGCCCGGCAGACGGATGGCCTGCCTGACCGTCGGATCGCCGAGGCGTGATTCGAGGATCCGACCATCGAGGGCCAGGGCCAGACTGCCGGTGCGCGTCGAGGAGTCGAGGGCGAGAACGAGCATGCTAGACTGGCCGCCAGTTGCACGGCCCCGGTCATTCTACCGGTCGCGCCGCCCGCCGTTGCGCGCCGTGTCCCCCCCTGCTGCCTCCGGTGTCTGACTCCATCCTGACTGCGCCACCCGCCTCGCTGACTCCGGCGATGCGTCAATTCCAGGACGCCAAGCGGCAGCACCCCGACGCCCTCCTGTTCTTCCGGATGGGCGATTTCTACGAGTTGTTTCACGAGGACGCGGTGGTCGCGGCGCGTGCCCTCGAACTCACCCTGACCTCACGTGCCAAGGACGCCTCCGGCAGCGGGATTCCGATGTGCGGTGTGCCGTTCCACGCGGCCGACGGCTACATCACCCGCCTGATCCGCCAGGGCTTCAGCGTCGCGATCTGCGATCAGGTGGAGGATCCCAAGACCGCCAAGGGTCTGGTCAAGCGCGCGGTCACGCGAGTGGTGACCCCTGGCACGCTGATCGACGCCGCGTATCTGGACGCGCGCGCCCCGGCCCTGCTGGCAGCCGTGCTGCCGCCTCCCCGTGCTGGTGCGACGTGGGGGTTGGCCTGGATCGAACTGTCGACCGGCGACTTTGCCGCGACCGAGTTCGATGGCGACACGGCGGCCCAGCTGCTCCGTGAAGAGCTCGGGATCCTGTCGCCTCGGGAACTGTTGCTGCCCGATGACCTGGACCTCGACGTGGTGCGCTCGGACGGCTTCGAGCTGCCCGCCGTGACCCGGCGCGAGCGCTGGCAGTTCTCCCTCGACGCGGCGCAGCGCGCGTTGACCGAGCAGCTGCAGACCACGGGGCTCTCGGGCTTCGGACTCGACGGGCATCCGTGTGCCGTCGGGGCGGCGGGGGCGCTGGTGCAGTACCTGCGCGACACGCAGAAGGGCGACCTCACGCACGTCCGCAGCGTGGCGTACCGCGAGACCCGGGATGGCCTGATCATCGACGCCACCACCCTTCGCCATCTGGAGGTGCTCGCTTCCACCGAGGGCGACCGTCAGACATCGCTGCTCGGGGTGCTCGATGAGACCGTGACGGCAATGGGCGCGCGGCTGCTGCGGGCCTGGCTGACCAAGCCGCTGATTGCCCTGGACGCCATCCGCGACCGCCTCGATGCCGTCGAGGACCTGGCCTTCCGATCGCTGGAGCGGGGCCAGCTGCGAGAGACCCTGAAGCAGGTCTACGACGTCCAGCGCCTGGTGGCCAGAGCCGCGCTCGGCACGGCCGGGCCGCGCGATCTCGTCGCGCTCGCGCGGTCGCTCGCGGCGGTGCCGCACCTGCGGGCCTCGTTGGGCGCATTACAGGCCCCGTTGCTGGCACAGCTGGTCATCGGCCTGGACGACCTGCCGGACCTGCGCACGCGGATTGACAGCACCCTTGCCGACGACCCGCCACTGCTGGCGCGCGACGGCGATGTCGTCCGCGACGGCGCCGACCCCGAGGTCGACCGCCTCCGCAGCCTGAGCCGCAGCGGCAAGAGCGACATCTCGGCGATGGAGGAGGCCGAGCGCCAGCGCACCGGGATCGCCTCGCTGAAGATCCGCTTCAACCGCGTCTTCGGCTACTACATCGAGATCTCGAAGTCGAACCTGCATGCGGTGCCCGACGACTACATCCGGAAGCAGACCATTGCCGGCGGTGAGCGCTTCGTCACACCCGGCCTGAAGACCCACGAGCAGCAGGTGCTGCACGCCAACGAGCACCTGGTGACCCTGGAGCAGGCTATTTTCGAGGCCGTGCGGCAGGAAGTCTCGTCGCAGGCCGTCGCCCTGCAGCGGACGGCGCACTCACTGGCGATCCTGGACGTGCTGGCCACATTTGCCGACGCAGCGGCGCGCCGCAACTACAGCAAGCCACACCTGCACGAGGGCGAGGACCTCGCGGTCGTCGAGGGCCGTCATCCGGTGGTCGAGACGATGACCCGTGAGGCCTTCGTGCCCAACGATCTCTCGCTGGATGGCACCAGCCAGCAACTGCTGGTGATCACCGGCCCGAACATGGGTGGCAAGAGCACCTACCTGCGGCAGACCGCGCTGCTCTGCCTGATGGCGCAGGCCGGCTCGTTCGTGCCGGCGCGGCAGGCCAAGCTGCCGGTCGTCGATCGCATCTACGCGCGCGTCGGTGCGGCCGACAACATCGCGCGTGGGCAGTCGACGTTCATGGTGGAGATGCAGGAGACCGCGAGCATCCTGAACACGGCCACGTCACGCAGCCTGGTGGTGCTCGACGAAATCGGCCGCGGCACGTCCACCTTCGACGGCCTCAGCATCGCGTGGGCGGTGGCCGAGCATCTGGCCACCAATCCCAAGGCCCGTCCGAAGACGCTGTTTGCGACCCACTACCACGAACTCACCGACCTGGCCGACGCCTTGCCGGGCGTGGCCAATGCGCACCTGCTGGTGCGCGAATGGCAGGACCAGATCATCTTCCTGCGCAAGGTGGTGCCGGGCCGGTCTGATCGCAGTTACGGCATCCAGGTCGCGCGCCTGGCCGGATTGCCGGCCAGCGTGATCCGCCGCGCCCGGGAGATCCTGACCGGGCTCGAACAGGACGAACTCGCGCGCGGTGGACGGCCGACGATCACCGGGGCCGCGACCCGGCAGGGGCCGCAGCAGCAGCTCGGCCTCTTCCAGGCGCCTCCCGACGAACGCCTGCGGGCGCGGCTGCGCGACATCGTGGTCGATCAACTGACGCCGCTACAAGCGCTGACCGTCCTGGCCGCCCTCAAGGACGAGGCCGAAGAGTGAGACGGGGGCCGCGGCACGCCGCGGCGCGTGCCCGCGCGTGGGGTTGGCCGCTGCTGCTGGCGCTCGGGCTGTGTGTCGGCGCCTGTCGGGAGCGCAGCGCGCAGCACGACCCGGCACTGATCGTCGGCATCGCCGTGGCGCCGACCAACCTCGACCCTCGCATCGGCAGCGACGAGGCCAGTCAGCGGGTTCATCAGCTGATTCACGCCTCCCTGGTCCGCCTGGATGATCAACTGCAGGTGGTGCCGGAGGTGGCCGAGCGACTCGAAACCCGCGACCCCACCACCCTGGTCGTTCATCTGCGCCGTGACGTCCGCTTCCACGATGGGTCGAGCCTTGACGCGGAAGACGTGGCCTACACGTTTCGCAGCTTCCTCGACCCGTCGTTCGTGTCGCCGCGCAAGGGTGCCTACGCGCAGCTGGCCGGCGTGGACATCGTCGATCCGCACACGGTGGTCTTCCGGCTGAAGGAGCCGTTTGCCTCCTTCCCGGTCAACCTGGTGATGGGCATCGTGCCCGCCGGCACCCCGGCCGGGGCTCCCGCGCGAATCGGCGCCGGACCGTACCGATTCGTCCGGATGCAGGCCGACGATCGCATCGAACTCGCGCCGCACGCCGCCTATTTCGACGGTCCGCCGCGCAACGCCGGAGTGACGCTGCGCGTGATTCCCGACGACACCATGCGCGGCCTGGAGCTGCGCACCGGCGCCATCGATCTCATCGTCAACGACATCGCGCCAGACATCGTCCGGACCCTGCAGCAGGAGAACCACATGCAGGTAGTGACCGCGCCCGGTCTGGACTACGCGTACGTCGGGCTCAACCTCCGCGACCCGATCCTGGCCGACGCGCGCGTGCGGCGGGCGCTCGGGCTGGCGATCAACAGCGCCGCGATCATCGAGCATCTGCGCCGCGGGCTCGCCATCCCTGCCACCAGCATCGTGCCCGCGATGTCGTGGGCGCACGCGGCGGACCTGCAGGCCGTGCCGTACGACCCCGCCGCGGCCGCACGGCTGCTCGACGAGGCGGGCCATGCCGATCCCGATGGCGCCGGGCCTGCGCCACGGTTCCGTCTCACCCTGAAGACGTCGACGGCGGAGTTCGTGCGCCTGCAGGCCGCCGTCATCCAGCAGGACCTGGCGCGGGTCGGCGTGGCCGTCGAGATCCGGACGCACGAGTTCGCCACGCTCTACAGCGACGTGCTCAAGGGGCGTTTCCAGCTGTTCACGTTGCAATGGGTGGGCGTGACCGACCCGGACATGCTGCGGCGGGTCTTTCATTCATCGCAGATGCCGCCGGCCGGCTTCAACCGCGGCTTCTTCAATGACCCGGACGTCGACGCGCTGATCGATCGCGCGACCACCGCCGCTGAGGACAGCGAGCGGCGGGCGCTGTATGTGGAGGTGCAGCGGCGCGTGTTCGCGGCCGCGCCGTATGTGGGCCTGTGGACCAAGGTCAACGTGGCCGTGGCCCAGCCGTGGGTGACCGGCGTGCACCTGACGCCTCAGGCCAGCTTCGCGGCGTTGCGACTCGTGTCAAAGACCACGCGGTAGCGCGTCGGCAAGGAGCTGGACGACGACCGCCGGCGACTCGGCGTGAAGCCAGTGGCCGCCTTCACGATGTTCGAGGCGCACGCGGGCGCCCTCCGCAGGCGGGTGTGCCTGCAGTTGCGAGAGTCGTGTCACCGCGGCTGCCGAGATGACGTTGGACCGCGTCGCCTTCAACACGTGGATGACGTGACCGGGCGCACCCGGATCGAGCACCGGCCACAGCGAGGTCTGGAAGAAGTCGCGCAGCAGGTGTTCCATCACTGCGAAGTCGAGCCGCCAGCGAAAGAGGTCGGCATCGCGCTCCAGGTTGGTGGCCATCCATTGCGCCACCTCCGTGCTGAGGCCCCCGGCCTCCAGGCCGGCAACCGCCGCCTGCCGCGATGGGAACGTCTGCGGCAGCGCCCTGACGATCCCGAGCATCTCCCAGGCGCTGCCCGACGGCTCCTTGGCCTCCGGCGTCGAGTCGATGACCCACGTGTCCAGCGGCCGGCCGGCCTGGCGTGCGGCATAGGCCAGGGCGACCTTGCCGCCAAACGAATGCCCGAGTACGGCGTCGGGCTGCACCCCGTTGTCCTGGCCCCACCCCTCGACGTCCTGTGCCAACGCGTCGAGCGTGCCGGCCTCGGCCGCCGGGTGTGCGTCGCCGTGGTGCCGTACATCGGCGAGCCAGCAGCACCAGTCGGGCCGCCGCTGCACCAGAAGCCGGGCCACCGCCAGCCAGTTGCGGCCGCGCCCGAAGATGCCATGCAACATCAGCAGCTGCCTGGTCCCGGCCGAGTCTGCGCCCACACGCGTGGCGACCATCGGAGAGCTCGCACTCATCGCTCACACGGTATCCTTGAACGTGGGCTCAGGTCACTCCTCGCTCCCCTCGCTCGCGCCCATCGACGGCCGCACGAGCCGGACGCCGCCGCTGGCACCGCCGTGAGCGACGACCAGCTGTCGCTGTTTGACCTCACACCCAGCCCGCGCGGCCGTGATGAGGAGGCAGCCGAGCTCGACGCCAACTGGCCAGCCGATGTGCGCGCGCTGGGTGAGCGCATCCCACCGCTGGTGCGGTTCGGCACCAGCAGCTGGAGCTTCCCCGGCTGGTCCGGCCTCGTCTACCGGCGCCCCCGCAGTCAGGCCGACCTGGCGCGGGAGGGCCTGCGCGAGTACGCACGCTACCCGCTCTTCGGCACGGTCGGTATCGACCGCAGCTACTACGCCCCGTTGACCGGCGAGGACCTCCAGCGCTATGCCGCGCAGTTGCCGCCCGGCTTTCCCTGCTGTGCGAAGGTCCCTGCGCTGTACGCCTCGCCGGTGTTGCCTGGCGGAGGCCGCGGGTCGGCCGCGATCGCCAACCCGGACTTCCTGTCGCCGGCGGGCTTCCTTGCCGATGTCGTCCGGCCGTTCCTGCTGCACTTCCGGGGGCATCTCGGTCCGTTCATTCTCGAGATTCCTCCGGTGGCGCCCGAGGCACGGCTCGATGCGGACGAATTTGCAGACCGCCTGGGCCGTTTCCTGCATGCCCTGCCGCGCGAGTGCCCGATGTCGGTCGAACTTCGCGATCGCCGACTGCTCACACCGGCCTATGCGTCGGTGTTGACGCAGACGGGGGCCGCGCATGTCATGAACTACTGGTCCGCCATGCCGATGCCAGGGGAGCAGGCGGCCCTGGTCGATGTCGCCGCCGCCCCGTTCGCGGTCGTGCGCCTGCTGCTGCGCCCGGGCATGCGCTACGAGGCGCGACGCGACGACTTCCGCCCGTTCAACCGCATCGTCGACCAGGACGACCGGCTGCGGCGCGACGTCACGCGGCTGATCAGCGACGCCTCCGGACGGCAGCAACCGGTCTATGTGCTGGTCAACAACAAGGCCGAAGGGTCGGCGCCACTGACCATTCGCGCACTCGCCGAGCTGCTGGTCGCCGACCTCGGGGACCGACACACCGCGCCCGAGCGCGCCTGACCAGTCGCGGGGAGGGCCTCCGCCCGCGTCATGACCGTGCGGTGCGACGGCCTGCCCTTACAACACCAGAACAATCTTGCCGATGTGGGCGCTTGATTCCATCAGCGCGTGGGCCGCGGCGGCCTGATCGAGTGGAAACACCTGGTGGATACGCGGTCGCACCTGACCGCTGGCGATCCGGGGCCACACCTGGCGTTCCAGCGCCGCCGCGAGGCGCGCTTTCTCCGCGACGGGACGCGGCCGCAGCGTCGAGCCGGTGAAGGTCAGCCGCCGTCGCATCACCAGCGCGGCGTCGATAGTGACCGTACCGCCGCGCAGGACGGCAATCTGCACCAATCGCCCATCCTCGGCCAGCAACGACAGGTTGCGGGCCACGTACTCACCGCCCACCATGTCGAGGATGACGTCGACGCCACGGCCGCCGGTGGCGTCGAGCAGGACGGCCACGAAGTCCTGCTGCGCGTAATTCACGGCCGCCGCCGCGCCGAGATCCAGACACGCGGCGCACTTGTCGGCCGAACCCGCGGTGGCATACACCGTGGCGCCGCCCGTGGCGGCCAACTGGATGGCCGTCGTGCCGATCCCGCTCGACCCGCCATGCACGAGCAGTGACTCGCCGGCCCGCAGACGCCCACGCTCGAACACGTTGGTCCACACGGTGAAACACGCTTCGGGTAAGGCCGCCGCTTCGACCATCGACAAGCGCTCCGGACGCGGCAGGCATTGCCCGGCCGGCGCCACCGCGTATGCCGCATAGCCCCCACCCGCGAGGAGCGCGCAGACCTGGTCGCCCTCCCGCCAGCGCTCGACGCCCGCACCGCACGCCGCGATCACGCCAGCCACCTCCAGCCCGGGCAGGTCCGTGACACCCGGAGGCGGAGCGTAGCGGCCCTGGCGCTGGAACACGTCGGGACGGTTGATGCCGGCGGCAGCCACCTCGATGAGCACGTCGTCAGGCCCCGGGATCGGCGTCGGACGGACGGTGTAGGTCAAGACCTCCGGGCCACCAAAGGTGCGGATCTCGACCGCCCGCATCGTGGTTGGCAGGGCCATGCCGCGAGCATACGTCACGTGCCCGTATGATGGGCGGATGGCACGGCGCGGCACCTTCTTGCGTGAGGCCCTCCTGCCGATGGTCAAGCTGGCGCTGCCGGTGATCGCCGCCGAACTCGGCTGGATGGGCATGGGTGTGGTCGACACGCTGATGGTCGGCCCGCTCGGGCCGGCCGCACTCGGCGGCACTGGCATCGGCAGCACGCTCTTCATCGCCATCGGCATCTTCGGGATGGGGCTGTTGCTCGGCCTCGATCCAGTGGTGGCGCGGGCGTTCGGCGCCGGCGACCGCGACGAGTGCGACCGATGGCTCGTCGCCGGCCTCTGGCTGGCTCTGGTGTCGACCCCTCCGCTGACCGTGGTGCTCCTCGCCATGTGGTGGGCGCTGCCCTCGCTCGGCTTCCACGGAGCCGTCCTTCCACACGTCGACGCCTACTTCCCCATCGTGGCGCTGAGTCTCCCCCCGCTGCTCGGATACGCGGCGCTGCGGCGCTATCTGCAGGCGCTGTCGCGTGTGCGTGCCATTGCCTTCACGCTGGTCTCGGCCAACCTGGTCAACATCGTCGCCAACTGGCTCCTGATCTACGGCATCGGCCCGGCGCCGGCACTCGGCGTGCGCGGCTCTGCGTGGGCGACCGTCATCTCGCGCGTTTACATGCTGCTCGTGCTCGGATGGGTCGCCTGGCGCCTGCACCGGGCCGGTCCCGAGGGGCGGGTGTCCTTTGCGCTGCCGATGGCCCGGCTCCGTCGTCTCGCCGCACTGGGTCTGCCCGCGGCTGCGCACCTCACCTTCGAAGTGAGTGTGTTCAGCGCGGTCACCGCGCTGGCCGGGCAACTGCGTCCGGACGCGCTGGCGGCCCATCACATCGCGCTCAACATCGCCAGCGTCGCCTTCATGGTGCCGCTCGGCGTCTCGGCCGCTGCCGCCGTGCTCGTCGGCCAGCATCTCGGCCGCGGCGCGGCACGCGAGGCGAAGCGTGCTGGCTGGGCCGCCATCGTCGTGGTCCTCAGCTTCATGTCCGCATCCGCTGCCGCGCTCTTCATGGCGCCCGGCGCCTTCATCGGTCTGTTCACCGCCGATGCGGCAGTCATTGCCATCGGCTCGCAACTGCTCGGCGTGGCGGCGGCCTTTCAGCTGTTCGACGGTCTGCAGGTGGCGACGACCGGTGCGCTGCGGGGTCTTGGCGAAACCAAGGGACCCATGTTCATCAGTCTCATCGGCTATTGGGTCAGCGGCCTGCCTTTGAGCTGGTGGCTCTGCTTCAGGGCCGGCTACGGCGTGGTTGGTCTCTGGTTGGGTCTGGCGGCAAGCCTTTGCCTCGTGGGCATAGCGCTGCTGTTCCTGTGGTATCGACGGATCGAGCAGGTCACGCGCCAACTGGGGCTGGCGGTGGCGGCCTCGTGACGACGATGGAGGATCGACTCGACGCGGCGCTGGCCGGCCTGCCGCGCGTCGCCCTGGGACATTGGCCGACGCCGCTGGTGCCCCTGCGCCGCCTGGGGCAGTCCCTCGGGATCGATCTGTGGCTCAAGCGCGACGACTGCAGCGGACTCGCCCTCGGCGGCAACAAGGCGCGCAAACTCGAATTCGTGCTCGGTGACGCGATGGCCCGCGGCGCGACGACGGTGGTCACCGCAGGTCCGCTGACGTCCAACCATACGATGATGACCACCGCCGCCGCACGCCGGCTGGGTCTCGACGTGCACGTGGTGCTTGGCGGCGCCGAACCCGAGGTGCCGACCGGCAACCTGGCGCTGACGCGTCTGTACGGCGCGCACATGCACTTCACCGCGATGGATACGGCCGATCCCTCCCTGGACGACCTGCACGCCTCGCGGCTGCTGTGCGAGCAGCTGGTCACCTCGAGCGGTGGCTACTGGATTCCTCCGGGGGCCTCGATGCCCGCATCGGTCCCCGGCTACGTGGCCTGTATCGGCGAGGTCATCGCACAGTCGGCCGGCAGGTTTCCGTTCGATGTGGTGGTGGTCGCCTACGGCACCGGATCGACGTCAGCGGGGGTCTACGCGGGGCTGGCGCTGGCCAACGTGCCGGTGACCCTGTACGCGGTGGCGGTGTCGTCGCGGGCGGCGATGGCGCGGTTCGCCGCGCCATCGCCACTCCACCTGGCACAAGCGGCCGTGGACCTCTACCGATGGCCGGTGGCGCTCGAGCGGACGCCGGTGCGGGTGTGCTGGGAGCAACCCGCGCACGAGCCCGGGTATGGGGTTGCCGCACCAGCGGCGGAAGCGGCGCTGAGGCGCGTGGCCCGCGAGGAGGGATACCTGCTCGACCCCATCTACACCGCCAAGGCCGCGGCCGCGATGATCGAGATGTCCGGCGACGGCCGGATCGCCCGCGGCTCACGCGTCCTGTTCATGCATACGGGCGGGCTGTCAACCACCGCCGGCGGTCACGCACACTGAATGAGGCTTTCACGATGACGACCCCGCTGCCCCTCGGCTTCGGCGTGACCGGTACGGTCCCGCTGCGCCTGAACGACGCCCACTGCCATTTCTTCTCGCAGCGCTTCTTCGACGTCCTCGGTCGTCAGAAGGGTCTGCCCGGCGACGCCCCGGGACAGGACGTGACACGACTGGTCGGCTGGGACCATCCCGGTTCATCAGAGAGCCTTGCCGATCGGTGGGCCGAGACGCTGACGGGCGCCGGCGTGGCACGCGCGATGCTGATTGGCAGTGTCCCCGGCGAAGAGGAGCAGGTGGCCAGGGCCGTGTCTCGCCACCCGGATCGGTTCATCGGGGCGTTCATGCTGGACCCGACCCAGGAGGGCGCGCTCACGCGCGTGGCCTGGGCGCTGTCGCAGCCCGGCATGCGCGTGGTCTGCCTGTTTCCCGCCATGCACGGGTACTCGCCGACCGACCCACGCGTGCTCGGTCTGGCCGAGCAGGTCGCGGGCAGCAGCGGCGCCGCGCTGTTTGTGCATTGTGGCGTCCTGACGATTGGCATTCGCAAGAAACTCGGCCTGCCCAGTGCATTCGAGGCGCGCCACGGCAACCCGCTCGAACTGCAGGGACTGGCGCTGCGGCACCCGACGCTGCCGATCATCGTGCCGCACTTCGGCGCCGGCTTCTTCCGTGAGCTGCTGATGGTGGCCGACACCTGCCCGAACGTCGTCGTGGACACCTCGTCGAGCAATGGGTGGATGAAGTACAGCCCCGGCCTGACGTTGCGCCACGTCTTTGCCCAGGCGCTGGCAGTGCTCGGCGCCGACCGTCTGCTGTTTGGCACCGACTCGTCGTTCTTCCCGCGCGGGTGGCACGCCGCCATCCGCGACACCCAGCTGGCGTTACTCGAGGAACTCGCGGTGCCGATGTCGGATCAGCAGGCGATTTGTGCGGGCAACTTCGACCGTCTCTTCCCCCGCCCTACTTCGCGTCCATGAGCTCGATCTCGAAGACGAGGGTCGCCTCCGACGGAATCGAGGGCGCGGATCCCGCCGCGCCGTAGGCCAGCCTGGCCGGGATAATCAGCTCGCGGGTGCCGCCTTCCTTCATCCCGGCAACCCCGCGCTCCCAGCCCGGGATGACCTGCGCGCCTCCGAGCACGAAGTCGAAGGTCCGGCCACTGGTACGCGAGGAGTCGAACTGCCGGCCGCGCCGAAGAGGCGCGGCGCTGTCGTACAGCCAGCCGGTGTAGTGCACCACCAGGCGGCGGCCCGGCAGCGCGGCTTCGCCTGCCCCCGCTGCGACCTCGCGAATCTGCACGGTCTCGAGCGTGGTACGAGCCCGCGCGGCCTCTTCGGGCGTGTAGGCGGGGCCGGCCCCGCCACAACCCGCAGCGACGGCCAGCAGGACGAGCATGGGCGTGAGGAGACGCCAACGGAGAACAGGTATGAGCATCATGGGTTCACTGACGGTGAAGACCTGGCGCGACAGCGAGATCGCCTGGCAGGTGTGGCATGCGCAGCAGGGTGGTGAAGACGTCCCAGCGACGCGCCGGGTGGGCGTGCGTGCCGCCCTCGCGATTGACGAAGGCCGCGATGAGATCCTCGCCCAGGTTGTAGTTGATCACGTAGCTTCGATATCGATCGAAGAAGCGCACCCGCTGCGCCGCGCGGTGCGGCCCCATCAGCGCGTATCGCTCGAGCCACGCCACCGCGTCGGTGGCTGAGGCCTTGCCGTCCAGGTACAGACGCGCGGCCTCGTTGCCAGCGTAGGACAACCGGCCGGCCAGCTTTTGCACGTGCTGGTAGCGCTCCGCATGCACGGGGTCGAGGCCGGCGAGGGGAAACAGAAGATCGCGCTCCAGCGCCAGCCGATCCGCCGCGGGGAACGCGACCGCGATGCCGAAATTGGCGGTGCCTTCCGCAATGAGGCTTCGTGGCGAGAACAGGGGGTAGACGGACCATTCGACCCAGCCGCGCTCGCGCACCAGGTGCTGTTCGATCAGCACGTTGTAGACGTGGTGTCCCGGGTAGCCCTCATGGCAGGCCAGGTCGAGGGCGCGGTCGATGTAGATAGGCAGATCGGTGTTGACCTGGATGACGCTCCGGTAGTGGCCCTGGTACCAGTTGTAGCCACTCCAGGGTGTACCGGTGACGTACTCCAGCGCGAACTGTTCAGCCGCCGGCAGCACGATGTGGTCGCGGGTCCTGGCGCGGCCAGCGTCGATGGCCGCGCGAAACACCGCATCCACGTTCTCGCGGGGGACCACGAACCCGGCCCGAAACGCCTCATAGCGGACCGGTATCGGCCCGCGTCCGGGCAGCACCGCGTCCAGCGCCGTCAGCAGTTGGTCGAAATAGGCTGACTCGTGGGTCGGCGCTACGGTGTCGTACAGGACGGCGGATTCCTCGTCGAACGACAGTCGCTGTCCCCGCTGCAACGCGACGCGCGCGACAAGCGCCCGAACCTGGCCGCGCAGTACTCGCAGGCGCCGGGCAGCCATCTCCTCGCTCGGCAGGTCCAGGGCCGCCAGTCGCATCTGCAGGGCATCGAGGTCGCTGGCGATGGCGGTCAGCGGCGCGGCCGCGGCGCGCGCCTCCGTCTGCCACGCCATTGGACCGTAGTACGCATCCACGGCGTCGGGGTCGTGCACGCCGGCCGCCAGCACCAGCCGCACATACTCGTGCGCACCTTGGTCCATGGTCACCATCGCGGGTGCAGCATGTGCTGGGAGGCCCGCTCTCCACAAGGCGCGCATCGACGCCACGCCGCTGTGCGTGATCCGTGGCGCCTGCGCCTCATCGAGGCGGCCGGGGAAGGAACGTGGTCCCCTCGACGTTGACGACCCGGCCCACGCCATCGGTGACAAACACCTCGAGCGACCGGCCGTCGTCCATGTGCAGCGTGAATGTGCCGGACGCCCCGGCCAGCGCAGCGAGTGGCTCTGGAGCCGCGAGCAGATGACCTTCGATCACCCACTCGCCAGCGGTCATGGTGCTGCCGTGCACCTGCCAGTCTCGGTAGACTTCCAGTTCGTACGCCGCGTCCAGCGGTGCCGACCTGGCCAGCCGATGTTCAAGTCGTCCTTCGCCGAACAGCCGTTCGACCAATCGCAGCATGGGTGATGTCCTTGGGCGCGCGCTCGTGCGCATCGCCGCCGTGGCCTGGCTGATGGTGATCGCGCCGATCGAATTGGCCACCACGCTCGCCGCGCTGCTCAGCGGACCGCTGGCATCACCAGGCCCAGTTGGCATCGCGCTGACGCTGCTGCGCGTGCTGACGACGGCCGGTGGCCTGATGCTGGGGCGCCATCTGCTGCACCGAGGCGTCGGGGCGCGACGGTGGGCGGTGGCGTGGGCCGCCGCCGATCTTGGCACGCTCGGCCTGGTGCTGGCCAGTACTCAGCTGCCGTCCAACCGTGCCCCGGGAGACGCCTGGCTCGTCTGGCTCGCCTACGCGGCCGCGGCCGCGGTGGTCGTCGCGGCGACGGGTGAGGCCCGCGGCGGCCCACCGCCCGCGTGACCGCCTGCCGCCCCGATGATCGACGCGCGGCGCGTGTGCGGCGCCACGGTCGGGCTTCGGGGTGGCGGTGTCAATCGGCGTGCGATCGGCTACGATCGCGGCACCGACGCCGCCGCGCGTCAACCCTTGCCGACACGTGCTCCCGCACGTCGCCGCACCTTCGCAGAATCGATGTCCACTGTGTCCACGTTCCCGCCTGTCGACGCCCGCCCTTCCGTGCTCGGTCCGACCATGGTCGTCACCGGGTCGATCACTACTGAAGAGGACCTGGAGATTCACGGCACCCTTCGCGGTCAGCTGGCAGCACCAGACCACTGCGTGCGCCTCGAAGGTGACGCGCGGGTCGAGGCCGAGGTGCTGGCGCGCGACATCACCGTGCTCGGCCAGGCCACGGGCAGGTTCACCGCCACCGAGATTGTGGACATCCGCGCCACCGCGCGTGTGCAGGGCCAGATCGCGGCGCCGCGGCTGGTGCTCGAGGAGGGCGCGCTGGTGAACGCCAAGGTGGAAACGCGCAGCGTCGATGCCGCGGTGCGGGTCGCGCAGTATCGCAAGCAGCACTAGTCGGCGAAGGCGGCTATCATGTCCAGATGACCACGGTCTCGCCTCGCGCGCACCAAGGTACCAGCGCCACCGACGCCTGGACCACTGTCGATGCCACCGAGCTCTACGATATCGATCGCTGGGGCAACGGCTATTTCTCGATCGGCGAGAACGGGCACGTGCTGGTGCACCCGACCAAGGAGCGCGAGCGGTCGATCGATCTGAAGCAGTTGATGGATCGACTGCAGATGCGCGGAATCACGCTGCCCATCCTGGTGCGCTTTCCCGACATCCTGAAGCATCGCCTCGGCGACATCCACGGGGCGTTCCAGGCAGCGATCCAGCAGCACCAGTACACGGGCCGGTACACCTGCGTCTACCCGATCAAGGTGAATCAGCAGCGGCAGGTGGTCGAGGAAGTCCTCCAGTTCGGCCGCCCGTACAACTTCGGCATCGAAGCCGGGAGCAAGCCCGAGTTGATGGCGGTGGCGGCGCTAGCCTCCAACGACATCCCGATCATCTGCAACGGCTTCAAGGATGCCGAGTTCATCGAGATGGCGATGCTCGCCCAGAAGATCGGGCGCAACATCATCCCGGTGGTCGAGAAGTACACCGAACTGGGGTTGATTCTCGAGTACGCCGAGAAAGTCGGAGTGCGGCCGCAGATTGGCTTCCGGGTCAAGCTGGCAGCCAGAGGCAGCGGACGCTGGCAGAGCTCCGGGGGCTACCGGTCCAAGTTCGGCCTGACCGTGACCGAGATCATGCGCGGGCTCGAGGAGCTCAAGTCACGTGGCATGGAGGACTGCTTCAAGCTGCTGCATTTTCACCTCGGCAGCCAGATCCCGAACATCCGCATCGTCAAGGGCGCGCTGATCGAAGCAGCGCGCATCTACTGTGAGTTGCACAAGGCGGGCGCGGGACTCGAATACCTGGATGTCGGCGGAGGGCTGGGCGTGGATTACGACGGCTCGCAGACCAACTTCGAGTCCAGCATGAACTACACGCTGCAGGAATACGCCAACGATGTGGTGTACCACCTGCAGCAGGTCTGCGACGAGACCGGTGTGCCGCATCCGATCATCGTCTCCGAGAGCGGCCGGGCCATCGCGGCCTACCACAGCTTGCTGGTCTTCAACGTCCTCGGCGTCTCGGAGTTCGGCGAGGAACGCGTCCCGACCGAAGTCACCGACGACCTCGAGCAACCGGTCGCCGACCTCATCGAGACGCTGCGCAACCTCAACGGCCGTAACGCGCTTGAGAGCTACCACGACGCGCAGGCCGCCCTGGACATGGCGATGAACCTGTTTTCGGCCGGCTATCTGTCGCTCGAGCAGCGCAGTCACGCCGAGAACCTGTACTGGCACATCTGCGTCAAGCTGCAGACGCTGGTCGCCGGGCTCGACCACGTACCCGAAGACCTGCAGTCGCTCGACGAGATGCTGTCGGATACGTACTTCTGCAACTTCTCGCTCTTCCAGTCGATCCCTGACAGCTGGGCGATCGGCCAGCTGTTCCCGGTGATGCCGATCCATCGGCTCGGCGAGCGGCCCACGCAGCACGCCGTACTCGGCGACATCACCTGCGACTCCGACGGCAAGATCGATCAGTTCATCGACCGGCGCGACGTCAAGAAGACGCTGCCGCTGCACACGATCAAGGACGAGCCGTACCTGCTGGGCGTGTTCATGGTGGGCGCGTACCAGGAGATCCTCGGCGACCTGCACAACCTGTTCGGCGACACGCACGCCGTGCACGTCAGCCTCAACGACAAGCTGGAAGTCGTACTCGATGCCGTGATCAAGGGCGACACGGTCAAGGAAGTGCTCGATTACGTCGAGTTCGACGTCGAGCACCTGCTGGGCAAGATGCGGATGGACGTGGAGGAAGCGGTGCGCGCCGGGCGCCTCGACTACCTCGAGTCAGGGCGGCTGCTGCGCTTCTACGAAGAGGGGCTGCACGGCTACACCTACCTCGAAGACCCGAACGAACGCTGAGCAACAAGGAGAGGACACCGTCCCCTCCCCTGTCACGCGCGCTGATCCGAACGGGGTGGGCGCGCCCCCTGCGGCCGCGGGCCGCGCCGGTCGCCGCGCTCTCCCCGCTCGCCCCGATCCCCGCGCTCGCCCCGATCGCCCCGCTCGTCACGCGGATCATCGAACTTGCGGCAGGCCGCCGTGAAACGGCGCTCCAGTTCGACAGCCTCGTCACCGGCCGACGGGCCGAGCCGGCTCCACGCCGCCCGCGCCACGCGCACCGTTTCCTGCGCGGCGCGACGCTTGGTCTGGTCGTCCACCCGGCCGCCGATGGTGTTGGCGGCGAGCGCCTCCTTCAGCATCGTGGCCAGTGCCGCCGCGGGAGCCACGTTGGCCGCCATCTGTGGCGATGCCTGCGGAGCGCCCAGCTGCTCGACCTGGCTGACCAGTTCGGTCATCCGGGCCCGGGTCACGTGCGGATCGAATGTCGACTGGCGGAAGGTGTCCGGGTGGCGCTCGAGCAGGGTAACCACAGCCGCCGCGAACCGATCCTGCATGGGCCGCACGATCTCGCGTGGCAGCGGCGGGCCGTTGCGCCACGCCTGCCAGGACTGCTCGGCACGCGACAGCGCCGACGCGCCGTCGGCCGCGTCACCCTCACCGGCGGCGAGGGCTTCGAAGTCAATCAGCGCCTGCTCGCGGGTGACGCGACGGCTGTCGAATTCGGCGGCGTGGCGATTCTTGTAGCGCTCGAAGAACCGGTCGCAGGCGGCGCGGAATTTCTGCCACATCTGCTCGGACTTCTGTCGCTTGACCGGGCCGCTCGCCTTCCACTCGGCCTGCAGGGCCTTGATCTTCTCGACGCCGACATTCCACTCGGTGGTCTCGGCGATGGCCTCGGCCTGGGCGATGAGCTCTTCCTTCACCGCCTGATTGGCGCTCCACACGTCCTTGCGCTCGTTCAGGTCGTCCTTCCGGCGCGTGAAGAAGCGGTCGCACGCCGCGCGGAACCGGTTGTTCAGGGCCTTGCCCTGCTCGCCTCTCGGGGCGTGCCCCAGCGCGTTCCAGCGCTGCTGCAACGCCTTCAAGGCATCGGCCGTCTTGAGCCAGTCGCTGGACTCGGAGAGCGACTCGGCCTGCTCGGCCAACTGCGCCTTCTCCTGCAGGACGGCAGCGTCTTCGACGGAGCGCTGCGCGTAGAACGCATCGACGCGCGACTGGGCGAGGTCGGCGCCGGCCTTGAACCGCTGCCACAGCGCGTCACCCTCGGCGCCACGCGGGCCGGCGCTGGCCTGCTTCCAGTCCTGGCGCAGATCCTTGAGGCGCTTGGCCACGTCGGCCAGCGCCTCCACCTGCGCCAGCGCCTCGACCTTCTCGCACAGTTCCTGCTGGACGGTGGCGTTGGCCCAGCGCTTCCAGTCGTCAGCGCTGCGCAGGTCGCGGACCACATCCATCAGGCGCGCCTGCACCTTCTTGAGCCTCTCGACGATGGCGGCCTGGTCGTCGCGCGAGGGCAACGCACCGAGCTGTTCCGCGGTGGCGCGCGCGTCGCGCAGGGCCTGATCGGCGTCCTTGAGCGGTAGATTCTCTCGTGCCGCGATGGCCTCGATGCGGTCGCAGGACTCGAGCGACCGCTTCAGGTTCTCTGCGCGCGCCGCGCCCTCGTGTTCGCGCACCGCCGCCGTGCGCGAGGCAATGGAGCCCTCGGCAGCCTTGACCCGCGAGACCAGCACCACATCGACCGCGGCGCCGTCCTGCGCCAGCGACGTCCAGCGCCTGAGCAGCTCCGCCCAGCGCTTGTGCGCGTTGGGCAGATCCTCCATGCCCGCCAGTTGCTCGGCCTCCTCGGCGATGGTGGCCAGCTGCGCGTGCCTCTCGGCATCGGCCAGGCGCGCGGCCAGGCGCGCCCGCTGGCCGGCAATGGCGGCGACAAACCGCTGATTGACCGCGTCGCTGCCGGGCTCGTGCTCGGCATCCAGACCACCCCACGCGGCCTGCGCGGCCGTGACCGCATCTTCGATGTCGTCGCCGGCGTAGCCTTCCAGGCTCTGGCAGACCTCGATGCGTCGCGCATCCTGGGCCGCGCGTGCATCGGCCTCGGCCAGCGCCGCGGCCGTGTCGGCGCGCAACTGCTCGAGGCGTGCGCGTGCCGCGGCGGCCGCGGCGTCAAAGCGCGCCTGCAGGGCCGATGGCGCCTCGTCGGCCCCGGCCAACTGCTGCCAGGCCTCGACCGCGGCGTCCAGCGGTGCCTGGATGGCGTCGGCTCGTCGCTCCTCGGCGAGCCCCTCGACCATGTCGCACAGCCGATCGCGACTGAGTTCACCGCCGGCCGGCACTGGCGCCTCGGCCGTCGGGTGCTGCTCGCGCAGTCGAGCCCGCGCGCGCCGCGACACCAGCTTGTTCTTGGCACGGTTGGCCACCTGCTCCAGCGCCGCCGCGTCGGTCAGCGACTCGAGCGCCGACAGCGCCACGTCCTTGTGCTCGCTGTTCAGGGCGACCAGCAGCCGCTCGGCCGGATCGGTCATGAGCGCGAGCGCCGCAAGACGGATGCCCCCGCCCGCCGCCCGCCCCGCCACGCTGCCGATCAGACGCGACGCCGAGACGCGGCGCAGCGCCGCCAGGCCCACGGCCTCAGCGCCGGTGGTGCGGGCGACGACCGCGAGGTCGCGCTCGTCATCGAGCCCGGCCAGCGCCTCGAGGCCCTCGGCCTCGTTGCTGCCATCGGTAGCCAGGTCGATCAACAACTTGCGGGCTTCGGCACGGACGCCCTCGTCCATGTCGCTGCGCGCGACGGTGGCCAGCGTGCCGATGTCCTCGACCCGCGCGACGGCCCGGCGACGCACGCCGGGGTCGGCATCCTCGCGGGCCAGACGGCACAGCACCTCCTGCGCATCGTCTCCGAGTTCGTTGACCGCCTCGAACCGGATGGCCGGGTCGGCATGCTTCCACTTGGGCTGCCGAAAGCGATCGAAGAGGGCCATGACAGTACATTTCTCCGGAAGGAACCCAGCGCGGCTGGCGGCCGCGCAACAGAACCGGTAGTCTAACCGGTCATCACGACCTTCTGCCACCACACGCCTCGACCGGTCGGGGCGGTCGGGCTATCGTGTAGCCGCCATGCCCCCTCTGACGCGCCCGTCGCACTTCGACCGCTCGATCATCGAGGGGTCTTTGGGGCGGGCTGTGTGGCGCATCGCGTGGCCGACGATGCTGCAGAACGTCATCGGCGGGTTGCAGGGCATCATCGACCACGCCATGGTGGGACAATTTGTCGGCTACACCGCCAATGCGGCCATCGGCGTGAGCTGGCAGATTTTCCTGGTCGTCATCGTCTTCATCAGCTCGCTGTATGCCGGGATGGGGGTCCTGGTCGCCAGGTTCGCGGGAGCCGGCGACCGGGATGCCGTCGATCGCGCCGTTGGCCAGGCCTTCCTGGTGTCGCTGGTCCTCGGTGCCGGCATCATGGCGCCAGTCGGCTACCTGCTGTCGCCGCGACTCCTGCTCTTTGTCAAGGCGACGCCAGAAGTCCGGGAGGCGGCACTGCCCTTCCTGCGACTGATGTTTGTCGGCGGCATCGGCCTGCTGACCTTCTTTCTGCTCGGCGGGGCGTTTCGCGCCGCGGGTGACCCACGCACCCCGCTGCGCCTCGGCATCCTGCTCACCACGCTCAACATCGTCTTCAACGTCGTCCTGATCCGCGGGGCCGGCCCCATCCCGGCCTTTGGCGCCGCAGGCGCCGCGATGGGCACCGTCTCGGCGTCGATGATCGTGGCGGTGCTCGGGCTGATGGCGATGCGATCCCCTTCAGCCGCCATCCATCTGCCCAGCCTGACGGCGCTGCGTCCGGACTGGCTCCTCATCCGCCAGTTGTTCAAGTTCGGCCTGCCGACCGGCTTCCAGGGCGTGGCCATGAACGTGGGCGGCGTCGTCCTGCTCCGCTTCCTCGGCGGGCTGCCGCAAAGTGCCCACGCGCAGGCCGCCTACGCCATCTCGTACACGCAGCTGTTCTCGCTCATCACGTTCACCTCGGTCGGTGTGATGGGCGCCACCGCCGCCGTCGTCGGGCAGAATCTCGGTGCTGGACGTCCAGACCGCGCGTGGGCCGCGGTCGGCGTCAGTTCCCGCATCGCCCTCGGTGTCGCGGTCGCGGTCGGACTGCTCTTCCTGCTGATTCCCGGGCCGCTGCTGGCCATCTTCGGCGTCGACGACCCGGTCACCAGTGAGATCGGCCGCAGCCTGCTGCGCCATCTCGCCGTGTCCGGGCTGTTTGTGACCGTCGCCTTGGCCTACACCGGGGCGCTGCAGGGCTCGGGGGACACCCGCAGCCCGCTCTACATCTCGATCGTGTCGCAGGTGCTGGTGCCGATTGGCCTGTGCCTCCTGTTCGAGCGGACGGGCACCTTCGAACCGGTCGATATCTGGCGCGCCATCGTCGTCGGGCACATGACGCGCTGCCTGCTGTCGATCGTTCGCTTCCGGCAGGGCAAATGGCAACGCATCGTCGTGGATGTCGGCCAGCGGATACCCGACGCGCCGCGACCAGGAGTCACGTAAGCAATGGTCAACGCGAACAGGCACGTGATTGCGATCTTCGGAGGGGCGTGCGCGGGCTCGACCGCGGCCGACATCCTGGCAGCGCAGGGGGTGGAGGTCGTGGTGTTTGAACAGAACGCCCGCCCCTACGGCAAGATCGAGGACGGCCTGCCGCGCTGGCATCGCGACCAGCGGCACATGGAGTACAGGCGCATCGACGGTCGCCTCGACCGACCTGGCGTGCACTTTGTGCCGCGTACCCGGCTCGGGGTCCACGTCCAGTTCGACGAGGTCGTGCAGTGGGGCTTCAGCGCCGTGCTGCTGGCCAATGGCGCGTGGCGTGACCGCCCGCTCGACATCCCCGGCGCCGATGGCTGGCTCGGTCGCGGCCTGGTTTATCAGAACCCGTTCATCTACTGGTTCAACCATGCCCCTGAGGCCAGCTATGCGGGCCCGCGGCACGTCATCCCGCCAGGCGCCATCTGCATCGGCGGCGGCCTGGCCTCGATCGACGTCATCAAGGTATTCCAGCTGGAGCTGTACGGACGGGCCCTGGCCGGTCAGGGCATCGGCGTGGCCATGCACGACCTCGAACACGCCGGCATCCCCGCCACCTGCCAGAAGTACGGCATTGCGGACCCGAAGAGCCTGGGTGTCCAGGACGGTTGGCTGGTCTACCGCCGCCGGGTCGAGGACATGCCGCTGGCGACGCCACCGCCAGGCGCGACGCCGGACCAGGTGCTGAAGATCGAGGCCGTCCGCCGGAAGATGCTGGCCAAGGCGCAGGACAAGTTCCTGTTCCACGTGCGGCCGATGGCCCTGCCAGTGGACCTGCTCCACGACGGCGAACGGGTGACCGGCGTCCGGTTCGCCGAGACCGAGATGCGCGACGGCAGGGCCGCGGCCGTGCCCGGCGCGACCTTCGACCTGCATAGCGGCCTGGTGGTGAGCGCGATCGGCAGCCTGCCCGAGCCGCTGCCTGGGGTGGTCATGCGCGGGACCTTCTACGATTACGCCAACTGGGACACCGGCGCGTATGCCCCGGTGCCCGGCGTGTTCGGTGTGGGCAACGTCGTCACCGGGCGCGGCAACATCAAGGCCTCCGAGCACCACGCCAAGGACGTCGCGCACTACCTGACCGAGCACTACCTCGGCGTGCAGGCACCAGAGGCGGCGCGCACCATCGATGGGCTCACCACAGCTGGTGATGCGGAGGCCCGAGAGGCCGCGGCGCAGGTCGCCACCTTCGTGCACGGCCGGCCGGTGCTCCCGGCGGCCCAGGCCGATGCACTCATCGACCGCATTCGCACCCGTCAGCGATCGGTCGGCTATGAGAGCTACGCGGCATGGATGGCGGCGGTGACGCCGCCCGACGCCGACTAGCTGTCGAAGGACGAGGAGTGCGGCGCTCCCCGCCACGGTCGTCGGGCTTCCGTGTTTTGTTCGCCTCAAGGTAGCCTGTAGGGCGCCCATGTCTCCTGAACCGAATCTGTTCGACCTGCCCGACGCGCCCGAGGGCGGCGGTACGCCTCCCCCGTCCGGTCCGGGAGAAGCCTCGGTGCCGCTACATGAAGCGGCGCAGAGCCGTTATCTCAACTACGCGCTGTCGGTGATCACGTCCCGCGCGCTGCCCGACGTCCGTGACGGCCTCAAGCCCGTGCAGCGCCGCATTCTCTACACGATGTGGCAGCAGCACCTGACGGCCGACGCCAAGCATCGCAAGTGCGCCAAGGTGGTCGGCGACGTGATGGGCAACTACCATCCGCATGGGGACGGCGCGCTGTACGAGACGCTGGTCCGGATGGCGCAGTCGTTCTCGTTGCGGTATCCGCTGGTGGACGGCTCGGGCAACTTCGGCTCCCTGGACGGGGATGGCGCAGCCGCCATGCGCTACACCGAATGCCGGCTCACGCGGATCAGCGATGAGCTGCTCTCGGAACTCGACCAGGACACGGTGCCCTTCCGCCCCAACTACGACGGGACGCGGAGCGAGCCAGTCGTCTTGCCCTCGCGCGTGCCGACGCTCCTGATCAACGGCGCCATGGGCATTGCCGTGGGCATGGCCACCAACATCCCGCCGCACCACCTCGGCGAGGTGTGCACGGCGCTGTTGCGGCTGATCGACAACCCCGAGCTGACCACCCTGCAGCTGTGCAAGTACATCAAGGGTCCCGACTTCCCCACGGGCGGACAGATCCTCAACTCGCGCGACGAGCTGAACGAGATCTACCGCACCGGCAGTGGCGCCATCCGCTTGCGGGGCACCTGGGAGAAGGGCGAGGTCGGCCGGGCCACCAAGGTGATCACCATCACCGCCATTCCGTACACCGTCGACAAGTCTGAACTGGTCACGCGCATCGCCGACCTGGTGATCGCGCGCAAGCTGCCGCCGCTGCTCGACGTGCGCGACGTGAGTACCGACGACATCCGCGTCGAACTCGAGATCAAGCGGGAAGCCGACGAGGCAATGGTGATGGCCTACCTGTGCCGGCACACGCCGCTGCAGGTGAGCATCGGCGTCAACCTCACGTGCCTGATTCCCACCGAGCAGGAGGACATCGGCCGACCGGAGCGACTGGACCTGAAGGCGATGCTCTGGCACTTCCTGCACTTCCGCATGGACGTGGTCAGCCGTCGTCTCGAGCACGAGGCCGCGACCATCGCCCGTCGCGTGCACCTGCTCGAGGGCTTCGAGAAGGTCTTCGACGCGCTCGATCGCATCCTGGCCATCGTCCGCACCTCAGATGGCAAGGCCGACGCCGCGGCCAAGATCATCGCGACCTTCGGCCTGGACGCCGAGCAAACCGATGCCATCCTCGAACTGAAGGTCTACCGGCTGGCGCGGCTCGAGATCCTGGTGATCCGCCGGGAACTGGCCGACAAGCGGGAGCGCCAGGCCGACATCGCCGCGCTGCTGGCCGACCAGCCGGGACGGTGGGCCCTGGTGCGCAGCGAGATCGCCGAAGTCCAGAAGCTGTACAGCGACACGCGCGCCGACCGCAGACGGACCGCCTTTGCCAGCGACGAGGACGTCGTCGAGTACGACGCGGAGGCCTTCATCATCGAGGAGGACAACGTCGTGGTCGTCTCTCGGGACGGCTGGATCAAGCGCCAGAAGGAAGTCAAGGATCCGTCGACGACGAGGCTGCGGGAGGGCGATGAAGTGCTGGCGGCGGTGGCCGGCAGCACGCGGGCGACGGTGGTCCTGTTCACCACACTGGGCGTGGCCTATACCTGTCGGATCGTCGACGTTCCGGCCTCGACCGGCTACGGCGAGCCCGTGCAGCGCCTGTTCAAGTTCAAGGACGGCGAGCGCGTGATCGCGGTGATGAGCCTCGACCCGCGCGTCAGCCCTGGTCTGCTCCCGCGCGGCGAAGGCGATACGCCACCCCGTCACGCCCTGGCCGCCACTTCGGATGGCTACGCGCTGCGCTTCAGCCTGGCGCCCTACATCGAGCCGAGCACGCGAGCTGGACGCAAGTTCGTGCGCATGCCCGATGGCGTCGGCGTGGTCGGCGTGGCGCAGGTCACCGGCGACGAGACGATCATCGCCGCTACCCGCCAAGCCCGTGCCATGCTCTGCCCGGCCGAGGAAGTCAACGTGCTGTCGGGACCTGGCCGCGGCGTGATTCTCATCAAGATCGACAGCGCGAAAGACCAGCTTCTCGGCTTCATCGCCTCGCGCGGTGACCGCGACCTCATGGTCGTCGAGACATCGCGGGGCGCCGAGCAGACCGTCAGTACCGGCAAGTACGAGGTGACCTCCCGGGGCGGCCGGGGCCGTGAACTACTGCAGCGGGGCTCGTTCATTCGCGTGGTGGCCCCGGCGCCCCAGGTCCTCGCCGTTCCGGAGTAGCGCCGCGGCTGTCCCCGTGGCATAGGATTGGCGGCATGCGTCGTCTGGTCGTGCTCGTCATGTTGTTGTCGGCAACAGCCTGCGGACCTTCCGAGGCGCCGTCGCGCGACCACGGCTGGCGCGCGGGGACCTCGAGCCGGTCGGTGTTGCCCACGGTCGACGGGGGACACGGCTATGCGTCGCCCGAACGGCTCCCTCCCGATGCCGATGCCGACGACCCCGGCGTCTTCGCCGCGCAGTTCGACCAGGGCCCGATCGCGGTCGGCAACGGGCAGGACAACGCTCACTGGGTGCGCGACGACCTGCGCGTCCGTGCCCTGGCCCTGCAACGCGTCGGCACCGATCGCATCGTCGTCATCGCATCGGCAGACCTGTACATGGTCTTTCGCCCCGATGCCGAGGAACTGCGGCGGATGGTGCGCGAAGTCCTGCCCGCCCACCTGCAGGACACGGTCGATGTCCTGGTGCACGCCACGCACAACCATCACGGACCGGATACGGCGTTTGCGGTCAACCCGGACTGGTATCGCTTCTTCCTCGAGCAGACGCGCGATGCCGTGCGCGAGGCGGTCGAGCGACTGGAACCGGCGACGCTGCGGGTCGCAGAGGGCCGTCATTACTTCGGCGCCAGCGATCTCAACGGCGTCCGCGTCTTCGACCCAACGCTCGGCGTGCTGCAGGCGCAGGCCCCCGACGGACGGGCGATCGCGACGCTCGTGAACTGGGCCAATCATCCCGAGAGCACGTTGACCTGGTCCCCGCCGCGCGCACGTATCGCCGCCGCCTGCACGACGCTTGGATGGAACGCCGCGGCCTGTGATGCGCAGGGGCGCTATCTCACCGCCGACTTCCCCGGCGCGCTGGCACGCTGGCTCGGGCGCCGCCTGGGCGGCGAGGTCATCTACGTCAATGGCGCACTCGGCGCGATGGCCTCGCCCCTCGATGTCCCGGCGTGGGAAATCAGCGAACGATCGCCGATCGGTGATGGCTACACGGTGCCGCCCAACGCGGTGCCGCCAGGCAGCGTCGGGCAGGATTTCCTGGTCCGCAATTTCCGCAAGGCCATCCTCGTGGGCGAGCAACTCGGCGTGGCCGTCGAAAGCCTGCTGCGAGACGCTGTGCCGCTGCCGCCGTCGCAGTTGGAGGTCGGTCATCAGCCGTTCTTCACACGGATGTCCAACATCGGCTTCCGCAAGCAGGCGGTGATCAGCCCCGACACCGGGCGCCCCGGCATCGGCTTCAAAGCCGGTGACCTCTACACCTGCCCGGCCACCGGCCCCAAGACCGACGCCACCTGCCAGAACGATGACCGGGCGGTAGAGGACGACCCGGTGATCGGCGCCATCAGGAAGGGCGACCACACGCGCAGCAGCGTCAGCGTGTTGCGGGTTGGCGAACTGACGCTGGCCTGGCTTCCGGGAGAGGTCCCGGGCGAACTGGTGATCGGCCTGCCCAGGGGGATCAAGGCGACGCCCGAACGATGGGCCGACGACAACCCGGCGGCGCACACGCCACCCGATCAGATCACGACGCCCGGCTACGTCAAACGGGCGCTGCCAGGCACCTGGAGGTGGGTGGTCGGCCTCGGCAACGACGAACTCGGATACATCCTGCCGCTCTCGGACTATCGCGTGCTGTGCGTTGCCGACACGCGCCTCGGCGCGGGCGCATGCGCGCGGCTGCACCAGGCCGGGGTCATCGACTATCCCGATGCCGTGTCAGGGGCGCGCTGCAAGGCCCTGGCCGAGGACCCTCAGGCACTGGCAGCGCTGCCCGAAGGCACGGTGCGCGACGCCGTCGTCGGATCCTGCCGCTACGGCCAGGCCCTCGGGCGACCTGACGGACACTACGAGGAAACCAATTCGGCAGGTTGGGACGCCGCGGCCGACATGCTGGAGGCGGTGTCGGTGCTCACGGGCACCCGCGATGCCACTCAAGTCAACGACGCCTTTGCTGGCTACCACCATCGCTACCCGCCGCCGCAGCCCTAGCGATATCCGGCGCCACCGCCTGCCTCAGGCAGTGACCGAGCGCGTTTGAAATCCGGCCGCCTCGAGGTCGAGCAGGATGGCATCCATGCGGAGCGCGACCTCGGCCGGGAGGGCGTCGTGATGCTGCTTGATCAAGCGGCTCATGCTGTAGGCGCGGAACCGTATGGCCTCCATGTGGAACGCCAGGACTGCGCGCTCGAGGTGTTCGCCCAGGTCGGTCAGTTGGCTGACCACCGGGCCCGGCGGTGCGGTGCGGAGATAGGAGACCAGAGCCGCGGCGTCCTGCGCGGCCTTTTCGCGGGGGGTGGGGGCGATCGACACGTCGGCATCATACCGAGCCGACAGGCTGGCGGAAAGGTTTCGTCACGGCGCTGACGGGGGCATGCCTCTAGGGCTTGATGTCGACAATGCTTTCTCATACAAAGTTAGCGGTTTCACAAACCGACTTGCCCCACTTGCCGATTCATCCATTCCTCGCGCATACTGCCGGCACTGCGCTCGCGCCGCTCGCGTTGGCGTCCCCTGTTTTCTCTCCACGTGAGGCTCACGACTTCTATGGGTTCAGCTGCATCGCGCGAAGCCATTCGCGCCATCCGAGACTGGGCAGTCACTGGCGGGCCCGCCCGCACCACGCCCCGCTCCGCCGATGACTTCGGCCGCCTCGTCTTCAGCGATGCGGTGCAGCGCATCAAGCTGCCCCGGCCGGTCTACAAGGCCCTGCGGCGCACCATCACGCGCGGTGAGACTCTCGACGAGTCGGTGGCCGATGCCGTGGCGGTCGCAGTCAAGGACTGGGCGCTCGAGCACGGCGCCACCCACTACACGCACTGGTTCCAGCCGTTGACCGGCATCACGGCCGAGAAGCACGACGCCTTTCTGTCGCCAACGGCCGAGGGCAAGGCCGTGACCGAGTTCAGCGGCAAGGAACTGATCAAGGGCGAGCCCGACGCGTCGTCGTTCCCGTCCGGCGGCATGCGCTCCACCTTCGAGGCGCGCGGCTACACCGCCTGGGACCCGACCAGTCCGCCCTGGATTTACAAGACGGCGTCGGGCACCACGCTGGTGATCCCGAGCGCGTTTGTCAGCTGGACCGGCGAGTCGCTCGACAAGAAGACGCCGCTGCTCAGGTCGATCGAGGCGCTCTCCAAGCAGGCGGTCCGCATCCTCAAGCTGTTCGGCTCGAGCGCGGATCGGGTCATGACCACCTGCGGTCCGGAGCAGGAATACTTCCTGATCGACGCGCACTTCTACTACGCACGCCCCGACTTGATCGGTGCCGGTCGCACCCTGTTCGGCGCCAAGCCGCCCAAGGGGCAGGAGATGGAAGACCAGTACTTCGGCTCCATCCCGGAACGGGTCCTGGCCTGCATGCGCGAGGTCGAGGACGAGCTCTACGCCATCGGCGTGCCGATCAAGACGCGGCACAACGAGGTGGCGCCGAGCCAGTACGAGATCGCCCCGATTTTCGAGCAGGCCAACGTGGCCACCGACCATCAGATGATGGTCATGGAGACGCTCAAGCGCGTCGCGCCCAAGCACGGTCTCGCGTGCCTGCTCCACGAGAAGCCGTTTGCCGGTGTCAACGGCTCCGGCAAGCACGTCAACTGGAGCATGAGCGACAGTGAGGGCAACAACCTCCTGAATCCGGGCGACACCCCGCACGACAACATCCAGTTCCTGGTGTTCTGCGCCGCCGTCCTTCGCGCCGTCAACCGGCACCAGGGGCTGCTGCGCATGAGCGTGGCCAGTGCGGGCAACGACCACCGCCTTGGCGCCAACGAAGCGCCTCCGGCCATCATCTCGATCTTCCTCGGCGACATGCTCACCGGGATCTTCGAGCAGATCGAGAAGGGCGCCACCCGCAGTGCCTCCCAGGGGGGCCTGCTCGAGACCGGCGTCGACATGCTGCCCAAGCTGCCACGCGATGCCGGCGACCGCAATCGCACCAGCCCGTTTGCCTTCACCGGCAACAAGTTCGAGTTCCGAGCGGTGTCCTCGAACCAGAGCATCGCGTTTCCCAACATCGTGCTCAACGTGGCCGTCGCCGAATCGCTCGATTACGTCGCCACCGAACTCGAGAAATCAGTCGAAAAGAGCGGCGAACTCGACGAGGCGATCGGTAAGCTGCTCGTCAAGCTGGTGAAGGAGAACAAGCGGATCATCTTCAACGGCAACGGCTACTCCGACGCGTGGCAGAAGGACGCCGCCAAACGCGGGTTGCTCAACCTGCGCAACACCGTCGATGCGCTGCCCGAACTCGTGTCCGCCGATGCGGTCAAGCTGTTTGAAGCCTACAAGGTGCTCAACAAGCGCGAGCTCGAGGCCCGCCTCGAGATCAACTTCGAGACGTACAACAAGACGATCAACGTCGAGGCGCAGACGATGGTGCTGATGGCCAATCGGTACATCCTGCCGGCCGCGCTCGGCTATCTGACCGACGTGGCCCAGAGCGTCTCGGCAGGCAAGGCCGCAGGCGTGCAGAGCAAGGAAGCCAAGAAGCTGCTCGTCGAGCTCACCCGCCTGGTGGACATCTTCCGGCAGCGCACCGACGCACTGACCAAGGCCATCGCCCACGAGGGCAACGGCGACTCGCTCAAGCACGCCAAGTACATGCGTGACAAGGTCGTCCCGGCAATGGCCGCGCTGCGCGAAACCGGCGATGCGATCGAGTCGCTGGTCCCGTCCAACGACTGGCCGCTGCCGACCTATCGCGAGATGCTGTTCATCAAGTGAGGTGAGGCCGGCACGCCGGTCAACTCGCAGCCGATGGCATGAGAAAGGGCGGGGAGCGCAACGGCGCCTCCCCGCCCTTTCCCTTTCTCTTCGCCTTGCCGTATGCTCTGTCGCAGCGCGCAACGCTGGCGCAGACGCTCCTGACTCCTCTCCCCGGACTCCCGCTGAATGAGCACGTCCTACACCGCCAAGGACATCACCGTCCTCGAAGGCCTCGAGCCGGTCCGTAAACGGCCCGGCATGTACATCGGCGGCGTTGGCGCGTCCGGTTTGCATCACCTGGTCTGGGAGATCCTGGACAACTCCATCGACGAGGCGATGAACGGGCACGCCTCCCTGATTGTCGTCACCCTGCATGCCGACGGCTCCTCGATCACGGTCACCGACGACGGCCGCGGCATTCCAGTGGATGTGCACGCCAAGACCAAGAAAACGGCCCTCGAGCTGATCTTCACGGTGCTGCATGCGGGCGGCAAATTCGAGCAGGGCAATTACAAGACCGCGGGCGGCCTCCACGGCGTGGGCGCCAGCGTCGTCAACGCCCTGTCCAAGGAACTGGTCGCGACCGTCAAGCGCGACGGCTTCCAGTGGGAGCAGCGCTTCCGCCAGGGCGTCCCACAGGGACCACCGCGGCAGGTCGGCCCGGCGCGCGGTAGCGGCACGACGGTCTTCTTCCATCCCGACGCCACGATCTTTCCCAAGATCGAGTTCGATGCCGAGACCATCGCCCAGCGCCTCGAGGTGGCCAGCTACCTGCACCGCGGCCTCAGGATCACCTTCGACAACGAGGTCAGCCGGCAGAAGGTGACGTACGCGCACGCCGAGGGCCTGGCCGACTACCTGCGCAAGCTGGTCGTCGAGCGCGCGACCCGGCCCGTCCATGACACACCGTTCGTCGTCGCGCGTGATGGCGCGCTTCGCCTCGACCTCGCGCTGCAGTGGACCGAATCCACCGACGAACACCTGCGCAGCTACGTCAACGGCATCCCCACCGGCTCGGGCGGCACGCACGAGAACGGCTTCCGGGCAGGCCTCGGCAAGGCCATGCGCAACTTCATCGAGACGCACAACCTCTCGCCGCGCGGGGTCACGCTCACCGCCGAAGACCTGCGAGAGGGGCTGGTCGGGGTCCTCAGCGTGTTCATCGAGGAGCCGCAGTTCCAGGGGCAGACCAAGGACCGCCTCAACAACGCGGAAGTCCAGTCCGGTGTCGATGGGCTCGTCCGACCGGCCCTCGAGCACTGGCTGAACCAGAACATCTCGATCGCGGAAGCGATTGTGGCCAGGGTGATCCTGTCGGCACGGGCCCGCGAGGCGAGTCGGGCCGCACAGCAGGAAGTGACGCGCAAGTCCGCGACCGCGCACCGGCTGACGCTGCCCGGCAAACTCTCCGACTGCACGACCACCAACCGTGGCCTCAGCGAGCTGTTCATCGTCGAAGGTGACTCGGCGGGCGGCTCGGCCAAGCAGGGACGCGACCGGGTGCGCCAGGCCATCCTGCCGCTGCGTGGCAAGGTCCTGAACACCGAGAGCGTCTCCACCGCCAAGGTGCTCGAGAACAAGGAGCTGGCTGACCTGGTCACCGCCCTCGGGTGCGGCGTCGGCAAGCAGTTCGACCTCGCGCGGCTCAGATACGGCAAGGTGATCCTGCTGGCTGATGCCGATTCGGACGGCCACCACATCTCCACCCTGTTGTTGACGTTCATCTACCGGCACATGCCGCAGTTGATGGCTGCCGGGCGTGTGTATCTGGCCCAGCCGCCGCTGTACCGCATCGACGTGGGCAAGGAGACCTTCTGGGCTCAGGACGACGCGCAGCGAGATGCCATCGTCAAGAAGGCCACGGGTCGAGCCAAGCCCGACATCACGCGCTTCAAGGGTTTGGGCGAGATGATGCCGAGGGTGCTGTGGGACACCACCCTCAACCCGAAGACACGGCGCCTGCTGCAAGTCATGGTCGCTGACCAATTGGTGACCGACCGGATCATCAACGAGCTGATGGGCAAAGACGCCTCCGCGCGCTTCCGCTTCATCATGGACCGCGCCGAGGATGCCGAGGAATTGGACGTGTAGGGGCGGGGTTGCGGTCGCGCCCGGCCGGGCGTACCGTGAGCACGTCCCCATGACCCGACGCCGTGTTGCCTTCCCGCTGCTGGGACTGCTCCTTGCGTGGAGTGCGTCCTCGACCCTGGTTCGCGCGCAGGACCCCGCACCGCCCGCGCCGGGCGTCGGCGGGCCACAACAGCCTCAGCCGCCTGCCGAGGCTGAGGCGAAGGTCCAGGAGAAGCAGAAGTACGAAGAAGAGGTGATCGTCAGCGCCTCGCGGACCGAGCAGGCACTGGTCAATGCGCCGGCCACTGTCACGCTGATCGACAGCCGGACGATCGAGAACTCGCCGGCCACCAACTACGCCGACCTCCTGAGGGCGGTCCCTGGCCTGAACGTCACGCAGACCTCCGCGCGCGACATCAACCTGACCTCACGTGCGGCCACTGGCACACTGGCCACCTCGCAACTCGCGCTGGTGGACGGGCGGAGTATCTACCAGGACTTCTTCGGGTTCGTCGCGTGGGATTTCCTGCCGATGGACCCGCAGGAGATCAAGCAGATCGAGGTCATCCGCGGACCGGCCTCCGCCGTGTGGGGCGCCAACGCGCTCACCGGGGTCGTCAACATCATCACCAAGACGCCGCGCGAGTCCCAGGGCTCGTCACTGGCGCTCAGTGCCGGTGTCTTCGGCCGCGAGGCGATGAACGTGGACCGCGGCAACGGCGCGCTGTTCTCGGTCACGGCCAGCCACGCGGCGGCGGTCAACGACCGATGGGCCTACAAGGTGTCGACCGGCTATTACCAGCAGGACGCGCTGGCGCGGCCGTCCGGGCCGATTCAGAACGGCACCGGCACGCAGTACCCGTCGTTTGCCAACAGCGGCACGCGGCAGCCCAAGCTGGACGCCCGCCTCGACTACGACAACGCCGACGGCAGGCAGAAGGTGGTGATGCAGGGTGGGTTCTCCGGGACCGAGGGGATGATCCACACCGGCATCGGCCCGTTCGACATCGATCGCGGCACCTATCTCGCGTACGGCAAGATCAACTACTCGCGCGGTGCAACCCGGCTGAATGCCTTCGTCAACCGGCTGGACGGCAGCGCTACCAATCTACTGGCCGTGGGCCTTGATGGCCGGCCGATCCCGTTCCTCTTCAAGAACACCACCGTCGATGTCGAGGCTGGGCACGTCGCCACGTGGCGCAACCGGCACGTCTTGAGCATGGGCGGCAACGTGCGGTACAACGGATTCGACCTGTCGCTGGCACCGCGGGGGGACTCGCGGCAGGAGGGCGGCGCGTATCTGCAGGACGAGATCTTCCTCTCGCCGATGTGGCGGTGGGTAGTCGGGGGACGGGTGGACGCGTTCTCCATCCTGGATGGGCCGGTGTTCTCGCCCCGGACCACGCTGATGTTCAAGCCGGCGCCCGCCCACACGGTGCGACTGTCCTACAACCGCGCCTACCGCGCCCCGTCGCTGGTCAACAACTTCCTCCAGACCTCGCTCATCAACCAGCTCGACCTCGGGGCGCTCAACCCGGCCCTGGCCGGACGCACCTACAACTTCCCCGTCGCCGCCGTCGGCAACGAGGAACTCACCGAGGAGTCACTCGATGCCTATGAAGTGGGCTACTCGGGGGTGATCGCCAACCGCGCCACGGTCAGCGCGGCGTTCTACGTCAACGACAGCAGGAATGCGATCTTCTTCACGCAGAGAGGATCGTATCGCGCCAGCACACCGCCTCCAGGATGGCCACTGCCGGAAGGGGCGCTGGAGCTCATCGTGCTGTCCGGCCGCTTCGGACCTGGCAACGGGCTGCCCTCGTCGTTCACCTACGAGAACTTCGGCAGGGTGCGGCAGAAAGGCCTCGAGCTCGGCGTCGATACCGACGTCACCACCTCGCTCACCGCTTTTGCCAACTACTCGTTCCAGCCCACACCCGAGCCCCGCGGCTTCGACATCTCCGAGCTGAACCTGCCGTCGCGCCACCGGGTCAACCTCGGCGCCAATTACACGAGCGCACGCGTCATCGGCAACCTCTCGCTGAGTCATGCCAGTGAGGCGTACTGGCAGGACGTCCTGGACTCGCGGTACCACGGCCCGACGGGCGCGTACACGTTGGTCAACGGCACGTTCGGCTATCGCCTCACCGACAGTTTCACGGCGTCATTGAAAGTCCTCAACCTGTTTGACAGGGAGATTCAGCAGCACGTCTTCGGCGACGTCATGCGACGCCAGGCCGTGGTCGAGCTGCGGATGCGGGTGCCCGGGCGTCCGTAGCCGCCGGGTAGGTGTCCGGCGTCATGCGCCACAGGCGGCGCGGCGCGGCGCGGGGTGCGGTGCGCCGCGTCAGGCGTTCTATACTTTGCCGGCCGTACGTGAACCAACCGCCCCTGCCCCCTCCCCAGCCGCACGACCTGCCGCGCCGTCCGCCCGCCGAGTGGTCCCGTCGCGGGCTGCTCCGACTGGGCCTCGTGCTGCTGGTCGGCGCGCTTCTGCCGCTCGTGTGGCGGCCCTTGGTGGCCCGGCTCTCCACTCAGGCCATCCAGCCGAGTTACCTGCCGGCGCTCGAGGCCTCCCGGGAGCGGATTGCCTTCCGGCCCGGGCCGATCGACGACCTGAAGCGACTCAAGCCGTCCTACGTCTTCATCGGCGACTCGATGCTCGGCACGCGCATCGATGCCGGGTACCTGGCCGGCCTGCTCGGGCAGGATGTGGCCATGCTGGCGCGGGCAGGCACGGGGTCGGCCTACTGGTACCTGAGCTTCAAGAACTATCTGGTCGCCAGCGGTGAGCGCCCCAAGGTCGTGTTCATCTTCTTTCGTGACCTCAACATGACCGACCCGTTGTTCCGGCTCACCGGCCCCTTCAGATGGTCGCTCGACGAGGTCGCCGGTGCGCAGGAGCCAGCCCTCAACGACGTCATCGCCTCTCGGATGCAGGGCCCCTGGTTCCGCGTCCACCACCTGGTGAACAGGGTCTACGGCGCCGACCGCGCCAATGCCTGGGTCGAGCGTCAGTTGTACGACTGGCCGACGCGGTTGTGGACCGATGATGAACCGGCGCGTCGCGCGTTTCTCGAGACGATGAACTTCGAGACGATGGGACTCGACCGGCTTCGCCCGATGGCCGCCGCCGACCTGCAGGCCGCCGAGGACGCGCAGGCCGACTTTGCCCGGTTCATGCCGCGGTCGGTGCTGCCGTTGATCGTCGACCTGGCCAGGCAGCACGACATGCAGGTGTGCTTCGTGCGCGTGCAGCGGCGCCCGGTCGGCAACAAGGCGCCGGTCCAGTCCCCGCGCATGCAGGCCTACATGCACGAGTTCCGGACCTATGCGGAACAACACGGGATGGCGCTGCACGACGACACCGGCGATCCGATGCAGACCCTCGCCATGTACGAAGACGGCGACCACGTCGCTCGAGCGCATCGTCAGCGCTACACGCGTCAGTTCCGCGCCAATCTCCACAGGCTGTTTCGATGACCTTCCACAGCCTGGATTACCTGATCTTCTTCGTGGTCGTGACCGCCGTCTACTGGCGGTTGTCACACGGCTGGCAGAACGGCTTCCTGCTGGCGGCCAGTTACGTGTTCTACGGCTGGTTCGAGCCGTGGTTCTGCGTGCTTCTGGCAGGCACCACCCTGGTGGATTGGGTTGCGGGGCGGATGATGGACGCCGCCCCCGCCACCGACGAACGCGTCGACGCCGGCCCGGCCGACCCCCGGCGCGCGCGGCGGCGGCGGCGGTGGCTGGTGCTGAGTGTCGTGGCCAACCTGTCGGTGCTCGGCGCCTTCAAGTACTTCAACTTCTTCGTCGACAGCGTCCAGGTCGGGCTGGCGGCTCTCGGGATCCACGCGGCCCTGCCGACGCTGCAGGTGGTCCTTCCGGTCGGCATCTCGTTCTACACATTCCAGAGTTTGTCCTACACCATCGACGTGTATCGCGGCCGGCTGCGCGCGTGCCGGTCACTCCGCGATTTCGCCCTGTTTGTCGCCTTCTTCCCGCAGCTGGTTGCCGGACCGATCGAACGCGCCGAGGCGCTGCTGCCGCGGGTGCTGTCGCCGAGAGTCTTCAACCTGGTGGTCGGTCGTGACGCGCTCGTGCTGGTCGTCTGGGGCCTCTTCAAGAAGCTGGTCATCGCCGACAACGTGGGCGTCATCGCCAACCGGGTGTTCTCGATGAAGGACCCGGGCTTCGAGATGCTCTGGGCCGGGGTATTCGCCTTCGGCATCCAGATCTACGCCGACTTCTCGGCCTACACCGACATCGCCCGCGGCACGGCGCGGTGGATGGGGTTCGACTTGATGAAGAACTTCGACCACCCCTACGTGGCCGTCTCGCCCTCCGATTTCTGGCGTCGCTGGCATATCTCGCTGTCGTCCTGGTTTCGAGACTATCTCTACATTCCGCTGGGTGGCTCGCGACATGGCCTGCCAAGGACGCTGATCAACGTGATGGTCACCTTCGTCATCTCGGGCCTGTGGCACGGCGCCGCCTGGAACTTCGTGCTCTGGGGCGCGTTCCACGGCCTGCTGCTCGTGGTCGAACGCGTGGCGGCGGCCCTTGGCGGCGGCCATCGACGCCGGGCACGGCTGCCCCTCTGGCGGGCGCTGCCGCAGTGGGCGCTGATGTTCATCCTGGTGCATGTCGGCTGGCTCATGTTTCGCGAGGCCGACGCCGCCATGCTGTGGCGCGACCTGACGCTGGTGCCGGGCACCGCGCCGCTGGCCGACCGTCAGGCCGGCCTCTATCTGGCGCTCATCGCCTTCACGTTCTCGATGCCGCTCTGGGCCCACAGTCTGTGGACCGTCTGGCAGGGCCGGTCGTACTCGGACCGCCCCGCCGTGCGCGAGGTGGAGGTGGCCACCAGCACGGTCGCCTGGCAGGCCCTGGCCGTCGGCGTGATGATGGCGATGGTGCTGGTCCTGCGCAGCCGCACCTCGCTGGACTTCATCTACTTCGCCTTCTAGGGCCCGCCGTGGCCGTGCGCACGAGCAAGCCGGAGCACCGATGGCCGATGACCTGTCCCGCCCGTTCAGCCCGCTGGTCCTCGAGGCGCTCGCCGGCCATGGACTGCGGCCGCGGCCGCAGACCGGCGCCAACACGTTGCGGGGAGTCGTGAGCGACCTCTACCGGTACGAGATCCGGCAACTGCGCGGGCGACTGCTCGCCGGGGCGATCGCCAAAGCGTCCTACGCCGACGCCGTTCGCGCGCTCCGGCTCCGTTACCTGTTGTTGTCCCTGCCCAAGGACCAGTGGCGGGTGCGATAGAATCCGAACTCCGTATGGGTGGATGGAACGAATTTCAAGGCTTGAATGCCGGCTACGTGCTCGAGTTGTACGACCGGTACCGGCAGGATCCCGCCGCCGTGGACGCGGAGACGCGCGCCTACTTCGAGCAGTGGACCCCACCTGAGCCGCCCGAGGCGACCGCTTCCGGTGCCAGCACCCCCGTCGATCTGCGAGCGGTCGTCGGGGCCGCGACGCTGGCCGAGTCACTCCGCCGATTCGGCCACCTCGGCGCGCAGATCGACCCGCTGGGATCGCGGCCGACAGGGGATCCGTCGCTGGCCCTCGAGGGGCATGGCCTCACCGAGGAGCAGTTGCGCGCCCTGCCGGCCACCGTGGTGAGTGGACCGCTGGCTGAAGGGCAGCCGCACGCGGCCGCGGCCATCGCGGCGCTCCGTCAGGCCTACTGCAGTCGCACCGGGTACGACTTCGCGCATGTGTTCGTGCCGCAGGAGCGGGAATGGCTGCGGCTGGCCGTGGAGACCGGTCGGTTCCGTCCGCCCATAGCCCCGGTGGACGCCGAGTCGCTGCTCGACCGGATCACCGAGGTCGAGACGTTCGAGCGCTTCCTGCATCGCACCTTCCCGGGCAAGACACGCTTCTCGGTCGAGGGGCTCGACATGCTCGTGCCGATCCTCGATATCGTCATCGAGGGCGCCAATGACGCCGGGCTGCAACACGTGCTCATCGGGATGGCGCATCGCGGGCGGCTGAACGTGCTCGCGCACGTGCTCGGCAAGCCCTACGCGCAGATCCTGGCCGAGTTCAAGGACCCGGTGCAGGCCCGCACCGGCACCGGGTACCGCATCGACCTCGGGTGGACGGGCGATGTGAAGTATCACGCCGGAGCGTTGCGCCAGGTCGATGGCGACACCCAGGTGTCGATGGCGCCCAATCCGAGCCATCTGGAGTTCGTCAATCCGGTGATCGAGGGGATGGCGCGCGCCGCCGGCACCGACGCCGGCCAACCCGGCAAGCCGGTGTTTGATGCCGACCGGACCCTGCCCGTGATCATTCACGGCGATTCGGCCTTCCCGGGCCAGGGGATCGTCGCCGAGACCCTGAATCTGTCGCGCCTGGACGGCTACACGACCGGCGGCACGATCCACATCATCGCCAACAATCAACTCGGCTTCACCGCCGTGCCGGCCGAGTCCTACTCGACGTCGTACGCCAGTGGCCTGGCGCGCGGCTTCAAGATCCCGATCGTCCACGTGAACGCCGACGACCCGATCGCGTGCGTCGAGGCTGCCCGTCTGGCCTGGGCCTACCGGGCCCGATTCCAGCGAGACTTCCTGATCGACCTGGTGGGCTACCGGCGATATGGGCACAACGAGGGTGACGAGCCCGCGTTCACCCAGCCGCTGATGTACCAGAAGATCGCCAGCCATCCGACCGTGCGCGAGCAGTGGGCTGCGCATGTCGAGCAGGCGACCGGCCGCCCCGGGCTCGCGCAGCCGATGGTCGATCGCCGCATGAAGGCGCTCGAGCAGGTGTACGAGCAGCTCAAGCCCGAGGAAGCGATCGTCAACGCCATCCCCGAGCCGCCGCCGGCCGGCGCGGCACGCCTCACGCGCACCGCCGTCCCCCTCGATCAATTGCAGGCGATGAATGAGGCCTTGTTGACGCGACCGGAAGGCTTCACCGGTCATCGCAAGCTCGAGCGAGGCCGCGATCGGCGCAGGGGCATCTTCGATGCCCCAGATGAACGCTCCATCGACTGGGCCACGGCCGAGGAACTGGCGTATGCCAGCATCCTTGCCGACGGCATCCCGATCCGGATGACCGGCGAAGATGTGCAACGCGGCACGTTCAGCCATCGTCACGCGGCGTTCCGCGACGTCGAGACCGGGGCCATCGACATCCCCCTGCAGCGCCTGCCGCAGGCGCGCGCGAGCTTCGAAATCCACAACAGCCCGCTCAGCGAGAACGCCACGATCGGCTTCGAGTACGGCTACAACGTGCAGGCGCCGGATCGCATGGTGATCTGGGAGGCGCAGTACGGTGACTTCATCAACGGGGCCCAGGTCATCCTCGACCAGTTCCTGACGTCGGCTCGCGCCAAGTGGGGCCAGACCCCCTCGCTGGTGTTGCTGTTGCCGCACGGGTACGAGGGCCAGGGTCCGGAACATTCCAGCGCTCGCCCGGAACGTTTCCTCAGCGCCGCCGCCGACATCAACCTGCGCATGGCCAACTGCACGACCGCGGCGCAGTATTTCCACCTCCTGCGCCGGCAGGCGCTGCTGCTGACCACCGATCCGCTGCCGCTCATCGTGCTGACGCCGAAGAGCCTGCTCCGCCATCCCCTCGTCGCCTCCACGCCGCGCGAGCTCTCCGAGGGCGCGTGGCGCCCGGTCATCGACGACGACGAGGCTCGCCTGCGCGCCCGCGATGTACGGCGGGTGGTGTTCTGCAGCGGCAAGGTGCACGTCGATCTGGTGTCGGCCGAGCAACGGCAAGCCGATCGTCAGACGGCGATCTGTCGCATCGAGCAGCTCTACCCGTTCCCGAGCGACGGCGTGGAAGCGGTGCTCGAGGGGTACCCCAACGTCGCCGAAGTGGTGTGGCTCCAGGAAGAGCCGCTGAACATGGGCGCGTGGGATTTCTTCCGTCCATGTTTCGAGGAATTGCTCGACGGGCGGGTACCTCTTCGCTACCTCGGGCGGCCGCGAAGTGCGAGTCCCTCCGAAGGCTCGCTGGGCTGGCACATGATCAACCAGAAGATGCTGGTGGCCGAGGCGTACGCCCCCACCGCTCCCGCCCCGCGCACCTCGCGCGGCCGCGTCAAGGCAAAGGCATAGAGCACACATGGCCGCACAGGTGGTCGTTCCGCAGCTCGGTGAATCGGTGGTCGAAGCGCGCGTGGCGCGTTGGCTCAAGAAGGAAGGCGAGTCGGTTGCCGTCGGTGACCCGCTGGTCGAACTCGAGACCGAGAAGATCGATCTGGAGGTCAACGCCGATCAGGCCGGCGTGCTGACCAAGATCCTGCGCCAGGAAGGCGAGGACGTGAAGGTCGGCGAGCCGCTCGCGCTGATTGAGGCCGGCGCCGCCGGCACGGCCAGCGGCCCGGGCGCGCCGCCGGACACGCCGGCCAGCGATGCTCCTGGCAGCGCTGCGCCTGCCCCACCCGAGGCGACCACGCCGGCGGTGGCGGCCGCGCCCGCCGGCAACGCCCCTGGCGCCGCCGACGCGCCGCGGAGCACGCCCGCCGCGCGCAAGGCCGCGGAGGTGCACCAGGTGGATATGACCCAGGTGCAGGGCAGCGGCGACGCCGGCCGCGTGATGCGGCGCGATGTCGAGGCGGCGGCCGCGCCTGCCCCGGCCGCGGCGTCATCGCCGGCGGCCGCGCCCGCCAAGCCCGCCCCGGCGACCGCACCGCCCCGTCCGGCCATTGTCGCCGGCAGCCGCACCGAGGAGCGCGTGCGGATGTCCAAGCGCCGCCTGACGATTGCCCGCAATCTCGTGGAGGCACAACGCACCGCCGCCATGCTCACGACCTTCAACGAGGTTGACATGACCGAGTTGATGGGCCTGCGTGAGCGGCGCAAGGAACAGTTTGCCAAGCGCCACGGCGTCGGCATCGGCATCGCGTCGTTCTTCGTCAAGGCGTCAGTGGCCGCGCTGCGCTCCTTCCCGCGCCTGAACGCCGAGATTCAGGGCGAGGAGATGGTCCTGAAGCACTTCTACGACGTCGGCATCGCCGTCGGCGCAGAACAGGGCCTGGTGGTGCCGGTCATCCGGTCGGCCGAGCAACTCTCGTTTGCCGGTATCGAACTCGCGATTCGCGACTTCGCCGCGCGCGCCAAGAGCAACACGCTGACGCTCGAGGATCTGAAGGGCGGCACGTTCACCATCACCAATGGCGGCGTCTTCGGATCGCTGCTGAGCACCCCCATCCTGAACCCGCCGCAGGTCGGCATCCTCGGACTGCACAAGATCGAGGACCGTCCCATCGCGGTCAAGGGGCAGGTCGTCATTCGGCCGATGATGTATCTCGCGCTGTCCTACGATCACCGCATCGTGGACGGGCTCGAAGCCGTGCAGTTCCTGGTGAAGGTCAAGGAGTTCATCGAGGATCCGGGCCACCTGCTCCTCGAATCCTGATCGCGCCGACTCCTGGGGTGTCCCGTCGTGACAGACAGGCCGGGCCCGACCGGCTGCCTGTCGCGCTGAGGCGTCGAATGCGTATGCCGCCGACCCGACCGTTCATCGCCGCGGTCCTGCTCCTCGGGGCCCTGTTTGTATCCTCGCCGGTATCGGCCCAGCCGCCTGCAGCGCGTTCCAGTGCCGAACTGGACCGCATCAGGCGCAGGTTCGCCGTGCAGCCGACCGAGTCTCTCTTCGTCGGCCCTGTCCGTGCCGACTACCGTGTGCGCGTCGAGGACTCGTCCGACGACCTCGACTACCACTTCGGGTGGCTGTACGACCAGACGACGGTCACTCCCGGGTACGTGCGGCCGTGGTACCCGATCTATCACTACGAGTTGCAGTCGCTGATGATCCCGCTCGAACATCGGGCGCAGCTCTACCCGGCCGGCATCCCCCTCGGCGGCAACACCGTGGGCGCGATCAAGGACGCGTGGCGCAAGCGTAAGGAGCGGCAGGCCAAGAAGCAGGTCGAGCAGGACGTCGGCGCCCTCAGGAAGACGCCGTAAGCGGAAACAGGAATTCCAGCAGCGCCGGCACGCGCGCGGCCCACGCCGATTCGCCGTGATGCGCGTCCTCGGCCTCGACGTAGTGGAAGTCGCGCCCAGCCGACCATCCCTTCTGCAGCAGCACGGCGTTCAGCGCCCGGGCATTGCGCACGGTGTCGCGGCCTTCGGCGGTGCCGACATCCAGCCAGATTCGCCACGGCAGTCGCGCCGGTAGCTGCTCGACACGCCCGAGCTCGGCACGGCGATCCCACCACAGCGAGGGTGACAGCACCGCCAGCGCGCCAAAGAGGTGCGGATACTCCAGGCCGATGTGCAGCGTCACCAGGCCGCCCAGCGACGAGCCGCCGAGCGCGGTCTGGCCGGCGTGTGGATGGGTCCGGAACGTGCGATCGACGTAGGGCTTGAGTTCGTGGACCAGGAATCGGCCGTAGGCATCGGCACCGCCCCCCGCGTGCCGGTGCGAGTCGCGGGTCGGCGCGAACTCGTCGGCACGCGACACCCCGGCATGGTCGATGGCCACGATGATCAGCGGCGCCACCCGTTTCTCGTCCACCAACCGTTCAGCCGCTTCGTCGACTCCCCACTCGGTGCCGGCAAACGACGTGCTGGTGTCGAAGACGTTCTGCCCATCATGCAGGTACAGCACCGGATAGCGCTGCTCCTGATCGAGGTCGTATCCGGGCGGCAGGTACACATGCACGTCGCGGCTGTTGCCCAGGACGTCGGACCGGAAGGCCTGAAGGAGCCGGATGTCTCCGGTCAAGCTTCGCCCGTGGCGAGGCGCGGGCAGGCAGTGCGTGGGGCCTGAAGGCACGATCAGGCGGGCCATCGGGACGAATCGGGCCGGCGGTCCATCCGGGCCAGTGTACCGCGCGCGGCATTGCTGCGCTTCGGGTAGCCTGTACGTCGCAGCCGGCAGTCCGCCGGCCATATGGGGCCGCCCCGCATCGGTCGGGCCCCGTCTCAAAGGACCGACTCGCGATGGCACTCATTGACCCGGGCAGCAAGGCCCCGACGTTCTCGCTGCCCGACCAACGCGGCACCATGCACTCGCTGTCGGCCTACGCGGGCCGTCCGGTCGTGCTCTTTTTCTATCCCAAGGACGACACCTCCGGCTGCACTCGCGAAGCGTGTGGCTTTGAGGCCGCACTGCCGGACTTCTCGAACCTGCAGGCCGCCATCCTCGGCGTCAGCATTCTGGACACCCGGAGCAAGGCCAAGTTCGCGACCAAGTATGGTCTGACCTTCCCGCTGCTGGCCGATGAGGACCACGCCGTCTGCGGGGCCTTCGGGGTATGGCAGGAGAAGAGCCTGTACGGACGCACGTACATGGGCGTCGCACGGGTGACCTTTCTCATCGACGCCGCCGGTACGGTGGCGCGCCGATGGGACGCCGTGAAGGTGGAGGCACACGCCGCCGAAGTGCTCGCGGCCGTCACTGCGCTGGAGGCCAGGTGAGTCGGGTCGGCCCTGCGCTCGCGGTGACGCTCGCCACCGTGCTTGCGACGAGCAGCCCGGCTAACGGCCAGCTCCGCGAGCCGTTCAATCTCGAGCTTGGCGATACGGCGCGCAAGGGGCGGATGATGGCACTGGCTGTCGACCAGATCCACGACACGCGACAAGGCGTCGATGTGTCGCCTGACGAGGTGGCCACGGCCCTCGCGGATGCGTCGATTGTCCTGGTGGGCGAAAGCCACACCTCGGCCGAATCGCATCGGGTCCAGGTCGCGGTCATCGCGGCGCTGCACCGGGCCGGCCGCAAGGTCACGATCGGCCTCGAGATGTTTCCGGCCGACGCACCGACTGCGCCCTTCGACCGCTGGCTCCGCGGTGGCATCGACGAGGCCGCCCTGCTACGCGAGTCCGGCTGGTACGACTACTGGGGCTACCCGTGGGGCTATTACCGCGACGTATTCCTGCTGGCCAAGCAGCATCGCCTGCCCCTGCGCGGCATCAACGCGCCCCGTGCCATCGTCGCCACCGTCGGTCGCCGGGGCCTGGCCGGCCTCGGGGGCATGGAGCGAGGCCAGATTGCCCCGACGATTGACACCACCAGCCAAGAGCACAAGCAACTCTTCGCCACGTATATTGGCGCCGGCAGTGATACGCCCGCCTCCGCCGCAGGGTCCGGTACGCCGGGGCATGGCGCAGGGATGCCGCCCGAGGCTCTGCAGCGGATGGTCGAGGCGCAGAGCACGTGGGACGCGACCATGGCCTGGCACGCCGCCGCGCTGGTCAAGGACAATCCCGACCCGAAGGCCGTGGTCGTCGTGCTGGTCGGCAGCGGCCACGTCGCCTATGGACTCGGCATCGCGCGCCAGGCAACGGCCTATACCGACCGGCGCGTGGCCACCGTCATGCCGGTGGCCACCTCGCCCGGCACGCCCGAGCAGATCCGCGCGTCGCTGGCCGACATCGTCTGGGGTGTCCCGACTGAAACGTACCCCCTCTTCCCCACCCTTGGCGTGTCGTTCCGCAGCAATGGCGATCAGCCGAACACCGTGCTCATGGTCGCGCCGGGCTCCTCGGCCGAGGCCATGGGCCTGAAAGCCGGCGACCTGCTGATGACCCTCGACGGCCAGCCGACCCGGAAGGACGTGGAGGTCCGCGCCCTCATCGACCGCAAGCAGTGGGGCGACTCGCTGAAAGCCACGGTGACACGCGGCGCGGAGACGCTTACGCTCAGCGGGCGGCTGCAGCGCCGGTAGGGACGGTAGGGGCGCCTCCCCGAGGCGCCCTGAACGCGGCTCGACGATCTGCGGCGGACGGCGCCTGCCTATCTCACCGCTCGCAACGTCGCCGTCACCGGGAAATGATCCGATGGGTAGCGCTTGTTGCGGTCGGTACGCACGATGGCGGCGTCGAGCACCTCCCAATCGGCAGTGGCGAAGATGTGGTCGATCTTCTCGCCGTTCACCTGCCCGCTCTTGAAACCGGTGAAGGTCCCAACGGGTGACGCGTCGGGATGCCTGACCCGAAACGTATCGCGCAGGACACCGCCAGCGGTCATCGAGGTGACCGCCGCGTTGGTCTCGCCGGCATTGAAGTCGCCCATCACCACCACGGGCAGCTTCGGGTCGCGCGCGTCGATGCGGGCCCGCAGCAGCAACGCGGCCTTTTCACGCGAGGGTTGCGACTGGTGGTCGAGGTGGACGTTGTACACATACAGCGAACGACCGTCTGGCGTGGCCAACTGCGCCCACGTGCAGATGCGCGTGATGGTATTGCCCCAGTGCTTCGAGGCCACGCGCTCCGGCGTGTCCGAGAACCAGAAGGTGTCGCTGCGGCTGGCCGTCAGACGTGACGTGCGGTACAGAATCGACGAGTGCTCGCCGGCGCGCTGGCCATCGTCGCGGCCAACGCCGACCATGGCGTACTCGGGCAGGGCTTCCAGGATGTAGGCCAGCTGCGGGTAGAGCGCTTCCTGCACGCCGATCACGTCCGGCGCCTCGTCGCGGATTACGTCGACGAGGAAGGCCTTGCGTCGGTCCCAGTGGTCGTCACCGTCGTTGGCCGTGCCGTAGCGGATGTTGACACTCATCACCCGCAGCGCGTCTGCCGGCGATGGCTGCGCGACCAACGGCGCGCTGCCGGCGGCCGCAGCGATGATCGTGATGACACAGGCGCGAAACAGGTGGCGGCGATTCATGCGATCCACTCCCGGCCGGCCCAATGGGCCCGAAGAAACTCCACGACATTGCGCCAGCGGAAGCCTTCGACATCGTCGTCAGTGAACCCGCGTCGGCTCAGCACGTCGCAGAGGTGGTGCAGGTCGGCGATGGTGTCGAGTTCCTGCGGCGTCTGCTCGGTGCCGAATGCGCCATCGAGGTCGGAGCCGATGCACACATGCCGCGTCGAGCCGGCAAGACCACACACGTGCAGCACATGGTCGGCGAGCCGCTCGACACTGCACCCCGAGGACTGCGGCGTGGACGAGCCACGCACCCAGCCGGGCACGATCATCCAGGCGTCGCAGGACGCACCGATCACGGCGCCGCGCGCGATGATCGCCCTGATTTGATCGTCGGGCAACTGCCGCTGGTCGGGCACCAGCGCGCGGGCGTTGTGATGACTGGCCCACACTGCGCCACCGAACAGGTCGAGCGCCTGCCAGAGGCTGTCGTCGCTCAGGTGCGTGACGTCGAGGATGACCCCGAGCCGCTCCATGGCCGCCAGCAGCGCAGGGCCCTGCGCTTCGAGCAGGCCAGCGGTGTGCGTGCCCGGAGCGTAGCGCCCTGGCCCGTAGTGCGCCGGACCGACCGCGCGCAGACCATCGCGCACCGCCCGTTCCAGGTAGTCCACGGTCACCAGCGAGTCGGCGCCTTCGAGGCTGCGGACGTAGCCGATGGGCGCGTGAGCGGGCGGGTCGCGCCACAACGCCAGGTGCGCGTCGAGTGCCGCGAGGTCGGCGATGGCGACCATCTCGCCCGCCGTCTCCATCTCGCGGTACCACGCCAGTTGCCCCTGCGTCTGGGCCCACGCCTGCTCGGGCGAGTGCCAGCCCGGCAAGGGATTGCCGGGCGCGACGTAGCGCGCGATCTGCGTCGCAACGACAAGGCCCACCCCGGCCCGACGCATCTCCGGAAACGACACCGTGCCGCGACCGCGGTCAGGCCTGTCGGCCAGCCCCGCTTCCCGCGCGCGAATGGCCGCCACCGGCTCGCGCAGGTCGCGGTTCCACTCGAGCGCGTTCATCGCGAGGTCGAGGTGCGCGTCGACCAGGAACATCAGGCGTCCGTGAGGCGGAAGAGAGCTTCGATCTCGACTGGGATGTTCCCGGGCAGCGATCCCATCCCGACTGCGCTGCGCACACCGACACCCAACTCCTCGCCCCAGATCGCTGAAAACAGCTCACTGCAGCCGTTGATCACGAACGGGTGTCGATCGAACTCGGGGACCGCCCAGACCATGCCCAGCACCTTGACCACGCGGTGGATGCGATCCAGCGAGCCGACCGTGGCGCGGATCGTCGCGATCATCGACAGGCCGACCTGTCGTGCCGCGAGCTTGGCGGCCTCGGCGTCCAGGTCCTGCCCTACCTTGCCGGTGATCATCGTGCCGTCAGGCTTCAGCGGGCCGTGCCCGGACACGTAGAGGTACGAGCCTTCGATCACGGCTGGCTTGTAGACGCCCATCGGCTTGGGCGCGGTTGGGAGTTCGAGGCCGAGGGCGGCGAAACGTTCTTCGGGAGTGGGCATGTCGGAGGAACCTGGGAAATGGGAAGGGGCCGTGACCCTGCAGGTCCACGGTCGGAGTTCTCGACTAGACGACAAGATCGAGCAGCAACACGCCGAGCAGGCCGACGATGGCCACGATCGTCTCCATGGCTGTCCACGTCTGCAAGGTCTCGACCACTGACAGACTGAAATACTCCTTGAACAGCCAGAACGCGCCGTCGTTGATGTGCGACAGCATCAGGCTGCCAGCGCCGATGGCCAACACCATCAGATTGGCATCGGCCGCTCCGTTGGCCACCAGCGGCGCGACGAAACCGGCCGTGGTCAGGCCAGCCACCGTGGCCGACCCGACGCAGACGCGCACGAGCGCCGCCATGGACCAGGCAAGCACGAGTGGCGGCGCCCGCAGGCTGGCCAGGGCCGACGCGATGGCCGTGCTGGCACCTGCGTCGGTGAGTACCTGCTTGAATGCGCCGGCGCCAGCCACCACCAACAGCACGACCGCTACGTCCGACACCGCACGTTCGCACCACGTCATCACCTCGGCCAGGGTGCGCCCGTTGCCGGTCCCGAGCAGCGCAATGGCCGCCAGCACTGCAACCAGCATCGCCAGCGACGGATCGGACAGCGCCCTGGCCACGCTGCCGGCCAGACCACCCTCGACTCGTGGCAGCAGCAACGACCCCGCTGCCAGCATCACCACGGGGAGCAGCGCACTGACCAGGCTGGCCGTCAGCGACGGCAGTGAGGCCTCGTCGCGCAGGACCGGCGTGAAGGTCGACAGCGGCGGGCGGTCGATACGTGGCATGAACCGCGCGTAGACCGGACCGGCCAGCACGATCGCCGGGATCGCGATGACGATACCGTAGAGGAGCGTGAGCCCCATGTCGGCGTGGAACTGCTGCACGAGGGCAGCCGGCGACGGGTGCGGCGGCAGGTACCCGTGCGTCACCGACAGCGCCGCCAGCATCGGCAATCCCACCCAGACCGGGGGCAGACGATACTGCGCCGCCACGCTGAAGATGATCGGAATGACCAGCACGAAGCCGACCGCGTAGAACAGCGGCAGTCCGACGATGAAGCCAGTGACCATCAGCGCCCACTGCACCCGCGACGGACCGCTGATGCGCATCAGGCTGGTCGCGATGCGCTGCGCCGCCCCGCTCTCAGCGACGATCTTGCCGAGCATCGCGCCGAGGCCAATCACCAGCAGCAGCGAACCCAGCGTGTCGCCCAGGCCCTTCTGGATGGCCGCCGAGACCTGCAGCGGGTTGAGACCCGAGGCCAGGCCGACTGCAACGCAGACGATGAGGAACGCCAGAAATGGCGTCAGGCGCGCGACGGCGATCAACAGGACCAGCGCGACGATGCCGGCCAGGGCGATGGCGAGGAGCATGGGCGGCGCCATGGTACCGCACCGCTGCGATGGCACGGCCGGCCCGGTCACCCGGCTACACACACGAAGCGGCCGGACGACACGTCGTCGGGCCGCTTCGTGGTCCTGCGCTGTACGGTCTACGCTTCTCAGTACCGGTAGTGATCAGGCTTGTACGGACCCTCGACCGGCACGCCGATGTAGTCGGCCTGCTCCTTGGCAAGCACCGTGAGCTTCACCCCGAGCTTGTCGAGGTGCAGGCGCGCGACCTTCTCGTCCAGGCGCTTGGGCAGCACGTACACCTTCTTCTCGTACGCGTTGTTGTTGGTGTGCAGTTCGATCTGCGCCATCACCTGGTTCGTGAACGAGGCCGACATCACGAAGCTCGGGTGGCCGGTGGCGCAGCCGAGGTTGAGCAGACGACCCTCGGCCAGGATCATCACGCTGTGGCCGTCCGGAAACCGCCACTCGTCGTACTGCGGCTTGATGTTGATCCGCTCGATCCCGGCCACCTTCTTCAGCCCGGCCATGTCGATCTCGTTGTCGAAGTGACCGATGTTGCCGACAATCGCTTTGTCCTTCATCTTCGCCATGTGCTCGGCGGTGATGATGTTGCGGTTGCCGGTCGCCGTGATGAAGATGTCAGTCGTCGCCAGCACCTGGTCCAGCGTCGTCACCTGATAGCCTTCCATCGCGGCCTGCAGCGCGCAAATGGGGTCGATCTCGGTGATGATCACGCGCGCGCCCTGACCACGCAGCGACTGCGCGCATCCCTTGCCGACGTCGCCGTAGCCGAAAATCACCGCGACCTTGCCCGAGAGCATCACGTCGCTGGCCCGCATGATGCCGTCGGTCAGCGAGTGACGGCATCCGTACAGATTGTCGAACTTGCTCTTGGTCACCGCGTCGTTGACGTTGATCGCCGGGAACAGCAGCGTGCCCGCCGCCATCATCTCGTACAGACGATGGACGCCGGTGGTGGTCTCTTCGCTGACGCCCTTGATGCCGCGCGCGAGTGCCTGCCACTGCGCCGGCGCCTTGCCCAGCTCATCACGCAGCGTCTGCAGGATGATGCCCCACTCCTCCGGCTCCTTGTCGGCGTCGAAGGCCGGTACCTTGTCGGCCGTTCCGTACTCGAGCGCCTTGTGCACAAACAGGGTCGCGTCGCCGCCGTCGTCCACGATCTGGTCGGGTCCGCTGCCGTCGGGCCACACCAGCGCCTCCTTCGTGCACCACCAGTACTCGTCCAGCGTCTCGCCCTTCCAGGCAAAGACCGGGATGCCACGTGGGTTGGCGACAGTACCGCCGGTCTCCGGCCGACCGACCGCCACGGCTGCGGCCGCGTGGTCCTGCGTCGAGAAGATGTTGCAGGAGACCCAACGCACGTCGGCGCCAAGCAGGTCGAGCGTCTCGATCAGGACCGCTGTCTGCACCGTCATGTGCAGGCTGCCCATGATCTTCACGCCAGCCAGCGGCTTCCTGGCGGCGTATTCGTCGCGGATGGCCATCAAGCCAGGCATCTCCTGCTCGGCGAGACGGATCTCCTTGCGGCCGAAATCGGCCTCCGCCAGGTCCTTGACCTTGAAGGCCGGGCGCCCGGCCTGCTCAGCCTGGGTGAACGCGTGCAATGTCTCTGTTGCGACTGCAGGGGTCATGCGATCTGCTCCTTGTGCGCGGCTGGTCACCGCGTCTGTCCGTCGTCCACGCGGCGACGTTGGTTGCCAAAAAAGGTGTTCAGTGATTTGCCGAAGATGTTGAAACCGTGCCCGCGGTGGCCCGGGCGACAAACAGAGCCGGGCCGCGCACGCCCGGCACCGGCGACAGAGGCACCACCCGCGCCCCGTCAAAACCCGCGCCTGTCAGCAGGCGGTCGATCTCGAGGGCGGTGAACCCGAGCCACACGTGGCCCATCTGCCCACGGTACTCCTCGCGATCGTGCGGCTGCATGTCGATCACCAGCACCCTGCCCGCCGGGGCGATCACGCGCCGTGCCTCGCGAAGTACCGCGGCCGGGTCGGCCAGGTGATGCAGCACCAGCACGAGCACCGCCAGGTCCACCGTGCCATCGGCCACCGGCACCGCTTCGAGGGTGCCCTGTCGGAGTTCGACGTTGGGTACCGCCTGCAGTCGTTCCCGCGCCGCCGTCAGCATCTCGGCGGAGGCATCGACCGCGATGACCTCCCGTACAAAAGGCGCCAGGGCGGCTGACGTACGGCCCGTCCCGCACCCGAGGTCGGCCACCGTCCACGCTGGATCGCAGGCAGCGGCCAGACCATCCAGGTGAAACGTGCTGCCATACAGGTCGTCGCGCAACGCGTCCCACTCGCCTGCCGCCCGCGAGAAAAACGCCGCCGACTGCGTGCGGCGCTCAGCCAGCGCCCGGGTCAGGCGGATCCGGTCCTGCGCCACCGCCGCCATCGAGAGCAACTGGCCCTTCACGACGCGCCAGAGATCGGCAGATGCCGGGTCCAGGTCATCGACCACCAGCGAGTACAGGCGGCTGGTCCCGTTCCGCCGCACCTGCGACCACCCGCCATCGGTCAGGGTCTTCAGATGCCGGCTGATCGTGGATTGGGGAAGCTGCAGGATGTCGCACAGTTCGCCTACCGCCAACGTCTGCCCCTCCAGGACCAGGAGCAGGCGAGCCCGGAGGGGGTCGCCAAGAACGTTGAGGTGCGCCAGAACTGGCGAGCTGATTTGATTCATCCCTTTATCCGGATTGATAGTAACAAACTATCCGTATTTCCGTCAAGGCGGATGAATGGGCAGGGCCTACCTCAGCACGCCCCGACGCCGGCCGTCACATAGGCGAGGTTGGGCGCAAGCCATCGCTCCGCCTCCTCACGCGACATGCCCTTGCGCCGCGCGTAGTCCTCGACCTGGTCTTCGCCCAGGCGGCCAATCATGAAGTAGGCGGCCTGGGGGTGGGCCAGATACAGGCCCGAGACGCTGGCCGCGGGCCACATCGCGCAGCTTTCTGTCAGCGACACGCCGATGGCTTCGGCGTCGAGGAGCCGGAACAGCGTGCGCTTCTCGGTGTGATCCGGGCACGCGGGGTAGCCGAAGGCGGGACGGATGCCGCGGTACTTCTCGGCCACCAGGTCATCGGGGCCGAGTTGCTCGCTTGCCCCGTACCCCCACGCACGTCTCGCCTCGGCGTGCAGGTACTCGGCCGCCGCTTCGGCCAGGCGATCGGCCAGCAACTTGATCATGATCGCGTTGTAGTCGTCATGTGCCGCTTCGAAACCGCGCGCCTGCACGTCCGCGCCATGCACGGTCACGGCAAATGCGCCGAGGTGATCCGCGCCGGCGCCGACCGGGGCGATGAAGTCGGCCAGCGACCGGTTCGGCTTGGTGTCGAACTTGGGTTCCTGCTGCCGCAGCATCGGGAAGCGCGCGAGTTCCTGATCCCGCGACGCATCGGCGTACAGGACCACGTCGTCGCCCTCGCTGTTGGCGGGCCAGAATCCGTACACCGCGCGGCAGGTCAACGCGCCCGCTTCGAGTCGGTCCAGCATCTGCTCGGCATGCTCGTACAACGATCGTGCCTCGCCCCCGTACTGCGGGTGCTCGAAGATCGTCGGCAGCTTGCCCTTGAGTTCCCAGGCGTTGAAAAAGAAGGTCCAGTCGATGAACGGCCGCAACTGCTTGACGGTCAGGGTCAACTCACGTCGCCCCGTGAAGGACGGTGTCGGCAGGGGCTCGGCCGCCCAGTCGATCTGCAGTCGGTTCTCGCGCGCCCGACGCAGCGACAGCAACGGCTTCTCCTGTCGCTTCTGGTGCATCTCGCGCACCCGGGCCTGCTCGTCGCGCACCTGGGAGAGGTACGCCGGCGCGCGCGTGTCCGAGAGGACGCTGGAGACCACGGCAACGGCGCGGGACGCGTCGAGCACGTGCACGGCCAGGCCCGAGTACTCCGGCGCGATCTTGACGGCCGTGTGCTGCGGACTGGTCGTCGCCCCGCCAATCAGCAGTGGCACCTTCAGGCCACGCCGCTCCATTTCGCGAGCCACGTGGACCATCTCGTCGAGCGAGGGTGTGATCAGGCCACTCAGGCCGATGACATCGGCGTTGTGCTCCTCGGCGGCCTTGAGGATCTTGTCGGTGGGGACCATGACGCCGAGGTCGATCACCTCATAGTTGTTGCAGCCGAGCACCACCGACACGATGTTCTTGCCGATGTCGTGGACATCGCCCTTGACTGTGGCAATCAGCACCTTGCCCTGCGCCCGCGAACCCCCGGCCGCCTTCTCGGCCTCCATGAACGGCAGCAGGACGGCGACCGCGCGCTTCATCGCGCGCGCGCTCTTGACCACTTGCGGCAGGAACATCTTGCCCTGGCCGAAAAGATCGCCAACGGTCTTCATGCCGTCCATGAGCGGACCCTCGATGACCTCGAGCGGCCGCGCATACTGCTGGCGCGCCTCCTCCACGTCGGCTTCGATGAAGTCGACTACGCCGTGAATCAGCGCGTACGACAGACGCTGCTGCACCGGCGCGTCGCGCCACCGTAAGTCGACCTCGCGCTTGGTGCCGCCGCCGCGCACCTGCTCGGCGCGAGCCACCAGACGCTCGGTGGCGTCGGGGCGCCGGTTGAACAGCACGTCCTCGACCAACGTCAGCAGTTCTGGCGCGATGTCCTCATACACCGCCAGCTGCCCGGCGTTGACGATCCCCATCGTCAGCCCGACCTTGATGGCATGAAACAGGAAGGCCGAGTGAATGGCCTCGCGCACCAGGTCGTTGCCCCGAAAGCTGAACGAGAGATTGCTGATCCCGCCGCTGACGAGGGCGCCCGGGCAGGTGGCGCGGATCTGGCGGGCGGCCTCGATGAAGTTGATGGCGTACTCGTTGTGCTCCTCGAGTCCGGTCGCGATCGCCAGGACGTTGGGATCGAAGATGACGTCCTCTGGCGCGAACCCCACCTGCTCGGTGAGCAGCTGGTAGGCGCGCTGGCAGATGGCCACCTTCCGCTCGACGGTATCGGCCTGGCCGACCTCGTCAAACGCCATGACGACCACCGCGGCGCCGTAGTCCCGCACGGTCCGGGCCTTGGCCAGGAAGTCGGCCTCGCCTTCCTTGAGGCTGATCGAGTTGACCACCGACTTGCCCTGCACGCACTTCAGACCCGTCTCCAGCACCGACCACTTCGAGCTGTCGATCATGAACGGCACACGCGCCACCTCCGGCTCGGTGGCCAGCAGGTTGAGGAAGGTCTTCATGCTCGCCTCGCTGTCGAGCATGCCCTCGTCCATGTTCACGTCGAGGATGTTGGCGCCGTTGCGCACCTGCTCGGTCGCCACGTCAACGGCCGCGGTGAAGTCGCCGGCCTTGATCAACCGGGCGAACTTGGCCGATCCGGTGACGTTGGTCCGCTCGCCGATCATCTGGAAGTTGCTCTCGGGACGAATCTCGAGCGGCTCGAGTCCAGAGAGCCGGCTGTAGCGCGGCAGGTCGGTCGGCACCGCGCGCGGCGTTACACCTTCGCACGCGGCGACCATCGCGCGAATGTGGTCCGGCGTGGTGCCACAGCAGCCGCCGACGAGGTTGAGCAGCCCCTCGCGCGCAAAGGCGCCGAGTACGCCGGCCATCTGCTCGGGCGTTTCGTCGTACCCGCCGAAGGCGTTGGGCAGGCCGGCGTTGGGATAGCACGACACGAAGCAGTCGGCAATCGCCGAGAGGTCGCTGAGATACGGGCGCATGTCCTCGGCGCCCAACGCGCAGTTCAGGCCGACGCTGAAGGGACGCACGTGCGCCATCGAGATCCAGAAGGCCTCGACCGTCTGTCCCGACAGGGTGCGGCCGCTGCGATCGGTGATCGTCACCGACAGCATGACGGGTATCTCCACACCCCGCCGGTCGAACACATTGCGCACGGCCAGCGCCGCCGCCTTGGCGTTGAGCGTGTCGAAGATCGTCTCGATCAGGAGCACGTCGACGCCGCCGTCGAGCAGCCCGTCGACCTGCGTCTCGTAGGCCTCCCGGACGGCATCGAAGCTGACCGCGCGGAAGGACGGATCGTTGACGTCGGGCGAGATCGAGAGCGTCCGGTTGGTGGGGCCGATGGCGCCGGCAACGTAGCGGGGGCGATCCGGGGTCCTGGCGTTCCAGATATCGGTAGCGGCGCGCGCCACCCGCGCTGCGGCGACGTTCAGCTCGTGCACAATCGACTCGAGCCCGTAGTCGGCCTGGGCGATCGCCGTGCCGTTGAAGGTGTTGGTCTCGATGATGTCCGCGCCAGCCTCCAGATACTGCTCGTGGATGGTCTGGATGATGTCGGGGCGGGTGAGCACCAGGAGGTCGTTGTTGCCACGCAGGTCGTGACCGTGCGCCGCGAAGCGCTCGCCGCGGTAGTCGTCCTCGGCGAGTTGATGGCGCTGGATCATCGTGCCCATCGCCCCGTCGATGAACAGCAGCCGGCTTTGACACGATTGCTTCAGTTTCAGGGCCGTGGCACTCGTCATCGCACTCTCCCTCGCGCCGCCGCGGCGGCGTCGGTCCGTCCGCGCACTACGCCGCCGGCCTTGCGGCCGCTGGCGACGAGTACGGTGAACGGATCTCCCTTCAATCGCGCGCCCACCTGGACGCGCACGTCTTCGAGGCCGGCGCGGAACAGCCAGTCCTCCAGCGATTCGTCACGGAATCCCAGCCAACGGTCGCCCAGCCGCTCGCGCACCCAGTCCTGCCCGTGCGCGCGCAATTCCAGAATCAGGACGGTCCCGCCGGGCCTCAGCGCCCGCACGGCTTCACACAGCGCGGCGTCGGGCTTGGGGACGTGGTGCAGCGCCTGTGACAACAGGACCACATCGACCGAGGCATCCTCCAGCGGCAACGCTTCGATGCGCCCCTCGCGCCAGACGATGTTGGTGGCGCCGCGCTTGCGCGCCAGCAGCCGGGCCCGCTTCAGGACGTCACGCGAGCTGTCGATGGCAATGACCTGCTCGGCCCACCGTGCCGCCTCGAGCGACAGATAGCCTTCCCCACAGCCGGCATCGGCCACCACCAGAGGAGGCAGCAGGTGCCCGAGTGCGCGGCTCCAGGCCGCCCAGCTCCGTCCGGGCACGAGCTGGCCGGCGGTGCTGCCGTGCACCTGGAAATCTTCCTTGCGCAGCCGCAGTACCTCCAGCAGCCTCGCGTCGTCGGCCTGCAGATCGGGGTCCGCATCGACGACCGGCAGCGAGGCTTCGAGCGCCTCCCACATCGGCCGCGCCTGCCCCGCACCGTCGGGCCGGAGCGAGTAGTACGCGAAGCCGCCTTCGCGACGCTCCTCGACCAGTCCACTCTTGCGAAGCAGGCCGAGATGGCGCGACACGCCCGACTGGGCGATGCCCAGGATGGCCGTCAGCTCCTTGACGTTGAGCTGCTCCTTGCCGAGCAGACGGATGAGACGAAGGCGGACGTCGTCGCCGAGGAGCCGACAGAAGGCAGACAGATCCTTCATATACGCAAATCTACATGCATTGATGTGTCGTTGGCAACCGCGAAGGCCCGGGACACACCGCGCCCCGCAGCGTCGCCCCGGCGCCTCTACCTCGCCAGAGCGTCGGTCAGCCGCTGTTGACCGGACCGGCTGATCGGCAGGCGCGACCCATCCGACAGCACCGCAATCCGACGGTCCTTGGCCTCCAACTCCACGCGGTCCAGGCACGCGAGGTTGATGATCCACGACCGGTGGATGCGCACGAACCGCGCCGGGTCGAGCTGACCTTCGAGACTGCTGATCGGCTGTTCCTTCAGCAAATTGCGGCCCTGCGCGTGCAGCAGCACGTAGTCGTCCTGGGCGTGCGCGTACTCGAGGGTGTCCACCGGCACGATGAACACCTTGCCGCCGTCACGGACGAGAATGCGCTCCAGTCTGACGGCTCGGAGCGCCGCGCGCAGGTCGTCGACCGGCGAGGCCTCGTGCGCCACGAGTCGCTGCCGCGCCCGTTCGATGGCCGCCGCCAGTCGCGCTTGACTGAACGGCTTCAACAGGTAGTCCACCGCATGGACCTCGAAGGCCTTGAGCGCGAACTCGTCGTGCGCTGTGGCGAAGATCACCGCCGGTCCGGCGCCAATGAGCTCGAGCACGTCGAAGCCCGAGAGCTTGGGCATCTGCACGTCGAGCAGCAGCACGTCGGGCATCGCGGCGCTCACGGCCTTGATGGCTTCGTACCCGTTGGCGCACTGCCCCGCCACCTCGACATCCGCACAGGCCGACAGGTACTCGACCGCCACCTCCCGGGCGAGAGCCTCGTCATCTACCACCAGGACCCGCAGCGGTCTGTTCGTCATCGCCGACCGTCCTCGAGACGCCCCGCGGCGTCGTCGCAGGGGTAGGCCAGCGTCACGGTGAACCGACCGCCCTCGGCGCGAGCCTCGAACGACGCGCCGGCACCAAAATACGTCGCCAACCGGTCACGCACGTTGCGCACGCCCGTCCCGGTACCGGCACGCGGTGTGCCCTCTGGATCGAACAGGTTGTCGACCGTCACGATGCAGCGTCCACCCTGACGACGTGCGGAGAGCGAGACGCGCCCGCCGTCGAGCAAGCCCGCGACACCGTGCTTGATGGCGTTCTCGACGAGCGGCTGCAGCAGCAGAGGCGGCACCAACGACGCCGCGGCCGCCGGGTCGATGTCGATCTCCACCTGCAGCCGCTCGCCGAACCGTACACGCTCGATCGACAGGTATTGCGCCATCAGGTCCACTTCCTGCTGCAACGGGACGCCGGCCAAGCCACCGAGTCGCAGGCTCTGACGGAGGAACTCGCCGAGGGCGATCGACATGTCGCGCGCGGCGGCTGGCCGTGTGCCCGCCAGCGAACCGATCGAGTGCAGGCTGTTGAACAGGAAGTGGGGGTTCACCTGGGCACGCAGGGCACGCAGTTCAGCCTCGCGCGCCAGCACCGCCGACTCCAGCGCGTGCCGGCGCGCCGCGTCCTGCGCCTCGAGCGACAGGAAGACGTAGTGGCTCGCCGCCGAGAGCACGAACATGAGCGCACCCGCGCCAAACAGCAACAGCGTGCCGTCGCGCGACCAGAGGGACGGCGACGGCAGCTGCGTCCTGAGCCACCACTGGCCGAGCCCCACCCAGACCGCGCTGGTGATCGAGGCGGCGCTCCCCTGCGCAAGTGCGACGCGGGCCAGCGACCCGGCCCCCTGGAGGGGAAAGGCGCGGCACAGGTACCACGCGGCCAGGCAGACCACGCCGTAGGCCAGCGCCAGAGGCACTGCGCCGGTCAACGCCGCCACCCACGGCCAGCCCCCGCGGAGGGCCAGGGCCAAGGCTGCGGCAACGCCGATCACCAGCCACAGGCCCAGGTAGACGCTCAGGCCGGCCACGCTGCGGAGGAGGGGATGCACGGGTCAGTTCTTGATTTCCACGCCGCCCATGACAGCCACGCCACGGATGATCAGGCGCTTCTCGGTGGCCATGGCCGGCGGCCGTGTCCTGTCGCCAAAGCCGCCCAGCAGCGGCGTGCCCTGCAGATCGACGGTCCAGTCGTCCGGCACGCGCAACTCCACACCACCCCACATCACGAAGATGTCGATGGTGGCCGGCGCGCGCAGCGAGGCCTGCCGGAGGTCGATCTCGCAACCGCCCATGATGGCGGTCAGGTCACCCCCGCGAAAATTCTGCGAGTTGTTGGAGCGCTCGAGCCCGGCCATCAGCACGAACGCCGACATCCAGTCGCTGGATTCCGTGCTGCTCTCCGGCTCCGCCCGGCCGAGCAGGCCGCGCCCGATGAAAAAGATGCCGACGCCGATCAAGCTGACAGCCGTGACGTCGGCCGGACCAGGAGACCAGTAGCCGAGGACCCTGGCCAGCTGACTGCCGCCAACGATCGTCAGGACAATCCCGAACGCCCGGTCGCCTCGCGACTGGCCGGCGACCAGCTTCCCAATGCCGATGACCAGCGGCAGCATTGGCCAGTAGCGCCAGTACTGTCGTGCGCTGACGAGATTGAGGTTGTTGGCAAACAGCAGCGCGCCGATCCCCAGCAGCAACGCGCCGGCCAGGGCCTGTCCACCCGATCGATGCCGTGTGCCGTTCACGAGACCCTCCTGCGCATCCACGCGACATACGTCAGACGCGCTCCAGCGACGACAAAGACCACGGCGATGGTGTCGGCGAGCCGCAGATGGATGAATCCGAGATTGAGGGCGACCAGCGACGCCGCTGCGGTCACCCACACCAGCCCCGCGAAAATGCGGCGCGCGGGCGGCGGCGCAGTGAACGCGTCCACCGCCGGCCAGAGGGCGATCAGCGGCCACCAGGACGAGGCCTCCTCGAGCGAGTACCAGCCCCGGGCGCCCGCCCACAATGCGGCGCCGCCGGCCACCAGCAACACACCCGTCACAAGGGTGCGCGCACGACTGTCGGTGCACCGACGCCCGCTCATCGAGTGCTCCGTGTGGCGGCGCCACCGAGGACCATCGCCACGACGCTGGCGGTCCCGTGTCGGACCACGGTCGGCAGTCCCCGCGCGCCCTCCAGTTCAAGCGTGCTCATCGTCGGCACCGGGTGGGCGAGCAGCGCGACCACCAGCGCCAGTACCATCCACGACGCCACCACGCCCGCCAGCAGGGACGCCAGAATGCTTGCGTGAGCCGCTGTGGCCAGCCACCGTGCCTGCGTCGCGAACCCGAACCGGTCGTTGCTCATTCCCATCAGCGTCACCGTTCTCACTCCCACGATGACGATACGGCGCCGAGCGAGGAGTCGCTGTCCTCTTCCGGCCAGTGCCGCAGGGCGTCGGCCAACGACGCGCACGCGTCAGCGCGGCCGCATGCCCGGCTGCACGGCCCGTCGCGCGCCGTGCGCCGCTGCCGCTCAGGCGTCCCCGTCGGCGTAGCGCGCCCTGATCGCCGGCAACAGGTACTCCAGGAACGCGCGCTCGAGGTCGTACGCGGGGGCGAAGCCCCAGTCGGCGCGCGCCGCCGAGTCGTCCACGTCCTCAGGCCAGGTGTCCACGATGCCCTGCCGCTTGGTGTCCACCTCGAAGCCGATGTCGGCGGCTGGGAACGCTTCGAGGACCTTCGCGCGGATCTCGTCGGCCGACGGGTTGAACGCGCCGACGTTGTACGCCGTGCGCGTCAACGCCCAGCGTGGCGCCGCGGCCAGCTTGAGCAGGGCCTCGACGGCGTCGGGCATGGCCATGAACGGGATGCGCGTGTCGGGCCGCACGAAGCAGTCGTAGGCCTCGCCGCGCGCCCCTGCGTGCAGCATCTCCGGCGCGTAGTCGGAGGTGCCGCCCGAGGGTAGGGTGGCGGCCGAGATGAGGCCGGGAAACCGCAACGCGCGAAAATCGACGCGACTGGCCGCCGGCGATGCCGAGAGCTGCTTGTAGTGACGGGCGTAGTAGGTGCCGAGCAACTCGCAGTACAGCTTGTTGCACCCATACATCGTCGTCGGCGACGTGTGCTGGTCTTCATGGACGCGGCCCGCGGCCGCCCGTGCCTCCACGTCGGGCAGTCCGTAGGTGGCAATGCTCGAGGGGTAGACAAACACCACCGGCCGGCCGTGCGACTCCCCTTCCTTCTGGGCGAACTCGAGCAGGGTCAGCATGCCCTCCACGTTGACCTGGTGGGCCATCACCGGCGTGAACTCCGAGCGCGTCGAGAGCAGCGCCGCGAGATGGAAGACCAGGTCGATCTCGAACTCGGCCAGGATCCGCTCGAGCAGCGCCGTATCGAGGATCGAGCCGGTGAACTCGCGCGTCACCAGCTTGCCGATGTCGGCGTCGAGACGCGTGAGGTCGAGCGTGACGATGCGTTGGCGGCCCGAGGCGGCGAGGCGGGTGATCAGGCCGTGGCCAATCTCGCCGCCGGCTCCGGTGATGAATACAACAGGCTTGCGCAGCATGAGGGACTTTCAGAGAAGCCCGCGTGCCGTGAGGGCAGCTTCGAGCTGGTCGATGAGCGTGTCGAGCAGGGTGGCGACGGCACCGACCGTCGAGGGGTCGGCCAGATCGATGCCCGCCTGCTGCAGCAGCGACATCGGGTAGTCGCTGCCGCCGGCCGCCAGCAGGTCCAGATAGCGCGTGATGGTGTGCTGTCGGACGGCTGGGTCGGCGTCGCGCAGCCCGACCAGCAGGCGGGCACTCGATGCGTAACAGGTGGCGTACTGATAGACGTAATAGGGAGAGCCGAAGAAGTGCGGGATACGCGCCCACGTCACGCGCGACAGCGGGTCGTAGTCGATCGCGTCGCCGTGATAGGCGCGGAGGGTCGTCTCGTAGAGCGCGCTCAGGACGTCTGCGGTGACCGGCTCACCCGCCTCGACCAGCCGATGCGCCTGCAGCTCCCAGTCGGCAAACATCACCTGCGTGAAGAACGTACCGGTAATCGCGTCGATGGCATGCTGCAGCAGCACGATGCGCTCCAGCGGGTCGGTGGCGTGCGACAGGCGATGGTCGAGCAAGAGCGCTTCGCTCAGCGTTGACGGCACTTCGGCCACGAAAATCGTGTAGTCCGAGTACACGAAGGGCTGTCGCTCGTGCGAGAGCACCGTGTGCATCGAGTGCCCCATCTCGTGTGCCAACGTGAACGCGGCGTCCAGCGTGTCGTTGTAGTTCATCAGCACGTACGGATGTACGCCGTAGACTGGCGCCGAGTAGGCGCCCGACCGCTTGCCGTCGTTCTCGTAGATGTCCACCCAGCGGCGCGCGAAACCCGACGCCAGCCGTTGCTGGTAGGTGGGGCCGAGCGGAGCGACCGACTCGATGATCCACTCCACCACCTGCTGGTACGGGTAGTGCTCGGTGAAGTCGACCAGCGGAATCGACCCGTCGTAGAGGTGGTAGGTCTCGAGCTTGAGGGCGCGTCGGCGCAGCTTCTCGTAGCGCTGGTACACCGCGATGTTGGCGCGAGCCGAGGCGATCAGGTTCTCCACCACGGCGACGGGGATGTTGTCGCCGTGCAGGGCGGCGTCAAGCGTCGACCCGTAGCCGCGGGCGCGGGCCTGGTACCAGTCGCGCTGGAGCACGCCGTTGTACAAGGCCGCGTAGGTGTTCAGCGAGGCCTCGAACGCGCCGTGGTGGGCCTCGAACGCGCGCGCCCGGTCGGCTTGCACGCGATTGGTGGCCAGCAGGGCGCGGTAGCGCGGATAGGTGACCTGTACCTTTTCGCCGCTGCTCAACTCGATCGTCGGAAAGTGCATGTCGGCCGTCGACAGGGCCTCGTACGCGTCGTCGGGGACGCGGGTGAGCTGGGCCGCGAGTGAGAGCAGGTGCTCGCCGCGCTCGTCGAGCACGTGTTCCTGTTGCCGGAACAGGTTCTCGATCATGAAGCGGTACGTGGCCAGTGCCGGGTCGGCGTCCATCCAGTCGCGCAGACGCTCGAGCGGCACCTGCAGGAGCTCCGGGTTGAACCAGGCCGTGGCCTGACGCCACTGCGCGAACAGCAGCTGCACCTGTTGGCGCCTGGCGCCCACCTGGTTGTCGCGCTGATCCTCGTCGTGCGACAGCGAGGCGAAGTACCACACCTTGTAGGCCAGCTGGCCCATGGTGTCGCTCTCCTGCAGCGCAGCCAGGAGGTTGCCGCTGCTGGTGGCGAGCGAGCCCTTGCGCCCGGCGTAGGTCTGCACCCGTCGTTCCAGGTCGTCGTAGGCGCCGCGCCACGCCTTCCAGGAGGCAAAGATATCGCCCAGGTTCCACCGCTCGCCTTCGGGTACATCGGGGCGCGCCCGGGAGCCCCCGGGAGCCGAGGCAAACGTCGTATCGAGGAGCGGACCGGACGCAGAGGCAGTCACGCCGCCGATCCTACCGGAACCGGAACTGGCCGGGCTACACTGGCCCCCGCGCGATGGCCCGCCGCGAGCACGGCTTTCCCGAAACGTCCGGCGGGGCGTGCAACGTCGGCCGCGTCCGACACGAATCCAGATGGGGGTCCACGTGGATCGCAGCGACTACATCCTGTTCAGCGGTGGGGCCCCGGGGGCCGAAGCGGAGTTCGGCGCACAGGCGGAGCGCGCCGCCATCGAAGAGGTGAACTTCGGCTTCGAAGGACACCTCGCGGTGCGCACGCGCGGCCTGCGGATCCTCAACCACGAGGAACTCAAGGCCGGCGATGTCAGCCTGGCGTACGTGTCACAGTTGATGAACCGCCGCTACACCGACACGCCCACCTTCCGCAAGGTGCTGCAGAGCATCTGGTACCAGGTCAACGCCGGCCAGGAAATCTTCGTGATCGGCACCATCCTGCCCGACACCCACGTCAAGGGCGGCACGGGCTGGGGCGCCGAGTTCGCCAAGCTGTGCAACAAGCCGCTGCATGTCTTCGATCAGGAGCAGAGCGGCTGGTTCACCTGGGACGACCGCAAGTGGGTGGCTCGCGCCGGCGCCGACCTGCCGCGCATCCGGCACGCGCACTTCACCGGCACCGGCACCCGCACCTTGACCGAGGCGGGGGCCGACGCGATCGCCTCGCTGTTTGCCCGTTCGTTCCCGGCGTAGTCATGCGCCCCCTGTCGATCGTCGTCCTGCTGGCGTGCGCGGCCACCACCGTCCAGGCCCAATTGCCGCCGCTGACTCCCAGCGAGCTCGATGCCGCGATATCGGCCAACCCGCAGGGCGCTGACGCCGAACGTCTCGCCGAACGCGTGCGCGAGTGGTTTGGTGGCCGCGAGCGTCTCCTCGACGGATCGGCGGCTCCCCGGGTCGAGGGACGTCAGGTGGCGTGGGCTCTGGAGGTGCCGACGGCCCTCGCGGCGGCAGACGTGCCGCTCGTCCAGTCAGACGCCGTGCACTTCACGCGGCGGCTCACGCCAATCGGCACGACCGGCGTCTACGCCACGGTCGCCAGCCTCGCCCACGGGGACGCGTTCACCTGGCATTTCGCACAGGCGACGCGCCGGCTCGGCGGGGGCCAGTTGGAGGTGTACGACACGCACGCCGACAGCGTCGAGCAGCCGGGGGTCCCGCGCGGCACGGTGACCCAGCAGGCGGCGTGGACCAGCGCGATCTTTGCCGGCACCACCCGTGACTGGTGGGTCTACGTACCCGCGCAGTACACCGCCAGCACGCCCGCCGCGGTGATGGTGTTCCAGGACGGGGCGGGGGTGCGTACCTGGGTGCCCGCCGTCTTCGACAACCTGATTGCCCGCGGCGAGATGCCCGTCACCGTGGGGATCTTCATCGACCCCGGAGTCCTGGCCGATGGGCGGCGCAACCGCAGCGTCGAATACGACACGCTGTCGGACCGCTACGCCCGCTTCCTGCTCGAGGAGATCCTGCCGGCGGTCGAGAAGACCACCCGATTGCGGCACGACCCTGCCAGCCGCGCCATCGCTGGTGCGAGCAGCGGCGGTATCTGTGCATTCACGGTGGCGTGGGAACGACCCGACGCATTCGGCAAGGTGGTGTCGTGGATCGGCAGCTTCACCAACATCGCCAGCGGTGAATCCAGCCGTGACGGCGGCCACAACTACCAGGCGCTGCTCCGGAAGACGCCGCGAAAGCCGCTACGCATCTTCCTCCAGGACGGCGCCAACGACCTGGACAACGTGCACGGCAACTGGCCTCTCGCCAATCTCACGCTTGCTGGTTCGCTCGCCTATGCGGGCTACGATTACCGCTTCGAGTACGGCAAGGGCTTTCACAGCCAGCGCCATGGCCGCGCGATCTTCCCGGAGACGCTGCGGTGGCTGTGGCGGGACTGGACCTCGACGTCGGTCCGCCCAGCCGCTGCCCCGGCATCCCGCTTCTGAATCCCCGCCTGCATCGCTGCGCCCGCTTTCTGCATCCCGCGGTGGCAACCCGCAGGTTGCATTCCGCAGGTTGCATTCCGCAGCTTGCATTCCGCAGCTTGCATTAGCTTGCATTCTGCATTCCAAATTCTGAATTGTTCCTGCCCTACCTGCTGGCTGGCGGATCCAGATGGCCACGGCTGCTGTCGCCCATCTCGATCCGGCGCTGCGGAAAGTACTGCCGCCAGCGCTCCGACACCAGGCGCGCGGTCTCGGGGTCGCACTCGACTTCGCCGGGGAACCACGGCTTCATGCGCGCGTCGATGAGGATGGGCGGCGTGTAGCTCACGTGGTGCCGCAGCACACGGTGTTCGGCCGCGTAGATGTCGGCGGCCGGCTCGAAGCGCGTGAACGTCGTCCACAGGAAGTTCATCTCGCTGGCCGTGGCGCGCAGAGGCTCGTCGCTGAGCACGACCAGGGGCCAGCCGGCAAATGCGGGATGCTGCACCAGGCGCGCCCCCGCAGCGGGCTCGTCGGCGTAGGACGGCCCATCGATCACCAGGCAGCCGGCACAGAACACGCGGACGGTGGAGACACCGACCGGCAGCGTGGCTGACTGGAACGCCTGCGGCAGCTCGCGGACAGGATCGCCAAGTCCCAGGAGCACGCCCTTGGAGCCCTCATTGACCCGGGGGCCGGTGTAGTCGAGCGTGTCCATCGAGAGGTTGCCGAGCACGTACAGGTCGGTCTCGGGGCGCGTCCGCGCCAGGACGTGCGACAGCGTGGCGCGGAAGTCGCGCAGGTCCACGTCACGGTCGGTCAGCAGGAGAAACTTGGTTAATGCCAGCTGACCCTCGCCAAGGATCCGGAAGGCGCTCGACATCGCCTCGCGACGATAGCGCTGCTTGACGACAGCGGCGGCCAGCGAGTGGTAGCCGGTCTCTCCATAGCTCCAGAGCCGCGTCACCGCCGGCATCACCAGCGGAAAGAGCGGCGACAGCAGATCCTGCAGCAGATCGCCGATGAAGAAGTCCTCCTGCCGAGGCTTGCCCACCACGGTCGCCGGGTAGATAGCATCGTGACGATGCGCGACCCGCCGGATGTCGAACACCGGATAGTCGTGCTGCAGCGAGTAGTACCCGTAGTGATCGCCGAACGGGCCTTCGGGCTGACGCCGCTGCGGCGCCACCTCGCCCATCAGCGCGAACTCGGCATCGGCGACCAGGGGATGCGACCCGACGCCTTCGACCAGTGGCAGCCGACGTCCGGCGATCAACGAGGCCAGCAGCAGTTCCGGGACGTTTTCGGGCAGTGGCGCGATGGCCGACAGCATGAGGGCCGGCGGGCCTCCGAGAAAAACCGTCACGGGGAGTGCCTGCCCGCGCTGCTCGGCGACCTGATAGTGAAAGCCGCCACCCTTGCCAATCTGCCAGTGCATCCCGGTGTGGGCACGGCCGTGCACCTGTAGCCGATACATCCCGAGATTGTGTCCATGGCCGTCCGGGTGTTCGGTGTAGACGAGCGGCAGCGTTACGAAGCGCCCCCCATCGTCGGGCCATAACTGGAGGATGGGCAACTGGTCGAGTCGGACCTCCGACGTCATCACCTCGGTCACTGGTCCACGGCCGACACGTCGGATGCCGACGCGCGCCGCCGCCGCCGCCAGCGCCCGCGCCCGCCACAGCTTGGCCGGCGTCGGCGGCATGTCCTGCAGCAGACGCACCGCGCCCTCGATGAAAGCCAGCGGCCGGTCGCCGAAGGCCTGCGCCGCGCGCGAGGGCGTGCCAAACAGATTGGTGACCAGCGGGAAACTGGCCCCCCTGACGTGCGTGAACAGAAGCGCCGGCCCGCCCGCCGCGATCACCCGGCGATGGATCTCCGCGACCTCGAGGTGCGCGTCGACCGGCTCGTCGACGACCACGAGGTCGCCATCGCCTCTGATACGGCGCAGGAAGCTGCGCAGGTCAGGATGAGGGGTGGACACCCTACTTCAGCTCGCCAGGAGGAATGGACGACTTACCCATCTCCTGGGCGAGTTTGACCAGGGCGCGCGCCACCGCCATGCGCGCCGCATCCGGAGAACTCTTGCCGAGCGCTTGCGCGACCTCGGCATACGACAGTCCGAGTTCCACCCTCGCGACGATCGCCTGGCGATCTTCATCGCGTAACAGCGCCAGGGCCCCTTCATACCGTTCGACGGCCTGGGTGCCGATCGCCGATTCCAGCGGCGAGGCGGTGTTGTCGGTGTGCTGGTCGGCTTCGAGTTCTTGAGGGGCCGGCCGGCGTTGGGCACGTCGGACCTCGTCTCGAATGCGGTTGATCACCGCCTGCCGGAGGTAGGCGTGCAGCGCGCCGTCGTGGCGCATCTCGAAGCCCTTGAGGCGCCGGAAGGCGTGCACCAGCGTCTCCTGCACGAGGTCTTCGGTCTCCAGCAGGTCGCGGGCGTATTGCGGCAACCGCCCGCGCGCCCAGCGACGAAGGGGCGGCAGATAGCGGCTGAACAGCAGATTGACGGCTTCGGCATCACCTTGCTGCGCCCGGGTGAGCAGCTCGACCGTCGCGTCCAGCGCCGGATCGTTGTCGAAGGCGTCGTCGGCGGGCGGGGTACCGGGCACGTCAGTCATGGTGGGAGGGGGGGGTGGCGCCGGCGAGGTCCCGGATGCCATCCCGATCTAGACGGTAGGTCTGCCATTCGTCAAGGGGAATTGCCCCCAGCTGGCGGTAGAAGCCGATCGCGGGCGTGTTCCAGGTCAGGACGGCCCACTCCAGACGGCCGTACCCGCGGGCGTCGGCCAGCGCCGCGAGGTGGGCGAGGAGGGCGCGTCCGACGCCGGCGCCGCGCGCTGCTTCCACGACGTAGAGGTCCTCGAGATGCAGCCCCGGCCGAGCCAGGAACGTGGAGTAGGTCTGGAAGTACAAAGCGAAGCCGACATCGCGCCCGTGCAGTGTGGCGATCACCACTTCGGCCGCCGGACGGTCCCCGAACAGGGTCTCCTCGAGCGCCTCCGCGGTGGCCTGCACATGGTGGCGCATTCGCTCGTAGTCGGCCAGCTGCTCGATGAAAGCCAGGATCACCGGCACGTCGTCGCGTGTCGCAGGGCGGATGTGGACGGCGGGAGGCGGCGGCGCGGGCACGGGTGGTCGTGTGTCGGGCATCGACGGGTCGTAGCCGGCACACTGCCAACGCGGCAGCACCGGGTACTTGGGAAAGCGCGGATCGGTCCTGGCTCGGAGGCACAGCAGGAACGTCGCGCCGCGCGCACTGCGCACGACCGAGGCTTGGCGACACGTCCCGCATTCCCCCGGCGGCACCATACTACAATCGCCCGATGACCCCGGCGAACACGACCCGAGGCGCCCGATGAGCACGTCGACCGCCACCACCAGAGGCATCCGCGTCAGCGTGGACGCCCGTTTTTCTCCCGAGCACTCCGCCCCCGAACGGCAGCACTGGTTTTTCCTCTACACGATCCGCATCGAGAACACCGGCGAATCGACCGTCCAATTGCAGACGCGTCACTGGACCATCACCGATGGCGAGGGTCGGGTCGAAGAGGTGCGCGGGCCTGGAGTGGTCGGCGAGCAGCCGGTGCTGATGCCCGGACAGTCCTTCGAATACACCTCCGGATGTCCGCTCACCACGCCGCTCGGTTCGATGGCCGGCACCTATCAGATGGGGGCTCCAACGGGCGAGACGTTCGACGTCGAGATCGGCAGGTTCGACCTGCGAGGGCCGTACACGGTGCACTGACCGGAACACCCGGCCATCGATCTGTCTCATGCCCCTGCCCCGCACCCATTGCGTCAACCGCGTAGTGGCTGGACCATGATCGCGTACTCCTCCACGACCCGCCCGCCCACCAGGTGCTCCTGGATGACCCGCTCGAGCACCGGCGGGTCGCACGCGCCGTACCAGACGCCCTCGGGGTAGACGACAGCCACCGGGCCGCCGGTGCAGATCCTGAGGCAGTTGGCTTTGGTGCGTGCCACGCCGCCTTGGTCGGCCAGGCCCAGGGCCAGCAGACGGGCTTTCAAGTAATCCCACGCGCGGATCGAGCGATCACGGTCGCAACATTTCGGTTTCGCCTGGTCGCAGCACAGGAAGATGTGGCGGCGGGCGGCCGGCACGCCAATCGCCTCAGCCTTGCACCGCTGCGCGTCGACGACGTCGGCCGGGAGAGGCGCAGCCACGTTGGCGTCGGCCATCAGTAGAGCACCGCGCCGGTCGCCCGCACCCAGTAGATCTTCTCGGTCGGTGTGGAGGCGACGGGCTTGCCGCTGCTCTCAGCCGACTTGGCGTGCTCACCGTGCGACTCGCGCACGGGCGAGGCGAGGATCTCCTCGAAGGTCCCCTGCGCCGACACCTTCCGCCCGACCGAGTCCGTGGGGAAGACGATGACGCCATCCCGGGCCTTGAACCTGATGCCGCGGCCAAGAGCGGGGTCGGCGATCTCGATCCAGCACCCCATGGCCTGGCAGACCTGCGACACGACGCCGTCCACGCGCACGGCCCTGCCGGCATGGTCCTTCGGCTTCTGGAGCAGGGTCGTGATGGGCACCGCACGCGTGAGAGTGACGCCGGCGCCGTAGGTTTTGCCGGCCTGGTCGGCCATGGAGGACGACACCGTGAAGCAGCCGAGTGCCAGGGTGAGTGCGAGGGAGTGCCGTGTGACGCGGGCGGTCATCATCCGATTGTTGGCGCACGGCGATGGCGCGTCAATGGGGAGCCGCACACCCCACGGCCCGGCGTCGCACCTCCGGCCGGGCCTGTCGCCCACTCGACACGATGCGCACGAGGCGCCTCCGCCTGCACAGGCGACCGCCACGGCCGCCCTGGCCAGATCGTCAGCCAACCCTCTCCCGATCACGAGCCTACGACGGCAATCGGCGTCCCAGGTCAGGACGTGAACGCCGGCCTCGGCTCCGCCAGCCTCCGTGGCATCGCGCTTGCTCCTGTGAATTGGCAAGGCGGGAGCCGACGCTCCCCGGAGGATGAGGACACCATGAGCACAGTGCAGGCCACGGCAGCCACCGCAGTCCAGGATCTCGCAAGGAATCTGATCAAGTCATTCGACGCCAACAGCGATGGCCAGCTCGGTCAGGAGGAGTTCGGTTCGTTCCTGTCTCAGCTGATGAGCGGCATCCAGACCGCCAACGGCACCCTGACCGCATCGAGCCAGACCGCCGGCTCTGGCCTGCAGTCGCTGACCAAGGGAGACCTCCGTCGCGATCTGTTCGAAGGCTTCAACTTCGACCGCGAGCAGAACGTCCAGAAGTCGGCCAAAGACGCCTTTGCCAGCATCGCCAGTGGTCTTGGCGCTGTTCCGGCCACCAAGCCTGAAGCCGAAAGCTGGTTCAACCAGAACGTCAAGGCAGGCATGGAGGCGCTCGGTCACAAGGTGGACTGGGTCAAGGGCGACAAATTCCAGTTCACCAACTGGCAAGGCTCATGGGAGGTCGACTTTGTCCGCGGCGCGGACGGTCCGAACCCGAGTTTCACCTGGCTGGCCGATCCCGCGGGCCCCGGCCTGACCTGACCCGCGCACCCTCTCCCCTCCCACCTGACGCCGTCGGCGCGTGTCGCCGGCGGCGATTTTTGTCTGCGCACCGGCCGGCCCACATGACCGGCGTCGCCGCGTCCGTCAGCGACCCGCGATGCGGTAGCAGCTGGTCCGGCTGAAGGGCACGCGTTCGAACCGGTCGTCGAGATTGCGCGTCGTCTCGGCGGCACCCAGAAACAGGAACCCGTCGGGTCGCATGCAGCGGCGGATGCGATCGAGAATCGTCCGCTTGTCGCTGGGGTCGAAGTAGATCAGCACGTTTCGGAGAAAGACGACGTCGGGGGCCGGCAAGGGCGGCAGCGGCTTCATCAGATTGAGGTAGTCGAAGCGAACCATGGCCCGCACCGACGGACTGACCTGCCAGTCTGCGCCATCCTTCTCGAAGTGCCTGGCCAGCTGAGTAGCGGGCAAGCCGCGGTTCACCTCGAGCTGCGAGTAGCGGGCGGTCCTGGCTCGAGCGAGCACGTCGGAGGAAATGTCGGTGGCCAGGATGTCGATGGTCCACGCGGCCAGCTCGGGTACGTCCAGCACGGTCATCGCGATCGAAAACGCCTCTTGCCCCGTGGAGGAGGCGCCACACCAGATACGCAGGCGACGGGTCGCCTGACGCGCCGCGACCAGTCCTGGCAGCACGCTGGTGCGCAACACCTCGAATGGCTCGACGTCGCGGAAAAACGTCGTCTCGTTTGTCGTCATCGCCTCGACGACCCTGGTGTGAAGCGCGCCGCGCGACCCCGCGAGTTGCGCAATCAGCGCGGCGGTCGAGGGCAGTTGCTCACGACGCGCGAGGGGGCTGAGCCGCGCCTCGACCAGATACTCCTTGCCGGGCTCGAGCACGATCCCGGCCTCGGCACGCACCAGCGCGCGCACGACCTCGAACTCCGCCCGGGTGATGGCCATGCTGACTACCCGCCCGCGCGACCGACGTCGCCCGGCGCGGCCACCATTGTCTCATCACGCCCCACGGTACCGGCCGAGACCCGCTGCATGATCTCCTCGGCCATGTCCGAGATGGGCAGCACCTTGTCGGCCAGCCCGCTGCGGACGACCAGCCCCGGCATGCCCCACACCACGCTGCTGGCCTCGTCCTGCACGAGCGTCTGGCCGCCGCCGTCGCGTATCGCGCTGCAGCCGCGCAGCCCGTCCCCGCCCATGCCGGTCAGCACCACGGCCAGCGTCCGGCGCCCATAGACACCGACCACCGATCGGAACAGCGGGTCCACCGCCGGCCGGCACGAGTGCTCGGGCGGGCCCTGATTGAGCGCCACACATACCTGAAGACCGCGGCGCTCCAGCGTCATGTGATGGTCGCCCGGCGCGATGGTGACCGTACCCGGCTCGATGACCATGCCGGCAGTGGCCTCCCTCACGGTCAGGCCCGAGGACGCGTCGAGCCTGTCGGCCAGCAGCCGCGTGAACATCGCCGGCATGTGCTGCACGACGACCACCGGCACCTGCAGGGAGGCCGACAGCGCCGGGATCAGTATGGCAAGCGCGCTGGGCCCCCCTGTGGAGACGCCGATGGCCACGATCGCCGGACGGACCTGCCCCATCGCCGGCGCCACGATCTGGCGTCGCGCTCGCGGCACGCCATCGCCGCCGGTGCCGCCCGGCTCGCCCCAGACACGACGGCGGGCCGCCAACGTCTTGATGCGCGGAATCAGCTCCTCACGCACCTGCTGCTGCGCGAGGTCGATACCGCCGGCATGCGTCGGCTTGGTCACGTAGTCGGACGCCCCAGCCGCCAGCGCATCGAGCGTCCCCACACCGCCGCGCTCGGTGAGCGTGCTGAACATGATGACCGGCAACTGCGGATGCAGCGGCCGCAGGGCGCGGACGGCCTCGATGCCGTCCAACTCGGGCATGTCGATGTCCATGGTCACGACATCGGGCTTGACCTGCGAGATCTTCTGCAAGGCAATCCGCCCGTTGGCGGCCGTCCCGACGACCTCGATGTCCGGGTCGGAGGCGAGCGCGTCTGCAACCAGGCGCCGCACCACAACGGCATCGTCCACGATCAGCACACGGATGCGAGCCATGTGACGTCGCGCGTCAGTAGCTGAAACGCGCGACGAGCGCCTGCAGTTCCGACGCCATCCGGGCCAGGCCAGCTGCGGCATTCTGCGAGTCGGCCGCGCCGTCGCTCGTGCTGCGCGCTGCCTGCGCCACCCCAATGATGTTGTGCGCGATCTCGGAACTGCCGCGGGCCGCGTCGGTGACGTTGCGGGCAATCTCGTTGGTGGTGGCCGTCTGCTCCTCCACCGCACTGGCGATCGTGTTGGAGATGTCGTTGATCTGATTGATGATCGTGCTGATCTCGGCAATCGCCCGGGTAGCGCCGAGTGTGTCCGATTGAATCGCCTCGATTTTCTGGCTGATGTCTTCGGTAGCGCGGGCAGTCTCCTTGGCGAGTTCCTTCACCTCGTTGGCCACCACGGCAAACCCCTTGCCCGCGTCACCGGCGCGCGCCGCTTCGATCGTCGCATTCAGCGCCAGCAGGTTGGTCTGCTGGGCGATCGACGTGATCACCTTGATTACCTTGCCGATCTGGGCGCTGCTCTCCCCGAGCTTGGCGATCGTGGCGTTGGTCGTCTCGGCGACGCGGACGGCCTGTGTCGCGACCCTCGCCGCGTCGTGGGCGTTCTTGGCAATCTCGCGAATACTGGCGCCCATCTCCTCGGTTCCGGCGGCCACCGTCTGGACGTTCTGGCTGACCTCCTCTGAGGCCGCCGACACGACGTTGGCCTGGGCACTGGTCTCCTCGGCGTTGCCGCCCATCTGTGTCGCCACCGTCGTCAACTGCTCGGACGCGCACGCCAGGGTCTGCGCGTTGTGGGCAATCGCCGAGACGCTCACGCGCAGGTCGGCCAGGAACCGCTGCAGCCCCTCGCCCATCTGGCCGACGGCATCCGCGCCGCCGACCGCTACCTCGCGCGTCAGATCGCCGGCAGCGGCGGCATTGACCACCTCCAGCATCGCGTCGACCTTGACTTGCAGTTCCTCGGCGGCGCCGCGTTCGCGCTGCTGCAACTCCCGCGTCTGCGCTTCCAGGTGCACGCGCTCGGTGACCACTGCCCAACACACCATCGCGCCGACATGGCTGCCCGTCGTGTCACGGACCGCGCTGACCTGAAGCTCGATCGTCTCGGATCCAAGCGTGATGTCAGCGTGATAGGGCAGGTTGGCAGGATCGGCCAACGGATACCGCTGCTGGTCCGGACGAGGAATGAACAGATCGAGGTTGGCGCCGAGCATCGCCCCGACCCTGACCGGCAGGAGGTGGTCCAGCGTCAGCAATGTCGTCCTGCAGGCGGCATTCAGGTAGCGAATCGTCAAGTCACGATCGGCATACATGATGTTGATCGGCGCGCTTTCGACCATCGCCATCGCCGGCGCCACGTCGTTGTCCACGTCATTGGCCAACTGATGGTCCCTGGCGAGTCCACCCTCGCCGACCGTTATTGTTGCGTTCACGTGCGGTTGGTTGTTCGCCGCCATGCCCCCGCCCGTCAACCGACCGTTTGCCATCCGTCTTCCCTTCCTGTCGGCCGCAGCGCGACCCGTGGATCCAGACCTGCTGATGCCCCGTGTTCCGTCGTCTGTCGCGGCCGCCACCGATCCTGTGACGGTCTCGGATTTCCCGGGCGCCCGGGCGGGGCTCGCCACTCAGTGATCTCGCTCGCCGTGGTGGTCGATGACGGCCGCGGCTCGCTCGTGGTCGAGCAGCAGGAGCAGCCGGTCCTCGAGCGTGTACACGCCGGAGACCAGTTCGCGGGTCGGCGAGTCGAACGACTCCGGCGTTGGCGACCAACGCGCCTCCGAGAGATCGACGACGTCGTCCATCGCGTCGACCAGCAGGCAGACGGCGCCTTCCGCGGTGCGGATGACGATGTGCATCGGCACGTGTCCGTCACGCCGGGCCGGCATCCCGAAGCATCGACGCAGGTCGATCGCGGTCACGATTTGACCGCGCAGGTTCAGCAGACCCACAACGGCGACTGGCGCAAGCGGGACCCGCGACAGCGGCTGGTACCGCAGCACCTCCTGCACCCTGCTGACGTCGATGCCCACATACAGGGGACCCACGTGGAACGTGGCGATCTGTCGAGACGCTGACCCTCGGCCGACGGCTGGACCGTCTGTGCCTGCCGCCATCACGTTCACGCCACCGCCGCGATGAGACACAGGTCCGCGTCGGCAATCACGGCCTCGAGGTCGAGCATGTCGGTCACATGCTCCTGGACCACCGACGAGGCCGACACGCCGCGACGGGGCTGGCGCACGTCCGCCACCACGACCTGCTGAACGATGTCGACGATCCGGTGCACGACCAGGCCGACGCGCTGCCCCCTGCCCGACACGACGATGACCTGCAGGACGTCGGCGGGCGGCTCGACGTGGTGGAAGTAGTGGGCCAACGACAGCAGCGGCAGGATTTCGCCGCGGTACTGCACCACGAGGCGCTGCCCGGAGCGCTCGACCAGGTAGCGTGGCACCTCCTCGAGCCGAACGACCCGTGACAGAGGCAGCGCCATGCGGTGATGTTCGGCGGCGTGAAACACCAGGAGCGTGCTGGTGTCCTCAATCTCGGGAGCCGGTGGGCTGACCTGGTCGTCGTGCGCGGCAGCCGGCTGGCTCTCCGGCACCACGCGGCACATCTGACCGAGCCCCAGCGCGTCGAGGATCAAGGCGATCGTCCCGTCGCCCATGATGGTGGCCCCGGCAAAGGCGGTGATTCCCCTCAGCTGCGTGCCCAGTGGCTTGACGACGATCTCTTCGGTGTCGTGCACGGCATCGACGACAAGGCCGAAGCGCCGCCGGTCGGCTTCCATCACCACGACCGTCATGCCGTCGTCGTCGATGGCCGGGTCGGCAAGGCGTAGCGCTGCTCGCAGGTGCACCAGGGGCAACAAGGTGCCCCGTGAGCGGAGGAACTGTGCCGAGCCGATGTGCTCGACGGCTCCGGTGGTCTCCTCGCCATCGAGGCGAACGAGCTCGAGCAGGTTGGCCTGAGGGATGGCGAACCTTTCGCCACCAGACGTCACCATCAGCGCCGGGATGATCGCGAGCGTCAGCGGGATCCTGATGCGCAAGGTCGTGCCGACGCCGGCCACGCTCTGCATGTCCACCGTGCCGCCGATCTTCTCGATGTGGGTCTTGACGACGTCCATGCCGACGCCGCGCCCGGAGACGTGCGTGACCGCCGCGGCGGTCGAGAGCCCGGGCAGGAAGATCAATCTGGCGACGTCCCGCTCCGACAGCCGCTGCGCCTGCTCGGCGCTGACCAGACCGCGGGCAACGGCGCGCTGCCGGACCCTCTCTGTGGCAATCCCGGCGCCGTCGTCGCTGATCTCGATGGTGACCTGGCCGCCCTCGTGGCAGGCCCGCAGGCCAATCGTGCCTTCGGGGCGCTTGCCTCGCCCGACGCGATCGCCCGGGCTCTCGATGCCATGGTCCACCGAGTTGCGGATGATATGCGTCAGCGGATCCTTGATCGCCTCGACGATGCCCCGGTCGAGGTCTGTGTCGCCGCCCTCCATCTCGAGGCGCACCTGCTTGCCACACGATGCGGCAAGATCACGCACCATGCGGGGGAATTTGCTCCAGACGTTGCCGATGGGCTGCATGCGGGCCTTCATCACGCCCTCCTGCAGCGCCGCCGTCACCACTTTCAGCCGCTGTGCGGCGTGCACCAACGCAAGGTCCTCGCTATGTGCCGTGCACTGCAGAATCTGGTTGCGCGCCAGCCCCAGCTCCCCCACCAGATCCATCAGCGCATCGACGACACTCACGTCGACGCGCAGCGAGCTGTCGGCGGCGCCCTGCCGGGGTGTATCGCTCAGGACGGGTGCGGGATGACTGGCAGCGGCAGGCGAGGCAGCCGGGGCCATCGCGCGCTCGGCCGACGGATCCTCGTGCGATGACTCGCAGTGTGCGTGCAGCGCCCGGAGTCCAGCGATGAGCGCGGCATAGTCCTCGCGGCCCTCGTCAGCGCCGCCGCTGCGCTCGATGCAGCCGAGCAGATCTCGGATGGCGTCGACAAGGCTCAGCAGCGCGGTCGTCAGCGGCGCGTCGAGCACCAGGTCGCCGTCACGCAGGCGGCTCAACAGATTCTCGCCCTCGTGGCTGACGCGTTCGAGCGTCGGCAGGCCGAGAAATCCGCAGGTGCCCTTGATGGTGTGGATGGCCCGGAACACGCTGGCCAGTTTCTTACTGTTCAGCGGGTCCTTTTCCAGATCGACGAGATCCTGATCGAGCCGGTCGAGCCCTTCCAGGCTTTCGACGACGAACTCGCGGATGAGATCCTCGGACTCGGTCACGGCAGTACGGAGCTAGGAAGGCCGCACCGGCGCGTCTGCTCCCGTGCGCACGGCGACCAGAGCCAGCAGGTGCTGCTCGACGCGGGCGAATTCGGCGTAGACCGCGTCGGTGAGCATGGCCAGCGCGGCCGGGCTGTCGCCGCGATGCCCAGCCTGCTCGAGCTCGCTGGCCCGCTCCTGCAGGAGGGACGCCCCGAGGTTGCCTGCGCTGCCTTTGACCGCGTGGGCCACCCGTGCGGCGAGAGCCGCCTCGAGAGGCCGATCGCGCAGGTCGCGCAGTCGCTCAGGGGTGTCGCGCAGGAACAAGGTCACCAGCTCGACGATCAGGTCCGGCTCACCCGGCTCCTGCAAGGAGTCGAGCATCTCGATGATCTCGGGGTCGACGGGGACCGGTGATGACGGCGAATCCATGCTGAGCGTCCTCGATGCGACAACCGCCGCAGTGCTGTTCCAGAGAGTGCGGGAGGTGCCGGCACGGCACCTCGGCAGGGTGAGCACTCTCCCAGGCGGCCGCCGCCGATGGCGCGCAGCCGGCGAGTCGCGGCCGCCGGGGACACCGGGTGCGCACGACCTGTCACAGGGGCATAATCGGCACCAGCGCTAGCGCGCTGCAACCGTGGTGGCGCGCAACCGGGTCAGTTGCCGGGCGCCTGTTCGGCCGCGCCGGGCGCGCTGTCGCGAGGTACCGGACGCAGGTACGTCGTAAACCGCAGGTCGCCCGCCGCGTTGTGGAAGCCGACGCCGGCCCAGGTGTCGGCAATCGGCAGCGGCGCGTCGAGCGAGGTCACGACCGGTACACCGACCGCGACCTGCTCATTGCGGCTCTTGAGCGCATTCTGGAGCCGGCCGCTGATGATGTTGGTCACCTCCTGGAGCGTCGAGGTCACGTCGGCGTCGGTCACGACTTCCTTGCCCTTGAGAAACAGCGCGGTCATCCGCTCGCTCATCTCACGGGCCGTCGAGATCCCGAACTCCAGGTCGCTCCCCTCATCTGGCAGCGTCATCATGACCACGCCCAGGTCGGCCCCGGCCGCAGGCGGCTCCGGCTCCACGGCGTCAGCAAAGACTTCGATGCCGAGCATCATGCCGAAGACCTGCTCGGTGGCCGAGATCATCTGCGGGCGCAGTTCCGGTCGCGAGAGCAGGACCTTCCGCTCCCCTGCCGCGCCGCCGACAAGGGCGGCAAACTGCTTCTTGAACGCGTCGGGCACGAACGTCCGCTGGATCACGGCATCGGCATCAGCCAGCGGCGCGTCGGTGCCGCGACCGGCGGCCACCTCCACGACCGGCACCCCTGCCAACGCCGGAAGACTGCGCAGCTTCCGCAGAAACGTCGTGGCGTTCACCGGACCGAGGTTCTGGCCGAGCATGATGGCCGCGGGGCGGGACTCGAGGCAGGCGCGCAGGCCCTGGGCGCCACCTTCGGCCTCCACGATGTTGTACTGCAGGCCCAAGGTACTGCTCACGAACCGGCGGAAGTCGGCATCGCCGTCTACCAGCAACAACGCCGCCCCGTCGGCCAACCCGACCATCGTCCGCCCCTTGCCCGGCGGTGGCGCGTGGACGCTACCGCCGAGCGTCGCCACGAATCGTTTGATCCGCGCCGAGGCGTCCGACGGCCGCAACGGCTTGGTGAGATAGGCGCTGATCCCGAGCGCCACCAGTTGCCGGACCTGGACCTCGTCGCGGACCGCAGACAACACCATCACCGGGAGGTGCTGCAGTTGCGCCGTGTTGCGAATGGCCTCGAGGGTCTCGAGGCCATCCATGATCGGCATCATCACGTCCATGACCACGAAGTCGAACTGGTCGCGAGCCAGGAGATCGAGCGCCTCGATGCCATTGGTGGCCTCGGTGACTTCGCAATCGACCTCACGACGAAGGATGCGCGACAACAGGAGGCGAACGGTTGGTTCGTCGTCTACGATGAGGGCCCGCACCAGAGTCCTTCCCGCGTGGCGCACGCCCGCATGGCCTGCTGCCGAAGTGGTGTATCGCCGGTAAAGTACCACCCTTGCGGGCGCGAGGACCGTGGCATCTGGACCTGCCGCCCTACTGGTCGTGCGTCGCGACGCCGGTGGGCGCCTCGGCGTGTGCGTCTGGCGCGTGTGCAGCCGCCGGAGGGGGCGCCGACGCGGACGGCGACTCGGCTGTGGGCGCGGGCGCGTGAGGCGGGGCCCCCGCATCGGGTGCGCCGGCGGCCGTGCCGGCGACCTTGACCGTGCGGGCAGCCGATTCGTTCTGCACGACGATCGAGACGCGCCGGTTGCGCGGGTTGTACGGTTCGGTGGGCGTCCGCAACAACGTGTCGGCAAAGCCGCGGATCGCCTTGACGTGGGCGGCCGGAAGGCCGGCGTCCTCCATGATGCGACGGGCCGCATTGGCCCGGTCGGACGAGAGTTCCCAGTTGGTGTAGGCGCGATCACGGCCGAACGGCGCCGCATCGGTGTGGCCCTCGATGGCAATCGACTGGGGCAGCGCCGCGAGTTCCTTGCCGATCACGGCCAGCACCTGCCGGGTCTGGGCCTTGACCTGGGCACTCCCCGAATCGAAGAAGGTGGCTTGCCCGCCCTCCTGCAACTCGATGCGCAGCCCATCGGCGGTCAGCTTCACGTCGATTTGCGACTCGAGATTCTTGAAGCCGGGAATGGCCTTGATCTGCTCCTTGATGCGCCCGGCGGCGCGTTCCAGCGTCGCCGTGGCGCCCGCCATGTCCCCGGCCTCCCCCGCGCCGCCCGACCCGGCGATCCCGGAACCGAGCGAGATCGGCGAGCGGCCGTGCTCGTTGTCGAACACGCCAGGATCGCGGAAGTAGGCCTGCACCGAGTCCTTGACCTGCGGGCTCTGGTTGACCAGCCACATGACGAGGAAGAACGCCATCATGGCCGTGACGAAGTCGGCGTAGGCCACCTTCCAGGCCCCGCCGTGGTGCGCGGCGTGGCCACCCTTCTTCTTCTTGATGATGATGATCGGCGCGTGCTGGGATGACATGGTCGTGTCCTACGCTGCCGCGGCCAGGTCGGACTTCTGACCCTTGCAGGCCTGCTCGGTTTCGGTGAAGGTCGGGCGCACGTCCTCGGGCAGCGTGCGGCGCGCGAACTCCACGGCGATGGCCGGCGGGAATCCCTTGTAGACGGCCAGCAACCCCGCCTTGATGCAGGTCAGATAGCGACCCTCCGCCTCGACCATGTGCTCCATGCTGCTCGCCATCGGCTGCACGAACCCGTACGAGGCCAGGATGCCGAGAAAGGTGCCGACCAGCGCCGCCGCTACGCTGTGGCCGATTTCCTCGGGAGGTCCGCCGATCGCCTGCATCGTGATCACGATCCCCAGCACCGCCGCAACGATGCCCAGGCCTGGCAGGGCGTCGGCGACCTTGGCCAACGTCTGAGCGGGCTTGAGCGACTCGTGATGATGCACCTCCAGATCCTCGTCCATCAGCAACTCGAGGTCGTGCGGAGTCACGCCGCCGAGGATGATCACCCGTATCGAATCGGACAGGAACGCCACGGCATGGTGATTGGCGATGTAGGTCGGGAACTTGCTGAAGATGGTGCTCTTCTCAGGCTCCTCGACGTGGGCCTCGAGGGCCATCACGCCAGACTGCTGGGTCAGCCGGAACAACTGGTACTGCATCGCCAGCAGATCGACATAGAGCGCCTTGGTCGGCGGGCTCTTGAAGAAGCCGCCGAAGCGAGACAGCAGTTGCTTGATCAGTGAGACCGGTGTGCCGATGACCAGCGCGCCGATCGCGGCGCCGCCGATGATGATCACTTCATTGAGCTGCCAGAGCGCGCCCAGGACGCCCCCGTGCATCATGAAGCCACCGGCTACCGAGCCCAGCACGATCAATACGCCGACGATGAGAAGCATGTCAGTCTTTCCTTACGCTACGTCGGCCGCGACTTCGCGGTCGAGAACGCCGAGCCAGGTGTGCACCAGCGCCGGGTCGACGGTCTGGCCGGCCAGCGAAACGAGTTCGAAACAGGCTCGCGCGCCGACCGCGGTCGACTGGCCGGGCCACCAGCCCTGGCTGGCGAGGTCGAAGTCACGGACCAGACGGGCGATACGCGCCGTCAGGGGGATGTCGTGGCCCTGCAGGCCCGCTGGCAAGCCGGCGCCATCGAACCGCTCGCTGACCGAGAGGACCGCAGGCGCGAGGTGCGCCAGCGCCGGCACGGCCCGCAGCAGGTCGTGTGAGGCCCGCCGGCGTTGCCACTCGAACCAGGGGTTGTCGCGGGTCTGCACCAGGGCCAGTTGGCCGACGTCGGCCAGCAGCGCCACGTCGTGGGCCTGTTGCGCGAGGTCATGGCGGCCCAGCGATTGAGCCAGCAGCCGCGCCCACTCGGCCGTGCGGCGGGCGCGGGAGGCCACGGTGCGGTCCCGACGGGCCAGCACCGACAGCAGTAGCGCCGTCGGCGGCACGCCCGCCTGCTCGGCGGCCGCCAGCAGGCCCTGGACGTGACCGAGTACGCCGGTCGGATCGATGGCCTGCTCGCCAGACGACGAGTCGGGTGGTGGCCAGACGAGGGAGAACAGAGAAGGGGTGTCGAGAATGCCGTGCATGAACGCTCCGGAAACCAGGAAGGGAGAACCTCACCGTCCGGACGTGCAATCGGCGTCGGGGCGCCCGCACTTCAATGGCTGGGGCCGGTCGGCGGCCCGCAGTCGCTGCCCGTGCTCCGAGCGACTAGCCTCTCGCGATGGGCATGCGCCATCCGGTGCCGAAGGCCCGCGGCGTCACCTTCAGCACAGGGGCGGCCTGCTTGCGCTTGAACTCCGACACGCGGACCAGGTGTAACACCCGACGGACCACCTCCAGGTCGAAACCCTCGGCCTGCAGGGTCGGCGCGTCGGCGTGCTGCTCGACGTGTCGGACCAGGATGGCATCCAGTAGATCGTAGGGCGGCAGGCTGTCCTGATCGGTCTGGTTCGGGCGCAGCTCGGCTGACGGGGCTTTCTCGATGGTGGACACCGGAATCACGACGCCGCCGCGGTTCACCCAGCGCGCCAGCCGATAGACCAGCGTCTTGTACACGTCGGCGATCACCGCGAGCGCCCCGTTCATGTCGCCGTACAACGTGCAGTAGCCGGTCGCAAGCTCGGACTTGTTGCCGGTCGTGAGCAGGAGCGCCCCGGTCTTGTTGGAGAGCGCCATCAGCAGCACGCCGCGGATGCGGGCCTGCAGGTTCTCCTCGGTGACGTCGCCCGGGCGCCCGGCAAATGCCTCGGCCAGCACGCCGTCCATCGCGGTCATCGCCGGCGCGATCGGCAGGGTGTGGGTCTGTATGCCGAGCGTGGCCGCCAGGTCCACGGCATCGGTCAGGCTGCCCTGGCTGGAGAACGGGGACGGCATGAGGACGCCGGTCACGTTGGTCCGACCGAGCGCCTCGACGGCGATCACGGCCGTGAGCGCCGAGTCGATGCCGCCCGACAGGCCGAGCAGGGCGCGCGTGAAGCCGCACTTGCGGGCGTAATCCCGGACGCCCAGTACCAGCGCCGCGAACACCTCCGACTCGACGGCGTCGTCCCAGGCCGGGCAGGCTGTCGTGGCCTGTGATGTGTCGACCACCAGGGTGTCTTCGGCGAACGCGGCGGCGCGGCCCACGCACGTGCCGTCTGGCGAGAAGGCGAGGCTGCGTCCGTCGAACACGAGGTCGTCGTTGGCCCCCACCTGGTTGGCGTACAGCGCCCACACGCCGTACTTGCGGGCCAGGTGGGCCAGCAGTTGCTCGCGCTGGGCGAGCTTGCCCTGTGCATATGGCGAGGCCGACATGTTGAGCATCACCGGGACGGCCAGGTCGCGGAGGGCCGCCATCGGGTCACCTCCGTAGCGGCGCGTCCTCCACATGTCGGGGTCGTTCCAGACGTCCTCACAGATGCTGACCGCGGCCCGGCTGCCGCCGACGGTGACCGCGCCGACGGCATCGGCCGGCTCGAAGTACCGGTCCTCGTCGAAGACGTCGTAGGTCGGCAGCAGGGTCTTGGCATGTGACTGCCCTACCCTGCCGGCGTGGAGGTGCACCGCGGCGTTGAGCAGTGGCCGGCCGGCTTGCACTCCGGACGGGATCGGCATGCCGAGCAGCACGTCCGGACTGTCGGCGAGGGCCGCCGCCAGACGTTCGGCCACGACCTGTGCCTGCGCGATGAACCCAGGGATGAGCAGCAGGTCGCGCGGCGGGTACCCGGTGAGCGCCATCTCCGGCGTGACGCAGACATCGACGCGGCCCGACATGGCGCGCACCGCAGTCTCGATCCGTGAGGCGTTGGCCTCGAGGGCTCCGACGGTGGGGTTGAGCTGGAGGAGCGCGATGCGCATGCGCGTCGCGATCTTACCTCGGTCATCGAGGCGGGCGGATCGCCGCTCGGGATCTACCGTCCGGCAAATGCCCGGCCGCTCGGCACGCGCGAGCTGGCGACGGGCGTGCGGGGTTCCTCGTTCGCCGCTGTCGTCTCGTTGAGGATCACGATGTCCACACGACGGTTGCGGGCGCGGTCGGCGGCGCTGGCATTTGCCACGCGCGGATGGAACTCGCCGTAGCCCGCTGCCGACAGCCGCCGCGGCTCGATGCCCGCCTGCTGCACGAGATGGGTCACGACCGACGTGGCCCGTGCTGTCGACAATTCCCAATTCGATCGGAAACGCCCCGTCTGAATCGGGATGTCATCGGTATGCCCCTCGACGCGCAGGACCATGCCGCTGTCGCGCCCGAGTGTGGCCGCCAGCCTGTCGAGCACGTCGCGCGCAACTGCGGACAGGTCCGCACTCGCCGTCGTGAAGCTGCCAGCTTCGTGCAGCGATACCACGATCCCGCGCCGGTCGATCTCGACATCGACCGCCGCGCCGTCCAGCCGATCACGCAGGCGCGCGGCAAGCGCGCGCTCACGCTGCTCGGCGGTCAGCGACGGTGCGAGGGAGGTGCTCGGGGCGGGCGAGGGCGACGCGGCTCCGGTGGCCTGGGGACCCCTGGTATCGAAGGCCTGCTGCATCGAATCGACCATCGACGACAGCTTGCGCGCATCGACGGTGGAAATGGCATACATCGTCGTGAAGAAGGCAAACAGCAGCGTCATGAAGTCGGCATACGACACGAGCCAGCGCTCGTGGCTCGCAACCGGCTGCGCGTGTGTGCGCCGGCGGGCCCGGCGCGCGCTCATGCGGCTCTCCGGCGTGCGCCGGCCGACGGCGCCGCCTCCTCGGCCGCAAGCAGGCCGCGGAGCTTCTGATCGATGATTCGCGGGTTCTGCCCTTCCTGGATGGCCAGGACGCCTTCGAGGATCACTTCACGACGGCGGGCGCGCCGCAGGGCGCGGTTGCGCAGCTTGGCGGCCACCGGCAACAGCACCAGGTTGGCCGAGCCGACGCCGTACACCGTGGCGACAAACGCCACCGCGATACCGGCGCCGAGCTTGGTGGGATCGCTGAGGTTCTCCATCACCTGGATGAGGCCGAGCACGGCTCCGAGGATCCCGACGGTAGGCGCGTAGCCGCCGGCCGCCTCGTAGACGCGTGACGGCCCTTCTTCGAACTCCTCGCGGCCGTCGTTCTCGGCCTCGAGCATGTTACGCAAGGCCGTGGGGTTGGTGCCATCGACGGCGAGGCGCAGTCCACGGCGCATGAAGGGGTCGGTGAGCGAGGGCAACTCGTCCTCGAGCGACAGGATTCCGTCCTTGCGCGCCTTCACGGCAAGTCGTCCGATGGCGTCCAGCACATCCCCGGCGGCCGGCACGTCGTCGACAAACACGTAGCGCAGACTCCGCCAGGCTTCCTTCACATCGCGCAGCGGGTGGCTCAGGCACACTGCCCCGAGGGTGCCACCGAACACGATCAGGGCCGCCGCACCCTGCAGCAGCGAACCCAGTCGGCCGCCCTCGGCCAGGTGACCGCCGACGATCATCGCCAGGCCGAGTGGCAGTCCGACGATCGACAGCGTGTCGAAGGTACGCGGGGTGGTGGTCGGCACGGGCTATTCCACGGCGCGCAGCGCCGTGACCTCCCCGCGTCGGTCACGAACCGGCGGTGCAAGCAGGCCGCGCTTGTAGTCCTGCGCCCTGGAGACAATGTCGCTGGGGGGGTCGCGGACGATCAACTTCTCGCCGTTAGCCAGCGCGATGACGGTATCGGGGTTGAACTCGATCCACGTGATCTGGTCCACGTTGACCAGCAGCGGTGTGCCGTCCAGGCGGGTCACGCGGATCACGCGCCCTCCAGGTCCGGCAGGCGGCGCGCCGCGGCGATGACCTGCGACAGCGCGGCGACACGCGGGTCGTGGCCCCCCCGCTGGAGGTCGGCGGCCAGGCGCCGGGCGTAGGCGAGATCTTCTGGAGTATCCACGGTGAATCGCAGTTCGGGGGCGTGCACGTCGTCTGGAGCAGTCGGGGTCGCCTTGACCAGGTCTCTGTGTCGCCGCACCCATGGCGTCACGTGTTCCCGGTCGTACGCGGTGGTGGCTTCCCGTTGCGCTCGCAGCAGCACCTCGCGCCGGAGCCCTTCGACCGCGGTGCCATACGGCAGCGCTTCCTCGACGGCGTAATCGGCACCCGCGTCCAGGACCTTGAGGATCCGCCCGGACGTGCCGATGTCCACAAACGGATTGTCGGCCGTCGCCCTGAGCACGTGGGTGGCCGCCGGATAGCGCTCAGCCACTTGTGCAAAGCGCGCCAGCACGTCGTCGTCGGGCCCGGCGTGGGTGTCCACGCCAAGGCGCGCCCCGAGCGTCAGAATCTCCCGGTCCTGGTCGCGCGCCGTCGTCGCCAGCACGACCTGCCCGACATCGGCGGCGACCAGGCGGCGGATGCAGTACTCGACGAGCGGCCAATACAGCAGCGGGGCCAACACCTTGCGCGGCAGTCGTTGCGATCCGGTACGCGCCTGCAGGATGACCACGGCGCGGCGACCGGTCACGGTCGCGTCCGGCTGAGCAGATCTTCGGATTTGGCCAGCACGTCGGCATCGGCGTCGCGGAGGAACAACGAGGACTCGTAGCTGCTCATGCGGAGGCCATCGAGGAACGCGCCGACACAGGGCGTAAGCGACTCGCCGCGGGCTGCGCGGATCGTCCAGTCCGCGAAGTCCGCGCCGGCGGCGATGGTCAACTGGATGCCGCCACTGAAGCGCGGGTTGATCTCGAAGATCACCGGTGTGCCATCGACGACGCGGCACTGGACGTTCACCGCGCCGCGGAACTGCAGGACCGCGGCACAGCTCAGCGCCACATCGATGAGCGCGCGATCGTTGACCGTGCGGCCGCGATCGGTCACCCCTGAGCGAATCACGATCCGCTCGCGCGGTACGGCCGAGATCGGCTGGCCCTGCAGATCGCAGAACAGGTCGATCGTGTACTCGGGTCCCTCGAGGTACTCCTGCACGACGGGGTCGGGTACGTAGTCGAGAAAGAAGCGCAACTGGTCGCTCGTCCGGATCGGGAACGCGCCCACACTTCCCCGCCCGCGGCGAGGCTTGATGAACAGGGGTGGCGGGAGCCGGCGCGCCCGTACTTCCGCTGGCGTCCAGGTTGCCGCCACCCGGATGCCATGGCGCTGCAGGTGCGCTGCCGTCAGCAGCTTGTCGCGGCAGATGCGGGCCGTCTCCGCGTGCGGTGCCATCACCACCACGCCCGCCGCGGCGAAGCGGCCCGCCGCGGCGGCCACGGTCTCCAGTTCATCGTCGATGGTCGGCACCAGGATGCCGGCATCGTGCGTCGCACAGACGTCGAGCAGCGCGTCCACATAGCCCGGCTGATCGCTGCGCGGCACCTCCTCGGCGGCGTCGGCCAGATGCACGGCCGGCGAGAACGGGTCGATGTCGGTGGCGATGACTCGTCCCTGCCTCGGCAGCGCACCGAGCGCGCGCTGCAGGGACTGCACCAGCGCCACCCGCCGTGAGGCCGCCGTGACGACGACGTGAGGGCCCATCATCGTCGATGCCCGAGGTCCTTGGTGCCGAGGTCGCCAGGCTCGAAGGCCGCACCTGCCGCAATGGCGCGCACGGCCCGACACCCAATCAGGGCCCGGGCGTACTCGGCGCCGAGGGCCCCGGCCGGGCGCAACGCGGCCACGTCAGCGCCGGCGATCACCTCGCCGATCGCCAGCGGGCGACGCGCGTAGAGGCCGCGCCGGCTCGGCGCGATGTTGGGCCGCTCGGCGTCCACGGGCGCGCGATGGCCCTCCCCCATCGACGCGTGCGCACGCGCCAGACGCAGCACGATGTCGCGCAGTTGCTCTGGAGTTGACGAGACAGGCGCGTCGAGGGCGTCAGTGCCGGGCAGGTAGACGTGACGCTCGTAGAGGGTGCCGCCCTGCGCATACGCCAACAACGCGGCGTCGGCACCCATCCCGTGGTCCGACAGTCCGGTGGGCAGCTTGAACTGCCGCGCCAGCGTCGCGACCGCGCGCAGGTTCTGCTGGTCATCGGGGGTGGGATAGCTCGAAACGCAGTGCAGCAGGGCGAGCGACCGCGCGCCGGCGCCCACGGCCCAGTCGACGGCGTTGCAGACGTCTCCCTCGGTGCTCATGCCGGTCGACAGGATGACCGGCACGCCGGCCCGAGCCACGTGTTCGATGAGCAACGCATGCGTGAGGTCGCCACTGGCAATCTTGAAGGCGTCGATGCCGAGACGTCCGAGCATGTCCGCGGACCGGTTGTCGAAGGCTGTCGCGACCGTGACCAGGCCGCGCGCGCGGGCCTGGACGAGCAGCGCGGCATAGGTCTCGATCGACAGCTCGAAGTGGGCGAAGAACTCGCGCAGCGAACCGGCCTGCACGTGTGCAGGCGGCGGCGCATCGTCTTGCAGCAGTTCGGCGGCATCGAAGACCTGCAGCTTGATCGCCCACACGCCCGCGTCTGCGCAGGCGTCGACCAGGCGGTGTGCGACGTCGGCCTGGCCATTGTGGTTCAACCCGAGTTCGGCAATCACCCGCATGGGTGTGCCAGGGGCGATGGACTGGCCGGCGATCTCAGCAGGGAGCGACATGATGGTCCTCCAGCAGGCGCGCCACCAGCCCCGGGACGTCGGCCAGGCTGCGCGCCACCGCGTCGGCCGTCACAGGTCGCGCGGCGAGCCTGCCACCCGGCAGCCAGATTGGACGCAACCCGGCCGCTGCCGCCCCGGCGATGTCTTTCTCCGGGTGGTCGCCGACAAAGACGGTGTGCGATGCCTGCACGTCCAGACGCCGCACGGCGGCCATGAAGCAGACCTGGGCGGGCTTGCCGGCCGGCGCATGCTCCTGCGCGTACACGACGGCGTCGACCAGCGGCTCGATGCCCAGTGCCGTCACCTTGCCGCGCTGGGTGGCCGGCAGGCCGTTGGTGAGGATCGCGAGGCGGTGGCCCCGTGCCCTCAGTTCGCACAGGACCTGGCGCGACGGTCGCGGCAGCCGCAGACGTGGCACGTGGGTACGGATCACGTCGACCAGGCGCGGCACCTCGGTGAGCGGCACGGCAAAGGCGGCACAGAGCGACTGCAGCAGGCCCTCGCGGCCGCGCTGCCGGAATCGGCCGACCAGGAAGCGGTACAACACATCAGCGGGCATGCCGGTCTCGCCTCCCACAGCCGTCGCGACGGCGGCGTAGCCACTCAGCGCGAAACGGCGCTCCGGGTACAGCGTGTCGTCGAGGTCGAAGACGACCCCGGTGGCCTCACGCACGGGTGGCCCCCTCGGCCGCACCCAGGATCGCGCGGGCGACACGGCTCGCGCCTCGCCCATCGATGGCCCGCGGGCCGGCCTGCGCCATGAAGCGCCGCAGGTCGGCGTCCTTCACGAGCCGGTCGAAACGGTCGACGACGCGCCGGGCGACGAGGCGCGGGCGCACCGGCACCGCCACTGCCCCGCCATCGACGGTGAGGCGACGAGCCGCGAACGCTCGTACGGTCGGCCGCTGCGCCGGCACGACGGCCAGCGATACGGTGGGCACTCCGGCGGCCACAGCTTCGTAGAGCGACATGCCGCCTCCCACTATGGCCATATCGACGCGGGCGAGCCAGGGCGTCAGGCCCGCGGGCGCGAACGCGTGTCGCACCCGGCGGTCGCCGGTCGCGTGGGCGGCACTGCCGGCCTGCGTGACAAGAACGGCGAGGTCCGGGTGACGCGCGGCCAGTTCGCGAGCCACGGCGAGTGTCAGGCGCCGCCGCGGGCCGCCGCCCAACGAGACCAGGACGCGACGCAGGGACGCGCCCCGGCGCCCGATGCCGGGCGGCGCGATGACCACGTACGCCAACCCGCGCACGGTGCGGGTCGCGGGCCATCCGCGCAGCGGGCTCGCCACGCTGCCATCGACGGCCAGCGTCGAGGCCACGCGCCCGAGACCCAGGTCGTGCAGGCTCACGACCGGCACCCGCCGGCGCGCCGCGGCTGACACCCAGGCGCCACCCTGCCGTTGGTCGGGGTCGTCGAGGATCAGCACCCGGGGCCGCACGGCATCCAGCGTGTCTCCAGCCGCCGCCGGCGGCACCACGGTCAAGGACGTACCAGCGCCGGCGCCGCGGATGCTCACGCGCGCGGGTCGCCCGAGGGCACGCGCGAGGACCTCGGCCCGGCGCAGGTGGCCGTGGCCGATGCGTGGCCCGGCGGCAATCCGGAACAGGGCAAATGTGGTGGCGTCAGCGCCGGCCATCCGGCCGTCCGTGTTCACGGGCCCTCGGCGAGCAGGCGCTCGAGCGTATCGACGACGCGGTCGGCGTCGGTGAGCGGCATGCCGCTCCAGAAGGGCAGCGAGAGCGAGTGGTCGCTGTGGTACTCGGCGTGCGGGAACATGCCGCGACGCAGGTCGAAGCGCTCAGCGTAGTAGGAATGCAGGTGCAGAGCGCGAAAGTGGACGCTGGTGCCAATCCCCTCACGGCCGAGGGCGGCCTGCAGCGCATCACGGGTCCAGCCGCAGACGGCGGGGTCGACCAGGACGGCATAGAGGTGTCGAGCGTGGGTCCAGTCGGAGGGCACCGTCGCTGGACGACCGAGCGGAAGGTGCGCGAGGCCCGTGTCGTAGCGATCCCACAAACGTCCACGGTGCGCCTGCATCGCGCCAAGGCGGGCGAGTTGTGCCAGGCCGAGCGCGGCCTGCAGATCCATCATGTTGTACTTGTACCCGGCCATCACGACGTCGTATTGGGCCGGTGCGCCGGGGGCATACCGGGCCCACGCGTCGCGCGACAGTCCATGCAGGGCCGCCACGCGCATCCAGTCGGCATCCTCGGATGACGACGTGGTGACCATGCCGCCCTCGCCGGTCGCGAGGTTCTTGGTCGAGTAGAAACTGAAGGCGGTGAAGTCGGCGATGGTGCCGATACGGCGGCCGGCGACGCTGGCGTCCACGCAATGCGCGGCGTCCTCGACGACACGCAGGCCATGGGTGTCGGCGAGCGCGCGGAACGCCAGCGGATCGGCTGGACGGCCCGCGTAGTGCACAGGCAGGAGCACCCGGCTGCGGGAGGTGATCGCCGCCGTCGTGGCGCCGACCGACATCGTGGCTGCGTCGCGGTCGACGTCGACAAACACCGGGGTGCCCCCGGCATGCAGGACGGCATTGGCCGTAGCGCAGAAGGTCAGGGGCGTGGTGAGGACTTCGTCACCTGGGCCGACCTTGCACGCCAGCAGTGCCAGGTGCAGGCCGGCCGTGCAGGAATTGAGGGCGACGGCATCGGTAGCGCCGACAAACTGCGCAAACGCTGCCTCGAAGGCCTGCACGCGGGGCCCGGTCGTCAGCCACCCCGAGGCAATCACCTCGGCAACAGCCGTCAGCTCGGCCTCGCCCATGTCGGGGCGGGCCAGAGGCACAAAGGCGGGGCCGGTGTGGTCCCGATGACCGGTGGACATGAAGGTCCTCGTGGCGGGTCAGGCGGTCGGCACCGGCAGTAGCGCCCGCACCTGCGTCCGTCCGGTGGCCAGACTGGCCTGCCAGGCCCCGAGGGCCCTCGTCAGGTCGTACTCGAGCGCGTCAGCCGCAGACACCCAGTCTTCCGCGGCGGTGGCAGTCTCGAGCGATGCGGCCACTCGATCGACCGTCGCCACATCCTCCTCCAACCAGCCGGTGGCTGCCAAGCCCGCCTGCCGCGCCCAGAGGTCAGCTGCGTGGACGAGCGCCGCCAGCAGGGCCAGGTTGTCGGCCAGACCGGCGACGGCGGCCAGCTGGTTGCCCGCGTGAGGACTGCGCAACGCGGTCGCGACGTCGCAGGCCTGGCTGGACAACTCCGGCAGGTAGTGCAGCGCGTCGTCCAGGGCATTGGACGCCATGACGGCGACCGGCGTGGTGTCCAGGTCGACTTCGTCGATGTCGAGCAGGCTCCGACCGAGGACATCGGGCTGCCGGAATGCCGGTTCGTCGACACCATTGATGCGGAGCGCCGTCACTATGCGCCCCGACTGGCCGAGGACGGGCTCGACCGCAGAAAGCAGCGCATCGAGCGTAATCGGCGCATTCACGCCGGGGATTAGCGAGGAATCTACGCGAAGTGTGGCCATTGATGTCTCCATGTTGTGGATCACAGGAGCAAACACGGGGCCAGTACCGCACACGGCAGGAACCGGGCACGGAAGTTGGATTACGGACAGGTGGCAGGTGAACGGGACGTGGTGTGCGGGCCGTGTGCGGCTTCGCTCATGCCCCGCACACCGTGGCCGATTCCCTTTGTGAGCCGCTTTGGCTCCGCACCCGGAGGAGTACTGCTATGGCGTCGTTCTCAGTTGTCACCAACGTGTCTGCGGTCAATGCGCAGGCCAATCTGTACCAGACCAACATCGGCCTCCGACAGGCCCTCACCCGCGTCTCGAGCGGCTATCGCATCAACTACTCGGGCGATGATGCCGCCGGCCTCGCCGTCGCGAACCGGTACCGCTCCGACGTCGCCGTGCTCCAGCAGGGCGTCCGCAACGCCAACGACGGCCTGTCGGACCTGCAGATCAAGGACGGCGCGCTCGACAACATGTCCAAACTGCTCGACCGTCTGGCCGTCCTCGCCACCCAGTCGGCCTCGGGCCAGACGACAGCGACGTCGCGGGCGACGCTGGACGCCGAGTTCCAGGACGTGCTCGGCGAGATCACGCGCGAGTCCAACGTCGCCCGGCTGGACGTGACCGGCACCAGTCAGGGCTTCTCCGTCTTCGTGAGCAGCAACGGCTCCGATGGCGTGGTGGCGGGCACGATTGGCGACGTCGATATCACCTCGCTGGGCCTGGCGGGCCTGAGCATCGCCAATCAGGCCGGCGCGCAGACGGCGGTCTCCACGGTCACGGTGGCCATCACGAGCCTCGGCACGGTCCAGGGGCAGGTGGGTCAGCTGCAGAATCGCCTCAGCTACGCGATCAGCCTGGCGCAGAGCCAGATTGTGAACACCCGAAGTGCGGAAAGCCGTATCCGCGACGCCAACGTGGCCGAGGAGTCAGCCAATCTGACCCGCTATTCGATCCTCAACCAGTCGGGCATCGCGGCCCTCGCCCAGGCAAACCAGTCGACCAGCGCGGTGCTGTCGCTCCTGCGCGGCTGATTTCGGCGACACACCCTCCTCCGGGGTTGGCTCGCTGCTACCACGGTAGCGGCGGGCCTGTCTTTGTGGCGCGATTTGCGGGCGAAGTCGGCCCTGTCGCGCTCGGCCTGGCCGTCACGCCGGACGCCGGTGGTTCCCTCCTGATTCAAGTCCCGGCCCTGCCAGACGATTTCCTCCTCGTCGCGCATCACTGATGGTGCGCGCCCGGCTCGCAAGGATGCGTACCGGACTTTTCAAGGAGGATCACCATGGCCAGTTTCTCAGTCATCACCAACGTCGCCGCCAACAACGCCCAGGCCAACCTGTACTCGACCAACATCGGGCTCCGGACGGCTTTGACACGGGTGTCGAGCGGCTTCCGCATCAACAACTCGGGCGACGACGCCGCGGGGCTCGCGGTCGCCAACGGCTACCGTTCGACCGTGGCGGTGTTGAACCAGGGTGTTCGCAACGCCAACGACGGCCTGTCGGACCTGCAAATCAAGGACGGCGCGCTCGACAACGTGTCCAAGCTGATCGACCGGCTCGCGACCCTCGCCACCCAGGCGGCGTCGGGTCAGACCACGGCGGCGGCGCGGACCACGCTGAACTCGGAATTCCAGGATGTGCTCAGCGAAATCAACCGTGAGTCCAGCGTCGCGGGTCTCTCGACGTCACAGGGCTTCTCGGTGTTCGTGAGCAACAACGGCTCCAGCGGCAAGGTGGGCGGCACCATCGGCGCCGTCACCACGACCGGTCTCGGGCTGACCGGCAATCTCTCCACGCAGGCGGCAGCCGAGTCGGCCGTGGCGGCCTCGGCAGCGGCAGTCACCTCGCTGGGCACTGTGCAGGGGCAGGTCGGACAGATTCAGAACCGCCTCAGCTACGCGATCAATCTGGCGCAGAACCAGATTGTCAACACCCGCTCAGCCGAGAGCCGCATCCGCGACGCGAACATCGCCGAGGAGTCGGCCAACTTGACTCGCTTCTCGATTCTCAACCAGGCCGGCATCGCCGCTCTGGGCCAGGCCAACGGGCAGACGTCGGCCGTCCTGTCGCTCCTTCGCTAAACGCACCACCTTTGGCGCTGCTCGGGGACCTCCGGCCCCGGGCGGCGCATTTTTGTGTCCCCGCCCGCCTGCATTCCCTCGCCAGGCCCCGAATTGCGCTATAGCTTCCCGCTACACTGCCGATTAAGGGTATGGATCCCCTCGATCGGGGATCGGAGGCACGTGCCATGAGCTCACCCATCACGTTCAGCGGTTTCAACAACATCGACTTCAGCAGCGTGCTCCAGGCCTTGTCGGCGCAGGAACGACAGCCGGTCGTCCAGCTCGAAGCGCAGCAGGCGCAGCTCCAGAAGCAACGCGCCGCCTTCGGTACGCTCGCGACGCGACTCGGCGCCGTGGAATCAGCCTCGGCTGACCTGGCATCGGGGACCGCCTTCAGCGGCGCCACGGCCTCGGTGTCCAGCGAGTCAGCGCTCAAGGCGACCGCCAGCAACGGCGCCGCCACCGGCACCTACGCCGTCAAGGTCACCCAGCTGGCGCAGGCGCAGGTCTCGGTCACCAACGGGACCACACCCGATGACAACACGACCATCGTTGCCAACGCCGGCTCGCTGACCATCGGCGGCAAGGTCGTGACCATCGCCGGCGACGTGACGCTGCAGGGTCTGGCCACCGCGATCAACCAGACGGCCGACATCGGCGTGACCGCCTCGGTGGTCCGGTCTGGCGGGGCCTATCAGCTCGTGCTGACGGGACGGCAGACAGGCGCCGACGCGGCCTTCTCGGTCACCAACAGCCTGAGCGGCGGGCGCGGCGTGAGTTTCTCGGCGACCAACCCCCAGGCCGCACAGGATTCAGCCTTCACGATCAACAACGTTCCCGTGAACAGCAGCTCGAATGTCATCGAGAACGCCATTCCCGGCGTGTCGTTGACGTTGCAGGAAGCCACGCCGAACCCGGTGACCATCACCATCCGCGCCGACCTGTCCTCGGTCGAGGACCTGGTCAAGACGTTCACCAGCGCCTACAACGATCTGGTCGGTTTTCTCGACACCCAGACCAAGGCCTACGGCAACAAGGAGCGCGACAACATCGGCGGCGATCCGCTGGTGCGGCAGCTGCGCAACAGCCTCAGCCGCGTCGTCGGCACCGACGTCGGTGCTGGCGCGACCTTCACGTCGCTCAGCCAGGTCGGCCTGACGCTCAACCGCACGGGCCAGCTCGAGTTCCGCAGCGCCGACTTGCAGAAGGCGCTCGCCATCGATCGCGACGCGGTGGTCTCGCTGTTCCAGGGTCGCGGCACGGCCGACGGGGTGTTCGATACGGTCAAGGGCGCCATCGGCGCCTACACGTCCAGCGGCGGGCTCATCCCGACCGCCCAGACGCGCCTGACCGGACAGCTTGCCAAGATCACCGAGCGCATTTCGGAGATGGAGCGCCGGCTCCTGATTCGCAAAGAGGCGATGCAGAAAGAGTTCATCGCTGCCGATTTGGCTATTGCGCAACTGAACGCCTCGAAAGGCCAGTTGAGCTCGCTCGGCTCTTCGGTCAGCAGCTTCTAACCCACGGATACGCACACCCAACATGTCGACCCTTCTGGCTTATCACGCTCCCCTCAGCCCGAGCCCCGTGACCAACAACAAAGGCGCCCAGGCATACCTGCAGACGCAAGTGCAATCGCGCACCCCGGTCGAACTCGTGGTGATGCTGTATGACGGCGCCATCAAGTTTCTCGGTCAGGCCCGTGACGCCATGGACAGCGGCGATCTGATCGTCAAGCGCAAGACCCTCTCGCGCGGCCTGGCGATCGTCCAGGAACTGCAGAACATGCTCAACATGGAGGCGGGTGGCGAAGTTGCAACGCGTCTCGACGGCCTCTACACTTACGTGCTGGGTCGGTGCTACGAGGCCAACGCCAACCGTGATGTGGCTGGCCTCGATGAGGCGATCAAGTTGCTGACGCCGCTGCGGGACGCCTGGGCAGAGATTTCCAGCCAGGGCCCGGTATCAGCCGCCTGACGCCCGTGCCGGTCGGGGAGGCTGTCGCCGTGAATGCAGACAAGGAAACGGTGCTGGCCGACTACCGTACCGGCATGGACGCCGAACTGGCCATCCTGACGGCCCTGGAAGGCCTGGCCACCCGCCAGCACGCCCTTCCCCACCCCGCCGATGCCGACAGTTTGACCAGCCTCGCGCTGGAGCGCCAGCGTCACCTCGCGGCGCTGTCGGCGCTCGAGCAGCAGGTACAGCCGCTCCGGCAGCAGATCGCCGGCGCACTGCCCGCGTTCCGTCAGTTGGCCGGGTTTGCCGGCGTCGCCGAGCGGCATCGCCGGGCGGCTGCGCTGGTGGCGCGCACCATGGCCCTGGACGATGAGAGTCTGGCGGTGCTGCAGCAGGCCGATGTCGAACGGCGCGCGGCGGCGCACAGCCTGGAAACCGGCGAAGCCACCCTGGCCGCCTACCGTCGCACACTGCAACAGCCACGGTCACCGGCAGGCCTGTTCACCCAGCGGGGATGAGCCCGGCGGCCACCCAGCTGGCCGATGGCAGGGCTGGGGTCAGGCGCTGATCGCGGCTGGCGGGGCGAGGATTCGCCGGCCGAGCGCACGCTCAGCGTGAAGGAAATACCCGATTTGCACGAAACCGCGCGCGTCGTACAGCGCACGCGCCGCGGCGTTGGCCTCGCTGACCAGCAGCGTCGCCACGGCCCGCTCATGGCTCACACCCCAGGACAGCGTCGCGTCGAGCATCTGGCTGGCCAGGCGCTGACGACGCGCCGTCGGGTCGACCGCGAGCTGGGCAAGATGAATTGTATGTTTCGAGAGCGAGGTCACGACAGCAGCGCCGCGCAGCGCACCCACCGACGGTCCTGCCGCGATCATGCTGGCTTCGGGCAGGCACTCGCCGAGCGCCGCACCACGGGTCAACTGCCCGAGGTACTGCGCCCATTCCTCGAGGCGCCCGTGTGGCGCGAAACAGCGCGCGCCCGGCGATCCCGCATAGGCCCGCGAGAACAACCGCACGAGATCAGGGCCGTCGCGGTCGTCCATCGGTCGCAAGTCGGGGTCGACGGGGCGGGCGCAGGAGCGATCGAGGGTGCGACGCAGGTACCAGTACCGCGTGACCGAGAAACGCCGCCGCTGGAGGGCGCTCTCGCACGCCTGGCTGTCCGGGTAGACAAACAGGAGGACCTCGTGCGCCAGTGACGCCTCGGGCGTCTTGAAAATCGCGTCGAGCAGGAGCCGCACGCCATCGGCGGTTCGGGCGTGCAGCGCACCGATCTGCAGCACGCCGTGCTGCAGCAGAAAGTAGCTCCAGCCGACGACGCTCTGGCCGGGGCCGCGGACGACCAGACCGGGCAGCGACCCGTCGGCGCGCGCGCGCTCCAGCACGTCGAGGGACGGCCCCAGATCCCACTGCAGACCGGTGGCCCAGCGTGCGCGTTCGGTGTCGTAGACCGGGAGCATCGCCGACGCCGGCAGGTTACGCCAGTCGTCGAGCCTCACGAGCCGCCGTCCGAGTGCGCGACCAGTTGCGCGAGGCCGGTTGGCAGCCCTGCCGGGGCCGCCGCTCGACGGTTCTCCTCGCGGATCTGGTCATACACCTCCTGCCGGTGCACCGGCACGTCGGCGGGCGCCGTCACGCCGAGACGGACCGCATCCTTGGTGACCCGCAACACGCGGATCTCGATGCCATCGGCCACGATGATCGCTTCATTACGACGGCGCGTGAAGACCAGCACGGACAGACTCCTCGCTCAGCACAGCTCTGCGAGTTCGAACCGCAGGGGATAGAGGCTGTTGGATGGCATCAGCTGGAAGCCGAGCATCTTGCCCGGATTGACCACGACCGGGGCGCGCAAGTTCACCAATGTCTGGTCGTCGAGCACCGTCACGAGCGCCAGCCAGACCAGCGCCTCTTCGTCCGGCTCGCCAAGCCGTGCGCGATCCATGTCCGACAGCACGCATCGGTAATCGGGATACACGCGCTGCGGGTGCACCGCCAGAAACGATGCCGACGGCCCTTCCACCGACTGCAGGCACTTGAACGGTTCCAGTTCACGCGACGACAGGACAAGGAACCGCCGACACTCCTCGAAGCCGGGCAGGCCGGCTGGAAACGAGATGATCGCGTCGGGCGACACGTCGAACGTGCCGAAGGCCGTCTCCACGCGTGGCAGGCCGGCTGGTGCTGGCAATGAGGTCATCGGAGGTAATCCAACAGCGAGGTCTTCTGGTTGGTGCCGGCCACCGCGATAGCGGCTTGCTGGGCTTGCTGGGCCCGTGTCATTTCCGAGATCGCCTCGGCGAGGCTGATCTCCTCGGCTTGCGAACGTCGGCTGTCACTGGCCCGACGCAAGTCGTCCAACCGCGCCTTCTCGCCCGGCAGGGCACTCAGCGTCGTACCGACACCGCTCTGGGCGGCGGTCACGCGGTCGAACGCACGTTCCAGTTCGATCATCCCGGCGTCGATGGCCGGCATGTCGCCGGCGCGCACCGCTGTGGCGAGCGCATCGAGCGTCTCGAACAGATCCGCCCCCGCACTGCCCTGCATGATCGAATCACCAGCCACGGTGATGGCGGCGGTCGATGTCCGGGAGATGTCCACCTGGACGACGTTGGCATCGCCCTGGTAGGCGGAGACGGTCGCGCCGGTCTTGGTGTAGGGCGGCGCCGTGTTGTCGGCGCCGGCAAACAGGTAGACTCCGCGGTAGCTGGTGTTGATCGCAGCAAAGATGCCCTGCTTCGCGCCCTCCAGTTCGAGCGCCACAGCTTCGCGCTGCTCGGCGGTCAGCACCGTGCTCCGACCCGACGCCGCCTTGGTCTGTGCACTCGTGATGCTGGTCACGATGTCGCTCAGCACCGTATCGGTGACGCGCAGTCGCGAATCCACCGAGTCGTTGGCCTGCCGGTAGCGATCCACACTGCGGATCTCCGCGCGCTCTCGCAGCCCGGTGGCGGCTGCCGCCGGGTCGTCGCTGGCCCGCTGCAGACGCTTGCCTGACGAGACTTGCTGCTGGGCCCGCGCGAACGCCTCGGCGGTGCTCTGGATATCGCGCAGCGAGTTGCGATACAGGGTGTTGTGGGTGACGCGGTACATGGCGGCCTCGCGTTAGCGCTTCAGCGACAACAGGGTCTGAAGCGTCTCGTCGACTACGGTGAAAAACTGAGCATTGGCCTGATAGGCCCGCTGAAAGCGCATCATCATCGCGGCTTCTTCGTCGATCGACACGCCCGAGACGCTGTCGCGAACCTGCTCGATCTGGTTGACGATGTCGGCGCGGCTGGCCTGTTCGGTCTTGGCCCGGCTGACGTCGCTGCCGACCGCGTACACCAGAGAGGTCCAGGCCTGATCGGGTGTCTTGCCGCCGGCCAGCGCGGTGTCACGCGTGTTGGCCAACTGACGGGCGATGGCGTTGTCGCCCGGCGTCGCCACGCCGGCCGCGGCCAGGCGCGAGGGGTCGGCGCGCAGGGCCGGGTCGATGGCCATCGCGGCGGCCGCGCCGGCCACGCCGGTGGGGGGCGTGAAGAAGTTGCCGCCGGCTGTGCCACTCGCGTCAAAGCCACTGGCGTGCAAGGCATTCACCGTGGTTGCCAGGCCGTGCGCCAGCGTATCCAGTTGCGAGACATAGCCCGGAAGCGCACCGTCGCGCACCTGGAGCAGACCGGCCAGGTGCCCGTCCGACACTTCTGCGGTGATATCGACCCCACCGGCCTGCACTGCTGCGTACCCCGACGGGGGCAGGCTTACAGCCTGCAGGGCGTACGAGTCGGCGCCCATCACCAACGGCCGGCCGTTGCGAGTCATCACCTGCGCGGTGCCATCCGCCAGCTCGAGCACCTGCGTGCCGACCAGGCCCGACAGCGCCTTCAGCGTCTCGGTCTGCTGGTCGCGCAGGTGCAGCGTCTGCGACGCGGGCGAGGCGGCAATGGACTTGTTGAGGGAGGCGATGCGACTGGTCAGCACGTTGATGTTGGCAATGTCTTCGCGGACTCGGGCGTCGGTGGCGCGCGCGGCGTCGTTCAGCCGCGTGGCCATGCTGGTGAACGATCGCGCCAGGGCATCGCCTTCGGTCACCACTTGCTGACGCGCCGTCGTCGAGGTCGGCGCCTCGGCCAGTTCGGCGAAGGCATCGAAGAACTTGGCCAGGTCGGAGTCAATCGACGTGCCCGCCCCGCCGAGGGCGACCTCAGCCAGACCGAGCGAATCGGCAAGCGCGGCCTGTTGCTGCTCGAGGGGGGCTTCGTCGTACAGACGCTGGTCGTACAGGCGGTCGCGCGTCGAGCGGACGCCGAGCACTTCGACGCCACGGCCAGCCGAGTAGCGATCCGATGGCGCAAGCGCACCAAGGTCGGCGATGCGCCGGTTGTAGCCGGGCGTGTTGACGTTGGCCAGGTTGTTGCCGACGACGTCCAGGCCGAAGCGCTGCGCTTCAAGCGCACGCGAGGCCGTGCCCAGCATTCCAAAAAGCGACATCAGCCTCTCGCAGTCAACAAAGACGTGCCGTCGGCCGACGACACGAGGCGTCCGACAGGGGTATAGCCGAGTGGCGCGTCAGCTGAGGGTGACGTCGGACCGGCCAGCAGTGACAGCGACAGTCCGAGTCGCCGGCAGCGCATGAGCGCGCCAGTGACGGCCGTCGCCAGGTCGGGCGCCGCCCGCAGATCCGACGCGGCCGACTCGGCCACGGCGGCGCGGAACGCCAGGGCGCCGGCCTCGACCGCAGCCTGGCTGGCGGCCACGTCGTCGGGTCGCGCCTGCGCCAGCGCCTCGGCCAGTGCGTGCAGGACGGTGGCGAGGGCGTCCGCCGAGGTTGTCAATCGCGATGAGTCAGTCACTACCCACGCTCCCCGTTCCGGCCACGCGCTCGCGCGGCCTACTTGGACAGCAAGCTGTCGATCAACCGGTCGGCGAGCCGAGCCGGGTCATTGCCGATCTCGCCGGCGGCCAGCTTGGCCTTGGCACGTTCGACGACATCCTGTCGAATCTCGGGCGCCTTGGCTGCTGCATCGACGGCCTGGCCGAAGAGTCGAGCGTCGGCAGAGACCTGCACACGGTCGCCCGCATCCACTCCCCCACGCGCCTGCGGTGCCCGCTGCTGACCGGTCTGACCGAGCTGCTGCGTCTGGCCTGCGTCCTGTACGCCCGAGAAACGATCGCCTTGAATCTTCATGGTCTACTCCTGTCGCACCCGGCGGGAAAGCCGTCGCTTGAACCAGGAATCGGCAGTCCTTCACTGACCTTTAGTGTCACTCGTCAAATTCCTGACGAACTGCTCCGGGTCCATACGCCGACCTGCCTGCGTCACCTCGAAATGCAGGTGCGGACCGGTCGACCGGCCCGTACTACCCACCCGTCCAATGTGCTGCCCCTGGGCTACGCTGTCCCCCGCCTTCACATCCAATGCTGCGAGGTGCGCGTACCGAGACTCGACTCCGGTCGGATGTCTGACCACCACCGTCAGCCCGTAGCCGCCCTGCTCCTGTGCCGTGACGACCGTACCGGCCGCCGCCGACGGCACAGCGGTACCGTACTTGGCTGCAAGGTCGATGCCGCCATGAAAGCGCTGATGTCCCCTGAGCGGATCGGCACGCCAACCGTAGCCAGAACTGACCTGACCGTCCATTTCCAGCGAAAGGGAGGAATCGGCACCGGCCTCGGCCGCATGAACCGCTGCCGCGACGTGTCGATCGAGCGACACGGCCGTGGTCGGACCGACGGCGCCCGCAGGCCGCGGCTCGACGGCAATCGCTGTCGGCACCGTCGGCGACACCAGCGAACCGGGGGCGACAGCGGTCTGCTGGCGTTCCCAGGCCGAGACCATCGTCGCTGTCAGGCCCATCCCGCCGGCCCTGGACAGGTGGAGCGCCAGTTCCTGGTCGATGGTCGAGCTGTAGGTCTCCTTGCCAAGTCCGTCGCCTTCGCTCTCGTCGAGCAACGACTTGCGCATCTGCTTGATCATCTCGAGCATCAGCGTGGACTCGAACTGCGCCGCCAGTTCACCCAGCTTCTCCTTCTCATCGGCCGGCGCGGCCGCGCGATCGCGTGCCGTCAGCCGGTCCGGTCCGGGGGTCGGGAATGCCAGCGCCGGGTTGTTGTCGCTGGCCATGGTCAGATGATCACGATCTCGGCGCGCAGCGAGCCTGCGGCCTTGAGGGCCTGGACGATGGCGATGATGTCGCGCGGCGTCACGCCGAGCGAGTTGAGGGCGCGGACGACCGCGTCCAACGTGGCACCTTCCTCGAGCGTGATCAGCCGGGCGTCCTTCTCGCGGACATCGACCTGGGTATTGGGCACCACCACCGTCTCGGCGCGCCCAGGGGCGAAGCCGCCTGGCTGCGAGACGTCGAAGCGGGTGGAGATCCTGACCGCAAGCGAGCCGTGCGCCACAGCAGCCGCGCCGAGCGTGACCAGCGCGCCAACGACCACCGTGCCGGTGCGCTCGTTGATCACCACGCGCGCTGGCATATCCGACTCGACCTGCAACGGTTCGATTCGCGCCATCAGCTCGGGGATGTTCCCCTTGTAGTGCGCCGGAACGGTGATGCTGACCGTCGCAGGATCGATGGCCCGGGCCGAGCCGGCGCCGAGAGCCGCATCGACCACGGCCGCGAGACGCGACGCGGTCGAGAAATCTGGGCTGTTGAGGGCCAGCATCAGCTGATCGCCGGCGGGGACGAGGCCCCGTGGTTGCACCTGCACCATGGCGCCGCCGGGCACCCGGCCAGCGGTGAGATGATTCACCTGGACGCTGTTGCCGTCGGAGCCGCCCCCGAAGCCGCCAAGGGTGAGCGCCCCTTGTGCCAGCGCGACGACCGAGCCGTCGGTGCCGCGCATCGGCGTCGGGACGAGCGTGCCGCCCTGCAGGCTTCGGGCGTCGCCGATCGATGACACGGTCACGTCCAGCCGGACGCCGGGGCGAGCAAAGGGCGGCAACTCCGCGCTGACCATCACGGCCGCGATGTTCTCCACCTTCATCGTCTCGGGCGACACGACCACACCGAAGCGTTCGAGCGTGTTGGCCAGCGAGAGGTTGGAGAAGATGGTCTGACGCTTGTCACCGGTCCGGTTCAAGCCGATGACCAGGCCATAGCCGATGAGGGGCGTCGGCCGGACGCCGACCAGCGACGACACGTCCTTCACGCGCATCGAGGCAGGGCCGCGTGCGCCCAGAGGCGCGGCGCCGACCAAGAGAACGGCCAGCAGGGCGGCGCAGAGTGATCGGGTCATCGGTAGTTCCTCAGAAGACTTTGTTCATGACGCGCACCAGCCAGCCCGGCTTGAGGTTGTCCTTCATCAGGCCCCGGCCGTAGTACTGGATGCGCAGCTGTGCGACCTGCGTCGACAGCACCTGGTTGTTGCGGCGCACGTCCTGGGCGCGGACGATGCCGGTGAGCACGACGACCTGCCGTTCGCCATTGAGGTCGAGTTCGCGGACACCCTCGAGCACGAGATCGCCATTGGGCAGCACATCGCTGACCCGCGTGGTCATGGTGGCCGTGAGCATGGACGCGCGCGTCGTGGTGCCGCTGCCCTTGAACGCCGTGTCGGCACTGGCGCTGGCAAGGTTGGTGGGATCGATCACCCCTGGCAGCTTGGTCTCCAGGCCAAACAGCGTCGGCACCTTGGCACTCGCGCTGCTGGACTTGTCCAGCTGCGAATCGGCGCTGGCCGACGACTCGATGTTCTCGACGACCCGCACCGTGATGAGGTCGTTGACCCGGCTCGCACGCCGGTCGGAGGCCAGACCAGTCATCCACTCGATCGAGGCCTCTTCGGTCGGTGCCGGGGTCGCGCGTGCGAGCGCACGCGCCGTCTCCAAGTGCCTGGCCACGGCCTGGTCGTACGTGTCTTTGGCCAGCTTGGGCGGCGTCTCGGCCAACGCCGGAGCGGCGCCAAGCAGGCAGCTCACGACCAGCAGGGCCTTCACGTTAATCTCCATGCAATACCTCCACCTGCGCCTGGCCGACCACGCGGCCGCGCAAGCGCCTCCGGCTGTCGGGGTTCACCACGATGACGGTCTCGCCGAGCGCACCGGACTGAGCAGCAATGGCCCGTCCGCGGACCTCGACCCCGCCAAGCCGGGCCACCGTCGACACCTCCTCGCCCGAGGTCACCAGGGCCCGGGCCGCCAGGACGACCGGCGTGACGATCTCCCCCGGCAGCAGCGCTTTGCGTGTGGTGGCGCCGCTCGCCCCTTCGAGCGGCAGCAGTGCCCGCAACGGCTGCCGGCCGATATCGCCGTCCACCAGCTCGATGTCTTCGGGGGTCAGCACCATTCGCGCGTCCACCTGCCGGCGGGCACGCACGTGGGCAGCCGCGACGTCGACGCGTGCCGTCAACCTGCCGACCCGGCGCCCGCCCCCGGCCGCGCCGCCATACAGCACGAAGCGGACTGGACCAGCCGTGCGGCTTGCAGGCTCGGGCACCGCCCGCGTCACCGCACTCGCCTCCCCGACCAGCGACAGCACCGGGGCCGATACCGTGATGCGCGCGCCCGGGCCGAAGACCGCGCGTACGGTCTCGGAGGCGACGGCCACCGCGGCCTCCACGTCGGCCGGTGTCTGCGCCGCCACGTTGGTGGCGGCCAGGGCCAGCCCACCCGCGGCCAGCAACGCCGCGAGCCACGTCGCGCGCACGCCGGCGTCAGCGGGCAAGGTTGTTCACCTGCGACAACATCTCGTCGGCCGTGCGAATGACCTTGGAATTGGCTTCGTACGCACGCTGACCGAGGATCATGTTGACCATCTCCTCGACGATGCTGACGTTGGATTCTTCGAGAAACCCCTGCTGCAACGTGCCGAGTCCCTCTGTGCCGGGCAGGCCCGTGATCGCGTCGCCCGACGCGGCCGTGACCCCGAAGAGATTGCTCCCCATCGCGTGCAGTCCGGCCGGATTCTGGAACGCGGCCAGCTGGATGGTGCCGACCTGCTGCGTGGCGCTCTCCCCCGCCACGGAGGCCGACACGATGCCGTCCTTGGAGATGGTCACCGACAAGGCATTGGCGGGAATGGTGACCGACGGCTCCAGCACGTACCCGTCGTTGGTCACCAGCGCGCCTTCCTGATTGACATGCAGATTGCCGGCACGGGTATAGGCCGCCTGACCATCGGGCAGCGTCACCTGGAGGAAGCCACGACCCTCGATGGCGACGTCGTAGGGCGCGTTGGTCGAGCGCAGGTTGCCACTGGCAAAGTCACGCGAGATCGCGACCGGCTTGGCACCCAGACCCAATTCCATCCCGACGGGCGACTCCGCGGTGGCATCGGTCGGCGTGCCTGGTGCGGTCACCTGTTGATAGACCAGATCCTCGAACTCGACGCGGCTCTTCTTGAAGCCCGCCGTGTTCACGTTGGCCAGGTTGTGCGCGATGTTGTCGATGTTGGCCTGCTGGGCGTTCATGCCGCTCGCGGCGGTGTACATCGCTCGAATCATGGTCGTCCTCGTTCTGTCGATTACCGGTGTGGCACCATGCGGTCTGCCGTACGGCCGCGGGGCCCTGCTGTGTGGCGCGTCAGGCCTGCGGCGCGCACCTGGAACTCTGGGCCTCAGGCCTCGAGCGTCCCTGACACGGACTCAGCGCCGGCCGAGTTCAGTGATGGCGCGGCCATCGAGTTCCGTGCTGAGGATGTTCATGCCGCGCTGCAGCGCTTCGAATCCGCGCGCGACTTCGGTGAGGGCGACCATCCGGTCGACAACCGAGACATTGGACGCTTCCAGCATGCCCGCACGGACAGCGGTGTTGGCGGCATCGCGGGGAGTCGCGGTCTTCGGGGCGCGGAAGCGCCCCAGGTCTTCGCGGTCCAGCCCCGAGTAGCTGTCGAAATCGACCACCCGGAGCTTGCCGGCCGCCTGGCCGCCGACACTCACGGTGCCATCGTCGGCGACGCTGATCGGCCCGCCCGCCTTGCCCATTTTCAGTGGGCCCTCCGCGGTTTGCACGGCATGGCCGTCGGCGGTGGTCACGGTGCCGTCGGACGACAACGAGAAGTTGCCATTGCGCGTGTAGCGGGTCCCTTGCGCGGTGTCGATGACGAAGAAGCCACGCCCCTCGAGCGCGAAGTCGAGATCACGCCCGGTCCTCTCCATCGAACCGGCACGGAAGTCCACGTGGCCGGGCCCAGGCGTGACATCCACGGCCGTCTGCAAGGCCCGACCGAAATCGGGCCGCGGCGCCGACTTGCTCGTCACCCGCTCGGCTTTGTAGCCGGCGGTCTTGGCGTTGGCAATATCTCCGGCGAGCCGATCGAGCTGCTCCAGCCGGGTCCGTAAACCGCTCAGCGCTGCGTAAGTGCCACCTGCCATGTCTGCTCCGTCCGAGAGGGCGCAACAATCAGGTCTTCACTGCCTGACGCCCCGTCGATCCGTACCCATGCAAATCCCGGTCCCCATGTGTGCTGCCAGGAAGCGGCACGTCCGGCAACAGCGGCATCGGCGATCCGCCGCGCCGCCTGCTCGGCTGACAGGCGACCGACACCCGCGGCCGGAGAAACGGCCACGTCGGCGCCATAGGCATCGAGCAGCACGCCAAGCAGCGGGTCGCTGACCAGATACGCACGGACCCTGAGGCCCGTGCCCGACTGCAGGGCCGCGATCGCCATGCGTGGCAGCGGCGCGCCCACCGCGATGCGCAAGGTGCCGTCGCGCTCGACCTCCAACGGCACGACACCCAGCGCGTGCACGACGTTGCGTGACAGCCCGGCAATAGTCAGGCGCAGGGCTGCCGGGTCGACACGGGTCAGGAACCCCACCCCCGATTGGCGAGCCAGCGCGTGGGTGATGGCGGCGTGATCGACGGCGCCCATCGACACCAGCTGCGCGCCGAGGCGCAGTCCGCTGTCGGCCTGACCGCTCAGGGCGTCGGCCAGCGTCTCGGCCGAGATGCTGCGCGACGCCACCAGGGTGGCACCCAGGCGCACCGGCGGCATGCTCGGGACGCGGACGATGCGCGGAGGCCGCAGCGCCTCCAGGCGACGGGTGGTGGCCTCGGCCAGACAGCCGGCACGGCAGAACCAAGCACCGTCGAACTGGATCCCCCGACGAGCGGCAGCCCACAGGCGCCAGCTGCGGCAGTGGCTATGGGCGCAGCGCGTCACGACGGGGCTCCAGGTTCTTACGGCCAGGTGCGGACGCACGCGACTCCGCGAGCGACATGCGGCGGCGCACCTCGAGTTCCGAGACCAGCTCCGCGACGGCGATGTCCTTGACGCTGCGGCCCCGGTCCGTGGCCGCCCGCATCACGGCCGCTGTCGGCGGCGTCGACGCGGACAGCCGCTCGAGTTCGGCCGAGACCTGCCGAAAGCCGGCTTCGGTGGTGTCGGTGAGGAGGCTGATGCCTGCCTGCAGACAGCCGACCCGGTGCTCGAGTTCGACGGTGTGGCGCAGCGCGCGTACCAGACGGACAGCGACCAGGACAATCACCCCGGTCGCAAACAGGACGATCGAGGTCGTCACGAGCATCAGGATTGGCAGCGGGATCGGCAGTGTCACGGACGTACTCTCACAATTCCAGGCTGCGGAGACGATCAGCCGGACTGACGACTTCGTTGACGCGCACGCCGTAACAGCCCGACACGACGACCACCTGCCCGCGTGCGACGAGTCGGCCATTGACCAGCAGGTCGACCGGGTCGTCTGGGGCGCGTGCAAGGTCGATCATCGACCCCGGGCCGAGCCGGGCCAGGGCCTCGAGTGACATCTGTGTTTCCCCGAAGCGCACCGTAATTGGCAGTTCGATGTCGAGGATCACATCCAGGTTACGCGGCGGCATCGACGCAACCGCGCCGCCCACGGCGGCGGCCGCGACCGCGCCCGAGTGGCCCAGCGCCGGCGCCGACACGGCAGCAGGCGACACGTCGGGCATGAGCCCGGCGATGGTTCGACCCCAGCCCACGAGTCGGATGGGGTCGCCCGTTCCCACCATGAGGTCGTAATGCTGCGCCTCGCCCAGCGCCGGCGACGCCACCTGCGTCGGGGTCTCGATGGTGAGCGTCAGCCCTGCGCCGACGCCATGGACGTGCACGCCGGCCGCCTGGTTCAGCAACTCGGCCAGCGTGTCCACGATGTCTGTTTCGGCAACCAGTCGAGGGTCGCCGAGGATGGAGGCGACCAGTTGCACGGCGCCGTCCTGGCTCAACCCGATCCACACCGTGCCCACCGCCGTGCCGCCCACCTGGATCGGCACCTGCCAGTCGACCGGCGCCTCACCAACCGACGGCATCGTGCGCACGGCGGTGCCGGTCATGGTGCCGAGGACCTCGCCCAGGTTGGTCGAGATCGCGTCGAGCAGCGCGCGCGTATCAGCCATGCATCACCTCGGGGGTCGCGCCAGTGGCGACCGGATTGAGCAGCCGGACACCGGCATGGCCGTGCTCCTGCACCGGGTAGGCGTCGAATTTCACCGTCTCGCACACCCGCACCTGTAGCGGGTCCGACAGTCGATGGCCGAGAGCAATCACGTCGCCCGGTGCCAGGTCGAGCACGTCGCGGGCGAGCATCGTCGTCTCGACGGTGGCGGTGACGTTGACCGGCAGGTGCCCAAGCGTGCGCCAGAACTGGTGGCGATCATCCAGGGTCGGCTCGCGGTGCGAGCGGTACCACGACCGGGTGAAGGAGTCGCCCACGGTCTCGATGGCCGTCGCCGGCAGGCAGAAATTCAACATGCCGCGAGCGTCGCCGATTTTGATATCGAAGCCAATGAGGACGACGACTTCATTCGGCGCGGCGACCTGCAGCATCTGCGGCCGGGTATCCCGGCCGCTCACCCGGAAGCGCACCTCGACGATGTTGCGCCAGGTCTCCGTGAGGTGCTCGAGGACCAACTTGATCACGCCGTCGATCACGTTGTGTTCGATTTCGGTCAACCCACGCGTCGGCGCCATGCCCTTGCCCGAGCCGCCGAGCATCCGGTCGATCATGGAGAAGGCCACCGATGGATTCAGTTCGAGTGCGGCCAGGCCGTCGATCGGGGCGAGTGAAATCGCGTAGAACGCCGTTGGGTCGGGCAGCGACATCAGGAATTCGGAATAGGTGAACTGCTCCACCGACGTCACGTTGACCTCGGTGACGGTGCGCAGGTAGGCCGACAGCGAGGTCGAGATGTTCCTGGCGAACCGATCGTGGAGGAAGTGCAGGGAGCGGATCTGTTCCTTGTTGACCCGATCCGGGCGCCGGAAGTTGTAGACGATGACCGACTCGTTCTCGGAGGGGTGGTCGCCGCCGGCCGCCTGCTCCAGGTCCGCCGCAGACGTGAGGAGTGCGTCGATCTCGTCCTGCGACAGGATTTTGCTCACGCCTTGGCCTCGGGCTTCTGCAAGCGGGCCTTCAAGCTCGCGCGCAGACGCGACAGGGCCAGGGACCGCAGCTGCGAGACGCGCGATTCGCACACGCCGATGACTGCGCCGATTTCGGCCATCGTCATCTCTTCCTCGTAGTACAACGCCAGAATCTGGCGTTCTCGCTCTGGCAGCTCCATGATCGCCTTGGCCAGCAGGACCCGCAGTTCCTTGCGCTCGAGCTGGGCATCCGGGCCCTCGTCGGCGTCGATGCACAGCTCGAGAAGCGGCTGGCCGTCCTCGCCGGTGGCGTCGAGTTGACGAATGGCGCCGACATCGAGTGTCCGCACCTGGTCCATCGCCTTGTCGTACTCGGCCGGCGACATCTGCATCTGGCCTGCGACTTCGGTCTCGGTCGGTTCGCGTCGCAACTCGGCGCGCAGGCGGGCGACGGCGCCATCCAGCTCACGCCGCATCCGACGTAGCGAGCGCGGCGCCCAGTCCAGGTCGCGGAGGGCATCGAGCATGGCACCCTGCACACGGCGGCGGGCAAAGGCATCGAAGGGCACGCCCGTGGACGGCTTGTACCGCCCGGCCGCGTCGATCAGCCCCATCACGCCGACGCTGATCAGGTCGGTCATCTCGACCTGCGCTGGCAGGCGCTGCGCCAGCCTGTGGGCCATGGCCTTGACCAGCCCGACATGCGCAATCACCAACTGGTCGCGGTCCATATAGCTCGACTTGGGGGTCAATACCGGCACGGCCTCTTCTCCTGTCCGAGGTTGTTTTGCGTGGGCGTTCATGCGTTCACCATCGGAAGTTGTCCAAGCAGACACGCGGCAATCATCTCGGCCTCGCCCTCGACCAAATCCTCGGGCACCCGCTGCCCCAGGCCGATGAGCGACACCGTCACGTCGCGTTCACACAGGGCACGCACCACGGGCATCACCGTCTCGGCCTCATCGACCTTGGACAGCACGACCCGGTCAGCACCCGCCATCGCAAATCGGTCCCAGATCCGCTCGAAGTCCCGCGGCGACGTGCCGCCCGGGATCACAAGGTGGACACGCACGTCGGGCAGCGCGGACAGGGCGGCAAAGAACGCGCCCGCTTCCTCGTTGGCTGGCGACAGCCCCGGGGTGTCAACCAGGATGGGGAGCTGGCTGCTGGTGACCGCGGCGGTCACCTCCTCCGGCGTACGGGCGACCACGAAGGGACTGCCGATGACGTCGGCGTACAGTCGCAACTGCTCGACGGCGCCGACCCGGTACCCGTCGGCCGCCACCAGGCGATACCGCCGCTCACCCCGAGCCCGTGCCTGGGCGGCAATCTTGGCAATGGTCGTGGTCTTGCCCACGCCCGGCGGCCCGATGAAGACGTTGACGCGCCCCAGTGCGGTGCCTCGGGCGGCAATCGCCTCGAGACACGTGGCAAGCGCAGCCCGGATCTGGCCCTGCGACGCGTCGCGTCGGCGGGGCTGCGGGATCTCGTCGACAACGGCTTCGGCCAGTTGACGGTCGAGTCCGGTGCCGATGAGACGGGCGGTCAGGCCGTCGGTGACGGGACCGCGCGGGTCACCTGCGGTCGCAGGACCCGGCGTCGCGTATTCGCTGTCTCTGCTGCGTCGGTTGTCCGACACCCTTTCGGGTGGAAATGCCGAGACTTCGACTTCACGGCCGCCCAGCCAGCCCCGCCATCCGGACGCCGGGACGAGACGTGTGCCCAGCACCAGGGCCGAGGGGCCCAGCGATTGCCTGGCCTGGGCCAGGGCACCGCGAACGCTGGAACTGCGAAAACGCTGAGGAGTCATGGCATCAATCGAGTACGGCAACTGGCGCGACCTTCACATGGGCGGGAATCTCGCTATGCGAGAGCACCCCGATTTGCGGCAGCACCCGTGTGAACAGTCTCCACAGATGCGGTCGCAGTGCTGGTGAACACAAAAGCACAGGCTGTGCCACCGCCGTCTCCAGCGCCCGGGCGATGCGCGCCGCCATGTGCTGGGCGTCGTTCGGGTCGATGGCGAGCACCACCCCGTTCTCGGTCCGCACCACCGCCTGCATCAGCCGCTCCTCCAGCGAGGGCGCGAGATTGATGGTCGGCAACTCGCCTTGTTCGGTCTGGTGCTGGCGGCAGATGGCGCGACCGAGTGCCTGCCGGACAGCCTCGTTGAGGTGGTCGGCGTCCTTGGTCTGCGCCGCGGCGTCGGCCAGCGCTTCGAGGATGGTCGTCAGGTCCTTGACCGGCACGCGCTCGCGCAGGAGCTGCCGAAGCACACGTTGGACGTCGCCGAGACCGAGCAGCTTCGGGATCAGGTCGTCGATCAACCGCGGCGACTGCTGCGCCACCCGGTCGACCATGTCCTTGGTGTGCTGACGCGTGAGCAGGTCGGGCAGGAAATTGCGAATGATCTCGGACAAGTGGGTGGACAGGGCGGTCGTCGGGTCGACCACCGTGAAGCCGGCTGCGGTCGCGGCGTCGCGCTGCTCGGCCCGCACCCACAGGGCCGGCAAACCGAAGGCTGGCTCACGGGCTGCGGTGCCTTCGATGGTGCCGGTCGCGGTACCCGGATTGATGGCCAGCAGGCGGTCCGGCATCAGCTCCGCGCGGGCCACCTCGACGCCCTTGACCAGCAGCGCATACGTCCGGGGGCCGAGCTGGAGGTTGTCGGCGACATGCACGGGCGGCACGATCATGCCGGTCTCGGTGGCAATCTGCCGGCGAATGGACTTGACGCGCTGCAGCAGCGTGCCGCCCTGCCGCTCGTCCACCAGCGAGATGAGGGCATAGCCCACCTCGACGCTCAGCGGCTCGACCGAGGCCAGGGTCTCGACGCTTTGTTCCGGCGCCACCGCAGACCCACCCAGGTCGACGGCCGCGGCACCCTCCGGGTCGTCAGTCCGGGCGCGATTGGCATAGGCGGCGTAGGCAAACGCCGCGGCGACCAGGAAGAAGGCCATCTTGGGCAGACCCGGAATCAACCCCATGGCAAAGAGCACGCCGGCGCCGATGGCCAGCGGTTGCATCTTGCTGAGCAGCTGCGTTGCGACGTCCTCGCCGAGCGAGGACTCGGACGAGGCGCGCGTGGTGATCAAGCCACCGGCCATCGACACGAGCAGGGCCGGAATGGCCGTCACCAGCCCCTCACCCACCGTCAGGATGGTGAAGGTGCGCGCCGCCTCCGCGATCTCCATGTCGTATTGCATGACGCCGATCACCAGGCCGGCCACGATGTTCACACCCGTGATCAGCAGCGCCGCCAGCGAATCGCGCTGGGTGAAGCGGATGGCGCCGTCCATGGCGCCGTAGAACTCGGCTTCCTTGCGGACATGGTCTCGACGCCGCTTGGCCTCCTTCTCGTCGATGGTGCCGGCATTCAGGTCCGCGTCGATCGACATCTGCTTGCCAGGCATCGCATCGAGGGTGAACCGGGCCGTCACTTCGGAGATACGGACCGCGCCGTGGTTGATGACCACGTACTGGATCGCCACCAGCACCAGGAAGACCACGACCCCGACGACGAAGTTGCCGCCGACGACGAACTGGCCGAACGACATGATCACGTGGCCCGCCGCGTCCACGCCGTCAGCGCCATGCAGGAGGATCAGGCGCGTACCGGCGACGTTGAGCGACAAGCGCAGCAGGGTGAGCAGCAGCAGCAGCGACGGGAAGACGGAGAACTCGATCGGGTCCTTGACGTAGACCGCGGTCAGCAGCAAGACCACCGACAAGGCGATGTCCACCGACAGCAGCAGGTCGAGGATCACCGTGGGCAGCGGCAGCACCATCAGCGCCAGCACCAGGATGACGACACCGGGCACCATCAGCTGTGCCGGCCCGAACTGTTTTGCATTCGACATCAACGTCTCCTGGGTCTCACAACACCAACTGCTTGAGGCGAATCAGATACGCCAGCACTTCAGCCACCGCCTCGAACAGGTCGCCGGGGATGGACTCACCCACCTCGACCTGTCGATAGATGGCCCGCGCCAGCGGCGGGTTCTCGACGATCGGAACGCCGTGCTCGCGCGCGATGGTCCGGATCTTCAGGGCCAGGCTGTCGGCGCCCTTGGCCACCACTTCCGGCGCCGCCTGTCCGCGGGTGTACTGCAGGGCGACGGCGAAATGCGTGGGGTTGGTCACCACGACGGTGGCCTTGGGGACCGCGGCGAGCATGCGCTTGCGGATCATCTCGCGCTGCACGCGGCGCACTCGGGCCTTGATCTCGGGGTTGCCCTCCGAGAGCTTGTTGTCGTCGCGGACCTCCTGCTTGGTCATCTTCAACGACTGCCCGGTCCGCCACTTCTGCAAGGCGAAGTCGCCAGCCGCCAGGGCCAGCAAGGCAATGGCGGCGCGTTTGAGGAACGCCAACGCGTGCCCCCAGGCGTCCAGGCCAGACGCGACCGGGTCGAGCAGCGCCAGGCGCGTCGAGTCGGCAAGCAAGGCCGACACGGCCGACCACGCCACGGTCCCGACCACCGTCGCCCCAATCAAGGTCTTGACCAGGTTCAGGCCGGCCTGCGATGGCATCAACCGCTTCAATCCCGCCGCGGGGTTGAGGCGGGCGACGTCGATGCGCAGGGCCTCGGAGGCGAAGACGATGCCGCCTTGCGCCTGGGCCGACGCCGCCGTGGCCACCAGCGCGGCGAGGGCCAGTGGCCCGACCAACCAGCCGATCTGGAGCACGCCGCCCAGCGCCAGGTTGACGACGTCGCCGGAGGTGACCGAGGCTGACCGGCCCTCACCCATGCGCGTCAGGCCTGTGGACATGATGGTGCCCATCCCCGAGATCAGCGATGGGCCCCAGTAGGCCAGCACGATCAGCGCGGCGCCGAGTTGAAAGGCGTCGTTGAGGTCGCGACTGCGCGCGACCTGGCCGCGACGGGACGCGTCGCGAAGCCGCTTGGCTGTAGGGTGTTCTGTGCGGTCTTCAGACATCGTCAGTGCAACGTCGCGGCGGTGCGAGCGCCGAGACTCAGCGCCTGCGGAAAGGCGCGCGTGAGAATGTCGGGAAGGACGCGAATGGTGAGCGCCAGCGCCATCCATCCGACCAGCAGACGAATCGGGGCTGCGGTCACCATCAGGTTCAGGGTCGGCGCGACGCGGGCCATGACGCCAAGCGCGACTTCGACCAGTAACAGGGTGATCACCACGGGCGCGGCGAGCCGCACGCCGAGCGTAAACATGAGGCCGAACATGCGCGCAACCATGTCGGCCAACTCGACGTCGACGACGCCTCCGCCAATCGGCAGCGCCTGATACGACGACGCGAGCGCCCGTAGCACCTCGTGGTGGGCGTTAGTCAGCAGGAACACCATGACGGCCACCGAGCCGTAGAGCGCCGCCAGCACGTTGTTGCGGACGCCGCTCTGCGGGTCAACCAGCGCCGCGTAGGACAGGCCCATCTGGAAGCCCGTCAGGTAGCCCCCGAGCTCGGCGCCGGCCTGCAGCAGGCGAACGGCCATCGCGAGCCCGAAACCAATCAGCACCTCGCGCAGCACCACGGTCAGCAACATGCCCGCCTCGATTGTCGTGGGCACGCCAATCACCGGAGCCATGAACGCGGCCAGCACCAGCACGAGGCCGATCTTGGGCGCCGGAGGCGCAAACGTCCCGCCAAACAGCGGCGTGCCGAGCACCAGCAGGCTGGGCCGGATCAGTGCGATGGCGAAGACCAGGATTGGCGACAGGTCCATCAGCGCACGAGCTCGGGCAGCCTGGTGACCATCTGTCTGGCAAACCCCGACATCAGGCGCAGCATCCAGGGGAAGGTGATCGCGAAGGTGAGAAAGATGGCGGCCGCGCGCGGAATGAAGGCGAGCACGTTGTCCTGGATGCTCGTCACGGTCTGGAAGATGCTCACGAGGACGCCGGCAATCAGGCCGGCCAGCAGCATCGGCAGGCTCACGAGGATGGCCAGTTCAATGGCCTGACGAACGATGCCGACGACGAGGGCTTCTGACATGGGACCCTTCAGAGAAAACTGCGGACCAGGGAGGACACCAGCAGATTCCAGCCGTCGATCATCACAAACAGCATGATTTTGAACGGCAGCGAAATCATCGCTGGCGGCAGCTGCAGCATGCCCATCGACAGCAACGTCGTCGAGACCACGAGGTCGATCAAGAGGAACGGAACGAAGAGATAAAAGCCCATCTGAAACCCGGTCTTGATCTCCGAGAGGATGAAGGCGGGAATCACGACGCGCATCGGCAGCGACTCCGGCGTCTCCGGACGCCCGGCCTTGCCGAGTTCGACGAACAAGCCGAGGTCGGTCTCGCGAGTCTGCTTGAGCATGAACACGCGCAGCGGCGGCGTGCCGCGCTCGAGTGCCTGCGTCACCGTGATCTCGTTGCGCAGCGCCGGCTGTACCGCCGCCTCGTTGATCTGCTCGCCGACCGGCGCCATGACAAAGACCGTGAGAAACAGCGCCAGCCCGATCAGGATCTGATTGGAGGGCGCTTCCTGTGTCCCGAGCGCCTGGCGGAGGAAGTGGAAGACGATGACGATGCGGGTAAACGCGGTCATCGTCATCAGGATGGCCGGGATGAAGCTGAGCAGCGTCATCAACAGCACGACCTGCAGCGGGGCGGAGATCGCGCCGATGCCGTCGATGTCGATCCGCGCCGCGTCGGCCTGGGCCAGGACTGGCGCGGCTGACGCCAGCCACAGCCCGATGGTGCCGGCCACGGTCAGCAGCACGCGGCGGGTCATGGCCTCACCTCGCCCGTCATCCGCGCCGCCAGCGCGTCAGGGAACGACGTCGTCGCTGCGGAGAGCTCGGTGACCAGAGCCACGTGCATGGGGGTGACGCCAAGCAGCAGGCGGCGACCCTCCACCGACACGATGACCAGTTGACGACGGTCGCCAAGACCGACGGCCGTCTCGATCTGCACCGGTCGCGGCCCTTTGCCGAGACCGCCCTGCCAGCCGCCGCGGCGGATCAGCCAGAGACAGCCGCCAAGTAGCGCGAGCACGACCAGCAGCGACAGGATCGTGCGGACCATGCCCGGGCCATCGGACCACCCGACCGTCGGCACTGGTGCCTGCTGCGCCTGCGCCAGGATGAACGACGAGATCACGCCAGGGCCTCGGTGGCGGTCTTCTGCCGGAACTCGGTCAGCCTGAGCGCGACCGTGTCGTCGATGATCACGACCTCCCCGCGCGCCACCGGGACGTCGTTGATGAGGACGAACAGGTCCTGCCCCGCCGACTGCGACAGCCGGACGACGCTGCCGCGGTGGAGGGCGAGGCAGGCGCGCAGCGTCATCGACCCACGCCCCAGGATGACGTCGACGTGCATCTTCACGTCGCCGAAACTGGCTAGCGCGTTGGGCAGCGACAGGTCAGAACTGGATGACGAAGTCGGAGAAGAGGACATCGAGGACCTTGTGGTGCAGCGCCTTGGACGCCTGTTCGGCAATGGCCTTTTTCAGGGCGTTCTTGCCCTCGACCGTGGAGATGGCTGCCGACTGCTGGGACGAGAGGAGGTCGAGGACGACCGAGCGGGCCCGCGCAATGGGAAGCTTCTCGTGCTCGAGTTCCTTAATGACGGCCTCGTCGCCGTCGATCACCAACTGGACGTCGGTGCGAAGGAAGCGTTGGGCATCGCTGTCGGCCAGGTTCACGGTAAAGACCTTCAGCGGCAGCAGGGCCCCGCCCTCGGGCGCCGCCTCGCCGTGCCCGTCGTCGGCCTTGGCATGGTCGTCGCTCTTTTCCCCGTGCCCGCCGGCCGCCGCTGCCCCTGCGGCCGCCACCTTCTGCTTGGCGAGATACCAGTAGCCGCCCCCGCCTCCAGCGGCGAGCACGACGACGAGACCGATGATCAGGGGCAACTTGCCCTTCTTCTTGGCTGGGGTGGCTTCAGACTTTTCCGCTGTGCTCATGCACGCTCCTCGCGCCCTGCAGGCGACTGTCGCAGCAAGGAGCAAGGGTGGTGCCGCGTCCTGTCGGGGCAGACGCCGGCCGACCGGAACTGAAGTTGTGCGGAAAGATGCCGATTCCAGAAGGATCGGCTCGTGGCGCTAGACGCGCCGCCGCCGTTCCCTCGGCGGGGGGTGACGGTGCGGCGACATCTCCAGTGCCCCCTGGTCAGACCAGCGACTCGAACGCCGGCATCGCTGTCCCCGAACGGCGACCATCCGGTGTCCGGGGACGTCTCCGCTGTGATTCTGGTGAGGCGTCCTCGTCCTGCTTCGGCTCCCGCTGGTCGTCAGGCGACACCACCAGTTCCTCGAGACGCAAGCCCGCCGCCTCCATCTGTTGCCGCAGCGACTGCTGATGCTGAAGGACCCATTCCTGGACCTGCGCGGACTCGGCGCGGACGACGGCGGTCACGGCGCCGTGCTCGACCCGGAGCGTCACGGTGACCGCGCCCAGGGCGTCGGGCCGCAGGTGCAGCTTGGCCTCGCCCACCCCGTCCTTCCACTGCATCTTCAACGACGCCACGATCTGCTCGACCACCTGGTCGGCGACGGTCGGCGGCGGCACGGCGGCGGCGGCCGGGGCGAGGGGCAGGTCGATGGCCGGCATGGTGGCCAGCTGTGGCGTCACGTGAAATGACGGGGCATTGCCCGCCGATCCGTGACGATCGGCCTGTGCGAGCCGGAGCAACACGTCCGACGCGCGGCGTTCCATCCCCGGGAGCGGTGCCGGAGCAACACGTCCGACGCGCGGCTGACCGGCACCGCTCCCGGGGATGGAACGCCGGCGGCACTGCCCGTCGCCGCGACCGCATCGGCCGCCGCCGCGCCCGCCTGTCGCGCGGCGTTGCCGACCTCTCCGCCCGAGGCGCGGGTCGCTGCCCGCCAGCGAGACAACAGCTCGGGCGATTGCGTGGCGCCCTTCCCGAGACCTTCCTTGAGCGACGCCTGGTCGGCAGCACCCACGTGGCTCAGCTCGAGCGGCGGCTCCTCCAGTGCGTCTTCCTTGTTGCGTCCGGCCACCGTGGTCAGCATCGTCGAGACCAGGTCAGCGTCGGCCCCGTTGGCCCCGGCCTCCGCGAGCACGGCGTTGTCCAGTTCGGGCGGGACTTCGGCACCCAGGTTCCCTGGCGCCGCCGGGTCACCGCCAGACATCTGGGTACCCACGCCAAACGGCAGCATGAGCCAGGCACACGGTGTAGCCTGCAGTTGACCGCCTGTGGCCGTCGCTGGCGCCCCGCCGGCCTGATCGCCGGGGTCGTCCAACGGCAGATCGGCCGACGCGCCGGGCGCCTTCGGAGGACGCGGTGACGACTCGGTGACGGGTCCCGGCACGAGTTCCGGCTGACGCGCCGCTTCGAGCGCGTGCGCAAACCGCGATGGCACCTTGGCGACACGCGCCGGCCGGTCGGCCCGGGCAGGTCCCGGCGCGCGACCGGCATGTGGTCCTGACTCGGCCCTGCCAGGCGTCGCGCCGGTGGTCAGCGCAGACGCAGATGCGACGAGGCTCATGAAGCGCTCCGGAGGAGAGGGCGGACCGACGATGACCGTCGGCCCACGGGATGCTTACCGCTTCAGCTGCAGCGTCTCGACGAGCACTTCGTCGGACACGGTGATCGTGCGCGAGTTGGCCTGGTAGCCGCGCTGCGCGAGGATCATCTGGGTGAACTCGGTGGCGATGTCGACGTTGGACTGCTCGATCGCTCCGCCGGTCAGCGTGCCGCGACCGGCGCTGTCGGGCACACCGATGTTGGGCAGCCCGGCCGAGGGCCCCTGGCCGTAGCGGTTGGCTCCGAGCTTGGTCAGGCCCTTGGGATTGTTGAAGCTGGCCAGTGCGATCTGCCCCACGGCCACTTCCTCGGGACCGAACTTGACCAGGATCGTGCCGTCCAGCCCGATCGTGATATCGCCCGCGGAGCCTGCAGCCGCGCCGTCCTGATCCGGATTGACGATCTGCGATTTGCCGGCGTAGCTGGTCAGTGTGGGCTTGGCGCCAGGGGGCGGCGTGATGTCGAAGATGATGTCGTTGCCGGCCGCGCCGTTGGCCCACGTCGGGGGGCCGGTCAGGACGACGTCGGCCGCAGGCGCCGTCAGTTGGCCGGCGCCATCGAAGGCCAGCACGCCGGTGCCCAGGGTGAACACCCCCGCTGCGCCGTTGACGTCGGCCTGCGGCACGGTGGCGGTGTAGGTCCAGGCGCCTGGCCCGGTCTTCTCGAACGCGATGGTCACGTCATGCGTGCCGCCGAGCGCGTCGAAGACCTTGAATGGCACCGTGTAATCCACCCCGCCGCCCACTGCTGCGCCGGCGTCGAGGTTGATCTCGCCACGGATGTTGGTGGTGGCCACCGGAGCGCGAAGCACACCGGTGGGCACGACGATGTCGGTCAGCCCGCCGGTCGTGACGATGCCGCCTGTCAACGGGTCGACCTGGGTGTAGCCCTGCACCCGCCAGCCATCGGGGGTGACCATCTTGCCGCCGGCGTCGAAGGTGAAGTTGCCAGCGCGCGTGTAGGCATTGCCTTCGTCGCTGCGGACCACGAAGAAGCCGTTGCCCTGGATCGCGACGTTGGCGCTTTCGCGCGTGGCTTCGACGGCGCCCTGGCTGAACACCGGCGAGATCGAGCCGGTCACGACGCCAAGTCCGACCTGCATCGGGTTGATGCCCCGACCGCCGACGTTCTGGCTGACCAGGTCGGCAAAGCTGACCGTGCTCGCCTTGTAGCCGACCGTGTTGATGTTGGCCAGGTTGTTGCCAATGACACTCAAGTAGTTGGCATTGGCACTCAGACCGGATAACCCGGTGGAAAACGATCCCGTCATGTCACTTGCCTCCGCTGATGATGTTGGCGTCGGTGCCGGCGCCCGATGTCGTGCTGTTGCTTGGCGCAGTCGGGGCTTGCCCGCTGCCACCGGTCATGCTCACGCCGAGGGCGGTGCCGATCTGATCGAGCTTGGCCGAGATCGTCGTCAGCTTCTCGAGTGAGCTGAACGTCGCCAGCTGGGCGATGAACTCGCCGTTGTCCTGCGGCTTGGTCGGGTCCTGATTCTGCAGCTGCGTGGTGAGCAGCTTGAGGAAGGCGTCCTGGCCGAGGTCGCGTGTGCCGGTGGTACGGGTGATGCCTGGCGTCCCTGACGCGGCGGCGGTCTGCCCGGCGATGCCGATTGCTGGTGTGCTCACTTGAAGTCTCCTGCCCGACGGGCGGCCTGAATGGTGGCCAATTCGTCGATGGCCTGCATCTCGCGCTGGGCGACCTGACCGTCGAAGTCGGCACGCGCGCGTTCCTTGAAGCGTTCGAGCACCCGTCGCTCTTTGTGTGCGTCCTGCGCCTGGTGACGGCGCAGGTCTCGGGTCTCACGCCGGTCCCGGACGTCGAGGCGACACGCCTCGATGTCCCGTGACTTGACGACAATCCAATTCCGATGCCAGGTCAGGAGCATCACATCGGACCCTTCGTTCTCGGCCTGGCTGGCGTTGACGTACGCCTCACGTAACCGTTGTTCGCTGAGCGCCAGTCCGCGCTCGGCGTCCTGCAACTGCCGTTCTGCGCGCGCCAGAGCCATCTGCGCCTGCTCTTCGGCGCGTTGGCGCATCAGCAGGACGGGCTCGAGCCTAAAGCGGAAGCGCGACATGCCGATTCAGTCGAGTGAGCGCAACCCGCGTCGCCTGCGCGAAGTGTCGAGCGGGCGACAGTCCCAGTCGGTCAGGCATGGCTCACAGCGCGTCGAGCGCCTGCACCGACGTCTCGTAATCCACCAAGTCGTCGGCTGGCTGCTTCAGGAACGCGTCCACCGCATCGCGATGCGCGAGCGCATCGTCGATGCGCGAGCTCGATCCGGCCACGTAGGCCCCCACCGAGACCAGGTCCTCGTTCTCCCGCACCAGCGACAACCAATCACGGACCTGGCCGGCCTTCAGACGATGCTCGCTCGTGGTGACGTCGGGCATCGTGCGGCTGACGCTCGGGAGCACATCGATGGCGGGATAGTGATTGCGTGCGCCCAGCGCGCGTGACAGGACGACGTGGCCATCGAGGATGGCGCGAACGTTGTCGGCCACCGGCTCGTTGGTGTCATCACCTTCCACCAGCACGGTGTAGATGGCGGTGATCGAACCGCGGCCCTCGACATTGCCGGCCCGTTCGAGCAGGCCGGGCAGCAGTGCAAACACCGACGGCGGATACCCTTTGGCGGTGGGCGGCTCGCCAGCGGCGAGTCCGACCTCACGCTGGGCCATCGCAAACCGAGTGACCGAGTCCATCATCAGCAGGACGTTCTTGCCCTGGTCGCGGAACCATTCGGCCATGGCGGTGGCAGCGTAGGCGGCCCGCAGCCGCACCAGCGGCGGGTTGTCGGAGGTGGACACGACCACCACGGCGCGGCGGCGGCCTTCAGGCCCCAGATCGTGTTCGAGGAAGCTGCGGACCTCGCGGCCACGCTCGCCGACCAGGGCGATGACCGCCACGTCGGCCGCGGTGCCGCGGGCCATCATGCCGAGCAATGTGCTCTTGCCGACACCGCTGCCGCCGAACAAGCCGATGCGCTGCCCGCGCCCCACTGTCAGCAGCGCGTCGATGGCACGCACACCGGTGCCGAGCGGCACCTCGATCGGTTGCCGGGCGAGCGGGTTCAGCGGGGGCGGATGCAGGGCTCCGACTTCGGTCGTGCCGAGCGGGCCGCGATCGTCGAGCGGGCGGCACAACCCATCGACCACCCGTCCGAGCAATGCCTCGCCCACCGGCACCGAGGCTGGCCGACCGCGCGAGACGATCAAGTCGCCGGGTCGAATGCCCGTCGTTGACCCAAGCGGCACCGACTGGAGCAGATTGTCGCGGAAGCCCACCACTTCGAGCATCAGCGGCGGCCCACCGTCGCGAGAGGCCAGCTCGCAGAGCTCACCGACGCGCACCCGCGGGCCTTTGGATTCGACGAGCAGGCCGACGGTCCGCACCACCTTGCCCACCATCGGCAATGGGTCGGCGGCCCGCACCTGGTCGTGGTACCGCGCCAGCGAGAAGCCGCTGGCAGAATCGACTGCCGCCATCAGGCCACTCCTCGGCGCGCCATGACCACCGGCACCGACTCGCCGAGCACGGCGCGAGCGATCTCGTCGACCTGGGCATCCATCGAGGCATCGATGAAGCCGTATTCGGATTCGACGAGGCAGCCGCCCCGTGAGACCGCGGCGTCGGCCAGAATCTGGACCTGACGGCCGCCGAGCGGTGCCACATGCCCGGCCATCACGTTGGCGTAGTCGTCGGGGTGCAACCGCACGGTCGCTGGCGCGGACCCACCGAGCCGCTCGAGCGCAATGTGGGCCAGCGCCGCGGTCAGTTCGGCGTCCACACTCACCTCGCGCTGCAGGATGCGCCGCGCAATCGCCACCGACAGTTGCACCAGCTCGCGCTCGGTCTGGCGCACCATGTTGTCGCGCAGCCCCGACAACTCCTCGAGCGTCTGCGCCAGGCGCCGCAACATCGCTTCGGCGCGTTTGCCGCCGGCCTCGAGCCCGGCGCGCTCGCCCTGGGCATAGCCCTTCGTGAACGCATCCCGCTCGAGCGCCGCCAGCTGCGCCTGCTGCTCCGCGGTCGGCTGATACACCTCCTGCGTCAGCGGCCCGCCGCCGACCACCCGTCCCGCGGCGGTACTGCGCGCCTGCTGGTCGTACGGGGCCCAGATGGCCGCAGAATCGGGCGCCTCGATATGCCCGTCGGCGGCGCGCGGACCCCAGGCGAAACGCTCGATGGCCACCGCCCCGGCCAGAAGCCGGCGGGTCTTAAGTGACATACGGTTCTCCAGCGGCGGCACCGGTCTGCAGCAGGCCCTCTTCCTCGAGCTTGCGCGCGATGCCGACGACTTCCTGCTGCGCTTTCTCCACTTCGCGCAGGCGCACCGCGCCGAGCAGCTCGATTTCCTCACGGATCATGTCGACGGCACGCTTGGACATGTTCTGGAAGAAGCGGTTGCGGATGTCTTCCGACGTCCCCTTGAGCGCGACGGTCAGGGTCTTCTTGTCGGCGCGCTGGACGATCTCGCGCAGCGCGTTGTCGTCCACGTGCAGCAGGTCGTCGAAGACGAACATGAGGTGGCGGATGGACACGGCCAGGTCCGGCGTCTGCGACTCGATGGCTTCCAGTACCGGCTGGCTGATGCTGCGGTCGATACGATTCAGCAACTCGGCGACGGCCCGGATCCCGCCGTAGGACTCGTGCGAGCTGCTGGCACCGAGCGACTTGAGCCGCTGTTCGATGACCGACGAGATGCGCGAAATCACCTCGGGGGAGATCTCGTCGAGGTTGGCCATCCGCGTCACCACCTCGACGCGCAGGTCCTCGGGCAGGCTCTGCATCAGCTGCGCCGCCGGCCCGGGCTTCAGGTGAGCCAGGATCAGCGCGATCGTCTGCGGGTGCTCGCTCTGGATGAACTTGGACAACTGCTGCGGATCGGCCTTCTCGAGACCGGTGAAAGCCTTGGACGACTCGAACGTCTTCACGACACGGTCGAGAATGCGGGCGGCGTTCTCGGGCCCGAGCGACCTGGTCAACAACTTGGAGGCGAACTCGACCCCGCCCTTGGTGACGTACTCGGCGGCCTTCCACATCTGGTGGAACTCCTCGAGCACGTCGGCGGCCGTCGTAGCGGTCACCGGGCCGAGCAGCGCCACCTCGCGCCCGATCATCTCGATCTCTTCCTCGTTGAGATGCTTGAACAGCTCTCCAGAGGCCTGCTCGCCGAGCAGCACCGTCAGGATGGCGGCCTTGCGCACGCCGTTGAGGGTGTCGGCCTTGGTCACCATGGCGGTCGCCACGCGCTAGCTCCGTCCTTCGGTCAGCCAGCCACGTACCAGCTTGGCGGCGCCCTCGGGTTCGTTGTTGGCCACGTTGACGACACGTCGCGCCAGCACCGGCTGGCGGCGGTCGGTCCCGTTGGGCTCCATGTCCAGCTGCGCCTCGATCTCGCCCTCGATCTCTTCGATGGTGCGCGGGAGCTGGTGGGGCATGCCGATTGCGGCATGCTTGGGGTCCAGTGACGGAACGGCCAGAAGGCGCTTCATCACCGGGCGCACGAACAACAGCAGCACCATGGCCACCATCACCAAGACCGCCACCCCGCGCACTGCTCCACTGCTCTGGTCGCTGACGCGCTCCCACATGCTGGGCGTGGTCGAGGGCAACGGCACGGGCGTCTCGAACGCGATGTTCTCGACGGTGATCTGGTCGCCACGCTGCGTGTCGATGCCCAGCGAGGCGGCCACCAGCTTCTGCAGCTTCTGCATCGACGCTGCATCGCGCGCCTTGCGCTTGGTCGTGACCGCACCGTCGGCCGCCGTGGTGCTCACATGCTCGTCATCGACCAGCACGGCCACCGAGACCTTGGCCACCTCGCCACGCGGCCGGATGCTGTGCGTGACGGTCTTGCTGACTTCGTAGTTGGTCAAACGGCTGGTCTTGGACACACCCTTGGCGCTGGCGGTTGCCGCGGCGGGCGCCGGGACCGGCGTGCCGTCGGGGCGGACCGCGGCAGGCAGATTGGCCTGGGCACCAGCCACACCGCTGTTGACCTCGGCGCTGCTGCCGTCGGTGCTCTCCTGCATGCTGCGGATGGCGGTCTCCGGGTCGTACTCTTCCTTGGTCTGCTCCTCCGATGAGCCGTGCAGCTGGACCGAGACGTTGGCGTTGACGCGGTCGATCCCGACCACCGGCTCGAGCAGCGCCACCACCTTCATCGACATGTCGCGTTCGTACTTCTGCTGCCGCTCCAGGTCCACTCCCGCCATCGCACCATCGTCATGGCCCATCGCCCCGCGCGCCAGTGCGCGACCCATGCTGTCGATGATCACCACCTGCTCGGGACGAAGGCCCTCGACACTGGCCGCGATGAGATTGGTGATCGCTGCCGCGGCGGGCGGCTTCAGTCCGCGCGAGCCCTTCAGGGTCAGCGTGACCGACGCCTTGGCCGCCTGTTCCTTGGCGCCAAACAACGACTCCTTCTGCATCGCGATATGGACCCGCGCGGCCTGCACATCAGAGAGCGTGGCGATAGTTCGGGCCAGCTCGCCTTCGAGCGCGCGCCGGTAGTTGACGTGCTCCAGGAACTCGGTCTGGCCGAACGCCACCTTGTCGAAGATCTCAAAGCCAATCCGGCCGCTGGTCGGCATGCCTTCACCGGCAAACTGCAGGCGGAGGTTGTCGGTGCTGCCCGTCGGCACGAGCACCGTTCGGCCCCCGTCCTGGAGTTGGTAGTCGACGTCGTCGGCCTTCAGGCGATCGACCACCCGAGAGGCCTCTTCGCCATTCAGGTCGCTGAACAGCACGCGATACTCGGTGCGATTGAGGTAATACGTCGAGCCGATGACCAGAGCGACGACGCCCAGGAAGACGGCAACGAGCGATACCAATTGACCGGTGCCGAGCGCGGCACGCACGGCCTTGCTCTTGTCGACCATCGACTGCCACTGCACGGGAAGGGATGCCACGGCTGCTCGAGTTCTTTAGCGATGCGGGCCCTAGACGGGCATCCGCATGATTTCCTGGTAGGCGTTCATCAGCTTGTTGCGCACCTGCACGCCGAACTGCAGCGTGAGGTCAGCGCGCTGGAGCGCAATCATCGCGTCGTGTACGTCAAGCTGTCCGGTCAGCATCCCGGAGACCGCGCTGTTGGAGCTGTTCTGGCTCTCCTCGACGGTGCCCACCAGCCGGGAGAGTGAGGCGCCGAAACTCTCTCCCCCATCGCCGACGGCCGCGGGCGCGGCGGCAGGGGTGGTGGCGGCGCCGACGCCGGTGATGACCTTGGCGGTAATCGCATCGATGGCCACGCGTTACGACCTTCCGAGTTCGAGCGACCGGGAGACCAGGTCACGAATGAGGCCGATGGCCGTCAGGTTGGCTTGATAGGCCCGCGACGCCCCGACCATGTCCACCATCTCATCGGCCGGATTGATGTTTGGCAACTGGACAAAGCCGTCCTTGTCCGCGTCGGGGTGTGACGGATCGAACCGCTGCCGGGCCGGCGACGTGTCCTCGACGATGCCCGCGACCTTGACGCCGGTGGCTGAGGCCACGCCCAGCGCGCTGTCGAAGCTCTGAACGGTCTCGCTGGCCAGGATCACCCCGCGGCGACGGTACGGTTTGCCGTCCACGCCTCCCGTCGACTCGGCGTTGGCCAGGTTGGACACGGCGACTTCAATGCGGGTCCGCTCGGCTGAGAGGGCACTGGCGGCGACGCTGACGGCGGTGTTGAGGGTCGACATGTGGACTCCTACCGGGATTCGTTGATGGCGTACCGCACCAGCCGGAACTTCGCGGCCAGGGCGGTCTGCGCGCGGGCGAACTCGCCGGCCGAACGCGTCATGTTCAGGAGTTCTCGGTCGACCTGCACCGTATTGCCATCGCGGCGGGCGTCGCCGCTGTCGCTCGTCCGGGTCTCGATGCGGCCGCCAGCCTCCGGGCTCGCCCCGAGGTGACGACTGTTGGTCACGGCCAAGCTGGCCCCGCCACCCACTTGCTGGGACAGGGTCTGGTCGAAGTCGACTTCCTGGGCCTTGTATCCCGGCGTGCTCAGATTGGCGAGGTTGCTGGACGAGACCACCTGCTTGGCCGCAGCCAGGCTGAGGGTCCGGCGCAAGGCCGTCATCATCTGCGCGTCGGAGGTAACTGGAGTAATCGGCATGTCGTGGCGGTTCATGGACTGCCGTCCGCGGCCGATTACCGGTCCGGAAGCGTCCGCAGCTCTTTAGAGCAAAAGCGACGCCACCAGCCTGGTGAGGGAGTTCCCGCGGTATTTTTCGTCTGCGACCCGGTTGCCCGTGACGGACTAGCGGAGGGGGGCGTCGGTGGACCGACAATGGGACCGGGGGGGCCAGCCTGTCGGTGGGCCGCGGGGGCGGGCCGGGAGGGCTAGAGGCGGGTCCGCAGCGCCGCTTCGATGCGCGCCAGCCGGGTCTCGATCCCATCCAGGCGCATGAGCAGCGCCTGACGGAGGTCGACCGCGTCCTTCTGTGACACCTGGCGCGTCAGCCGACGATTCTCGGCATGCAAGGCCTGGATGTCGTGAATCCGCTGAAGGACGACATCAATCTGGCCGAGCGAGAAGGGCTTGGTCAGATAGTCGTAGGCGCCGAGTCGCACCGCTTGGATGGCTGAGTCCAGGGAGGCAAAGCCGGTCACGATCACCACATATACGCCCGGATTCACCGCGCGCGCGGCCCGCAGCACCGCGAGGCCATCGACGCCGGGCAGATGCAGGTCGGTGACAATCAGCGAGTAACGCGCCGGGTCGCGCTCGATGGCCAGCAGCGCGGCGCGTCCGTCGGCCGCTCCCACCACATCGAAGTCGCGTGCCCGAAAGTACTCCGACAGCAACTCGCGGATATCCGCCTCGTCCTCGACGATCAGTACCGCTTGTCGCTCTTGGGCCTGGATCACAGCTGCTCCTCGTCGTGCATGCTATCCGAGGTGGCGCCCGGGCACTCGGGCGGAGCGTTCGTGCGGCCCCGAGAGGCTATCGTTGGGTGGCAGGCGCAGCGACCGAATATAAAGTTGCCCTGTCGGCCGTCCGACAATGTCGTTTGACATGCGACACTGTTCAGCCCAATACTGGGCATCTCGATGGGTTGACGCGTTGTCGGTCACACGACCGCCATCCGCAGCCCGGCCATGCTCTGCACGGAGGTGCCCGTGAGTGCGCGTCCTCAGCCGTCCGTTCTTGTGGTCGAGGACGAAGCCGAGCTTCGTCAGACCATCGCCGAGTCCCTCTCTGATCAGGGCTTTGTCGTCGCCCAGAGCCCCGATGGGGCCGATGCGCTGGACCGGCTCAAGGGCTTTGCCTACGACGCCATCGTGATCGACCTGCGCCTGCCCGACGCTGATGGCCTCGACGTGCTCGATGCCGCCGTCGGCCGGTACCCCGACATCATGGCCATCATGGTCACCGGTTTCGGTGGGGTGACCGAGGCGGTGTCGGCCATGCGTCGGGGCGCCATCGACTTCCTCATCAAGCCGTTTCAGCTCTCCCAGCTCGCCCGCATCCTGACCACGTCGCTCGAACAGCGGCGACTGCGCGAGGAGAATGCCGACCTGCGGGCGCAGCTTCGGGACCGTTACCGGTTCGACAGCGTGATCGGCCACAGCGCGCCGATGCGACACGTCTTCTCCATCCTGGAGCTGGTCGCGCCCATGAACAGCACGGTGCTGATTCAGGGTGAGACCGGGACTGGCAAGGAGCTGATCGCGCGGACGGTTCATCACAACAGCTCCCGCGGCGACCAGCGATTTGTCGGGTTCAACGCCGCCGCCATTCCTGAGCCGCTGGCCGAAGCTGAGTTGTTTGGGCACTCGAAAGGCGCTTTCACGGGCGCCGTTCAGGCCCGTATCGGCCGATTCGAATTAGCTCATCGCGGCACCCTGTTCATCGACGAAGTGGCCCTGATGAGCATGCCGATGCAGGCCAAGCTGCTACGGGCGCTGCAGGAGAAGGAAATTGAACGGGTCGGCGAGAGCAAGTCGATCAAGTTCGATGCGCGCATCGTCGCCGCCACCAACCTGGACCTCAAGAAGATGGTCAAGGACGGCACGTTCCGCGAGGACCTCTACTACCGTCTCAACGTGATCCCGATCACCTTGCCGCCGCTTCGCGACCGCAAAGAGGACATCCCTCTGCTGGCTCGGCATTTCGTCCAGAAATCCTGCCGCAGCAACAACCTGGCGCCCCGCACCCTGACGCAGGACGCGATGCGCGCGCTGATGAGCTACAGCTGGCCGGGGAATATCCGTCAGCTGGAGAACGCGGTGGAGCACGCCGTGGCGATGACCGGCCAGGACACGGAGATTCAGGCGCGCGCGTTGCCCGAAGACGTCTCGGCGCCGGCGTCGTCGCTGTTGCTGCCGACGGTGGCCATTCCAGATGAAGGCATCAACTTCACGCAGGTGGTGTCCCAGCTCGAGCGCGAACTGATCGTCCGTTGCCTTGAAAAGACGGGCGGCAACAAGCGTCAGGCGGCCCGATTGCTTCAGCTGAGCCGTACGACCTTGATCGACAAGCTGAATCGCCTGAACGTCGCCGCACCGACCGAGGACATCAGCGCGACGGCCTGAACGTGGATGCGCGTGTCGGTCACCTGGCCGGCACGCGCATCTCCACCACTGACGGCTGGATGAAGCGCAGGCTGCCGCCGACCGTCTGGACGAGGGCGCGCGACGCGGTCAGCCCGAGCCCGATGGCGCCCTCGCGGGTCGTCATGTAGGGCTGGAAGTACTCCTGTTCACGGGCGAGGTCGATCCCTGGCCCGCTGTCGCCTACCGTCAACACCATCGTGTTGCCTTCCCGCCCGTACGCGATTCGCACGACTGGTTCCTGTCGCCCCGCGACCGCCTGCTCGGCGTTCAGAATCAGGTTGACCACGGCCTGCTCGAAAAACTGCGAGTCCAGTCGCGCCGCTGCCGGCCCCTCCGTGCTTGGCTCGACCAGCACCGTCACCCTGGCGCGGGCGAGATGGTACCGACGCAAGTTCAGCGCCCGCTCGATGCCACGCGCGACGTCGGTGGTCGGCGACGCCTCATCGCGACGAGCGTAGGCCATCAGCTCACGCAGCAGGCCCGAACACCGGACGGCCTGCCCATGAATCCGCTGCAGTTTCTGCGCGACATCGTCGGAGATGCCTGGCTTGGTCGCGATGATCTCGCCCAGCCCACCAATGACCTGGAGCGCGTTGTTGATCTCATGGGTCACGTTGGGGAGTACGAGCTCGAGCGTGATCAGCCGGTTGGCGAAGACATAGTCGCCTGCGTCCAGGTCACGCGCGGGGGCCCCGACCGACTCGGGCGTCAATGACAGCGGTTCAGATGGGGACACGTCACTCCTTTGCGGCGGCCATGCTACCTCATGCCGTCGCACGCGCGGCCGATTAGCGGCGTGAGGTAGCAGGCGTTGTCGTCATCGGGACGACTGGCGCCCAGTCTAGCAAGCCGGAGATCTATGCGCTTTCTCGTGGTAGACGACTCGACGACGATGCGACGCATCATCATCAACACCCTGAACAAGCTCGGCCACACCGACTGCGTCGAAGCGGGCAACGGGCGCGAGGGACTCGAACGGATGAGCGAGGGCCCCGTGGACCTGGTCATCACCGACTGGAACATGCCCGAGATGAACGGCATCGACTTTGTTCGCGCTCTCCGGACGATGGAGGGCAAACAGCACTTGCCCGTCCTGATGGTGACCACCAACGCCTCCAAGGACGACATCGTCGACGCCCTGCGGGCCGGGGTCAACAATTACGTGGTCAAGCCGTTTTCGCCCGACACCATCAAGGAAAAGATCGACGCGGTGATGGCCGCCCATTGAGGCGCCATCGAGGAACGCACCATGGCTTCACTGGCCCCCGCACTCGATACGCAATCAGCACTGGTGCTGATCGAGATCCTGCGCGCCTGCACCCACGACGTGTTTGGCAAGATGGTGGGCACGGAACTGACCGACGGCACGCCCATCGAAGGCGCGGCGCTGCGCACCCGCAGCCATGTCGTCGGGCAGATCGGCTTCGGCGGCTCGCGCTCCGGCGTGGTGGTCTTTCACGCCACGTTGGCTGGCGCCGGCCTGATCACCCGGACCTTGCTCGGCATGCTCGAGCCCAGTGAACCGAGTACGCCGGAGATTGCCGACGCGATCGGCGAAATCACCAACATGATTGCCGGCTCCTTCCGCACCCGCGTGGCCACTGCTGGCGACGCCTGGGCCATCTCGATCCCAACCGTGACCATCGGCTCTGACTTCTTCATGACCTCACTGACCAACGGACGTTCGACGATGCTCCCGTTCTACATGGGCGCGCACGAACTCTTCGTCGAATTGATCATCACGACCAGGGCCTCGCGCGCATGAATCTGCCTGCCGGCGCCGAAGCGGTCACTGCAGCCCTCGCCCTGCGCAACACGGAGTTCCCGTGGCTGCGTCCCGAAGATCTGTCCATTCCCATGTTGCCCGCCGAGGCACAGCGCGTCCTGCAGATCGTCGGCGACCCTGAGGTCACCATCGCCACGCTGGCCGCCGTCGTCAGCAAGGACCCCGTGCTCGCGACGCGCGTCCTCGGCATGGCCAACTCGGCGTTGTTCGGCGCCATGTCGCCGCTGCGGTCGGTGTCGGATGCCGTCGTGCGCCTGGGCGCGCGGACGGTGCGCAATGTCGTCGTCACCGTCTCCATGCACTCGCAGTTCAAGTCACCGGAGCTGTACGGCGGGGAAACAGAGCACTTCATGGAGCACGCGGTGGGCACCGCCTACGTGTCGCACCTGATTGCCGAGAAGGTCCGCGCCGACGTGGACGAGACGTTCCTGTGCGGCCTGCTGCACGACCTGGGCAAGCTGGTCATCCTCCGAACGGCGCATCAGTACCAGAAAAAGCACGCGGGCGCGATCCCGACCACCGAGCTTCAGGCGGCGTTGATGCATCACCACGCGGTGTGCGGCGCTCTGGCGCTGGGGTTCTGGAACGTGCCTGACGAGATCCGGGACGTGGTGCAGAACCATCACGCGTTCGAGAACGCCGCCGACCCGCAGGCGACGGCGATCTGCTACGCGGCCAACCTGCTCAGCCACCGGTACGGCTTCGGTTGTCGGCCGGAGGGCGATGCGGTGATCGAGGACGCGGTGTTTCCGTATCTGGGCCTGGACGCGGACTGGGTCGCCAAGACCGATGTCCGGGCGCCCGGCCTGTTCAACGCGGCGCGGCAGGCCCTCGGCTAGGACGCCGGTCGGCCAGCACTTCGCGCACCTTCTTGAGCAGATCTTCGAGCGTGAAGGGCTTCTGCAGGAAACTGGCGCCGTCCTCGAGCATGCGACGGTCGCCAATGGCTTCGTCGGCATAGCCCGACACGAAGATCACCTTGAGGTCAGGCCGCGTCTGCAGCATGCGCTTGGCCAGCGCCGGTCCACCCATCGTCGGCATCACCACATCGGCGATCAGCAGATCGACCTGCTCGAGCTTCTCGGCGACCTGCAGGGCATGGTGCCCATCCTCGGCGGCGTGCACGACGTAGGCATGCCCGGCCAGCCACTCGTGGATCAGCTCACGGACGCCGTCCTCGTCTTCGACCAGCAACAGCGTCGCCGGCACGCGACTCTCCGCCGCGTCGGGCGGCGCATCGACGGCGCTGGCCGGGGCATCGATCTCGTCCGGCAGTTCGAGCGGCAACGGCAGGTCATCGGCGCGCGGCAGGTAGATGCGTACCCGGGTGCCGGCGCCGAGTTCGCTGTCGACCCAGATGTAGCCGCCACTCTGCTTGACGATGCCGTAGACCATCGACAGACCGAGACCGGTCCCCTGTCCCGGGGGTTTGGTGGTGAAGAAAGGCTCGAACGCGCGCGCCTTGGTCTCGGCGTTCATGCCGGTGCCGGTGTCGGTGACGGCCAGCAGCACATACGGGCCAGCCACCACCATGAAAGGCTCGCCGTCGCCCGAGCGCGTGAGGTCGACGTTGGCGGTCTCGATGGTCAGCAGCCCCCCATCGCGCATCGCGTCTCGCGCGTTCACGGCCAGGTTCATCAAGACCTGTTCGAGCTGAACGGCGTCGGCCTTGACGGGCCAGAGGTCATCGGAGGGATAGGTGCGCAGCTCGATGTCCTCACCAATCAGCCGCGCCAGCAGTTGCTCGACGTGATTGACGATGTGATTGACGTCGAGCAGCGATGGCTGCAGCACCTGCTGGCGGCTGAATGCCAGCAACTGGCGGGTCAACGCCGCCGCCCGGTCGCCAGCCTTCTTGATTTCTTCGGCGTTGCGGCGGAGAGGATCGTTCTCGCGCAGCTGCCGCAGCAGAATCTCGGTGTAACCGCCGATCGCCTGGACCAGGTTGTTGAAGTCGTGGGCGATGCCGCCGGCCAGCCGGCCGATGGCCTCCATCTTCTGCACGCTCTGCAGGCGAATCTGGCTCTGGAGTAGACCCTCTTCTGTCACCTGACGAAGAATCGACGTGGCGAGGATGTTGCCGAGGGCCTGCAGGAACGTCAGGTGCTCGGTGCTCGGCAAGCCGTCGTTGACGTTGAACACCGCGACCACGCCCAATGGATGCCCGATGCCGTCCAGCCGCACGCAGGCCATCGAGAGAACCCCGTGCTCGCGCAGCACCGCGGGGAGTCCGAACTCCGGGTGCGACGGCAAGGCATCGACCACCCGGCTGGGCTGCTGCAGGATGTAGCGGCCGAACGAACCGGGCCCCGTACTGAGCGAGACGCGGCCGATGACCCCGGACCGCCAGCCCTTGCCCGCGCGCATCAGCAGCGCATCGCCCCCCGGTGACCGCTCGAAGAACACCGCGTGGCCACTCTGCGTGACCTCCTGCGCCAGGCGCATACCGGCGTCGAGCAGGTCGCCCACAGGGGTGGACGACAAGGCGCGCGCCCCGAGTTCGGCAACCGTCTGGAGCGCGCGCGCAGGGTTCACTGAATCAGGACGCTTTCGCGGCGACGGCCTGGAGCGCTTCAACCCGCTGGCGGGCGTCGGCAGCGTACGGGCTCTGTGGGAACTCGTCGACCACCCGCTGTAGCGTCTGTGAGGCCTCCGCAGCGCGACCCGCCTGCTCGTACGCCTCGGCCAACTGGACGAGCACGGCGTCCACCGGCAGCGGGCCGTCGCGCCGCTGCGAGAGTTCCTGCAGCGCCTTGATGGCCGGGTCGAACTGCTGCTGCCGGACCTGCATGCTCGCCAGGCCGAGCGAGGCCATTCGCCCGAGCAGCGTCGACGCGCCAGCCTGGTCGCGCACCGCTGTGTAGGCGTCGGCGGCTTCCTTGGCGCGCCCCGTTTCGGCAAAGAGAGACGCCGCGTAGTACCGCGCCCGCGTGCCGGCGTCGGTGCCGCCAAAGCCGTCGGCCGTCGCCAGCAACTTCGTGAGGGCGGCCTCGGAGCGCGCCGCCTCCGTGGCGTAGGTGCCGGCCGCGGCCGGCGCCGGCGCCGGCGTAACGCCCGCGGTGGCCGGCGCGCTGACCGGCGCACTCAGGATGTCAACCGCCGCGGCCAGCTGCACCTGCGCGCGTTCCTCGGCGCGCGCCGTGAAGGCGCGGTAGCCGAACCAGGCGCCCACCAGCAGCAGCACCGCGACCGCGGCAAGCGCGACGGCCCGAGCGTGCTGTGAAATGTACGAGTTGGCGGCGACGAGGGCATCGGCGGCCTCGTTGTGCTTGAGTTGTTCGCGTTCGGCTTTGTTCATGATGTCGTTGGGCCGGCGGGCGTCCCGCGAGGCCGATGGTGAGCGTGCCCGGAGTCGAACCGGGGACCTGCCGCTTAGGAGGCGGCCGCTCTATCCGTCTGAGCTACACGCTCGTTCGCCCGCACGTCGGCCACCCGCCGATTGGCGAGGCGTCCGTCCTCGGGACCATCCGCCATGATGCACTGGCCCGCCATGCCTGAGCAAGGTGGCTACTGGTCGTAGGTCAAGACCGCGTGCACCGGCGTCGCCCCGAGCCGAGCTCTTCCTTGGAGAAACGACAGCTCGATGAGGAACGCACAGCCCACGATCTCGGCCTCCAAGCCCGCGACCAGGTCGATGGTGGCCCCCGCCGTCCCGCCCGTGGCCAGCAGATCGTCCACGATGAGCACCCGCTGGCCGGCGGTGATGGCGTCGGCGTGTATCTCGAGGGCGTCGGACCCGTACTCGAGGTCGTACGAGACCCGCCGGGCGGCGGCTGGCAACTTCCCGGGCTTGCGGACCGGTACGAAGCCGGCCTGCAGGCGGTCAGCCAGCGCTGCGCCGAAGATGAAGCCGCGGCTCTCCATCCCCACGACCAGGTCCACCTGGGCGTTGACATACGGCGCGACGAGGGCGTCCAGAGCGAGCCGCAGTCCCTCGGGGTCGCGGAGCAGGGTGGTGATGTCGTAGAACAGAATCCCCGGCTTGGGAAAGTCGGGGACGTGGCGAATCTTCGATTTGATCAGGTCAGTCGTCATGTCGTTGTCGTGATCCGAACCAGGACGCCCTGTCGGACGCCTGTGCTGAATGGCCGAGAGTCAGGCAATGCGAAATCCGGTGCCGAGGCGCGGTACGGCATCCTCCCCCACCACGTCGTCCACGCGCGAGGCCGGCGGACCCTGCCTGAGGCGCCGTTCGAAGCGCCCGAGGGCCTCGGCGTCGCCCTCAGCGTGCGCCTCCACCCGTTGGTCGGGCAGGTTCCTGACCCAGCCGCTGAGCCCCTCCGCGCCGGCGGCGCCGGCCACAAAGGCCCGAAAGCCCACACCCTGGACCCGACCCGAGACGACGTAGCGTTTGGCGCGGGTCATGGTCACCAGAAGCGCGTGCTCGTGCGCTGGTGGGCGCGATCGGCGTCCCGGTCTGTCGGTGAGGCCCCCAGTGCCGCCACCTGGTCGAGGCTGGGGACGGCCGTCTCCACCAGCGGCAGTTGACGCGCGGTCAGCAAGGCGTTGAACCCGGCCACCTCGCGTGCCACCACGCGCTCCACGCGTTTCAACTGCACGTCGAGTCGACTCGACAGGTCCTCGAAGACCGCCAGGCTCTGGGCCGTCGGCGCGCCATCCCCCGCCTCGACCACGCCCTGCAAGGCGGCGAGCTTGTTGTTGAGGCGAATCGGATAATTGAGCGGGTCCTGACTGCTGCGGTTGCGATGCTGGTAGATCTCGCCCTCGATCTCGGTCAGCTGCGCCGACAGGACGTCGGCGGCGGCAGTGAGGTCCGCCGTGTCCTTGACGCGCGCTTCCAACTGGCGCTTGATGTGGCGCAGCCGCAGCACCGCCTGGTTGGCCTCATCGACCCGGCCATGGATGCGACGCGCCAGCGCGTATTGCGCCTGCAGGTCCGCGGCCGCGATGCGGCGGCGCGGATCAGCGCTGACTTGGACCGCGACGGTGTCGGTCTGGCCATCTGCAGTCACCTGGACCTGGTAACGACCAGGGACGACGACCGGGCCGGCCATTCGACCGGCCCACATGATCAGCCCAGGAAATTCACGGCCGGCCGACGCGCGCATGTCCCAGGCGTAGCGGTTCATGCCCGCCTTGACACCCACGCGCGCCGGGGGCGGCCCGGATCCCCCTTCGTCGTCGCCACCAGTCGGTGCGGCGTCGGTCTTCAGAGGCTCGTTCCGGGCCGTCCTCAGCACCTGCCCTTTCGCATCGAGGATGGCAATCGTGACCGACGTGGCCTCGCGGGCGAGGTGGTAGTCGATGGGCACACTGGCCTCGACCCGCCGCGTGGCCGCACCTGGCGTAAAGACGTGCAGCGGCTTGCCCATGACATCCGGACTGTACTGTCGCAGAGCAGCGATGTCGTCGAGCACCCAGAACGAGCGACCATGCGTCCCGACCACCAGATCGTTGCCCTGCACGACGATGCCGTGAATCGGGGTCACAGGCATGTTCAGGCGCAGCGACCGCCAGGACGCGCCGTTGTCGTACGAGAGATACAGACCCTGCTCCGTGCCCAGATAAAGCAGCCCGGGTCGCACGGTATCCTCGCGGATGGTGCGGGCGAAGTCCTCAGCGGGGAGACCGCCGATGATCGGCGTCCAGGTCGCGCCGTAGTCGTCGGTGCGATAGACGTACGGCGCGCGGTCGCCCAGCTGATAGCGATTGGCCGCCACGTACGCGGTCCCGCCGTGGTGAGGCGAGGCCTCGATGAGACTGATGCGCGCGAACGCGGGAAGCGCCGGCGGCGTGATGTTCGCCCAGGTCTTGCCGGCGTTGCGGGTCACGTGGACGATCCCATCGTCGCTGCCGGCCCAGAGCACACCGCGGTCGCGGCGCGACGGGGCCAGGGCGAACACCGTGGCGTAGGTCTCGACGCCGGTCTGGTCGAGCGTGATTGGCCCTCCTGACGGCCCCAGCGTCGCCGGATCGTGGCGCGTCAGGTCGGGGCTGATGCGCTCCCAGTGATCGCCGCCGGTGCTGCTGCGCCACACATGCTGCGAGCTGGCGTAGAGCACGCCCTTCTCCAGCGGCGAGAAGACAATCGGAAAGGTCCACTGGAAACGCTCGCGGATGTCTCCAGCTGACGATCCCATCGGGTTGTCGGGCCAGATGTGGACCGCTCGAAGAACCTTCGTACGCCTGTTGTAGCGCGTCAGCATGCCTCCGTAGCTGCCGGCGAAGAACTCGTCGGGATCGACCGTGGATTGCGCGATGTAGCCACTCTCGCCGCCGCCGACGGGAAAGTAATCGGTGGCGGGGCCATCACTCGAGATGCAGGCCGTGGTGTTGTCCTGCTGGGCGCCACAAATCAGGTAGGGCGTGTCGCTGGTCGTGAACGCGTTGTAGAACTGCGCGGTGGAGTACTGCTGGCCAGTCCAGGATTGGCCGCCGTTGGTCGAGACGTTTGCGCCGCCATCATTGGCCTGCACCATGCGCTGCGGATTGTCGGGAGCGATCCAGAGGTCATGATTGTCCCCATGCGGCACGCGGATCGACTTGAAGGTGCGCCCGCCGTCGACCGACCTGTGCATCTGCACGTTGAGGACGTACACGGTGTCTCGTGACTTGGGGTCGGCATACACCCGCGTGTAGTAAAAGGCGCGTTGCCTGATGTTGCGGTCCTCGCTGACCCGCGTCCAGGTCAATCCGCCATCGTCGCTGGAGAACAGACCACCGTTGGCGGCTTCGATGATCGCGTAGACGCGATGGCTGTCCGCACCCGAGACCGCCACGCCGATCTTGCCGAGCAGACCCGAGGGCAACCCGGGACGCCGCGAGATCTCGGTCCACGTGGCGCCGCCGTCGAAGGACTTGAAGAGGCCACTGCCCGGTCCGCCGCTCGACAGCGAGTGCGGCGTGCGCGACACCTCCCACATCGACGCGTAGAGAATCTCCGGGTTGGCCGGATCGACCACCAGATCCACGGCGCCGGTGCGCTCGTCGCGAAACAGTACCTTGCTCCAGCTGGTGCCGCCGTCGATGGACTTGTACACGCCTCGGTCGGCGGTGCTCGCGTAGGGATCACCCAGCGCCGCCACCCACACCACGTCGGGATTGGTCGGGTGGACGCGCACACGGCCGATGGCACGCGTGGGCACCAGCCCCACCGAGGTGAACGTCTTGCCGCCGTCAGTGGACTTGTAGACGCCATCGCCCTGGATGACGTTACCGCGCAGCTGGACCTCCCCGAATCCCACGTAGACCACGTCGGGGTTGGAGGGCGCGACCGCGACGGCCCCGACCGAGGAGGTCTTGAACTGGCCGTCGCCAACCGCGCTCCAGGTCACCCCGCCATCGGTTGTTTTCCAGAGCCCGCCGCCGGTGGCGCCGAAGTAGTACTCGAGTGGCCGCGCCACGCTCCCCACCGACGTGATCGAACGCCCACCCCGCGCAGGGCCGACGTTGCGCCACTTCAGCGTGGACAGCGCTGCCAGATCGCTTGTGGGCACCGTCGCCGCCGGCGGGGTTTGCGCAGTCGTCGCTGACGCACCCCAGACGAGGAGTGTCAGCATGAACGTCGCCCGTCCTACCCGCACCGCTTGCATCATTAGTACTCCAAGGATCACGGCCTGCCAGGTCGGCGTCACGAGGCCAAAGCCCCTAATGCTAGCAAAGGCGCGCGTCACGCGGCCGCAGCCCGCGAGTGACCCCGGCCGGCAGCGCCACGCACTTGCTGCCACGCGCCGGACCACACGACGTGGCAGTTTCTGCAGTCGGCGTTCGCCAGCATTGGTCATGTCGCGCCTGCAGACCCCGCGACGGCTGGCGTGCCATTTGCGAGAGCCGCACCTGGATGCACGGGAGGTTGGCCCGCTCCATCTCCCGGTAGCCCCGCTGCCGGAGAGGAGGCGTCCATGTGTCGAACGTCGCAGGCGGTCGCAACCGCCCTGCTCCTGCTCGTGCCCGGCCTCTGTGCTGCGCAGAGCGTGAACATGGGAAGTACCTTTCACGGCCTGGAGGCCCGTGCACGACGCGTCACCACCACCTTCCCCGATGCCGTGATCGAGGTCCGGCGGAGTGACGGCCAGGCCATGGAGGCCGTCCTCCGGCGACGCGCCGGAGGTGCAGAGGGGGGAAGACTGCGGGTCGACCCGGATTCCCGGCGCGTCCAGTGGCGAGGGGTGCGGGCCGACGGACGGGTGGCGGACTTCCCGCTGCCGGAGCAAGCGACCGTGAGCCTCGATTGGGCGGCCTTGCAGCTCTACGCCTTACAGGTCGATGAGGCCAACGCCACCACAGGCGAGGCCGACATCGTCGGCGACGCGGGCGCGTGGGATGGCCACGTTCGCCGCAATCGCGGCGCCCTGCGGCGGGCCCCCTCGGCAGGCCAACTGGCCTCGCGCGTCGAACAGGTGGAGACCGAGTTCGACGAGATCATCGTGCGCGCACAACTGGACCGGCATGTCAGGCCGGCCAGTCGAGGCAAGCGGGTGGATTACTCGCGATTCACTGCAACGATTCGCGATCGACGCACCGGCGCACCGCGCGGGTTCGTCCGCTGGTTCGACACGGCGCAGGTGCTCACGTGGAAGATCGAGGGCGGGTCGCAGGGGGTGATCATGCCGGAGCGGATGCGAGGGGGGTGGACCTTCACTCCGACCATGGCCTGGGCGAATGTGCAGGCGCTCGAGTTCGCCACGCACGCCGCCCGCACGCTCGACGACGGCGCGACCGTCCCCGGCGGGGCCAGGCTGGGCCCCCTGGTCACACCGACGCCGTTCACGCAGATTGCACGAGCCATCGCCCCGCTGCCTGTCGCAGCGCTGATGCTGGCTGGCGCCGTGGCCAGCCCACCCCTGTCGGACGTATCGGTACTCGACGGGTTCTGGGCACGGCGGTGGCCGCTGGCGGGCGCGACCGGCGCAGCTGCCGCGAACGAACCCGGCTGCGACAACCTGCACTGGTTGGACGGGTCCGTGTTCAGGACGTGCTGTGATCAGCACGACCGGTGTTACGAGACCAATGGCTGCTCGTCAAACAGCTGGTGGTGGCCGTTTGCGGGGAGTTGGTCGTGCCAACGCTGTAATGGACAGGCGGCGTACTGCTTCTGCACCCTGGCTAACCCGGCGTATTGTGGCGGCGCCGTTGGCTCGGGCGGCGACGGCGGGGCCGGCGGCGGCGGCTGCACGTCGGTGGCCGGGGGCTTCTGCCCGATCGAGTGTCAGACCTGTCAAGCGATGTAAGCGCCGGATGGGCACGGCGGGCCCGCTGCGGCGGTGGAGGGACACGTATGGCATGGGGCATCGGCGTAGCAGTGGTGACATGGCTCATCGGCGTGGCGGTCCTCGGCCAGGACTGGCAGGGTCATCAGCGCACACCGGGCGTGTGGATCGATGGCGTATCACTGGCGCAGTGGGGGACCTGCTGGGCCGCGCTGGCCCTGATCGCGGTGAGTACGGCTCCGCATCTGCGCGGCTGGGCCGTCCGCCTGCTGTCGCTCGTGCCGCTGGTGGGCTGGATCGTCTGGCAGCTGCGCGCAGGCGCGCTCGGCCCGATTCCGATGCTGGTCTACGTCGTGCCGACGGGACTGGTCTGGTGCGGAGCACTGGTGGCGGGCACTTGGGCCCATCGCTGGTGGGCCCGGTCCGCTGACGGCCAGGGGACCAGTACGCCGTCGTGAAGCGAGGACGGACAAGGCGCCGCTGCCCGGTCCGTCCTCCTTTGCTGTCTACACGCGGAACCGGAGAAAGGCGCCGACGCCGCCAGCCGCCTCGAGCAGACTGGCGTCCTCGACGAAACGGACCGTCGCGCTGGTGCGGTGGGCTTCGCTGACCAGTGCTTCAACGAGGGTCTCGTCGAGACGACTGCGCTGCTCGACCGGCGTCGACAATCCCACGTGCGCCGATTCCCGGTCCGCCGCGGTCGAGGCTGGCGCGGCCGGGACGACGAGCGTGTCGATCTGCCCGCGCTCGAACGCCGCGCGCACGCCGCTGACGCCGACGGTGGCAAGTCCGCGCGACCGGTACGCGTCAAGCAGGGCATCGACGACGTCGCGGTCGTTCTCCTCGTCCTTGCGCCGGAACGCGTCCAGTGTCGCCCGCAGCACCTCGTGCTCGCGGGCGTTGACGTCGAGACGCATCACGTCGATCACCAGCGCATCCACGGTTTCGTGCAATTGCTTGCGCAGCAGCGCGATGGCCTGGGCCTCGCCACTGAGAATCACGGCCTTGACCCCCTCGTCGCGGACCACGCGCTCGAGCGCCTCGGACACTTCCTTCATGTGCTTCAGGTGGATGTCTTCCACGTGGCGCTGGTAGCGCGCTTGCGACCAGCCACCCACTGAGGTGCGCTGCGTCTTCTCGTTCTCGATCGTCTCGGAGTGCTGCACCGTCCCCGTGGCGCAGACATACAGACGCGCCGTGTTGGTGTTGACCACGAGCGCTGCATAGGTCGAATACTGCTCGGCAACGCGCGCCAGCGGGAACACATGCGGCACCTCGTCCACGTACAGCATGTGCCCTTCCAGCGGGGCGTCCAGCGCGATGGCCTCAAAGAGCTCGTCGCCGCCGTTGCACGAGAAGACCGCGAGCGCCGCCGGGCCAGGCAGGGAGAGCTCGCTCTCGAGATAGGCCCGGATGCGGGCCTCGTCGCGACGCAGGGCCTCGCGGAATGTGGAGTCGGACGCGTACGTGGCACTCGGCTCGGCAAACGCACGCTCGAGGAACTGCTCGTGCGTCTGCCTTCCGTGCTGGTCCGCCGTGAGGTCGAGATACAGGCTCACGACGGGCATCGGGGCATCGGTGAATCGGGCGAGACGGTCGAGCACGGGTTCCAGTGTGGCGATGGGCACGGGATCTCCTGGTTCGGGCGTTAACGTCGGTACCTGGCGGCCAACCCTGATCACGAAGCGCGCCAAAGCAAGTCGTGGGGCCGACAGCGCCAGTGTGGTCCCCCAGCCAGCGCGTCCGGCCGCCAGTAGCAGACCGCACGTGTTGCCCACCGGCACCCGTCTCGACAGCGCGAACGCGCACGCCACAGAGCTGGTGCAGGTCGGGCATTCGCCGGGGCACTGTCAGTACTCTATCGAACCTCACCGCCCACCGACGCTGAGCCGGTCACGCCACAAGAAACTGAGCCTTGACGAGCGCACGCCACCGGCGACACAGCGCACCGGAATGCCGGTACACTGCGATGGTCCGCGTCCCACACTTGGTCATGATTCCGCCGCACCCGCTCCCTCCCTCACCCACCGTCGACCAGCCAGAGCCGGCGTCGCGCGCCTTCGGCACCTGGGCGTGGCAGGTCGACAGTGACGAGGTCGTGCTCGACGACGCGCTGGCGTCGGCACTTGGCTGCGGTTCCCGATTGCCGCGCGAAACCTGGTTAGCGTCGGTCGACGCGGCCGATCGCGCGATGCTGGACAGCGCCTGGCGGCATGCGGTGACGTCGCCCTCGACCACCGTGCAGGAGCAGGCCTGCACCTGGCATGGCGCATCCGGCTCGCGCCGCCTGCTGCTCCGGTCGCGTCAGGCCGCACCCGGTGGTCACGCACTCAGCGGAGTGATGCTCGACGTGACGTCGAGCGGAGCCCATCCGTTCTCCCACGCCGCAGTGCTGGCCGACGCGCTGCCAGTTGCCCTGTGGACAGCTGATCTGGATGGCCGCGCCGACTTCTTCAACGCCGAGGCGCGTGAGTACACCGGGCTGGACGCGCCGGGAGAGCTGGACAGGGCTGTCCATCCCGACGACCTGCACGCCTGGCGCGAACGGGGTGCGCACGCCGCGGCACGTGGCGAGCGCCTCGACGGGCGTTGCCGCCTCCGGCGCGGCCGCGACGGCGCATGGCGGTGGCACTCGATGCGACTGCAGCCCCTGATCGATGCCAGCGGCACCGTCGCCGGCACGCTCGGCACCGCCATCGACGACCATGAGCGGCACACCCTCGTCCAGGCACACCAGGAACTGCTGGCCTCCGAGCAGCGTTCCCGCCTGATCGCCGAGGACGCCGGTCGCATGAAGGAAGAATTCCTGTCGACGCTCGGTCACGAGCTACGCACCCCCCTCAATGCCATCGTCGGCTGGACCAACCTGCTGAAACGGGGCTTGTCTGGCAGCGAGACCGCACGCGCGATCGAGATCATCGAGCGCAATGCGCAAGCGCAGCGGCACATCATCGACGACCTGCTCGACGCGAGTCGCGTGCTCTCGGGGCACGCGCGCCTCGACTTGCAGTCGACCTTCCTCGAAGATGCGGTCATTCACGCCGTGGAGGCCATCCGGCCCGAGGCCGAAGCGCGCGGTCTTTCGCTCGAAGCTGCCCTGACCCCGCCTCGACGCCCGATCACTGGGGACGCCGCCCGGCTGCAGCAGGTGCTCCAGCATGTGCTGGGCAACGCCGTCAAGTTCTCGAACCGCGGCGGCGACATCCATGTCCAGCTCAGTCACGACAACGGCCTGGTGCACGTGCGCGTGCAGGATACGGGGATCGGACTGACGGCGGCGGCACTGCCATTCGTGTTCGATCGCTTTCGCACGGTGGACAGCGTCGCCACCGGGCGCCAGGGTGGACTCGGACTGGGACTGGCGTTGGCCAGGCAGCTCGTCCAGTTGCACGGCGGTCACATCGAAGCCCTGAGCGAGGGACCGGGCAAGGGCGCGACGTTCGTCCTGACACTGCCCACGGTGGACGCGTCGGGTGACGGGGCTCCCGTGCCAGGCATGGCTGGCAGCCGGCCGGCCGAAGACCTGACAGGCGCGCTGCGCGGCATGTCGATTCTGATCATCGAGGACGACGCGGACTCGCGCGAGATGCTGAGCGTGCTGCTCGAAAACGTCGGAGCGGTCCCGGTGGCCGCCGCGACCGTGAGCGAGGGATTGCGCCTGCTCGGCGACCTCGAGATCGACGTGGTCCTGAGTGACATCGGGATGCCCGGGCGAGACGGCTTCGATCTGATCCGCACGCTGCGCAGTTTCCCCAGCGCGCGGGTTCAGGGAGCCCCGGCCATTGCCGTGACGGCCTTTGCTCGCGAAGAGGACCGCGAGCGTATTCTCGCGGCAGGCTTCGACGCGCACGTCGCCAAGCCCGTCGAACCACGCGACCTGTTCACCGCCATCGTGACAACCGTGCGTCGGCGCGACGCCGAAGGCCGGGGCGTCACCGGCGCCTGAGGACCCGCGCATCGCGATACCATCGCGGTGCCATGCGCACGTCCTTGCGTTTCCTCCTGATCGCCCTGGCGGTCACCGTGGCCCCGTGCTACGCGGAAGTCCATCGCTTCACGCCCACGGTGGGCGCGCCGACGTTTGCCGTGCGTGCGCCCGTGCTCCGGCTCCGGCCGGGCGACATCGTCGAGTCACAGACCTTCTCCAAGCCGGGGGACTACTACGAGCAGGCAGGCGGACCGTGGCCCGGTGAGGTGGGCCCGTTTGTCATCGAGGGTCTGACCACCTCAGACACCTTGGTCGTCAAGATCGTGCGACTGCGCCCCAACCGCGACACGGCCGTGTCTGCCGTCGTGCCTGGTGGCATCAGCGCCGTCGCCGGCGACACTCGCACGCGCATCCTCAACGATCCACTGCCGGCTCGTCGCTTCGTGTGGCAACTGGACCGCACGCGGAACGTCGGCGTGCTCGACCTCCCGAACTCGGCCAGCAAGCGCATCGAACTCCCCCTCCGTCCGATGCTGGGGCGGGTCGCGGTGGCGCCGGCCGGCGACGAAGCCTGGGGCGGCCTCTGGCCCGGCAACTTCGGCGGCAACATGGACGCCTCCGACGTCCGCGAGGGCGCCACGGTCTACCTGCCGGTATTCCACGAGGGCGGGTACTTCTATTTCGGCGATGGCCACGCCCTGCAGGGCGATGGCGAGATCGTCGGGTCCGGGCTCGAGACGACGATGGACGTCACGCTGCAGTTCGACGTCATCAAGCATCAGACGATCGCCTGGCCGCGCATCGAGGACGAGACGCACATCATGGTGGCGGGCAGCGTGCGTCCACTCGTGGACGCGTTTCGCATCGCCCACGTGGAACTGATCCAGTGGCTGGTGGACGACTACGGCTTTGACAGGATGGAGGCCTACCAGGTCGTCTCGCAGGCCGGTGTCAGCCGCATCGCCAACGTGGTCGATCCCAACTACACCGTGGTGGCGAAGTTCCCCAAGGCGGCACTGCCGCCACGCGTACGGCGCACGCCCTAGCGACCGTCCGCCTTCTGCCACTCGTGCCCGAGCCCGGCACACAGCACCGCATAGGTCTCGATGCCATCCCACAGATTCTGGAGGCGCAGGTTCTCGTCGGCCGCGTGCTGGTTGTTGTCGTGGTTGACGACCGGGACGCTGACGATCGGCACTCCCAGGATGTCGGCCAACAGGTACAGCGGCCCGCTGCCGCCCACGTTGGGCATCTCCACCGGCGCGCGCCCTGCCGCCTGGCCGACCAAGGCGACCAGTGCGCGCGACACGGGCAGATCCATCTGCGCGCGATATCCGGGATACCCGGTCCCCCACTCCAGGTACGCCAGCCGCGGATGGGCACGCCGCATTACCTCGTCAGCAGGAGCGTGAACGATGTGGTAGCCCTGTGCCGTGATGTGCTTCTCCACGAGATCCCGAATCAGCGCCGGCGTCACATCCGGCACGAGACGGAAATCGATCGAGGCGTGCGCCAGCGTGGGTATGGCGTTGGCAGTCGCGGCGCCAACCTCGCCGGACCGCAGTCCACGCACATTCAAGGCTGGAATCGTGATCGCATCGGCCAGCCGTCCGCGCACGCGCTCGCGCCGTCCGAGCGCCAGCGCCTCGGCGATGGCATCGTCTGGCGCGGGCGCGGCATCGAGGGCTGTGCGCTCGGTGGCGGTAAGGGGCCGCACCGCCTCGGCCACACCCGGAATCAGGATTCGGCCCTCGGTGTCTCGCATCCCTGCCAGCAGGCTCGCTAGGGCCACCGCCGGATTCGGGACCCAGTTACCGTAGTGGCCGCTGTGGACGGCGCGCGCCGGACCGTAGGTGATGAGCTCGAGGTCGAGTGTGCCGCGGACGCCGAACGACACCAGTGGCGCGCGCGACTGGTGGACGGGGCCATCGCCGAAGATCCAGGCGTCTGCCCGCAGAGTGTCGACATGGGCGCGCAACATGCGCTCGAGATGCGGGGAGCCGGCTTCCTCTTCGCCTTCCAGGAAGACCTTGATGTTCACCGACGGCGACACGCCGCCGGCGCGCAACGCATCGAGCCCGGCAAGGAAGGCCACGATCGGCCCCTTGTCATCGGCAGTGGCGCGCCCGTACAGGCGATGCTCACCCGGGATGCGCGCAGGCAACTCGTCCCAGGGCACGACCTGGCCGCCAGACTCTATGGTGCCTGTGCGGAGGACAGGCGTCCACGCGGGCGTCGTCCAGTCGGCTGGCGTGACCGGCTGACCGTCGTAGTGGGCGTAGAAGACGACCGTTCGCGTCGCGCCGGGGACGGTCAGACTCCCGTACACCGCAGGCGGCGCATCGGACACGGCGAGGAGCTGCGTGGTGAATCCGCGGCGTTCGAGCATCTGGCGGAGGCGCGCGGCGTTCTTCGCGATGTCGCCGGCGTCGCGGGCAACGTTGGGGAGAGCGACCAGGTCACGCAGTTCGGTGAGGACCGCGTGCTCGTGCGTCTCCCGCCAGGTGCGAATCTGCACGGCCAGGGCGGCGCCTGGCGTCGGTGACGGGGTTTGCGCCGACAGGTGGAGCGCCCCGGTCAGGCTGACCAGGGCCGCGGCAATGACGGCTCGACGGGTCTCGCGCACGGCGCTCAGCGTACTGCAACTCGGCGCGGCAATCGGCGCCGAGTTGCCGGAAACCGCGTGCGCACACGCCACGAGGGCGATACCCATGGGTACCGCCCTCGTGAGCCTGCCGACGGATGTGCGTGCGCCTTGTGTCTACTTGTTGCGGGCAGCGGCGCTCTGGACTGCGCCCTTGTCGGCACCCGTGATCAGGTCGTCGGCCTTCCACCCGTTGGTGAGCTGAGCAACGGCCGACACGTACTTGCCGTGGTTCTTGGCACCAGACTCCAGCCGCATCAGCAAGTCGGACATCGTGCAGCCGCTGGCGAACAGCTGATTGCGCACGCCCGTGTCAATGCTCCGGATCTTGATGGTCGCAGCGCGATCGGATGTGGGGTTGCAGTCTTGGTCGTCCACCACACCGTCGCCGTCGGCGTCGGGGAACTTCCAGCCGATGTCACTGAACAGCTCGAACGTGAGATCGTCTGGCGCCTTGAGGCGATGGGTCAGGTCGGCATTGATGCTCGGCTCCATCAACAGGTTGCGCGAGGCAATCGTGTCGTAGTGCGAGATCGACGACCCGGAGACCACCGGGAATGGCGCGTACGCCCGGACGCGTCCGTCGGCCGACGTGCCGGCGCGGATGGTCAGGTCCACGGCCAGGCTTGCTACGACTGCCGGCAGCTGCGCCAGGATCGCGAGTCCGTCGGCACGCCTCAGACTCACCGTCGGCACGGTCACGAAGGTGCCATTGACACCGTCGTCGGCCATGCCCGGGGGGGCGGCGTTCACGATCGCGGCCTGGTTGTAGATGATCACGGCGACGGCGCCGGCAGCACTGGCGTTGCGGGCCTTCACCGCGAAGCCACAGAACCCGCGCTCGATCAGGGCGATGTTCCCCGAGACCGCCCCGGCGTTGGCCAACGGCGAGCATCCGTCGGTCGTGGTCCCGACGGCCAGGCTGGGAGGCACCGGGGGCTCGACGGCATCCACCACGGCCACGACACTGGCCTGAACGTTGGGGTTGCCCAGCGCTGGGCCGAACGCGGCCGTGCCGTTCTGATACACGCCAGCGATCAGCGCTGGCGAGAGTACCTTGACCTCGGGACTGCCGAAATTCAGGACACTGGGTGCGGCGGCGGTGACCTTCGGCCCGTTCCAGACCACGCGGCCGAACCGGGTGCCCGACGCGACGCGCTCGGCGGCGGTCATCGTGTTCCACGTGTTGGCGAGCGACAGATCGAACAGGTTGGTGTTGTACGCATCCGGGAACCCGGCGAGCAGGGCGCCACTCGTGAGCGACGCGAACTGGCTGAAGCCGAGACCGTGCGCGAATTCGTGCAGCAAGACCGCGACGAGGTTCGGCTGCCCGGCGGGGGCGTTCGTGTCCAGGCCCAGGTAGAAGGGGAAGGTGGAGCTGAAGTTCGCGATGATGTCGTCGCCGGTGGTCGTCGCCGTCGGCAGACTCATGTCCTCGCCAGCGAGACTGTTGGCCAGGGCCACGTGATACCAGGTGCCCGGCAGTGGGGCGTTCGTGAAGTCGCGGAACACAGACACGGGGCCCGCGCTGCCGAGAATGCCGGGGCCCAGTGCCGCGAACTGCGCGCGGATGCGGATCGGCACGGGGCTCCTGAGGCGCTGCGCCCACAAACTGGCGGCGTACTCGAAGGCGATCAGTCGCTGCTGGCCGAGCGTCGTGCCGGTGTTGCCGCCGACGGGGGTGGCGGGCGTCAGGTCGTTGAAGCCGACACCGGGAGCGTTGAGGTTGACGATGACAAACTGCGCGGGCTGCGCGACGGCCGCTGACGCGGTGGCGACGACGAGAGCCAGGACGGCAACGGCGATTCTCGAGAGTCTCATCACGTCTCCTACTCGATCACCGGCTCGAGGCCGAGAAATGCGACGCCTTCGTCGAACGTGAACACGCACAGGGTCTCGAGCGAGCCGTCCTCGTTGACCCTGCCCAGGACCACACCGTTGTATCCGCCAGCGAGATCGATCGAGACTCCGCCACGGGCGGTGGTGACTTCCGGAAGGTCTTCGGTGCGCTGCGTGAGCGTCGAGAGGCTCGCCACCAGCTGCGTGACTTCCGCCTCGGTGGGCACGCGGCGCTGCCCCGTCGCCTGATCGCGGACGATCGGGCTCGTCGCCCGGTACTTTCTCGCGCGAGCCGAGGCGGGCGTGACCTGCGACGCGGCCGACTGGGCCGCCGCGGTCAGATCGCCGCCGACGACAAGAGCTGCGACCAGCGCGGCGCCGAGCATGGCGGTGCCGAGGCCACCGCGCCTGGCCGGGCCAGGTCGTGACAGGACGTTCGTGAGCATCGCGTCTCCTTTGGGAGAAATTCCCTAATGTCCGCGGGGTCAGCGCGAGGGACAAACGCGCCTGCCATCCATGCCCGACGCATCGGGTGGAAAGCCGCTGACAGCGCCGTGAGGCGTGGACGCGGCTGGCCGAGCATGTTCGGACAAGGGAGAATGGCGCGTGGCCGACGTCGTGTCAATTGTTGACCCCGCGACGGACCGCTCATGGTCAGGCCGAACTCGGCGCTCTGACCAACGCAGAGACCGCGCAATCGGATGCTGCCGTCGACCACGGACGCCTCGTATGGACAACCTCGACCGCGCGGGCCCATCCGCTCAGGCGCGGGTGGCCGTAACCCCTAACGTGAAAGAGGCCGGTTCCCGAAGGGATCCGGCCTCTGCAAATCTTTGGTCGGGGCGAGAGGATTCGAACCTCCGACCTCTCGGTCCCGAACCGAGCGCTCTACCAGGCTGAGCCACGCCCCGACAACTCGAAGAGTCTACAACGAGTCCTGAAGCGCCGCAATCCCGAGAGGGCCGCGTGACCGCACGGTGCTCGCCGCTCACGTTTGGGCGCGGCCCGCCGATGACCCTCGTATGAGCGCGATCCCTTCTACGCCCCCTACCGGCGCGCCAGGCACCGATCGCACGACCCTGGCGATGGGCAAGGCGCTGCAGGAGAAGCAGCGCGAGGCCGCGGCCATCGTCCGGCTCATCGAAGGCGCCGGAGTCTCGGGTAAGGGTCAGCTCGTGAACTACAAGGCCTGACGCTGCCCGGTCAACCGGGCCACCATCATGGTCGTCCCAGCCAAGGCGGCATGGGCCGTCAGGTCGGCATGCAGGGGCGTGACCGAGATCAGACCCGACCGGACGGCTTCCGAGTCCGTGTCGCGCCGCGGCGCCCACTCGACGCGCCCCTCATCCAGCCAGAAGTACCGCCGCCCCCACGGGTCGTCGCGCCGCACGACGTTGGTGGTGTGCGTGCGGGCGGCCTGAATCGTGGTGGCCCAGCCCGACGGCGTCCCGTGCGGCACGTTGACGTTGAGCAGCACCCGCGTCGGCAGTCCATGCGCCAGCACCTCGCCGGCCACCGCGGCCCCGACGGCTGCCGCCGGGCCGAAGTCGTACTCGACCGCGCGCTGCAGCGAGACCGCCACCGCCGGCACCCCCATCAGCACGCCCTCGAGGGCCCCGCCGACCGTCCCCGAATAGGTCACGTCATCGCCGACGTTCCAGCCTTTGTTGATGCCGGCGATCACCAGGTCCGGCAGCTGGCCGCCCAGCAGTTCGGAGACCGCGATGTTGATGCAGTCGGCGGGCGTTCCATCGACGGCGTGGACGTCCTCGGAGATGTCCTTGAGCCGCAGCGGCCGGGCCAGCGTCAGGGCGTGTCCGATGGCACTGGCCTCGCCGACCGGCGCGCACACGACCACCCGGCCCAGCGGCCGGAGCGCCCTTGCCAGGGCATGCAGTCCCTCGGACTCGACGCCATCGTCATTAGTAAGAAGAATCGTACTCATAAGGTTCGCGGTGTCGGGCCGAGGAAGGTTTGAGTCCTGGATGAATCAGCGCCGGGCTGCACGGAGTCTATGATCAGAACCGCCATGCCATCGCCGTTTGACGCCGTGCTGCTCGTCTCGTTCGGAGGCCCACAGGGCCTGGACGACATCCGTCCTTTTCTGGCCAACGTGCTGCGGGGACGTCGCATCCCACCCCAGCGCATCGAGGAAGTGGCCCACCATTACGAGCGGTTCGGAGGGGTATCCCCACTCACCCGGTACACGTCCGAACAGGCCGAGGCGCTGCGCCGGCACCTGGCCGGCCGCGGCCTGGACGTGCCAGTGTACGTGGGCATGCGCAACTGGGCTCCCCTGCTCCCCGATGTGCTGGCACAGATGGCAGAGGACGGCATCGGTCGAGCCATCGGCGTGCTGGCCGCGGCGCACCGGTCCTATTCAAGCTGCACGCAGTACAAGCAGAACGTCCTGCAGGCCCGCCAGGAAGTGTTCGCCGCTGGCCGCCGGCCCGTCGAGGTGACCTACGTCGGAGACTGGCATCTGCACGACGGCTTCCTCACGGCGGTGGCCGACCACGTGGTTCGCGCCCGCGACCAGCTGCCGGCCGAATTGCAGGCCGAGGCACGACTGGTGTTCACGGCCCACAGCATTCCGACATCGATGAGCGGCGCCGACACGTATCGGCTGCAGCTGCGCAACTCGAGCGCCGAGGTGGCACGGCGCCTGGGCATCAGGGAGTGGGCGTTGGTGTTCCAGAGCCGCAGCGGACGCCCGGAGGATCCCTGGCTGGACCCGGACATCAACGACTACCTGCGCGCCGAGCACGCCACGGGAGGATTACGGGCGGCCATCATCAGCCCCATCGGCTTCGTCTGTGACCACATCGAGGTGCTGTACGACCTGGACTACGAAGCCGCGCAGACCTGCACGGACCTCGGCCTGCCCATGGCTCGCGCGTCGGCCGCCAACGCCCATCCCGCGTTCATCCGCACCATGGGCGACATGGTGATGGCGACCTGGGAGACCTACAAGCGCGGTCGCCCCCTCACGCTGCTGCATCCCGACCAGCCCAACGCCACTGAGCTGCCCCCGCCGGTACGGCCGGGGACGTAGCGATGACCGCGCAGCACGACAGCCCGAGGCGGAATGCCTGAGACCCGGAAGGTCTCGGCATTCCTATCAGGCCAGCGCCGGGCCCTGCCCCGCGACCTAGGCCGTCTGCGTCGCGCAGTGCTTGTCGAAGGCAGCCGTCAGTGCCGAGGCGATGCCGTCGGCCGTGTTGCTCTCGATCTGGTGCCGCTCCATCATGTAAATCAGCTTGCCATCACGCAGCAGGCCAACGGCGGGCGACGAGGGCGGGTAGCCCGTGAAATACGAACGGGCACGATCGGTGGCCTCGATGTCGGCACCGGCAAACACCGTCACCGCGCGATCGGGCTTGGTCGCATGCTGCATCGCCCGGGCGATGCCGGGACGAGCCTTGCCGGCGGCACAACCGCAGACCGAGTTGACCACCACGAGTGTGGTCCCGCTTTCGGTCACGGCTTTGTCGACCTCGGCCACGGTGCGGAGTTCGGTGAAGCCGACGTCGGTCAGTTCTTCGCGCATGGGCGCGATCAGGAATTCAGGGTACGGCATAGGTGTGCTCCACTCCTTGCGGGGTCTGCCCCCGACTCAGCTACTGAATCGCCGCGCTGACGCGGCGACGCGGACTGGCCTCGGCAGCGGCCGCGACCAGGAAATCGATGAACGGCACCCACGGATCGAATCCGATCACGGCAGGTGCTTCGGCGACGAAGTTCGACAACGCATTCAGATCGTAGAAGTACGGCTGGCCGTCACGCTCGTCGATCACGTACTCGACGCCACCCACGTCGAAGCCGGCCGCGTCGGTCATCCGCACCACGGCCTCGACGATGTCGCGCGGCGGGTGGGCCAGGGCGGCGCGCGTGCCCGCCGGCGGCGCGATGGCGCAGTTGCCGCCCAGGGCCACCGCACCCGCTGACGCGTCGGGGGCCACCGGCGGCGGCAGTTCGCACGCGTCAGCCGGGCAGAGGTTGAAGCTGTGTCCGGACACAGGCATGGCGATCGCGTAGAGATACGCGTGGTTCAGGACTTCGACCCGGGTGATGTGGCCGCCGTGGGCCGGGATGAATTCCTGCACCAGCGCGAGATGGTCAACCCCCAGGTCGAGCTGGTTGGCGTCGACTGCCGCCCGAAGGTCGTCGGCGCTGTCAAGGCGCAGGACGCCTGCGCCGCTGCCGCCGACACTCGGCTTGATGACCACCGGCCACCGCAATTGCGCCGTCGCGGCAAGGGCCTCCGATGGGTGGTTGATGACGTGGGTCTTCGGGAACGGCAGCCCCAGGTCGGCCAGCAGCGCCATCTGCCGGACCTTGGAAATCTCGAAGCCATACGCCTTGGCTCCATTGACCACCCTGAGGCCCGCCGCCTCGGCCATCTCCAGATACTGCAGCGTCGCCAGGATCCCATGCCCATGGCCGCGGCGGTCCGCCGACGGGCTCATGCGGTTGACCAGCAGGTCGGGCGCCGTCGCCCGCGCATCGGCGTCATGCCGCCAGTCCGGCCGAAAGCTCAGCGCTGCGGCATGCACGCGGCGAGTCGGCACGCCCCGCGCTTCGAGACCCTCGAACAGCCGCGTGAACCAGGTCGGATGCTCATAGAGGATGTCGATCATTCCGTGGGCTCCTTCAGCAACTCCGCTGCGTCGTCGGCGCCCTCGGCGACCTCGACCGGCCCCTGGTACCACGCGTAGGCGTAGAACCCGCCGAAGATGACGACAATCAGGCCAAGCGACAGCCACTTCGGAATCTCGAAATGCACGTATCCCAGCTGGTGCAGGTACTCGATCAACAGCTTGATCCCGACCCACGCGATGATCACGAAGGCGCCGTCCACCAGCGCCGGGAATCGCTGCACGACCGAGAGCAGCTTGCCGATCAGCAGTCGCATCGCGACGATGCCGAGCAGACCGCCGGTGACGATCACCCAGATCTTGGGCGACATCGCCACGGCCACGAGAATCGAGTCGATGGCAAAGACGATGTCGGTCAACTCGACCTTGATGACCGTGGTCCAGAAGGCCGAGAGCCCGAACCAGCTCGTGGCCGGCTTGATGGCGCTTCGGTCCTGGTGACCGCCGCTGCGGAAATGCTGAATCGGCAGCCACAGCAGGTACAGCGCGCCCACCAGCTTCACCCATGACAGCTGGATCATGAAGGCGGCGAAAAACGTCGCCAGTCCCCGAAACGCAAAAGCGCCCAGGATGCCGTACCGCAGGGCCTTGCGCTGCTGGTCGCGAGGCAGCGACAACACCAGGATGGCCAGGACCAGAGCGTTGTCGGCGCTGAGCAGTCCCTCGAGCAACACCAGGAGCCCGATGGTCAGCAAGTCTGTCGGAGCGAAATCCACGATGCCTCGTCTGCGGGCGGCGCCGGACGGGATGTCGGACGGGCGCGCAGACATCAAGTATGCGGCAACCGTGCTGCCGCGGCTACCGCGATGACCAGGTCGCGGGCGGCCGCCGCTCAGGTTGAGGCGCCGCGAGGCATTGCCTTGACACGATCCGTATCAAGGCCTACACTCGGAGTGTGTCAATGCGTGGCGAACGGTCCCACGGCGAGGCGCCCGTGCCGAGCGAGGAATTCCTCCTCATCAGTGTGGCGGCGCGCCATCTCGGCATGCACCCCCAGACCTTGCGCAAGTACGAGCGCCTGGGGCTTGTGCGGCCGACCCGCACCCTCGGCAGCATGCGCGTGTACTCGCGCGAGGAACTGGCCAGGCTGCGGATCATCAAGCATCTGGTCGACGAGGCCGGCATCAACCTGGCGGGGGTACAGCGGCTGCTGGCAGTGGTGGACGTCCTGCAGCGCATCCGCCCCCTGGCCAGCGGCTCGGATTGGTCGCGGGCCTCCGGGCGCCGACTCAACCAGGAACTCGATCGCCTGAGCGCGTTGCTCGGGCTCTGATTACGGAGGCGGGATGGAATTTCGCGACTACTACGCCACGCTCGGCGTGCCCAAGACCGCGTCCGCCAAGGAGATCAAGCAGGCCTTCCGTCGGCAGGCGCGCAAGCATCATCCCGACGTGAATCCCGGCAACGCCAGCGCCGAGACCAAGTTCAAGGAGCTCAACGAGGCCTACGAAGTGCTGGGCGATGCCGACAAACGCCGCAAGTACGACGAACTCGGCGCCAACTGGAAGGGCTACGAGCAGGCCCAGAGGGCCGGCTACGACCCGCGCACGGGAGGGAGTCCGTTCGGCGCAGGCGGCTGGCCCGGCGGCGGCGCGCCCGGCGGGGCTGGCGGCGGCTACCGTACGGTGTCGTCCGACGAGTTCCAGGAGATGTTCGGCGAGGGCGCCAACCCCTTTTCCGACTTCTTCAAGACTTTTTTCGGTGGCGATCCCCCGACGGGCGGCAGTGCCCCGCGCGGCCGCGCCAGGCGGTCGCCGCAGGCCGCGCCTCAGGAGCACGAGCTGCCCATCAGTCTCGAGGAAGCCTTCAGCGGCACCACGCGCAAGGTGACGCTCAGCGGTCCGGACGGGGAACGTTCCCTGGAGGTGCGCTTCCCCGCCGGGATCCGCGACGGCCAGAAGGTGCGCGCCGCCTCCGGAGGTGGCGATGTGTTCTTCCGGGTGCGTCTCGCACCGCACCCGCGTTTCGAGGCGCGTGGCGACCACGACCTGGCCACGCGCGTGCCGGTATCCATCCCGGTCGCGGTCCTCGGCGGCGAGATCGAGGTGTCGCCGCTGGTTGGGACGCGCATTCGGGCCAGGGTGCCGGCCGGCGCCAGGTCGGGTGCCGTGCTCCGATTACGCGGCCACGGCCGGCCGGTGCTCGGCAAGGCCGACCGCGGCGACCTTCTGGTCACGTTGGATCTGCAGGTGCCGACCGAGCTGACGCCCGAGGAACGCCTGCACTACGAAGCGCTGGCTGCGCTGCGCACGCAGCCTGCCTAGACGTCGGGCTCGCCCGACCCGCCGCACGGCCAGCAACGACCTGACCGATCGACTTGACATCGACCCGGGGGAATCATGAACGTGAATCGACTCACCGAGAAGGCACAGGAAGCTGTCGTCGCCGCCCAGCACCTGGCGACGCGACTCAATCATTCGCAGGTCGATCCGGAACACCTGCTATCGACGCTGGTGGCTCAGCAGGGCGGTATCGTGCCCGCCGTGCTGCGCCGCATGCAGGTCGATCCCGCAGCGCTCGGACGCGTCCTCGAGCAGGACCTGAACAAGCGACCCAAGGCGTACGGGGGCAGCGAGGCGACGCTCGGCAGCCGCATGCGCGGGTTGACGGAGGCGGCCGAGAAGGAAGCGGCGCAGCTCAAGGACGAGTACCTGAGCACCGAGCATTTCCTGCTGGCGATCGCCGGCGAAGGCGGACCGACGCCGGGCGTCCTGGCGCTGCAGGCGGTGGGCGCCACCCGCGATGCGGTGCTGCAGACGCTGGCCTCGGTGCGCGGCACGCAGCGCGTGACCGACCAGAGCCCGGAAGGCAAGTACGAGGCGCTCGAGAAGTACGGTCGGGATCTCACGGTGCTCGCGCGGGACGGCAAGCTCGATCCGGTGATCGGGCGAGACGACGAGATCAGACGTGTGATCCAGGTGCTGTCGCGCCGCACCAAGAACAACCCCGTGCTGATCGGCGGGCCCGGCGTCGGCAAGACGGCCATCGTCGAGGGCCTCGCCCAGCGCGTCGTCCGCGGCGACGTGCCCGAAGGGCTGAAGAACAAGCGCATCGTCGCCCTGGACATGGGGTCGCTGGTCGCCGGAGCGAAGTATCGCGGCGAGTTCGAGGAACGACTCAAGGCCGTGCTGCAGGAGATCGTCAACGCGCAGGGCGAGATTGTCCTGTTCATCGACGAGCTGCACACCGTGGTCGGTGCGGGCGCCGCCGAGGGCTCGCTCGACGCGTCGAACATGCTCAAGCCGATGCTCGCACGCGGTGAACTGCATACCATCGGCGCGACGACGCTGGACGAGTATCGCAAGCACATCGAGAAGGACGCGGCGCTCGAGCGGCGCTTTCAGCCAGTGCTGGTTGGCGAGCCCTCGGTCGAGGACACGATCAGCATCCTCCGCGGCCTGCGCGAGAAGTACGAACTGCACCACGGCGTCCGCCTCAAGGACGCCGCGCTGGTTGCCGCGGCGGTCCTGAGTGATCGCTACATCGCTGACCGATTCCTGCCAGACAAGGCCATCGATCTCATCGACGAAGCGGCGTCGCGGCTGCGGATGGAGATCGACTCGATGCCCGCCGAGCTCGACGAGGTGTCGCGCCGCATCATGCAGCTCGAGATCGAACGCGAGGCGCTACGCAAGGAGACCGACCAGGCCTCGCAGGATCGGCTCTCCAGGCTCGAACGTGAGCTTGCCGATCTGCAGGAGCAGCGCACACGGCTGCACACCCAGTGGGAGCAGGAGAAGTCGGCCATCCAGGCGAGCACGGCGCTCAAGAGCGAGATCGAGCAGGTGCGCCAGCAGATCGACCACGCGCAGCGCGACGGGGACTACGCACGCGCCTCCGAGCTGCAGTACGGGCGCTTGCCCGAGCTCGAAGGCCGACGCAGCGCGGCGGATGCCGTCCACGACGGCCCGCAGTCCTCACCGCGGATGCTGAAGGAGGAAGTCGACGAGGAGGACATCGCCGAGGTGGTGAGCAAGTGGACGCACATCCCGCTCAACCGGCTGGTCGAAGGCGAGATCCAGAAGCTGGTGCACATGGAAGACCGGTTGCACCAGCGCGTCGTCGGCCAGGACGAAGCCATTCAGGCCGTCGCCAGTGCCATCCGACGCGCCAGGGCCGGCTTGCAGGACCCCAATCGTCCACTCGGCAGCTTCGTCTTCCTTGGCCCGACCGGCGTAGGCAAGACCGAGCTGGCGCGCGCGCTGGCCGAGTTCATGTTCGACAGCGCCGACGCGATGGTCCGCATCGACATGAGCGAGTACCTGGAGAAGCACTCCGTGGCCCGGCTGGTCGGCGCGCCCCCCGGCTACGTGGGCTACGACGAAGGCGGCCAGCTCACCGAGGCTGTGCGCCGGCGCCCCTACTGCGTCGTGCTGCTCGACGAGGTCGAGAAGGCCCACCCCGACGTCTTCGGCGTCCTCCTGCAGGTCATGGACGACGGCCGCCTGACCGACGGCCAGGGCCGTACGGTGGACTTCAAGAACGTCGTGCTGATCATGACCTCGAACATCCCGGGCGGGCGGGTCGGGGCCGAGGGCCACTTCCGCCCCGAGTTCATCAACCGCCTCGACGACATCGTCGAGTTCGACGTCCTCGACCGCTCGCAGATCGGCGAGATCGTCGCGCTGCAGACGCACCTCGTCATCGAGCGCGTCGCCTCGCGCGGGATCGACATCAAGCTGACTTCCGAGGCCCGCGAACTGCTCGGCGACCTCGGCTACGACCCCGTGTACGGCGCCCGGCCGCTGAAGCGCGTCATCCAGAAGCGTCTCGTCGACCCGCTGGCGCTGGCGATGCTCCAGGGCGACTTCCGCGAGGGCGACACGGTGTTGGTCAGCGCCGCCGACGGCGAGCTCGTGCTCGTCAAGGCGCCGGTGGCGGAGGACGTCGCGGCCTGA